>JAIBBK010000071.1 GCA_019694675.1 Ignavibacteria bacterium
AAAACTTCGTCTGTCATTCTTGTCCACATCCACAAAGATCTGTTTTCCGTTACTTAAAGATATCTCCCAAACAAAATCAAATTGAGGGCGCTTGGCAAGTCGCACAAAAATGTCAAGCAATAATCCAGGACTATTCTCAAACAGAGAATTGAATGTACTTATTGAATACCTGTTCAAAAATACAGAAGAAAACACAGAGCGAATTGCACTGTTTGCCAGAATGCCGGAAGCAACTCCAGATAATTTTCTGTAATTCATGAACTTCCGGAATTACGAAAAACTGTTTCCACAATTCCGGCTTTACGGAAATGAATTGCAAACTGGTCGCCTTTACGGGACTCATTCAATTTCTTCGATTGCTCTCTGAATCCTTCGATCTCCGATTCTGAAAAGATTGAGTTTGTAGCGTCTGTCATGAATGAATTGTCAGCGTTCAGACATATCCCGTTCTCATATTGAATGCTTCCCCAAAACTGAAATTCAGTTGAATCGAATTCAATATTTGAAACCGCAAATCCCGCTTTTTCGGCCAGCCTTACCAATGATTTTTCAGTAAAGACATGAATGTGTCTTGGAGCGTCAATCTGAACCCAGTTTGCTCCGAATCTCTCCCATGCATAAGATTCAGCATTTGGAGTTCTTATCAGCAAACTGCCATTGTCTGTAAGCATTTTGAAAGAAGAATTCAGAACCTCAAGCGGGTCGTGCATATGCTCAATCACATGATGCATCATGATCAGATCAAACTTCATTCCTTTACCTGCAATCTCATGAATATCTGATTTGATCACACTGATACCGTTTCCGAAGTCAAGGTCTCCCTGCAGATAGGAATCTATTCCTGTCACATTCTTCATTCCGAGCTCATTCAAGTATCTGACAAACTCGCCGCTCCCGCATCCGACATCAAGTATCCGCGCGTCATCCTTCAGTTGAATCACTCGCAGGCTGTTGAGTTTCTTTTCGATATCGGGGAACAATGTCCCGAGAGCTTTCCCGAAGACCCCTCTGTTTGTCAGTGCAGATCTGTCCCTTGACCTTACAATGCTCTTCTTCAGTTTTTGAATTGCTGTTAAATTTTTTGTGCCCTCATTGTCTGCCGCCGCAAAAGAATAGTAATCGGAGGGATAGTACCTGGCATAGTCGCCAAGCATTTTGGCAGATTGGATTGTGCCGCAGTCTGCACATTTGAAATAAGAGAATACTTCTTTTGTGCAGAGAAACATTTCGGTTACCTCAAATTCAGAATTTGACTCATCGTTTCCGCAAATCCTGCAAATGTTCATAACTTGTCAGAATTCAGATTAGTATTGAGCATCTTATTGCAGACAAAAATATTTTTTGAATGTCTCAGCTTTCAGTTAGAAGCCACTGACTGCAGCTTCACTTTGGCCACAGGATTCCGGCGATTCAATGATACTGCTGATTATCCCGGCGAATTTCCCAAGGTTCTTGTTAAGATCAAAATCTCTCTCGAAAGTCTCTTTCCCATTTTCAGACAATTTGCGGGACAACTCTTCATCTTCTGTCAGACGCTCAATTGCGTTTCTCAGACTTTGCACACTGCTTTCAATTATCAACCCGTTAACATTATTCTGAATGACATCCCGAATTCCGCCGACATCTGTAGTTATGAGAGGCGCGCCAAACCTCAATGCTTCTGATACCACAAGCGGCAGGCCTTCCGATTTTGACGAGATAATGATACCCGTTACCTTATCAAGCTGATTGTAGAACATATTCCTCGGCAATGGACCGGGCAAGTGACAGCAGTCACTGAGGCCGTTATGAAGGATGAAGGACTCCATTTTCATTCTGTAATTCCCTTCCGGATCATCACCTATGAAGACGAAGTGCGGCATCTTTCCATTGTAATCTTCCTTCATTGATTTAGCTGTTTCAAGGATCAGCATCTGATTCTTCCTTTCGCAAAGTGCGCCAAGGCAAATGAAGACTTTCTCTTTATTGTCTTTCAGGAATTCATATCCGTTCTTAATGATGAAGTCACCCCAGTCTGCGGAATGATTCAAATGTTCATCGTGTGATTCAACCGCCGAATTCAATGTAATTATGTTCTTCTTTCCGGTCAGTTTCATGTAATCAGTCTCGATGGATTTTGAAACAGCAATGTAGAAATCACCGGATCCTGCAAAGAACCTGTAATACAATCTTCTCACCAAATCCGGCAGGATCGTCTCTCTTATGAAAACTATTTGCCTGCAATGGTTGTGAAGTAATCTGGTAACCCACCCCATGACAACAACATTCAGCACTGCCAGATCGAACTTATTGTCCTTCAGAATGCTTTTGAGTTCCGACCTTTGAGCACTGTACACTTTAAAGAATCCGATATATTCCGTTATCTTTCTGACCGTCACGGGGAAGAATCCCGGCGTATACATGATCACGTTATCACAATATTCAGAATACAGATCCGGCGGAGTTCCTTTTGGGATCATGGCCGTAACATGGAACCTGTCTCTGAATGAATGGAGATACTTAAGCAATCTCAGGTAATCATCGTTAGCGCCGCCGTATCTTTCCGGGCTGTGATTTACCATCAATATCTTTTTCCTGTTCTCCAATATTTCAGGCCGTACCGCGTCTTATGAGTCGCCACAGCATGGACTTCTCTTCCTTGTCTGCAACTGCCATGAACCAGATCGCAAGTATTGGCACAATAGCAAAGTATCCGGCCAGAGGGCTTTGCTCTGAGATGACTATGATCAGCGGTATCAGCAAGATGCTCATAAGAAACATCTTCAGATTTTGCGAAGTGAGGCTGAAGCGGATATTCCTTCTTAAAAAATAGACATTCATGAGAAAGTGCAATACATTGGAGACGAGATAAGACACTGATATTGCCTCCAGAGACATTCCGAATTTGTTAAGGAGGATAAAACTCAGCAACGGATACAGTGTGAAAGTTATCAGCTCCAGGCTCAGCCATAGCCTGATCTTGTTCTTTGGAATGATCCAAAGGCCTGAGATCCATGCGAGTACTTTGAAAAAGTCTCCCGGGAACTGATACTTGTACAGAGCAGTAGCGGCCAGGAAGTCATCCGAATACAACACTGTAACTATCAGGAACCGGCAAACTATCAGCGCACAGACGAGCGGGGTCAGAGCAAAATTGAATATCCTGAAAGTCTCGTTGATCTCCTTCCTGAAATCGCCGTCATCTCTGTAAGCATTGAGTTTTGGGAGAGTGTAATTGGAGATCAGTACGAAGATAAGAGTGAAATAATTCAATGAGATACCCAGAACACTTTGGTAGATTCCGTTAGCGCTTATGCCAAGATTGTCTATTGCTATGGTTCTGACCGCAAGATAACTGATCTGATTTATTGCTCCGATCGCAAGACTTGCAAGACCCAGTTTGAAATATCCCGTTATCAGTTTCTTGTCAACTGAAAAACTACTCTTGCTGAACCTGAGCAAACCGGCTTTGCCGAACACGAAAGCATAAATAATAAGCATCGCAACAGATCCTGCTGCAATTGATGTAACTGCACCTGCAAGTCCCCATATCCAGACAAACACAATTGCGATAACAGTTGATACGACAGAAGCTGTCATCAGCAGTTTTGTCAGCAGATTGAGCTTCCTCAATCCTCTTACAAGTGCTTCAAAGAGCGATACTATAAATGAAAATGGGATGAGTATTGAAATGATTATTACAAGATCCCGGTAATCGTGTGAGTTTGTCAGCAGGTATGAGATTTCAGAAGCAAAGACGATCAGAGTGAGCGACACCAGTATTGAAGATGCAATTATGACCATCAGACTTCCCGATAAGAGTTTGTTGCGCTCCTCTTCCGGAATGTTTTCCTTTTCGGATATGAACTTTGTGAGACTAAATGGCAATCCAAGCGGGACTACAAAGTTGAGCAGGCTCACAAGATTGGTAAATTGCGAATAAACACCCATGCCGGACACGCCCAGGAGTACGGCCAGCACTTTGGTTCTTGTGACGCCGCAAATCAAATTTACGACTGTGGAAAAGGATATCTTGAGATATGCGAGTACGCTTTCTCTGATGTCAGACTCCTCTGTGATTTTTTCTGCCTTCGAGAACTCTCTTCAGAATGCCCGGATTGTATTTGAGCAACAGGGATACTAAGTGGTATTTCAGGCTTGATTTGTTCTTTTCGCTGATCAGTCCGTACTCATTTGAAGCATCGTCATATCTGCCCTCAAGTATGTAACGTTTCGCCTTTATTATGTGATAGTCGCTCATATGCCGTTCAATGTTACTGTCTATCAGAGCTCTTACTTCTTCAGAGAAGTCTTCTGATTCTGCTTTCAGTTTTGTGAATAAGGCAATCAGGTATTCAGCATTCTTCAGATTGTCATCGGAAAGCGATCCCTTTCTGATTCTGTAAAAGGAAAGTTTTTCATTTATGAATCCCACATTGTAACCCTTTCCGCTAATCTTCAACCACAGGCCATAGTCCTCCGCGTTCTTAAGACCCTCGTCAAACATTCCCACCTCATGCAGAACTTTCTTTGGGGCCATTGCAGTCGAAGTGCAAACATAGTTATTCCTGATCAACCTGGAAAACACTTGCCCTTCACAGGATCCGTCAACTATTTCGCTGTAGGATTTGTCAAACATGATGTCCTGGTTAAGGACAAATGCATCAGTATAGACAAGTCCGCAGTTCTCTGTCTCCTTCATCTTTCTCAGTCGCTTTTCAACTGAATCAATGCACAGTTTGTCATCGCCGTCAAGAAACGCAACATATTCGCCCGTGCAATGCATTATGCCGAAATTTCTCGCGGCGGCGGGGCCGGATCTTTCCTGGGGAAACATCTTTATCCTGCTTTCTCCGAATCTGTCCACATACTTATCCACAATTCGCGGTGTCGAATCAGTCGAACTGTCAACAATTACCACTTCTGTGTTTTCGTAGGTCTGCGCAAAAATGGATTCAAGGCAATCCGGCAGGAACTCCTCCACATTGTATGACGGGATCACTATGGATACTTTGTCTGACAAAGATTTCGTGCTTTTGACAGTGATTAAGTTTTAACAGCTCTGTTGATCCGGCAATTCAGCTACTTTACCTTGTCAACTGTTTCACTTT
Organism: Ignavibacteria bacterium; assembly: GCA_019694675.1. Classification (GTDB taxonomy): domain Bacteria; phylum Bacteroidota; class Ignavibacteria; order Tepidaquicellales; family Tepidaquicellaceae; genus JADJAH01. The sequence goes on from JAIBBK010000071.1 coordinate 5,091, forward strand.
CAGGCATTCATCAGGCCATTCGTATCCTCAGCCCGTGCCTGTGAATTCTTTTCAGCTACCCTTGCAGGCTTTATTATCACTTCATGAAACAGGTAACCAAGGAAGATCATGAATATATGATAGACGAAAAATTCAGGGAACAGAACAGTATCTTCAAGCAGACTTTGTGACATTAAACTTACCACCACCGTAAACGGCACAATTAGTCTTTCGTACTTCACCTGATCGGCAAGTATCAGTTTCCATGACTTAAAAAGTACATATCCTGCAAATGCTATGGTTGGTAGAAATGCAACCAAACCGAATTGCATAATAAAAAAGAGGATCGAATTATGAGGATAAGCAACATCCTCAAGCAGCGGGCCGAGCTGAAATTTGAAATTTGTAAATTCTTCAAACACCGAGACCAATCCGAAACCGAACAGAAACTTGAGATTTGAGCTCTTCAGCATTTCCAGTGCGGAATAGATCAATCCTAACCTTGACAAAGTTGATGCAGAGCCTTTGCTGAAAAGGAACGATTGCAGAACGAGCGCAAAGGCCGAGACAACTGTTACCAGCCATACGACAAACACTTTTCTGCTTTTGAGAAATATCAGTATTGACGTGCTTATGAAGACCGCAATGTATCCTGCCCTGCTCAGTGTCAGAAGCATTGCCAGATAAACTGCCACAACTCCGGCTGTCAGAAACAACTTTTCAGCTGAAGATACATGATCTTCTGAAAGGAAAAGCCTGTAAACCAGAATCGGAGCTGCAAAGCTGTAAATGAATGCTGATGTGTTGGGATGCTTGTAAAAAGAAGATGAAGCTCCGATGGCTGAAGGGTTTGGATTGTATCCGGTGAAGTAAAACAATATTCCGAAAACTGAAGTGATTAGTGCAATGATGACAATTACTCTGTTGAAGAACCTCCACGCTTCCGGGTTCTCATCCAGTTTCTCTGGCAGATACTTGAAATAGAATATAGCCCCGCCAAGATATACAAGAGCTTTTGCAGGGCCCATGAAGTTCTTAAGGTCTCCGATGTTCACTGCAAATACAGAGATCATGAACGAGACGAAAATGATCGAAAGCAGTGCCTCATGAATCGTTACCCTGGACGCGGTTGATAATATGAATTTCTCGGGCCTGAAAAAGTCAATAAGATAAGGTATGAATAACGGAGCGATCAGGAGAAAAGTATATTGCCTGATCTCAACTCCGCCGGGTAGGATCGAAAGGTTGTATGTGCCAAGCAATATGATGTACAGACAGATACAGATCTCTTTGCAGCCTGTTGCACTGTATGCCCAAAGCATCGCCAGGGAAAGCATTGCAATACCTGCAAGCCCGTATGCCAGATATTCCAACATTTACTGACCCGCGCCTTAGATGCTCGACCTGAGCTTTGCAAAGAACCCGGAAAGCTTCTCCTTCAATATGAAATAGAGGGACGAAAAAGAGAAAACGGCGAACGTCATAAGAGCAATACTTGTAATTCTCTTGGGCTTTGACTTTCTTTCCGGTACGAACGGCTTGTCCAATACGACGATTGTGGGTGTCTCACGCTTCTCATCTATTTTGGCCTTTTCAAGAAGCGGTATCAGGGTTGTCATTATCTTATTCTGGACTTCAACGGATCTCTTGAGTCTCAGAAAATTCATGATGATCTGAGGACTTCCTTTTGTGTTAAGATTACTCTCTTCAAAGGAAGTGGTTCTTGATTCTTCAAGTTGCTGCTTCAGCAAATTGATCTTTTCTTTCTGCGCTTCTATTTCAGATTCACCGGGACTCAGTATCTTGCTCAGCAGATCGAGCTTCACTTCTTCTGCCTTGATCTGTGCTTCAAGCTCAATATCTGCTTTGACCGCTGCCTGCACTTGCAGGTCGGGAGCAATTCCAAATCTGTTTTGATAATCAATCAGGCTGTCCTCTATCTCACTGAGTTCCGCCTTCACAAGGTCATAACGGCCTTGGATGAATTCCCTGTTCTCTTTGGCGCTTTGTACGTTCAGGTCAATGTTGATCTTGTTCAGCTCATCTATCAGGTAATCGGCCATTTGCTTTGCCTTCTCCGGATTCTTGTTGTATACGCCAATCTCCATTGTTCCGGCAACCCTGTCTTTCTTAATCGAAACAATGTTCTCCCTGAAATCCTTGATTGCGTCCTGCATGTAAGTATAATCATTCTCCTCCATCATCCCGAATTTCTCGATCAACGCTTCAAGGCTTCTTCTGGAAGTGAGTATATTTTCGTACAGTGCGAGCTCCTTTGAGGTAGAAGTGCTTCCTGCAATTTCACTTAAGTCGCCAATGTCAGGTATTGCAGAAGAGCTGATCAGCCCGGACAGACTGGAACCGGTGCTTGCGCTTCTGATAGTTCCATATGAAAAGAATACAGGATCAATAACAAAGAAGAAAAGGGCTATGCCGATCAATGCGGTGATTGAACACGCAATGATGATCGGCTTCTTCTTTGCCATGATGATCTTTATATAATCTTCCAGCAGGAAGCTCTGTTTCTTTTCAGCCATCAGCCGCAAATTGTGTTATACATCCGGATTGGATCTTCAATGCTGAGTTGTTCCCGTACGCCCGTCACTTTCCGCTGTCCTTGATAAGTATGTATGTGGTCAATACTCCGAGTATCACTCCGGCAATCTGAGCTATCAGGGCAACATTCACTTCAAACGGCCTTTGGGTCTGCTTCGGAACATATACAAAATCTCCCGTCTCAACTATTGCTTCATCAGGTTTGTACCAGCCTCTCGAATTGAATTTGATTATCCGGGTATCGCCTTCTTCAGCTGCCAGACCGTACCCGCCGGCCTTATCAACATAATAGTCAACGTCTTTCCCCTTCCTGAACGGAACGTAGCCTTCCTGATTTACCTGCCCGAAGACATAAACAATGTTCTTGTTGTCATTTATGTAAACTACGTCCTTGTCTTCCAGCAATACGTTTTCATTCTTGTCATGATCCCTGAACAGCTTCTCAAAATCAACAACTACCCGGTTTCGCTTTGCCCTGATGTCAGTCTCAAAATTTTCCATGTCAATAGAGTTCATTATCAGATCACTCGCCCTCATATTGATTAGTATCTCCGCAGAATCCTTCGCCGCATATTCGGCATCATATGTCCTGAACAATATGCACAAGGGCAGATAGGCCTTGTCTGTAAATCCTCCGGCCATTTCAACAACGTCCTTTAGTCTTGTGTTCTTGAATGAGATCGGATAATAGCCCGGCCGAACGACTTCTCCCAGGACAAGCACGGAGATATTCTTCTGGAAGTTGGTCTTGTATTTCACAAAGAGCCTGTCAAACTTCTGGATCCTGTAGTTCTTGTCATTCTTGAATGAAAGGTTTATCTGATCGAATTTCCCTGATGCCTCATAGGATCTGTACAGCACAATGCTGTCCGGTTCAGCATTCACATCAAATCCTCTTGCAATTCCTACTACGGTTTCAAGATTATCTCCCTCCACATGCTCATAAGAACCGCCAAGCTGAACGGCGCCGCCTACATTTATGAAATTATTCTCAAGCCTAAGATAAGGGATCTTGAGAAGATCCCCTTCAAGAAAGAAAGGATTATGTTCATCGTTGTTGGTCAGAAAGTATTTGTATATGTCAACCTTCTTGACTGTACCGTCTTTTCTGAAAAGCTCAATGTTCCGGAGAGAAATCTGCGTATTGAAAAACTCCCTCTCGTTGGTCTTTTCGTAAAATACTTTGGATGTATTGAGCGTATCTACAAGGAGAACCTTGAGTATTTCCGAGACCCTGGTTACCGGCGAGACCGCAAATGTGCCCTGCGTAAGGCCCGATACTTTTATGAGAAATGTCCTCGGAGTGCTTAGTGTAAATGAAACACTGCTTGAGTAATAGCGGCCCTTTACTGCGGATACAACATCGTTCTTCGCCTTTGCAAGAGTCTCACCGCTTACTCTCACTTCGCCGACTGTCGGTATCAGGACAGTACCTTCCGGGTTAACAACCAGGGGAAGCTGTTGAGTAACATATCCGTAGATTCCGAGCATGAACATGTCATTGGGACCAACTATGTAATTATCCGGATCAATGGCTCCTTCAATTGGGACTGTCGGAGATGCAGTTGTCGGATTTATCTGATTAAGTATGTCAGTAGCATCCGCATTGATGCTCCCTATTCCGAAGTTACCTGATAAACCGCTTTGCTGACTGCTCATCATCTCTCTCTCTTTGCTCGTAAGCTGAGAGAATGCAGGCAGGGAAATGAAAAGCATGACAACAGAAATTACTGCAACTCTGAAATTGCTCATAAGCCGAGGTACTTTATTGTATTGCTCAAAACGTCTCCGGTCTCGTCCTTTTCAAGTGTCTCACAGTAGATCCTCAGAAGAGGTTCGGTTCCTGATGCGCGGATGATCACCCATCCGTTTTCAAATTTCAGTTTATATCCGTCAAGAGGATCAATGTCGGTTATCTTCTTGCCTGCTATCACATCTCCTGCTTTCAGGTTCCTGCATTTCTCAAGGGCGGCAATCTTCTTTTCCTCAGTCGTGTGTACGTCATTCCTTTGGTAATAGAACTCTCCGAACTCCTTTGCAAGATCGCTCTTGATCTCCGAAATGCTCTTGCCGTATTCTGCCAGCATTTCAAGATAAAGAAGCCCGTTGTAAATCCCGTCACGCTCCGGCAAATGCCCCTTGATGCCAATGCCTCCGCTCTCCTCGGCGCCGATCAATACGTCATCCGTGATCATGATCTTGGATATGTGCTTGAATCCGATAGGAACTGTCACCAGTTTTATTCCGTACTTATCACAAAACCTTTGTATGAGCTCGCTTGTTGAAAATCCCCTTACCACTTTTCCGGCAAGCTTCTTCTTTTCGAACAGATATTTCAGCAACAGTGCAAACGTTTTCTGAGCATCCAGGAACTCTCCCTTTTCGTCTATGATCGCTATCCTGTCAGCATCACCGTCTGTCACAATGCCTATGTCATATCCGCCCTCTTTCATTTCGCCGCAGATCTCGTCAAGATTTTTCCTTACCGGCTCCGGTGCGCCTCCGCCGAAGGAAGGATTTACTTCGCCGTGTAGCTGTTTCACCTCAATGAAATTTGAGATAAGGTCCTGCCCGGCCCCGTACATCGCATCGTATATGACTTTCAGCCCGGATGATCTGATCTTCGCAATGTCAATTCTTTCACCAATGTATTTGAGGTAATAACCTCTGCCGTCAAAATACTCCACCGCTCCTGTCTTGAGGAGTTCTTCAAGTGTCTTGACCGCAGGAGCTTCTTCTATGCTTTCAAGTTCCTTCTCGATCTTTGCTATTTCTTCCGGACTCATTGATCCGCCGAATTCATCTTTCAGCTTGTAGCCATTGTATATGTAGGGATTGTGAGATGCTGTGATCATAACTCCGAGCGCACAGCCAAGGTCCCTGGAAAGCAGTGAAACCGTCGGAGTCGTGACATACGAGTCGGTAAGAAGCACCTTGATCCCCTCACCCGCTATCACACAGGCAACTGCTTCTGCAAACTGCCTTGACTGAAACCTCGTATCGTATCCGATTACAAAACCTCTTCCCGCCTTGGGGTGACTCTTAAAAACGCGCGCTGTGGCAAGAGCGACCCTCCTGACATTGTGAAATGTGTAAGTGTCTGCAATTACACCTCTCCAACCGTCGGTGCCGAATTTTACAACTTCCTTACTTGACATCAAACTGGATTAGTTTTGGAAAATGTAAAGACCTACTAAGCTGAGCCTCCCCTGTTATCACGGACCCAATTCTTTACATAATTGATTGTATCATAGGTGGGAGTGCCCGGAGTGAATAGCTGGCCTACTCCCATTTTCTTGAGTTCTTCAATATCCTGATCCGGAATGATCCCTCCTCCAAACAGCAGGACATCATTCAGGCCTTTGTTCTGCATCAGCGATTTCACTTTTGGAAAGACCGTCATGTGCGCACCGCTCAGAATGCTGATGCCTATCGCATCCACATCTTCCTGTAGTGCGGCTTCAACTATGGTCTCGGGAGTCTGCCTCAGGCCGGTATAGATAACCTCTATTCCCGCATCCCTGAAGGCCGCGGCTATCACCTTTGCTCCCCTGTCATGGCCGTCAAGGCCCACTTTTCCGATCAGGACACGGATCTTCCTGTCAGCAGTATTATTATTTGTCATAATTGTCACTTAAGTTAAGCCAAATACACTTTTACTTCAAGGGATTTTACCCTCGCAGATGTATCACAACGGCATTACCCGATACCTTCCTCAGCTGATCTCCTCTGAAGCCAGTTCTTCCAGTTCCTTGTTGGAATGCTTTTGGTAGAAGTAAACAGCAATGATTCCCAATGCAACCGCAAACCACAGTGTAGCAACTCTGATTATGAATGTGGATGCCACAGATATGTCCCGCGGAATATTGAGGAGTACCAAAAGTCCGGTAAGCGATGCCTCGGTTGCGCCGAGTCCTCCCGGAAGCATTGCTATCGAACCCACAAGCGTTGAGAAACCGTATATGAAAACAGCGCTCAGCAAGCTTACTTCAATGTGGGTAAGTCCTGCATAGACCTTAAGTACAACGTACAGCCCCATGCATTCCAGAAACCAGGCAAATGCGCTGACGAGTGTTGCTATTGCCAGCGGTTTTGGCCTGACCAGCGTGTAGATGCTTTCGTATGCGGTGTGTATCCTTTCACTTATCTTTTTAAGGTGATTTGACCTCTCAAGCTGAAGGATGATCCACATCGAGATCTTTCTTGAACTGATAACGCCAACGCCTGCAAGGAAGAATAGTCCTACTCCGATCACAATTCCTTTCCCGTAGTTGAACACGAATGCTCCCGCAAGGCAAAGAAGAACAACGGAGATGAAGTCTGTCAGCCGCTCGGCCAGTATTATCGGTGCAGATCTGCTTATCGGGGTACCGTTCTCTTCCTTGAGCAGATAAGATTTCAGGAGTTCTCCCATTTTTCCCGGAGTTACACTCATAACGAATGTTGACATGAAAATGAGGAAACTTGTCTTCTGAGGCAGTTCGATGCTCAGGAGCTTTCTGTAATATTCCCATTTGTAAAAGCGGATGATGTAGTTCCCGAATGAGAGGAGAAGCACAACAGGGAAAAACAGCCAGTTGAATTCGCTGAATGCCTTTAGAAGCTTGTCGAAATCCGCGTAAATGCTGAACAGCAGGAACACCAGGGCGCCGAACGCAACCGAAATGAGGATCTTCCTTTTGTACTTCGCAAACATTCTTCAGATCACCGATTTGATGCACTCATACATCTTTACAAGCGGAAGGCCGACAATGTTGTAGTAATCCCCCGTGATCTTTTCTATGAAGAGACAACCGAAGTCATCCTGAATTCCGTATGCTCCGGCTTTGTCAAGCGGGCTGTAATTTTTGACGTAATAGTTTATCTCGTCTGCTGAAAGCTCTCTGAACTTCACTGATGTCTTTTCAAATCCGAACTGCTCTTTGCCGTTGCCGGGATTTATTACGTTCACTCCCGTGTAAACATGATGAGTCTTGCCGCTGAGCATCCCAAGATATTCCCTTGCCTGCTTAAGGTCACGCGGCTTGTTAAGTGTTCTTCCCGAAAGCACAACAATTGTATCTGCTCCTATCACAATCTCCCTTCTGCAATTGAAAGCAACTGCTCTTGACTTGGCAAGCGCGTTTGTCTTGACAGTTGCAACGGGATGGTGTGAATCATCAATTTCTCTGACTCCGCTGCCCGTCACCTGAAAATCAAGCCCGATCATCTCCAGCAATCTGCTTCTTCGCGGAGACATTGAGGCAAGTATATATTTTTTTGAGAGGATCTTTCTGACCGGTGCTGATGTCTTCTTCAATGTGCTAACAGCTCTTTGAGAGTTCGGCGATCTTCGCGACCGCATCGCCCTTGTTAACAAGGAGCCTCTCCCCTGTCCTTCTGATCTTGATCTCTATGTTTCCGTTGGTAAGATTCTTCTCGCCCACTATCGCCTGAACAGGAATCCCGATGAGGTCTGCATCATTGAACTTCACGCCCGGCCTCACTTCAGCACGATCGTCAAAAAGCACCTCCAGCCCGCGTTCAGTGAGCTCTTTGTAAAGCCGCTCGCTTTCATCTTTCACGGTTCCTTCCGCCTGGCTCAGCGATATCAGCATCACATCGAACGGCCGCATCTCACCGCTCCAGATGATTCCCTTCTCGTCATTGTTCTGTTCGATGTAGGCGGCAACGGTCCTTTCCACACCAATGCCGTAACTTCCCATTATGATCACATTCTCCTTTCCGTCAGCATCAAGAAACTTTGCATCGAGTGTTTCGGCATATTTTGTTCCAAGCTTGAATATGTGCCCCACTTCGATCGCCTTTGTGACATTTATCTTTGAACCGCCGTCAATCGTAAGTTCGCCCTCCTTCACCACTCTAAGGTCCATATATTCGATTCCGGGCACATCCCTCGTCAGGTCAATGTTCTTTGTGTGGTAGTCATTCCTGTTTGCACCGCTGATAAGTTCATCAGCATCTCTGAGCCGGAGATCTGCCACAACCCTGATCCCCTTTTCTGCGGCTCCCACAGGTCCAATCGAACCTGCATCAGCGCCCGTGATCTCAAGCAGTTCTTCGTTGTGCGCAGGCCTGATGTTAACGCCGTATTTTCCCTGAAGCTTTGCCTCATTCACTTCATCGTCACCGCAAACCAGCACCATGATGTATTCCGCCTTGTCCTTGCCCTGATTCACAAACACCCTCGACTTCGCAAGCCGGGATTTGTCATCCGTTCCAATGAACCCGGCCAGCTCCTCAATGGTCTTTATGTCAGGCGTGTGAAACTCTTCCGCAGGCTTGCCTGAATCTTTTCTCCCTGCAGGAACTGTCTGTGAAACGGCAACTTCTATATTCGATGAATACTTGCCGTCTTCGCTGTATGCTATATTGTCTTCGCCGACAGGCGAGGGCACCATGAACTCTTCCGAATCGCTTCCTCCCATAGCCCCGCTGTGCGCTGATACAACCACAAAGCTCAGGCCGCATCGCGTAAAGATGTTCCTGTAGGCTTTCGCCATGGCATCGTATGACCTGTCAAGCCCTTCCCATGTAGCGTCAAATGAGTATGCGTCCTTCATCGTAAACTGCCTTGCCCTCAGTACTCCGGCCCTCGGCCTTTCCTCATTTCGAAACTTCGACTGTATCTGATACCAGATCTTCGGCAGGTCTTTGTAGGATATCAGGCTCGGCTTTGCGATTGATGTGAACACCTCTTCGTGTGTGGGAGCAAGCACAAGTTCCCTGTTCTTAAGTCTGAACATCAGGTCACCGTAATCTTCCAGTCTTCCTGTTTGCGCCCAAAGCTCATTGGGAGAAAGGACAGGAAGCAGAAATTCATTGCCGCCGATCGCATTCATTTCCTGCCTGATGATTTCCTCGGCCTTCCTGAACATCCTGTACCCGAAAGGCAGGTAAGAATAGACGCCAGCAGTTAACTGTTTTATCATTCCGGCCCTCAGCATCAGCCTGTGTGATGCCGTAACCGCTTCCACAGGATCTTCCCTGAGGGTAGGTATAAAGTATTGTGTAAGTCTCATGTGTCAAATTTTGAAGATACCTACATGCTGTTTGTATTTCAATTACATTAAATTTGTGGAAACTTTGTGTAAAGTGAGTTTGCATGGTAAACTTCTGAAAAAAACTTTGTATCTTGCCACATGATACAAAAAGTACTGTTTGTCTGTTCAGGCAATACATGCCGCAGCCAGATGGCAGAAGCATTCCTCAGAAAACTTGCTCCTGAGATTGAAGTTGTATCCGCAGGATTAGAACCCGAAACAAGGATCCGACAGGAGACTATTGAAGTGATGAGGGAAGCGGGCATAGACCTTAATGGACAATACCCTAAAGATGTTTATGACTATGCCGATAAACCGTTCGACATAGTCATCAGCATGTGCGAGGAAGGCAACAAGATCCTCCCTAAGCTCGTGGGCGACAAGAGCAAGGTTCTGCAGATCGAGTTTGATGATCCGGCCTCCGTAAAAGGAACACGGGAGCAGATACTGGCAGAGTACCGTGAAGTGAGGGATGCTATCAGCAAGGCGGTTGAGCATCTCTACATTAACGACTTCAAGCCGAAGTCAAGAAGAAAGCTTGCCGCGTTACTGAATATCCTCTCTGTTTAGAAGGCTGTTCAGGTCGGAGTATTTTGATAGATAATCGCTGCTTGCGGCTTTTATGACTTCGTATGCCTCATCCCTGCCGTAAACGCTTGCGATCTCACACCTTTTTCCTTCACTGCCCGGCGCATCTTTGTAGGTGAGGAAGTAATGCTTAAGCCTGTCTATGAACGACTGCGAGCAATCCCCGATGTCTCTCCACTCACTGAACACAGCGTCATTGCTCATAACTGCGATTATCTTGTCATCCGCTTCATTGCTGTCTATCAGCCTGAACCCTCCGATTGGTATTGCCTGAAGAAGTATTCTGCTGTGATTAAGGGGCTTCTCCGTTACCACACATACATCAAGCGGGTCATTGTCGCCGATTATGCCGCTCCTTCCCGTCATCTTCATGCAGTATTCCGCTGTGTTCTTTCCGCACAATGTCTGAGGAATGAAACCGTACGGAGTGGGGCAGACGTTGGAATATTTCTGCGGACGGTCAACCTTCAGAAACCCGCTGTGCTTTTCTATCTCATACTTGACCGTGTCAGTAGGAACTATCTCTATGTAAGAAGTTACGACTGACGGCGATTGTTTACCGATTGGAACTCCGTGCCAGGGATGTGACATCATCAGCAGTCTGATCTTTCCCCAGATCTCTTCTAGATTCGTTGACATTTTATTTTGATATGAATTCAAGTGACTTTCTTATCAGCTCTTCGGTTGAAACATTCACTGTGCCCGCTGACTTCAGCGCTTCTCTTATTATCTTCTCCGCATCAGATCTTTGATAGCCCAGATTGATCAGCGCATTCAGCGCCTCAAGTCTTGTCAGATCGGCCTCCGCAGCAATACCCCCGGGCGTTTCGCCTGTTTCACTGTCCAGACCGATCCTGAAGATCTTGTCTTTCAGCGACATCGAGATCAGCTCAAGCTTCTTCTGTCCGAGCCCTGGTACTCTTACGGGAAATCCCTTCCCGCCTCCGGCTATGGCACCGACAATTTCTTCAAAGCTCAGGCTCGAGAGGAATGCATGTGCAAGCTTCGGACCTATCCCGCTTACGCTGATCAGAAGCCTGAAGATCTCTCTCTCCCTCATGTCGGTGAATCCGAACAACTGCATTGAGTTCTCCTTGACATCAAGGTAAGTGAGAATGCCGTATTCCTTGCCTGTCTCTGAAAGCAGCCGGGACGCACTCAGCGAGAGAAAGACGTGATAGCCAACGCCGCCTGCCTCTATCACAGCTTCGTTCTTTTGCTTATGCGTCAGCCTGCCGCGGATTGATGCTATCATTTTCGGGATAAGATCCTTTCGGGATTATTGCGGATGAATTTTGCCCAGTCGCCTGAAGAGCCGGTGTGGTTTGCCCCCTGTTCCCTGAATCTGTAAACATGGCACAATGCCACCGCCAAGGCATCCGTGCAATCGTAATCTGTAAGTTCTTCCCGTATTCCGAGAATAGCCTTTACCATGTAATGCACCTGATGCTTTGAAGATGCACCGCTTCCGGTCACAGATTTTTTTATTTCCCGCGGTGAATATTCGAAAACGTCCAGCTCTGAATTCAGCCCGGCAATTATGGCAACTCCGCGCGCCTGACCAAGCTTAAGTGTTGACTGAATGTTCTTTCCGTAAAATGCCGTCTCGACGGCAAGCAGGTCCGGCGAGAACTCTTCAATGCATTCAAGGCACTTATCGTAGATTATCTTCAGGCGTGTGGTAAGCAGACTGGAAGATCTCAGGTGCAGCGACTCAAAATGAATGAGTGACGGCTTGCTTCCCGCAAAGTCAATAATGCCGATACCGGTAACAGCTGTGCCGGGATCGATTCCGAGTATTCTCATCGGGCTCTGTGATCAGAGCCGGGATCACTCGTCCGGGAAATCGGCGTTTGTATAAACGTTCTGTACATCGTCATTATCTTCAACTGCTTCAATGCATCTTATTATTTCATCCACTTTTCCGGGGTCAACAGAGATGAGGTCTTTTGCAACATACTGAAGCGAAGCGCTTTCGATCTTGTATCCTTTGTCTTCAATTGCCTTTCTCACTTTTTCAAAATTCTCCATTGAACTTACAACTTCAAAGAAATCACCCTCAGTCTTAAGATCGTCCGCACCTGCATCGAGTATGAGTTCCATCAGATCGTCTTCTGTTACGCCGGGCTTTTCAACATTCACAATCCCCTTCCTGTCAAACATCCATCCCACCGAGCCTGATTCACCAAGGCTTCCGTTGTTCTTAGAGATAATGTGACGAAGTTCGGCAACTGTACGGTTTTTATTATCGGTCACCGATTCTATGAGCATTGCAATTCCTCCCGGAGCATATCCTTCATACGTGATCTCATCATACTTAACGCCTTCAAGTTCACCGGTTCCTTTCTTTATTGCCCTGGTGATGTTGTCCTGAGGCATATTGCTGGCTTTGGCGCTTTGTATTGCAAGCCTTAGCCGCGGGTTTCCGTCAGGGTCACCGCCGCCGTCACGCGCGGCAATGGTAATCTCCTTTATTATTTTGGTGAAGACCTTTCCTCTGGCCGCGTCAGTTGCAGCCTTCTTACGTTTTATTGTAGCCCACTTTGAATGACCTGACATTTAGATATTCTCCGGATATTTGTTTGACTTAACTTGGTAAAAAGCTTCTCATGTCGCGGATTCTGAGTTTCATGTATTCGCGGTTATTCCAGAAATTACGGTCTACTGAGTAGCAGATGTCGCAGTACTTTCCGCTGACAATGTCCTCGCTGTATGCGGCGGAATTGAAGAACACGCATTCAAAGAACTTTCCGCTTTCGGGATCCCAAACTCTGAATATGTGAGTATCAGCCCGAGCCCTTCTGACTTCTCCCACAATCTTCAGGTCCCGAGTTACAAAAACCGGTGCAAGGTTTTCGGGGCCGTAAGGCTCAAAGTAGTTGAGGATCTTTATGACTTTGTCGTTCAGTTGCGAAAGTTTGATCTCGCAGTCAACATCAATTACCGGCTCAAGCTGTTCAACAGTAAGCCCCTTTGCCGCTACTTCATTGAACTGCTTCTTGAACTCATCGATCTTTCCCAGCTCAAGTTCAAGTCCCGCCGCATAGAAGTGCCCTCCGAACTGCCTGAGCGAATCGTTGCATTGCTTCAGCGCGTCGTAAATATTAAAGGAATTGATGCTTCTCGCGCTTCCCTTTGCATAACCGTTCACTTCGGTAAGCACGATTGAAGGCAGGTTGTATTTCTCGACAAGTCTCGCAGCAACTATTCCAACTACTCCGGGATGCCAGTCTTTGTTATAGATCACGATTGAATTGCCGTTCTCATATTCATCAGACTCCTCAAACATTCTGAATGCATCGTCCGTGATATTCTTGTCAACATCACGCCTTTCTTCGTTCACTACCTGCAGTACTTTTGCAAACTCAGTTATGGTATCTGAATCCTCGCAGGTCAGAAGCTGAACAGCACGCTTCGCATCACCCATTCTGCCCACGGCATTGATCCTTGGTGCAAGTGTGAACACAATATTGCCCGTGGTAACCGGCTTGTCCTTGAGTCCGCTGAGTTCAAGAAGCTGTGCAAATGAATTTCTCGGGGAAGTATTCAGCATCTTCAGGCCTTCCTTAACGAGTATCCTGTTCTCATCAACGATCGGCACAATGTCAGATGCGGTCGCAACAGCTACAAGATCAAGGTACTTGAAAGCCGCCTCGGGTTTGCCCATCCTTTGAGATACAGCAGTTGCAAGTTTGAACGCAACGCCCGTCCCGCACAGATCCTTGCAGGGATATTCATCGTCTTTTCTGTGAACGTCAATTACGGCGAGAGCGTCAGGGATCTTATCGGGCGGCTGGTGATGGTCGCAAATTATGAACTCAATGCTTTTCTGCTTTGCATATGCTACCTTGTCACAGGCAGTAATGCCGCAGTCAATTGACACAATGAGTTTAATCCCAAGCGATTCGGCATGATCAATTGCTTCAATTGAGATCCCGTATCCTTCGCTTATCCTGTCGGGGATATAGACCTCCGGATTCATTCCGAATTCCTTCAGGAACATGCTGAAAAGAGATACTCCGCAAGTGCCGTCAACATCATAATCACCGAGGATCATGATCTTCTCGTTGGACTCTATGGCAGTGACAATTCTTTGGCAGGCGGATTCACACCCCTTCATGAGGAAAGGATCGTAAAGCTCGTCGAGGTTGGACTTTTTGTGTTCGGTGGAGCTGTAGAAGAATTTTCTAACAGCATCCGGCGACACGATGTTTCTCAGGTGAAGGAGTCTGAGGATGAAGTCCGGCAGATCGAAGTTTGCCTTGAGGCTCCTCAGCTCATTCCGCAACGAATTCAGTTCTTCGTCATCAATAGACCCGTTCTCCCCGCAAACGGATGTCCGCGGAGTTAACTCCTTTAGTTTCCAATTCTTTTTCAAATCTCATGGCTTTATTTATTTGTGCTCAAGGGGGGACTCGAACCCCCACCCGAATTCTCGGACTGCACCCTGAATGCAGCGCGTCTACCAGTTCCGCCACTTGAGCGCGAGGCAAGATAA
>JAIBBK010000077.1 GCA_019694675.1 Ignavibacteria bacterium
CGTTCTGGCCCGTCTCCTTCCTTCCGCCCCTCTCTATTGTGATGTCTAGCTTCGGATTCATCGCAGGGCCGGTCACATCCATGGTTATCAGAACGTCATCCACAAGCCCCGAGCCGCGCGTGTTGGTCTGAGTCAGCACCCCTTCGTAAGATGCCTTTATGTCAAGTGACGGATTCGTCACCGGGCCTGTGAATACCGCCTTGCCGGTTGCATCGAACTTTCTGAAGAACCTGTAGTAACAGTTGTTTCCGAGCGTTACGGTGCCGCGTGCCGCAATCTGATTATTCTCCCTGTTGTCAACAAAAAGGTCCGTCGTGATCTCTCCGAAGAACTCCTGCTGTGACCTTTCGTTCACGATGAAGCGAAGGAAGATGTTGTCCGATGTTGTGACGTTGACATTATAAATGAATGCGCCCGATTTCTCCTTTGCCACTTTCTTCACCGGAGGCTTCTCGTTGTAGATGTACATTATTTTTTCAAACGGATTCATGGTGTTGTTTGAAAGAACAAGCGTGCTGTCGCTCTTATCCATAATTATCTTTGAGATCGCTGAGCCGTCTTTGAGCATCGAGTCAATTACAATGCCGTATCTGAAGTCATCATCGTAGAACTTGTAAACTTCCTGTATGAAGGGATTGAATACAACGTTGCCTTTGATGAGGATCAGATTACCCCGGAGGTCAAAGCGCCCCTGGCTTCCGGTAAGCGTCAGTTTCGGTTTACCGCTGCCAACCCACAGGTCGCCGTCAATGCCGAGTTCAGTGAGGCCGTTCGCCCTGTCAAAGGCTTTCACATTGCCGTCCATCTCAAGCTTTATGTCGTTCAGGACCAACCCGGTCAGGTCAACATAGCCCGTTGCGGAGATAAACCTTTCGCGCTCATAAGGCACACGAAGGTGCGAGTTCTTTATTAAGATCTTTGCATTGTCCGTTTCAATGTCTGCATCAAACACATACTTCATCTTTGTCATTGTCACCGCAACTTTCCCTGAGTCAACATTCATGTTTCCGGTCAGCTTCGGCTCCTCCGATTTGCCGAGGATACTTATCGTTCCGTCAAGCGTGCCTTCCAGCCCCCTCGTGTAAGGAAGAAGCTGCTGAAAGACCTTGATCTGAAAATTGTCGGCGGTTGCTATGAGACTGACATCCTTGTCTTTCTGTGCATTTCTTCTTCTTGCGAGATCTTCCGCATCATCCTCGAATGTCAGTATCATCGGAAGGTTGCCTTTGATCTTGAAGTCACCCGTACTGTTCACATTTGTAAATGTTATGTCGGAGACTGCATTGTCGTTCTCATATCTTACATCAGCGTCAAGACGGCCTATCTTTGTGGAGCCGTATCTCAGAACATCGGAAATGGCGATTATGCTGAATTGCGGATCCTTCATTGTTCCTCTATATTCGATCTCGAGGTTTCTGATGTTGCCGAGAAGTGTGTTTGAAGAGTCGATCACCTGGTTGCCCATGAGAAGCGAGTAGGTCTCCACTTTAAGGTTCTTTCCGGTAAGTTTGAGCGAACTTGAATCATCAATTGAATAGAACCCGTTCACCGAAAGTCTCTGCCCGAGGCTGGTAATGTTGAATTTCCGGAAATCGATCCCTCTTGCCGAATCATTGTCAACATACCTCACCTCAAGGTCTCGGTTGTTCATTATTGAGATGTCTCCGAAATTCACCATAAGCGTATCGAATACTGCAACAAGCGAGTCGCGGATGGAGGCTCTTGCAGTGAAACCCATTGTGCTGTCAAGCAGTCCGGAGATAAGGATTGAATCATTGTTGTTAACGATGCGCACATCCGCTACGGTGGAATCAAACCTCGTACCCGCCAGCATAAGCTGCGGAGCACTCATGCGGAAGTCTGTAAAAAATCCGTCAAATCCCGGAAGCCTCGTGTCATTCACAATGCTCAGATTAAGCCCGAGTGAATCGCTTGCCACCGCCGAGTCGGAGATGTTCAGCCGGCTGACATATCCGTCGGCGTTCAAATGAAATATTCCGCAACTGTCGGAGATGCTTCCCTGAATAAAGGCTTTTGCACTGATATCAACGCTGTCAAGATACTGAGCAATGCCTCCCGGATCTTTTAGATTGATCCTGAACTTCAGACTGTATCCTGAGCAGTCTGCATCCGAAAGGGGAATGCTGAAAACTGTATGCGTGTCAGAACCCAGAGTATCACGGAATGCAAGCATAATATTGTCGAGATTCTTGCTCATTGTTCCCGAGAGTTCTGCAAAAGAAAAGTTTCCCTCCGCCTCTATATCTGCAATGTCGGAATCTAGCTTTATGTCCTTTGCATTCGCACTGCCGGTTTCAAATGTCAGCGTTCCTGCGGGTATCACAATGCCTGAATATGAAGACGGTTTGAGATCGATCTTGTAGTTGCCGGCCAGTTTGTCCGGTTCAATGCCTCTTCCGTTAACGTCAAAGTCAAAGTTGAGATTGCTCTTCTGCGATGAAGTCTTTGTGAATGAAGAAATGTCAAGTCCGCGCATTGTGCCTTTGAGCCTGTATGAAATGTTGCTCAGGTTTGAAATGTTGACGCTTCCCGCAAGCCTTGTGTTAAGAGTGGTTGAAGCGTAATTTATTCCAAGTTTCACATTCCCTCTGTTGAAGTCGAGACGTCCTTCGGAATTCTTTATGTTCTGTCCGTAAAACCTGCTGCCTCTTATCCTGTAATCAAGAAACCCGCTCATTGTCCTGTAGTCAAACCCCTTGCCGGCCGTTTTGAATTCACCGTTGATATTGCTCTCGAGTTCTTTGTTCTTCAGGAATTTCCCGAGGTTAACTCCGTATGCTTCGAATTGTCCGCTGTAAATGCTCTCCTGCCCCCGGAGGTCGAGCGTTCCTTTGCCGCTTATGTTTCCCACACCGCTTCTGAAGTCGATCTCGGCTTCGAAGTTGTCCGGCTCTCCTTTATATGATGCATACGGTATGAAAACTTTGCCAACGTACCCGTAATCCGGAACGGGAAGTCCGGGGATAACTCTTCTCGTATCATAAGGATCAAGCTCAAGGTCTTTTCCTCTCACGTCAAAGTAAAGCTTTGAAGGCTCGTCAAGGTTCTTTACTCTGCCGCTGAAGTTAAGTTTTGAATTCGGAAGAGCCGCATCAAGGCTGATAATGTTGAGGTCGGCGTAGTCACCTTCGGCAAAGAGCTTCAGTGAGGCAGTGCTGTCAAGGAAATTGATCTCAGGCAGAAAGAATGTAAGGTCATCGAAATTGATCAGCTTCGCATCAAGATCGATCTGTGTCATATTCTTGTCAAACTCTTCGTAGCTGACTCCTTTCTTAAGACTGAAATCAGTCATACGTATGAAGTTTATAACCATGTCGGATCTGTCCGACAATAGCCGCAGGTTTCTGACGGTCGCTACCTCTTCTTCCTCGTCAAGCACTGCTGATAACCTCAGGCTGTCAAGATTGAATTTTGAATTGCTCCTGAAGCTGATATTGTCAATCGTTACATCTTTTCTGTCCGGAAAGTAGTTTCCCGAAAGCTCAAGGTTGAGATTGGTTATGTCAAGATTCCTCAGACTGAGCGTGTCGATCTGAGGCATTGAGATGCTTCGGATATCTGTACCCTCCGGCTTGTTCCTCAGTATTCTCACATCTCCGTCAATGATCTTCACCTTGCCCGCTGTTATTCCCCAGTCAAATTCGGATGTGGTTGTGTCCTCTTCTTCCTTATCCGACTTCAGCAGATATCCGATGTTCCAGATAAGACTGTCATTCTTGTCTTTCACCTGCGTGAGATTGATCTGCGGATGGTCAAGGACAAGTTCGTTGACAACGATGTCCTTTGACAGCAGTCTCATTACGTTATAGTCAAGCTTCAGTGAATTGACCTTCAGCATCGTATCTGACTTTACTGTAATGCTCACTCCTTTCAGTTCAATCCCGCTCAGAAGACTGCCTTCAAGTGAAACGGCGTTTACACGTGAATCCTTGCCTGCCAGTCCTTCATTTGCCTTCTCCAGTACAAATGTAAGCAGCTTTGAGTTGAAGTAATCGGTTTGAATCAGTATCAGCAGGGAGATGATCAAGAGTATGAAGATCCCGAATGCCGCAAAGAGTTTCCTTAACAGACTGCCGCTCTTTTTCCTTGCAGGCGGGTTCTGCTGCGTATTTCCTTCCTGCTTGCTGTCAGTTGTTTCGGAATCTTTCATCAGCGGACTAATGCCTTACTGCTTCTGCTCTGCAGAAGAGATCTTGTTAATGATGGAAGTGGTGGAGTAGCTGTCAACGAATTTAAGGCTCTTCACAAGACCACCGTTCTTCTTTACAATGTCGTAACCCACAATGTCTTCTTCTTTCCAGTCGCCGCCCTTTACAAGCACGTCGGGGACAATTTCTGAGATCACTTCATACGGCGTGTCCTCTGAGAATATCACAACCGCATCAACGGGCTTCAGCGCATTGATCATGAATGCTCTGTCATCTTCCGTGTTTACAGGCCTGCCTTCACCCTTGAGTCTCTTTACGGATGAATCGGAGTTGACTGCAACGATCAGAGCATCTCCGAGTGAACGGGCTTCTGCAAGATACTCTGCATGGCCTCTGTGAAGAATATCGAAACATCCGTTGGTGAATACGATCTTCTTTCCGGAGCTTCTCAGTTCTTCCGCAAACGATGCAATGCTTCTTCTCTCAACTACCATTTAACTCGTTCCTGTTATGTTTGCGATGAGCGGGTCCCTTTTCACAGGAACAATCCCGACCTCTTCCACTACAAGTCCTGCCGCGTGGTTGGAGATCACGGCGGCTTCCATTACTGATGCTCCGCCGGAGAGGCATACACCGAGAGTTGATATGACCGTATCACCCGCACCGGAAACATCGGCAACTTTCCTTGCCTTCGTTTCAACTATCTTTTTTCTGATTGTGCCGTCGTTCTTCTCAAGTATCAGCATGCCGTGCTCGCCAAGCGTCAGTATGACGTTTTCACAGTTTATCCTCTCCATCACTTCCTCAGCGAGTATGTCAATGCTGTTGTGATCCTTTGCCTTCTTTCCCAAAGCGTCTTCAAGTTCTTTCCTGTTTGGTTTGAAGATGAACACGTCGCGGTATTCAAAGAAGTTGTCGAACTTCGGATCCACAAGCACTCTCAGATCCTTACTGCGGGCAAGAGCAATCACTTTTCTGATAAGGTCCTTTGTTAGCACACCCTTATTGTAATCTTCAAGTATCACCACGTCGCCGTTCTTTGACCTGGTTTTGAGGAGCTCCGTTATTTTGTCTGCAGATTCCGTTGTAATTTCTTCACGCGACTCGCTGTCAATCCTGATCAGATGGTGTGAATCCGAGATCACCCGGGTCTTGCTTGTCGTGGGCCTGCCGTTTTCAGGCACAAGCCCTTCGGTTGAAATTCCGAGCAAAGACAGTTGCTCCTGCATAAGTTCAGAATCTTTGTCTTGCCCGGTCACTCCGATGAGGAACGGATTGGATCCGAGACTTTTAATATTGAGGGCAACATTCGCGGCGCCGCCAAGCCTGCATTCACTTCTTCTGATGTCAAAGACCTGAACAGGCGCCTCGGGCGAGATCCTGTTCACATCGCCGAACAGATACCTGTCAACCATAAGATCACCGATTACAAAGATGCTGGAGCTTTCGGCCCTGCCGAAGATGCTTTCAAGAAATGCTTTATCCATTGAATGGCAAAATATAGGTATTAAAGGGGTTATTCAATGTGATTATGCCGGTGAGAATGCAAACTTCCATAAAACAAGACGGCGAATGCCCCGGCTTACTGCCCGGACATTCGCCTGATACGGATAATTGAAATCAGGTTTACTTGATCAGCATCATCTTCCTCACATAGCTTCGTCCTTCCGTTGAGAGCCTGATGAAATATGCTCCGCTCGGGATTCCTGAGCCGTCGAAAATGAACTGATGTTCGCCCTTTTTCAATCTGCCTGAACTGAGCCTGCTGACAATCCTTCCGGCAATGTCATATATAGCCAGTTCAACCTCCGCATCACCCGCTAACGTGATTCTCACCTTTGTCTCCGGATTGAAGGGATTCGGCACGTTCGGGAGTATCTTTGTTTCTGTTAATTTCTTGTCTTCAACGTTGAATTGAATCGCCGCCTCTCCAATGTCAAAACCCTGCGGCTTAGTATACCTTCCTGTTGCTGAAAGCATGTAGGATCTTTTCTTTCCCTGCGGTACTGATCTGATCACTGGTTTGAATTTAAGTATCAGGTGAGTGGAGCTGTCAAGCACGGCAAAGTTGTTGTCTTCAGAGCTCAGCAATCCCGTTACGTCTCCGGTGAGAAGGTCTTCTGCAGACTTCATTGCAAATTCTTCCATTGCCATACCTGCCCTTGTAAAAGGAACAACAGACAGGTAAGAAATTCCGAAGTCGCGGCTCCAGGTCATCTCAAGTGATGTCATGTTGCGTGCATCGGTTGCAGGTACCAGTATCTTGCTTCTCGACTGCCGCAGGCCGAATCTCATTTCTTCTGAGATCAGATTTCCAGAATCATCAAACATCTTCAGAATTCCGCCGGCATCTTTGACAACGGGAATCACTTCGTCCGGAGGTTCGGCGTTCATTACTACTGCAAGAGTATCGTTCACTGCCTTGTTCAGATCAAATTTTGCAATGAGATTTTGCTTCTGCTTTCCTTCCAGTGTTTTGCCGACGCCACTTTCATAAGCGAGAAGGTCAGTTACATCAGTCCCTTCAAATTCCGCATATACAGGTGAAGAGAATTTCTGCACTTCGATAAGCGCCGGATTTCCGTCGTCGGTTATGACAACCTCTGTGCCGGCAGGGTGGTCAATTGCAAACATCCGTACATTGTCGAAGTAACTTATGTCAACGGAATTCTCCTGCAGCGCTATCATCACTGTAGTGTCTGAAGCGCTCACAGCAGGAATCGTCTTGAGGATCAGCTTGTCCGAAATGAACTTGTCTTTGTTCTCCGGAAACTCCGACTTGTGCAGGATGTTGTTCTCCGCCGCGAATTTCATTCCGTCATGCGTCATTAATACAGGGCAACCGGTGAACGGGCCGGGCCTGAGTCGCGGAAGGGGATTTATTGAGATGAGTCTCTCTGGCTTATAGAATCTGCGCACTGAGCCGGCGTTGTTATAGACCCTTGCTCCTACGAAGAAGTGTAAAGGATCTTCAACTTCGCTTCCTCCGCCGCTGCAGAGCGAATCATAAAAGGTGCATGTCCAGTTTCCGCGGAAGTAGTTGTTGCTGATCCGGATCGTATTTCCGACGTAGTTGACGGAAAGCCCGAACACGTTTCTGTTGCATAGAGTGTTTGTGTCGCAAACCTTCACTGCCCAGTCATAGCTCAAGTTATTGCCCGTAGCATTACAGGTCATCTCCAGGGTTTCTCCGGTAAAGAGATGCTGATCGGGAAGATTGTAAGTGAACCCGGATATGTCAGGAGGTGTGTCGGTGGCGATCTCGAACTTGTTATATACATACCAAAGGAAGCCCGCAACTGCTCTGATTGTGTAGTTGAATGCAGTATGCGCGGCTACTGGAGCATGGCCGGGCGGGGGAGTGGTAAATGAAATATTGTTTGATGCGGCGTAGTTGTATGCCGGACTTATGTGTTCGAGATAATTCTCGTTCTGATACTGAGCAGGAAAAATGATAATATCGTCGCCTCCGAAGTCATCACTTGAAAATCTGTCGGCGATCTGGTTGGCAGTATAAATTACATACCGCAGGGGATGCGCTTTGTAGTTGATATTCACAAGCCCGCCCTGCTGGTAAGCACTGCTCCACGTGTAATGTCCGTAATTCTGGGGTATGAATTCCGATTCGAAATAGTCTCCGAAGAGATGAAGATCGTTGTGTGCATGCGCAGGCACTCCGGAGTCTTCAATTAAGTGGCACATCCTGCCTACGATCTCCCAGCAGATCCGCTTTGCGAGCGCTTCACCTTCGGCATAACTGTAACTGTTGGAATTCTTGACGAGGAACGGGATCATCGGCATCGGGGGTACTTCCGCAAACCATTTTCCTGTGCCGATATCCATCCAGTGCGTTACAAGGAATTTGTGGTGATCCTTGTAGGCATTGTGCAGGCTATCATATCTGACGCGGATGTAATAAGGTATCAGATTCCAGAAGAACGGGCCGATCTCAAGCCAGTCTCTGAATCCGTCCTTGCCGCTCCAGAACGACTGAAGTTTCCTGAATGCATTTTCAAATGTCTTGTTATGCGGCGGGGGATTGAATACGGAATTGTCTCCGTGATCGGCATCCCAGAAGTGTGTTGCTGTAGTGTATGGGAAAGGGTAACCGTAAAGCACATCCTCTTCATCTTCCCGGAAAGCCCCGGTTACCACTTTTCCCTTCTGCCATGGCCCGGAACCGTTAAGGCTTCCGTCCTGCCAGTCGCCGATCCTCCGGTTCATTTCGGAGTTGTGCGCGCCGGGGAAGTGTGCCTTCACAAGTTCCCATGCCTGATGCGTTATGTACTTGTGCATGTCCTGAGTATGCTCAGGGCCGTGCGCTCCTGCAAATCTGTCTGCCGTGATGATGAACATCACTGCCATAAGTGTCATCAGCATTTTCATAGGTTCATTTGTTTTGATTAATAGTGTCGTATGGTGCTCATTCTGTTCGTCCTGATCCTTGCCTGCAAACGCAGTCATCAGGTTAGCCTTGTCATGATCATGAATTGTCTAAAAGAACTTATGCAAACTACTCCAATCGCTTCTAACTTTCAAAAAGTTTTTTTGAGGTTTGTGAAAAAAACAAGAGCCTTAACCGACGGTTCATTTGAAGGCTATTCTTCAGAATAGGTTTGCCACTATTTTCGAATTTCTTAAAAAAGTTATTTGACAATTTTGAGTTTGATTCTTATGTTGCTCCAGTTCCAGAAAAATTTCTACCAATCAAAGGAGGCAAATATGAGGACAAAGATTCTCATTTATGCATTACCATTATTAATGGTATGCTTTGTCGTTTATGGCTTTTCCGTCATAGACGATCCGCGAAATGATTCACCCAATTCATCCAGTTCATCATCACTCATTTTCGACGGCAAGTTCAGTCAAAGAGGTAACCCTGTAACTCAGTACGACACAATTCCGCAGGCGGGTTTTCCTTATCCGAAACTATACAACTGGACCTACGTCACAAGCCTGACAGGAGCTCCTACCGGAACGGTCGGAGCAATACAAGTCAACGGAAAGTATCTTCTCAACAAATGGAATACTACCATTGGCAATTATTTGTACAGGTGGAACAATGACGGTACGGGCGGAGGCCCCGGCACATTTTCCGATTCCGTCACCTATTACGGTCAGATTCGTGACCTGACTATTGCTCCGGACGGTTCTGGCAATAACTTCCTGTGGGGTGGAAGGGCAACTACAACACTTGTAAAGATGGATTTGAACGGAAACTTTGTTGCGCAGTATGTCCATACTGGAGTTGCATACAGAGCGATTGCATGGGATCCTAACAGAAAGGGATTCTGGCATGCAAACTTCACGGGCAACATTGAATGCCGCGATACACTTGGCAATCTTGTTGCAAATATTGTAAATGCAACCTCTGACTCAATCGCAGGAAAATACGGGCTTGGTTTTGATACTACTTCAAATCCGGGAACTGCGTATCTCTGGGTGTGGAATCAGGGAACAAGGTTGAGCATTACAAATACAAACCCGAACGGCGGAGATGAAATAATCCGTTACACATTGTCCGGTTCTACAGGAACGCTAAGCGGAAGATGGGTAATTTACAGGCCGGCTGTCAGTGAAGGTATTGCCGGAGGCGCTGAAGTTCAGCAGATTACTGCCACGGACGGTACAACTACAACTGCTCTCATTGTAAATCATCAGAACCTTGCAGTTGTTGCTTATGACCTTTCCAATCCGATTCCGCTTCCTGCTAACGATGTTGGCGCGGCTTCAATCGGAAGGCCGGCGGCTGTGGAAGGCCAGGGTTCGATTTTCAACCCGACCGCACAGGTTACAAACTACGGTTCCAATACTCAGACGTTCAACGTTACAATGACGATCAATCCCGGCGGTTACATCAGTACAAAGACTGTTACATCGCTAACGTCACTGAGTACAACCACAGTCACATTTGACCCCTACACGGCAAGCTCCACGGGTTCATTTACTGCAAAAGCATATTCACAGCTTGGCACTGATACAAACCCGAACAATGATACAACCACAAAAGCATTCTCCGTTCAGAACTTCAACTACGGGACTTCGGGCGGATTCTCATTCTCAAATTCATTCCCGGGATCAGGAGCTCCTTCTCAGCCTGATTATTGCTGGAAAGATACTGCCGGCAGCATAAGCCTGTGTGTAAATAGTGTGAACGCAAACACCGGAATTTTCACAGGTTCGCTTGATGACGGATACTGGGCAGTTAGGCTTCCGGCCGGAAAGCAGATCAGGCTTGGAGGTGTTGCATACGACTCCTTCTTTGTAGGTACTAACGGTGTTGTCGGATTTTCAAGGCAGGCCGGATTGACATCCTTCTCGCCGGCATTTAACTCTACAAACAGGCCGACCCTGTACTCGCTGTGGATGGATATGAATCTTACAGCAAATGCGAACTATCCTACTAACAGAGTCAGCTACAAGATCAACGGGTATCAGCTTGTTATCACCTACAGCAGAATACCGGAGTACCTTCCTATCGGTACGGGAGACTATGTAACGTATCAGGTTGTGATTGATCTTGCAGATCCCGGCTACTCTGCCGATTCGAGGTTCCTTGTTCAGTACAATTATGACGAAACAGGTTCTGACTTCAGGGGCTTCTATTTGTCCGACGGGCTTAATGCTCACATCATCGGTATCCAAAGCGCTACCGGAGGTGTGAATACATATTACAGAGGTGCATATCCTGTAAGCCCGGCCGGCATAATGTTCAACGGAACATCATCAGTTGCAGTGCAGTTCGGACCGAATGCCAACAGGCTCAATGCTTCATGTGATGCAACATCACTCACACTTACTGCTTCTCTTGAAGCAATTACTCCGGACGCACCTCCGTCATCAAACTCAAGCGATACGATAACCGTATTGCTCAGAGCTGCTACAGCTCCTTATGAAATAGTTGACGCTGCTGCAGGTATCCTTGATGCGAGCGGAAGTGCGACACTGAACTTTACAAAGGTAAATCTGGGCTCAAGCTACTATATAGTAGTGAAACACAGAAACTCGATTGAGACCTGGAGCGCAAATCCTGTTTCGTTCACGGCAGATGCAAGTTATGACTTCACTTCTTCCGCAGGACAAGCCTATGGTTCCAATCAGGTCATAGTAGGCGGTGATGCCAGTTGCTACGGTGGAGATGTGAATCAGGACGGATTTGTTGATGCTTCTGACGGAAGCGCTGTTGACAATGATGCTTTCAATTTCGTCAGCGGCTACGTGCCGACAGACGTCAACAATGACGGCTTTGTGGATGCTACAGACGGTTCATATGTTGAAAATAATGCTTTCAACTTTGTAGGCGTCATAAGGCCGTAATCAGATCGTAAGATTTGATGTTTTGAGGGAAGCCCGTCTCAGGCAACTGAGATGGGCTTTTTATTTAGGAACATTTCTTTGGGTTTGCCTATATCTTTCCATCATAACAAAAACCAAATACAGAAAAGGGATCAGCGGATTTTATTTTTTATGATCATCGGTCTTGCATTTTCGGCGAAGCACTCAACAGCCGGGCAAACGGAAACTGCCGCCGGTGACTCAACGGACTTTAACAAAAGATTATACAGCGAAGGCGTCTCATTTCTTTGAGTCTTTCATACGGTCTCTTGGGTTGAGGATGTATTTTCTTGATCTCTGAACCAATTCGTTCCTTCTCTATCAGTTTTGCCGTGGGTATGAAGAGATTCGGAAATTAATACAACTCATTCCGGTACAGATCATTTAGCATTTCAAAAACTTCAATCCAGTCCCTATATCCACCATGCTTAACGTGTTTACAATTTCTCCGGAGACTTAACTCCCACAGTTTGCAACCGTGTCCAC
This sequence comes from Ignavibacteria bacterium, assembly GCA_019694675.1. Classification (GTDB taxonomy): domain Bacteria; phylum Bacteroidota; class Ignavibacteria; order Tepidaquicellales; family Tepidaquicellaceae; genus JADJAH01. The sequence continues at coordinate 11,991 of JAIBBK010000077.1, forward strand.
TTCTACAAATCCCGGACGCCTTTCGTCCCACTGGTTTGTCTTTATCGGAACTAGATTCCTCAAAATGCTGCCCGGCTTTGTTGTGCATAAGCCCCGCTTCTCATACCTGCTGCGATATGGAGGAAGTATCCTGTTGATTGTCGATGCTGATATACTTAGCAACAACTCCTTAGTTTCTATGCTCAAACTCTTAGCATCCTTCTTATACCACCCCGGCCATTCCGCTATCATTGCTTTCATACGTTTTGAACATATAAGATTTGATGTTTTCCATGTCGACTTCAAAGAATCCGCCAACTCCTCAGAATAATATCTGGGCTTCTGTCCTCTTTTGCTCACCCTCTTTGAACGTCTTAACTCAGGCTTCCTGTTAAGCTTACGTATTGCATACTTCCTGTTATGTTTGCATACCCTGATAAACTCGTCCAGGATATTATGCTTTCCTTCCTTTTCGGAATTCAAGTATCTCTCGCGTATGTTTGATAGATACTCTGATCTTGCTCCATTGCTCATAATATTGACCGCAGTTTATACTCCATTCTACGGTTACTTTAGTTATGAATCAACGAATCACTTCGGACTCACTCCATGGTTAATTTAAATATGGGGCAATGCGTATGAATAAAAGTGTAAAAAAGTCATTTTACATATTGGATATCTTTCTTTAATTTTAAATGAACTAAAAATTATAATTATGAAAACACCCAAGTACCACTTTGTCCTTCTGCTTATATGCTTTTTGGTTTATGCGGCAGGATTCTCTTCCGCTCAGGAAGAGCCGGTTCCAAATCCGGTTTCAGAAAAGAATGTCGTAACATTCCATGATCTGAAGCCTTCACCAAAAGTATTGAAGGAAACCTCGAGAAACTCCAGAGGACCTGTACTGACAGATGCTGTGAATCTCTATTCAGTATCAAGAACTACAGGGATAACGTACACACCGCTCACCGGAGCGAATACAATATCGTCTTGGAGAAACACCACAAACATTGACGATAACATGAGTAATAATCTTCCGATCGGGTTTCCGTTTGTTTACAATGGTGTAAGGTCTGAATCGTTCAGAGTCTCTACATCAGGGTTCATAACTTTCAACACAACATCCACCGCAACCGGCTCAGGAACTGCATCTTACGGATATCAGAATACGCAGTTTTCTTCATCAACCGGAACGCTTCACACACTTGCGCCGATGTATGAGGACCTCCAGGTCGTTGCGCTTGCATCCAGCATAGTTTACAAGACTGAAGGAAGCGCCGGAAACCGCGTGCTTACCGTGGAATGGATCAGCATGGATTATTCCGCAAACACGACTCCTGATCTGAATTTTCAGGTCAAGCTTTATGAATCGGACGGGCATATTGAATTCATCTACGGAACTATGACTGCCGGTACTGCAACATACACATACTCATGCGGAATCAATGCGGCAACATTGAGCGCAGTTCCGACCGCGGCCGAACTTCTAACTCAGCAAACTGTGAATTCTGCCACGTTCAGCAACACTGCATCTAATTCACTTGCAACAGTTCCTGAAGCAAATTCAATGATCTCGTTTACTGTCCCGTCACAGTCAGCGCCGAATTCCCCGACTGCACTGAATTTCACAAGTGTTTCAAAGATCGCAATGACACTGAACTGGACTGATAATTCATCAGACGAGGTTGGTTTCCCGGTCTATATCTCTACTGACAATGTCAACTTCTCTTTCGTAGGTTCTGCTGCGGCGAATGCAACAAGCGTTGGAATTACAGGACTTCTGCCAAGTACGCTCTATTATTTTCAGGTTTGGGCTGCTAACGAAACAAAGTTCAGCACATCTGCGGCAACAGGAAATCAGTCAACACAGGCTGCGGTTCCTTTGTCAGGAAACTATACGATTGATCCATTCCAGCCGATCTCTTCAACCAATTTCCAGAATTTCCTGCAGGCCGACACTGCTCTGAATCTGAACGGCGTCAACGGTCCTGTTGTAATAACAGTTGCGGGCGGAAATTATCCTGAAGTGGTTACTCTATTCACGATCAACGGAACAAGCAGTACAAACACGGTTAAGTTTGTAGGTCCGGTAAGTGATGCAAGAGTCAACGTCAATCCTGTCGGTACTTCCGCTACAAATAACTACGCTATTGCTCTGGCAGGTGCGGATTGGGTTACTTTTGAGAATATCGATGTCACTGATGCAGGTACCTCTATTGCCAATCAGGTTGAGTACGGATATTATGTGACAAACAATGGAGATGCTGACGGCGCCACAAACAATGTCATCAAAGGAGCGAATATCCTGCTGGGAGGAAGCGGCAGAGCTCCCGGATTCTCGCACGGCATACTTCAATCAACTGTGTTAACAGCCACGCAATCCAACAGCAACAATAAATATCAGAACGTAAAGGTTGACAGGTCTGACAGAGGTATTGGCGTCTTTGGACTTACTGCGCCGGCAGTGCCTACCGAAGACAATATTGAGATCAGCAATTGTGTTTTTGGTCAGACCGTATCCATAGGCGACAGTCTTTCAGGCACATCCGGTTCTCCTATTGGAATTATCATCAGCAATTGTGCAAATGCCGCGATCTTCAACAACACTGTTGCTTCCGTAAAGGCATTTCATCCTACAAGCACAGCTTTGCCTCTCGGAATTTCAGGACAGAACAGCACAGGAAATATCTACAATAACGTGATCAAGGAAGTTTCTACTGCACACACGACAAGCTCCACACCAAGGCCAAGCGGTATCCAGGGCAGTGGCCTGGTTTCAGGTAACTTAACCATATATAACAACTTCGTCTCAGGCGTAAAGAGAGCTAACCTTACCACGGCCAGCACTACTCTCAGTTTGGTTGCACTCCGGTCAACGCAGCAGGGCGGCGGCGGAGTTGTAAGATGGTATCACAACACTGTTTACATGGATGCGCCTGTAAATGCGAATTATACATCTGCCGCATTTGGCACATTTGCCGGAGGCGTTAACATAGAGGCAAAGAACAATATCTTCATCAACGCAATTGTCTCAAATACAGGAGCAAGAAGTTACGGCATTAATGAAGCCAATCTGACAAATGCATTCTACACAGGAACGTATAACAATATCTACGTCCCCGGGGGTGCAAACTCATACATTGGACTCAAGGGAACTGCAACTCTCTGCCAGACACTTGCTTCATGGAGAACTGCTACTGGGCAGGACATGAATTCGAATTCAGCTGCAGGAACTTTTGCTAACACTTCAACCGGTGACCTGCATCTTGCCGGCGGTTCAGTTGGCGACGATGCAAACCTTGGCGCACCGCCGCTTGCCGTAGTAATGAATGATATTGACGGCAATACGAGAGGCGCTCTGAAAACTTACAAAGGCGCCGATGAAGCCGGTACGCCATTGACTCTTTCGACACTCAGTCTTACCGTGAATTTTGAAGCTTACGGGCTGAAAGACACGGTCACGGTTGAATTGAGAAAGAATACTGCTCCGTACGATGTTGTAGAATCCATGAGGGGCCTTGCAGGACTGGGAACACCTAACTCATTTGCTTTTTATAATGCTGCAAACGGCACAGGATATTACATCGTTGTAAAGCACAGAAACTCAATTGAAACCTGGTCGGGCTCAACACCTTCTTTCAGTTCAGGTTCTCTTGCTTATGATTTTACCAGCTCTGCATCGCAGGCTTATGGAAGCAATCAGGTCTTGGTTGGAAGTGACTACTCCATATATACTGGTGATCCTAACCAGGACGGAACAGTTGACGGTGCCGACATTAGTTTGATTGACAATGATGCATTCAATTTTGTTTCGGGTTATGTACCAACCGATCTGAACGGAGATGATTCAGTTGACGGTTCGGATATTTCTTTTGCCGACAACAATGCATTCAACTTCGTAGGCGTCCTCAGGCCGTAATGTGATTCATAAGATTTGATTCAATGAGGGAAGCCCGTCTCAGGCAACTGAGATGGGCTTTTTCTTTTGGAACAATTCATTAGGTTTGCCGATAACTATCCATCATAACAAAAACCTAATACAAAAAAATGATCAGCGGCTTTTATTTTTTGATGATCATCGGTCTTGCATTTTCGGCAAAGCTCTCCACAGCCGGGCAATCGGACACTGCCGCCGGTGACTCAACGGACTTTAACAAAAGATTGTACAGCGAAGGCGTCTCATTCTATGCAACGGGCAATGAGCCTTTCTGGTCACTCAGAGTGAACCGGGACGGCACAATGTCGTTTGACAAGATGTCGGAATTTACCATAAACACAGGCCCAGTAAGAGTCAGCAAGGCAATGGATGCCGATGTGAAAAGACTTGATGCGGAAGGTGAGTCGGGCTCGCTGTCTGTAAGCATCTACAGGCAGGAATGCACTGATGATATGTCCGGAAACAAATTCAGTTTCAGGGTTGAAGTGAATGCTGTTCCGTCCGGAGGCAGTTCTGCCGCAACTTACTCGGGTTGCGGGAGGTACATTCCCGATCAGTCGCTTAACGGAAAATGGATGCTGAAAATGATCGGATCGGATGAAATAGTTGCAACTGCTTACGGAGACAAAGTCCCGTTCCTGGAAATTGATGTCAATGAAATGCGTGTCAGCGGAATTGCAGGATGCAATCGCATTAACGGCCCTTTGCTTCAGGAGGACGGTTACATGAGGTTCGACAGGATGGCATCAACTCTGATGGCATGTCCCGAGCAAATGCGTGAAGCCGATATTCTGAAGGGACTGAACTCCACTACTCAGTACAAAATAGAAAATGAAATGCTGATCCTGTCAAATCCCGACAATACTACGCTTGTCTATCAAAGAGCTTCGGATGTTGAAACCGGAAGCACCGAAACGCAATCACCCGAGCAATTGGAAGGAACCTGGGTGCTCGAAAGCACAAAGGGAAATCCTGTGAATGCAGAAGGCTACATGAAAGGAAAGCCCAGGCTGATCTTCTTCACTGCAGATAAAAAGTATTCCGGAAGTAACGGCTGTAACAATCTAATGGGAAAGTATGAAGCCGATGCTATCAGCATCAGTTTCGGCCCCGCTGGCATGACAAAGATGGCTTGTCCCGGAAATTATGAGCAGGAGTTTGTGCGTAATCTTGAAACAGCCAACAGATGGAAATTAGAAGGCGACAGGCTGAAAATATATGAAGGCGATGTTGAACTTATGGTGTTTGTGAAGAACTGAGATCCGGCGCTTCTTCATTTGGTGAACTTAACCACTGCCGCCGGTTTCGGTCCGGCGGTATACGGCAGCATCTGCCGGAAGAATCTGACAGAGGAGTTTTGTCCGGCACAATCCTTAATATTTTGTATACAAATAAATATATGTGAAACCGTTCTGCATATTGCGCATTAAATCGAATATGCATAAGTTTAAACAAGTCTAATCAGTAGTCCCCAAAATACTCCTTAGATAGATTCGAATTAATTATTAAAAAAACTTACTGAAAGGGAGACACAATGAAAAACCTTCTACTTCTCATCCCGATCTTTTTCTGTTTCAGCTTTGCATCAGCCGGATGGATAGAGCAGACGTCTGGCGTAAGCACAACTCTTTGGTCAGTGTCGGCCGTTGACGATTTTGTGGCCTGGAGTTGCGGGGATGACGGCGTTGTGCTTCGTACCACAAACTCCGGTGTGAACTGGGTACAGACCTCATTCCCGAGCAGTTTGGTCAGTCTCTACACGATCGAAGGCATTGATGCAAACAATGCTCTTGTTGCCGGGCTTGACGGCTCGGATGCAAAAGTCTATAAGACCACAGACGGTGGCGCAAGCTGGACAGTTACATTTATTCAAAGCGGCGGATTCATTGACGCGATCAAGGGCTACAAAGGATTCCCGGGATACTACGGGCTGGTAGGCGATCCTGTCGGCGGCAGATGGACATGGTTTGCAAGTACAGATTACGGTACCACATGGGATTCCACAGGCCTTTACAAGCCGGCGGCGTCAGGCGAGGCAGGATGGAACAACTCCTGTTTCGCTTCAAGTCCGACCACATGGCTGTGGGCAGGGACAAACAGCACCAAGCTCGTACAGTTGTTCACAAACGGTACATCAGCAGACCTTCCTACAACGGGAGTATCCAACACTTACGCAGTATGGGCGAATGACAACAGCAGACTGATGACGGGCGGGGATGCAGGATTGCTATATTCCACAGACGGCGGCGCATCGTTTGTTAATGCCGGAGCAATCGGTTCGGGAGATATTTCGGCAATTGTAGGCGGGAACACTTCCACATGGTATTACTCGAGAGGAAGTTCAGTTTACCTTTCGACAAACGACGGTACAAACTGGTCATCAGATTACACTGCAGGTTCAGGAGTGTATTACCACATGTCGCTTTCTCCGAGAGGAAGATACATCTGGGCGGTGAGAAACAACGGCGGTATATCCAGAAACAATCTTGACTTCCCGTTGCCCGTCGAGCTCGCTTCATTCACTGCAGGCGTTTCAGGCAGGGATGTTTCTCTGAACTGGACCACAGTGTCTGAAGTTGATAATGCCGGATTTGAAATTGAAAGAGCAGCAGTGAACGAAGGTTCTCCATTGCAGTACTCAAAGATCGGAAAAGTGGTCGGAAGCGGCACAACTTCCGAGTACAGGAACTATTCCTTCACGGACAGGTCCCTCGCCACAGGAAAGTTTGCCTACAGGCTTAAGCAGATTGACTACAACGGAAACTTTGACTATCATTATCTTGCAGGTGAAGTTGTGATTGGAATTCCTCGGGAATTCAGCTTGTCGCAGAACTATCCGAATCCGTTCAATCCTTCGACCTTAATTGAATTCGCGCTTCCGTTCGATTCAAAGGTGGAGCTGAAGTTGTATGACATGTCGGGAAGGGAATCGGCAGTTATAAAGAGTGATTTTATGAGCGCCGGTTATCATTCTGTTGTTTTCAACAGCACGGGACTTCCGAGCGGAACTTACTTCTACAGGCTCAATGCCGGAGACCAGTCTGCCGTACGCAAAATGACTCTGCTGAAGTGATCTGCAG
>JAIBBK010000016.1 GCA_019694675.1 Ignavibacteria bacterium
CGGAATAGTTCGGATAGTCAATGCCCCAGTGGTGATTGAGCCACATCTTGTCTTTGTTTATCCCGAAGTATTCGAACACATCGATCTCCGGAAGCGACGGCCTTTGCTTTGGCACCATGAAGAATGCAGGCCAAAAGCCCTTCTTGAAAGGAAATCTTGCCTTCATTTCCCATTTACCGTAAGCCTGCACAAAGCTGTTTGCATTCGTTATCATGCCTGAAGAATAATCAAACTGCTTTTCACCGAACGGGTCCTTTCCAAAGAACGACTCTTTCTTTGCGATCAGTTTGACTACTCCGTTCTCAGCAACCACATTTTCATCCTTGTAGAATTCCAGTTCTTTGTTTGACCAGATTGTACGTCCTCCGTTGTCATGGTGGGTCAGCCACCTGTTCTTGTCAAACGTGTCAAACTGATCCTCAAATGTTAGCTTCCATTCGAAATTATCTTCCGGCTCGTATCGGAACGCCAGAGAGAATAAAATAAGCTGAGATAACAGGATCAGGGCTAACTTCCCGGATGTTTTTATTTTCATGATGTGATTAGTTTGATTTGATTGATCCGCTTAAGCAGAGTTGCATTCCGCCTTAAGCGCATTCAACTTTTGAGCAACGTTTGTTTTTACTAGGATAAGTTCAGACCCAACACTCAAATCTGAACAGCCTTCTCCTCAATTGATCTCATCAGGCATTCTTCCATTCTTCTTACTCTGTTCTCCCAGGTCGCTTCGGTCTTCAAATGCTCATAAAAACTGCGGCCAAAGATCAGCTTCCGGGGATCTGACTTGCACATGTCAACAAATTCGCCGGCCGAATCTGCAACGTTTACAAACTCTCTCAGATCGCTAATGTCCGGCAGGTTTGTTGATACGATCGGAATTCCGCATGCCACATACTCAAAGAATTTGTTGGGAAAGACTCCGTCCGTGAACTTGTTCCTCTTGAAAGGGATAATGCCGACAGAAAATGAACGGATGTATGAAAACACATCCGTGTATTTCACTTCGCCGATATGTATGAACTTGTCCGATGTTTTAAGTCTTCTAACATTTTCCCTCACATTTGGTGCAACTGGGCCAACGAACGCCAGGTATTGCCCGGGCTCAAGTCCGGAAAGGAGGCTGCTTATAAGATCAAAATCAATCCAGTCGCGTACTGTGCCTATGTAACCGATTATGTGTCCTCCCTGAGGGAACATGCCTGCAGAAATTGATTCTTCCCTGTTCATTGAATATCCGTTAGGAATCAGCCTTGCATTAGCTCCAAGTTCCTGTGCATAACCGAACATCGTCTTGCTCGTGCAGAATACTATGTCTGTACTGCGTATCAGCTTTCTGTTAAGCTTGTCCTTAAGAGCATTGAGCTCACCATTCTCATCATAGCTGAAATTGTCGTAGAAATCATAGACTCTGATGGCGGCTTTCACATTTCTCAGATAGTTATGGTCAAAAGGGTGACAAGCCCATAAGATAACATGCTTACCGCTATGCTCTTCCTCAATGTAATTGTTAAGCTGTGATGAGATCAGCTTGCTGTCAATTCCGTATGCAGATCCCGACTTGCTCCATATCTTGTTATGAAAGATCACTTTCGGAGTCATTATTTGCAACGGGAAATCCTGTGCCTCATTATGATCTTCATACTTACTGAAGCTGTTCCGCTTCATTGCTCCGTGCACAATGGCTGAATAAGGTGCCTGGACAAACACAACATCGCTCCACTTTGAGAGCGCTTTCTGCAGTTCCTGATACATTGCCTTCCTGTGGCTGTTTTGCCATCGGGAAGAGATCAGGATCATGTTCAGAATATTCACTTTCCGGCTTGTGGCAAATTCAATTCACTGTTCATTTTCTGATGTACTCAAACTTGCTGTTTTCCAGATAACGCGGACTGATGTACAGTCTCAGAATATTCAGCAACTGATGAAGCTTCTGTGTTCTTTGTCCTTTGTATTTGGGCCAGATCCCAAGGAGCAATGCCCGCATTGTCACGTTCATAATTCCCAGCATCCGGAAGATCATTCTTCTTACGAAGCCGTATTTCCTGATGAAGATCAATTTTCCCCTGTGCATGTGAAAATTCCTGATGTTGTCCAAAGTCTCGCTTTCCAGAGACGATTGTGTTGCATGGCCAATCCTTACGGCAGGGTCGCAGATGTTCTTCAGCCTCAGCACCTTCTGAAAGATGTAACAAAGTTCGACATCCTCAAAATACATAAAGTACTGCTTGTTGAAACCGCCAGCCCTTTGAAAATCATCCTTCCTCATCATTAGGAATGCACCGTGGAACCAGTCTGTTTCAAATCTCTTGCCGGTCCTGATCTCTTCTCTGTTCAGCAGTTTTCTTATCTGAGATTCGTATCCAGTCCCGAATGTCTGAAAGAATTCCCATTTCAGATCAGGAAATTCATTGAAACAATACATCGGCACTCCATTGCTGTCAGTCAGCAATCCTGACACAATTCCCGATTCGGGATCAGTGTGCAGCAGTGACCGCAACCGGAGAATTGAATCATCGCGCAATACAGTATCAGGGTTAAGAAAAAGGATGACCCCGCACTCTGCCTTGCCGGCGGCATCGTTGCATGCATCGCCAAATCCGCTGTTCTCCTTCCTGAATATTAGCCTGACTTCCGGAAACTCCTCCGTGATCTTCTCAATGTCACGCTCTGGAGAATTGTTATCGGCGATCAGGACTTCCGCATTATCAAAACCGATGTTGTTGCGGATCGATGCGAGACAGCGCTTTATGTAAGAAGCGGTATTGTAGTTTACAATTATTATTGAAACTGCGTCAGTTCCCCTCATTGATTACTTTTTCTCATTAGACGATCTTCGCTTCTCTCATATTAAATTCGCCGGGAGAAAACAGATAATTGTCGCTCCTGCGGTCTGTTTCAAACTCCGGCAGGCTGTTTATCATCGTAAGAGTCAATGGCAGATCTCTTGAAATGTTGTAGCAACAGTACGCCATCCCCCCCAGCATTGAAAGGATCTCCGGGAAGTGCGAATCAGTCTTAAGTATTTCGATCAGAAGATACGGCCGGTGGCAATCTATGCTCCGGACTGCTCCCTGAAGGACTTCAAACTCATGACCTTCCACATCTATTTTGATTATCCCCGGATCTTCGTATTTGAAATGCTCATTCATGAAGTCATCCAGAGTTGACATTTCGACAATGACCTCTTCAACATTGCCGCCGGAAGGATCAGACATTGCATGTTTCACGTCAACACTGCTAAGGTAACTGCTTGATGAAAGATAGAACTTTGCTGTCCCTTTTTGATCTGAGAGAAGCAGGTTGAGGATCCGGAAATTGTCAAACCCATTCTTGCCGAAGAGCTTTTGCGTGAATTCCCTAAGGTTTTTGTTTGGCTCAAAGAGCACGGTCTTCCTTCCAAGCGACAATGAATATAATGACCTAAGTCCAAGATTTGCACCAACATCAATATACGAACGTTTGAGATCAACATTGTCATTCAGAATATTCTCGAGCTTTCTCAACCCCCTGTCGTGCCACTTGTAACTGAGCGCGAATTCAAAACTTCGTCTGTCATTCTTGTCCACATCCACAAAGATCTGTTTTCCGTTACTTAAAGATATCTCCCAAACAAAATCAAATTGAGGGCGCTTGGCAAGTCGCACAAAAATGTCAAGCAATAATCCA
>JAIBBK010000067.1 GCA_019694675.1 Ignavibacteria bacterium
CGATAATGCAAGACTCCGCCAATCCCTGGGAGGATTCTGCCTTCCCTTGGGAGATTCCGCCATGCACGGGAAAGATTCTGCCAACATAGATTCAACTCTTACTCATTGCCGGTCATTTTATGCCGGCAAGAAATGTGAACATTTAAAAAAGAACTGCCATGAGTCTGATAAGTTTTAACTCTGTATCATTCTGCTATACCGATTCAGAAGATATGGTTTTCGAAGATCTCTCTCTGAACATCGATACTTCCTGGCGGCTCGGACTTACGGGAAAGAACGGGAGAGGCAAAACCACATTTCTGAAACTCATCACTAAGGACATTCAGCCGGTGAAGGGAGAGATCGTGCCCGGGATAAGCACGTTTTATTTCCCATATGTGCCTCTTGAGCCTCACTGTTCAACGCTTACTGTAATAAAGGAAAGTATTGCACCTTTCTCCTATTTAGAAACGAAAATGAAGGAACTGCTTGCTGCCGGTGATGAAAGAAGCATTTTGGAATACGGAAGCATTCTTGAACAATATGAATCAGCTGACGGATATGAAATTGACTCGCTGATAGAAAGAGAATTTGCGGGATTGAAAATGAACACCGGTCTACTGCAAAGAAGTTTTGGCACGCTAAGCGGAGGAGAACAGACGAGAGCGCTCATCATAGCATTGTTCCTTAAGAAAGGATCATTGCCGCTCATTGATGAACCTACCGATCATCTTGATATGAAAGGAAGGATGATATTGGGGGATTATCTTTCCGCTAAGAATGGATTCATCATTGCTTCACATGACAGGCATTTCCTGGATCTGTGTACTGACCATATCATGTCAATAAACAAGAGCGATGTCAGAATCAACAAGGGCAACTACTCGCAATGGAAATTCAACATGGATATTGAAGAAGAGTTTGAACTCAGGAAGAATGAGAATCTCAGGAGAGAAGTGACTTCACTTGAAAATGCTGCAAAGAACAGGAGGAAGTGGGCAGATGAGAAAGAAAAGGAAAAGATCGGTGCTTATGACAAAGGCTTTGTCGGAAGAAAATCCGCAAAGCAAATGAAGCGTGCTTTGCAGATAGAGAAGAGAATAAACGAGAAGCTCGAGCAAAAGAAATCTCTCCTGAAAAATGTTGAAGATGAGAGACGGTTGAAAATTTTCCGGGCAAGAACCTCAACGGACAAACTGATCTCATTAAGCAATGTCACGCTCAGGATTCAGGGCAGAAACATCATTGACAATTTTTCAATCGATGTGTTTAAAGGAGAGAGGATCGCGATCATAGGAGATAACGGCTGCGGGAAAACGAGTTTGCTGAAAATAATGATGAACGAGCTTGAACCGGATTCGGGTATTGTTTACAAGCCAAACCATGTTGCTGTATCATACTCAAGGCAAAATCCTCTTTGGGAAAAGGGTTTGCTCAGAGATCTTCTGAAGAGGGAGAAAATCGATGAAACAAGATTCCGAAATATAATGGGAGTAATGGGAGCCTGGGGAGAATTGTTTGAGCGGCCGCTTGAAACTTTCAGCAAGGGGCAGATAAAAAAGATAGAGCTGTGCAGGTCATTCCTGAATCCGGTTGACCTGTTCATCTGGGATGAACCGCTGAACAATCTCGACATATTCAGCAGAGAGCAGCTCGAAGCGGTAATACTGAAATACGAACCGACAATGATCTTCACTGAACACGATCAGACCTTTGTTGCAAACATAGCAACATCAGTTGTATCTTTGAGTTGAACAGACCGTTTTTCGTCCCCGCAGATTTGCCCGCCGACTCAATACAATGAACACAAAATGTTATTTCCTTTCCGCCGCTGTTGAAGTTCCCGAACGCAGTACCTGCCTGCATGGATTGCTGTTGTAATGCCGTCTGCGGTCAGAAGGGTCACCCTTCGCGGAAAGTTTGCATTTGAGCTTATCACACTTTGTGAAATGCTTTCAAGCAAACTTTTGGGAACAATAACGGCAAAAAACAGGCCAGGATTTTCAATAATCAAGAATGTATTTGCCAATTTTAATTGGGGGAGAAAAATGCATTTCATCTTTTGAGAGGCAAGGGTAGTTTTTACAAATTTAAGGAGGTTGAATTATGAGAAATGTAATCTCCATACTTTCGGCCTTGCTGCTTACTGCCAGTGTTTGCATTCAATCCTGCAACAATCAAGATCCTCTCCAAATAATATCCGGAAATAATGAAAAGGTTTACGCATTACTCCTTGATCCATGCTGTAACGAGCATAATCCTGATAGTACAACAACGCCAACCTATCATGTCTATTGTTCGGGAGGTGATGTTCAGATTGACAGTCAATGCTGCGTTAATTTATGGGACTTCTTTGATGGTCCGCCGCCACCGTCAATGAATTGTTCGGTAATCGGCATTCAATGTCCTGAGTCAAAATGAGGGACTGATATTTAAGGCGAGCGAACATTTTTAGAAAGGGGGATTTAAAGAAATGAAAGCATTGAAATTAGGAATTCAATTGAGGCAGCTTTTTTGTAAATGTCTGCTTCTGTCAATGATGTTAACATCCTCGGCTTCAGTTGCAGAGGCGCAAAGCGCTTTGTGGCATCAGCTAAACGGTATTTATAATTCTGCAAATTTTCATGATCTCTATTTCATCAATCCGAATACTGGATGGCTGATACATACATACGGAAATATTTATCGAACAACAAACGGTGGATACAATTGGTTAAAAACTGATTCAATAGTAATCGGGGGATTTACAGATGCAGAGTTCATCAATGAGAATACAGGATGGATATCTTCCCGAAGTTACAATTTGTTCAAAACAACTAACGGCGGAGCTAACCTTGTGCGAATTACAAACTTTCCCAATCCTGTACCCGGTGGACTTGAATGTATTCATATACTCAACAATCAGTTCATTTATGGCTGTGGCAGATTTGACGCACTTGCAAACTTTGTAAAGAGCACTGACGGTGGTAATACATGGACTACAAAGAGCCTTGAACAAATGGCAACCGGACTCCGTGATTCCTACTTTTTTGATGAGAGCAGAGGTTTGGTTGCAGGTGGCCTGGGTTCCGGAAACAACCGGGAGGCAGTTATCTTGTACACTTCGGACAGTGGTCTGAACTGGATCAAGGTTTATGAAGGAAACAGAGTGATTGAAGCGGTTCAAAAAATCTGCTTCATTGACCATCTCACAGGCTATGCTTCTGTTGAGAGAATAACCTTTCCGGAGAAATTTGTCCTGAAGACAACCAACAGCGGACTGAACTGGGTGGAACTTCCTTTTCCTAACTTTCACGAGCACGGAATCGGGTTCATCAATGCTAATACGGGTTGGGTAGGCGGAGACTACAATCCAACATATGGAACAACCGATGGAGGGCAAACCTGGTTTAATGCAAACATCGGTCAGTTTATTTTTGGATTTCAATTCTTCGGAGATACACTCGGATTTGCATGTGGTAAGTATGTTTGCAGATATGAAAAGACAAACAGCATAATTCAAACGAATTCAGAAACTCCCGGTGAGTTCAGGTTAATGCAAAATTTTCCGAATCCGTTTAATCCGAGTACAGTCATCCGGTTCGAGATAAAAACTTCAGGCAATGTACTTCTCAGAGTGTTTGATGTGCTGGGAAGGGAAGTTACGGTGCTTGTGAATGAGTACTTAAGACAGGG
>JAIBBK010000047.1 GCA_019694675.1 Ignavibacteria bacterium
AAGCACGAGAATGACAATTGCTATCAGATAAACGAAGAACATCATGGCTGTCTTAACCTCCGGTTTGCTTGGACAGCTTTCTGTAATCGTCTACCGTGATGTCCAGTATGATGTTATCCCAGTATCTTCCGTTCCTGAACAAGGTTTCCCTCATCTTCCCGGAGATCCTGAATCCCGCCTTCTGTGCTGCACCAAGGCTTATGATATTGTATTCTCCGATCTTTGCATGAATTGTATGGATATTCAGGCTGTCAAAGAGGTACCTGAATATCATTTGAAATGACTTCTGCCCGAAGCCCTTGTTCCTGTAGCCGGAAAAAATGTCGAGTCCGATCTCCGTGTTGCGGTTTATTTCATCCAGCCCCTGAAGCTTCCAAACGCCTATGACCTTATCGGGAGATTTGTAGAAGATCGTGAAAACCGTATTGTTGCGGTTGGATGATATGCTCTCGAACCATTTGTTCTGCATTGTTTCTGTGACAATGCCCGGATCACGGAGCATCAGCAGTACAGGTTCCTCATTATGCTCTCTTCGTATTATATCAAGGTCAGAACGCTCAACGCTTCTGAATCCGATGTCTTTGTATCTTATCAATCAGCTTTGTTAATGAAAATAAAATATTGAATTGTGCGTAAGCAAAAAAGCTAAAAGACAGAGGCAATGTGGTTCAGCTCCGCATTCTGTGATAGGTTTCCTTCAGCCCTCTTATGAAATTCAGCGGTGAAATGATCCCTGCAATGCCGGAACTTTCCGGGCCTGGGGAACGGCTTAGAATAAACAACCCGGCAATGTTGGACACTACCGCTACCGAAGGCAGAACCATTGCAGATCCCGTCAGTCCGAAATGCCTGATGAGGATTATCGAAAAGACGACGGATGAGATCATAGAAACAAGTGATAAAGCGAGCAGTGATGTGTGCCTGTTCTGTGCGAGCAGCATTAGCCCCGTAAACATCAGCAGAGGCCAGAGCATTATGGTAACGGCAAACCACTGCAGAACGGGAACAGCCTCCATGAACTCTGAGCCGAACATTAGGAGTATAATTCTTTCTGAAAAGATCATCGTTGCAGAGCCAAGCACGACGCCTGAGAGTAAGAATGAATAAAAGATCAGACTGATCTTACCTGTCCTTTCGCTCTTTGCCTCTTTGACGATCTTGAGCAATACCGGCATGAGTGCATAGCTTAGTCCCTGAATCAGGGTAAGAAGTATCAGATATATTTTGTAAGAAGCATTATAATATCCCACCGCACTCTCGCTCAGCAAAGTTCCCGTCATGAGTATGATGAATGATGACGTAACTCCTTCCGCCTTCGATGACAGTCCGAGTTTGTATGCTTCTTTCACCGTATCAATGTTCTTCCTCAGGTTCAGATTGATCCTGATACGGTGCTTTCGGATGTACGGCAGAAAAAGGACAAGTCCGGTGACAAGCGCCTGCAGTACTGCCAAAGCTATCAGCGTCTCAACCGACGGATCTGCGGCGAAAACCGTGAAGACCGTAATGGCATAGGCGGCCTGTCCCGCAAGCTCTGCCAATGAATTGAAATACAGCCTGTTGCCCGCAAGATAGAAATAGCGGATCGCAATTATCTGAGGAATGAAAATCAGGGAGAAGAACAAAATGTGAAGGAACTTGTCCCTGTCAAACAGCATGAAACCCGTTATCAGCAATACTGAATACGAAAGTAGTGCAGTTAGGATCTGCAGGGAAAGAATCCTGCTTATCACATCTTCGCTCTTTTCCTTCTCGATGAGTTTGTTCGTGCCGTAGCTGAGATATCCGAAATCAATGAAGAAGCCGTAGTAAGATGCGATCACGAAGTAATAGGAGAACGCTCCGTAACCTTCGGGGCCCAAAGTTCTGGTAATGAACGGAAGCGTGAGAAATCCTATGAGCCGGGCTACAGAATCAACGCCTATCTTTGATATGAAATTTACAATGACTCTCACGGATCATTTCAGGCTCTTTCTTCTCCAAAGAATTGCTTCATACAAACTCTCCGGATCGCCGATGTCATTCCAAATGCCTTCATACTCAACAAAGTGCGACGAGCCGGATTCGAAAAGTTCCTTGTCATCCCTGAACTTAAGGCCGTTACTGATTATGAACGGTGCGATCACGCCGTGGGAGTAGGGGAGAGCCGGCTTATAGCTGAACCTTTTCCTTACGGGATCAAAGGTTCCCATCTGCTTCAGCTTCTTCCTATTGATGTTGCGTGAAACTGAGAACAGGAAATCAGACCTTTTCCTGAGAAATGTGCGGATGAGTTTATCGGCGGAAATCTCGCTGATGTTGTCTGACGGCACAAGCACGCCGTGCGACTTTGTCCGCGTTTTCTTCTTTACAAATTCCCATCCGGTGTACATATCATGTACGAGTTTGTCATTCTGGATCAGAGTTGGCACACCGGCTTTGCTGAGCGCTTTGTCGTTCTCGCTGTTGGTGAGTATTATTATATCGCTGATCAGACGTGATCTGTGAAGAAGTTCGAGTCCGAACATGAATGCGGGCCTGTCATAAACAGGTATAAGCGGCTTGCTTACATAGCGGGAGATTTCACCGAGCCTTGTGCCGCGGCCCCCGCAGAAAAGTACGCCTAGAAATTTTTCCACAGCACTTCAGTTCCCTTTGAACTGAACTTGACATCAAGAGCGATGAAGTTGGGGTAAAGCTCGTACTTGATCTTCTCCTTTACTGCAGGATCGCTGACAAATGCAAGCAAGAAGCCGCCGCCGCCCGCGCCGAGGATCTTGCCGCCCAGGACGCCTCTTTTTCTCAATACCTGATAAAGCTGATCAATGAATGGATTGGTTGTATGGTCATTCGTCGATTTTTTCAGAGCCCAGCTTTCATGCAGTATGCTGCCTATCTGCCTGAAATCAATTCGCTTAGCTTCGAGCGCATCCGCAAAGGCGTGGGAGAGTTCCCTGAGTCCGTGAAAGTATTTCATCATTTTGTCGTTGAGCAGATTTTCTCCGAGCTTCCCCTGAATGACCTTGATCTCTCTTGCCATGTTGGTGAAGACGAGGAACAGCCTGCTTTCAAATTGACGAAGGTTCTCCGCTGAGATGGCGAGCTTTCTCACCTTAACTCCCTTGCGGTCAAACGTGATGCTGTTGAAACCGCCGAACGATGTCGCATACTGATCCTGTCTTCCTCCGAATGTTCCGGCTTCAGATTCGAGTCTGTATGTGAGTTCGGCATGTTTAGAAGGAGCTAGCGGTTTCATGTCGCGCAGGTGGCCGCAACCGCGGATCAGAGCGCTCATCATTGCGCTCGACGCTCCAAGTCCGCTTCCCGTGGTCATTACATCCGATGTAAGTATGACTTCTACTCCCTTGAACAACCCGAAATGCTCCAGCGCCGTCCTTGCGTAATTATGTTTTATCCTGCTTGCAATTGGCTCGGTTTCGATCTCGGCATGATGGACCCTTACGTTGGAGTCAAACATGTCCTTGATGGAAACGTAGTTGTAAAGCTTTACGGTTGAAGAAACGACATGTCCCGTCTCGCCTGTGTTGTAATACGATTCAAGATCAGTGCCTCCTCCGGCAAAACTGATCCTGAGCGGTGAGCGAAGATAAATGTGCCTGTTGTCGTACAGCATCAGATCTTCCCCTTGATTAAGTGTTCAACGTACATCCTTGTTCCTTCTTCCACGCTCACTTCGGGTTCAAAGCCGAGCATGTTCCTGATCTTCTCTATTGATGCGCATCTTCTTCTTACAAGATGCGGGTCGGAAGCGACATGTTTCACAGCGGCCTTTTTTCCAAGATATTTTTCGATCACTGCAAGCACTTCCTTCAGGCTTGTTTCAATTCCGGTTCCTACATTGAAGTGCTCGTTCTTCACATCGTAGTTGAACAATGCCAATATGTTTGCGCGCGCGGCATCGCTTGAATGCACAAGGTCCAGCGTCTGTTCCCCGTCACCGTACATGATGATCTCTTCTCCGGCATGTATCGCATGGATCCATTTCTGAAAGACCTGAGTGTAAAATGCTCCGAGCCCCTGGCGCTCGCTGTAAATGTTGAAATAACGGAATCCGACATAGGGCACGTTGTGAGAATAAGCCCACGAATTCATAAGCGCTTCCTTCGCGATCTTCGTCGCTCCGTAAAGCGTTCTGTTGTCGAACGGGTGATCCTCTGTAACAGGAACGACTCGCGGATCGCCGTAAACGGATGCAGATGAGCCGTATGTAAGTTTGCGGACGCCGAACTCATGACAAGCCTGTATGATGTTGAATGTTCCTCTGATGTTGGTGTCAATTGCCTTTTGCGGAAACTTGTTCGAGTCCATGATCATCAGCGAGGCCTGATGCGAAACATATTCAGGCCTGTGCTTCTCAAACACATACCTGACCATCTCTTCGCTTCCAATGTCTATAGTCTCAAGCTCTAACTTGCCGGAGTTCATATGCTTTTCAATGTTCCTGAACCTGCCGTTATAGAAGTTGTCTGCAACCACAACATCATGACCGAGTTCAATGCACTGGTCCGCGATGAAAGATCCGATATTGCCCGCGCCTCCGGTTATCAGTACAGTTGACATTTTCAGCCGGCGCTAACTTTTCTGTGTGCAAGCCTCTTGCCGTACACATGCTTCATGGCTTCGGAAACATAGTTAAGGTCATCCACCGAATACTTTGTGCAGAGAGGAATGGTAAGGATCCTGTCCATAAGCCATTCAGCCGCAGGCAGAGACACGTCCGGATACTTCATTTCATAAAAGAGATTCTTGTGAACGGGGTAAAAATGAAGATTGGTTCCGACATTCAGCTTTCTAAGCTCTCCCATAAAAGCATCCCGGTCAACGTCCTCATTCAGTATCTTCACAACATAAACATGATTTCCCCAGCGGCCCCTTTCCGTTTCATGCACGGGTATCTCAAGCCAGTCAATGCCGGAGAGTATTGAATTGTAATGCTCAACAAGCCTGTTGCGCTTAGCAAGAAGTTCATCTTTTCTGGCCATCTGGGCAATGCCAAGAGCCGCCTGAAGATCGGTCATATTGAATTTGTATCCGGGCACTATGCACTGAACATGCGGACTTGCATTTTCGGCGGAGTATCTTTTCCACGAGTCTTTCGGAAGTCCGTGATAAGACCAGATCCTGCACTGCTCTGCAAGTTCGTCATCATCCGTTGTGATGATCCCTCCGTCTCCGGTGGTGAGATTCTTCGTTGCGTAGAAACTGAAGCAGGACATTTTCCCGAAGCCGCCGATCATCCTGCCGTCATATGAAGAGAACACCGCATGAGCGGCATCGTATATCACAGGCACATTGTGTGAATCAGCAATCGCATCAATTGATTCTATCTCTGCAGGCAGTCCGGAATGATGAACCGGGATCACCGCTTTGACGCTTCTGCCGTGATCATGGAACAGCTTTTCAACCGAAGCAAGGTCTATGTTCATAGTGCGCCTGTCAACATCAGCAAAGAGGGGAGTGGCACCGAGCTGTTCCACAATGTTTGCGGTTGATTGCCAGGTGATAGTCGGCACGATAACCTTGTCGCCTTCTCCGATGCCCAGTACTTTGGCCGCAATGAACAGTGAAGTGGTGCATGAGCTGGTTGCGACGGCGTTTCGTACTCCGTGATATTCTGCGAACAGTTTTTCAAATTCCCTGACTTTAGGGCCAACGCTGATCCATCCGGAATCAAGGCATTCCGTCATTTGCAGTCTTTCTGCGTCGCTGATATCAGGTACGGCTATGGAAAGGAAATTTTCTCTTGCCTTCAACAGGTGTGTGATTTATAAGTAATTTGTCTTTGAATCCTTTTCCGAAAGCACAGGATCTTTGACAGGCCACAGAATGCCGAGTTTCGGATCATCCCATTTCACGCCGCGCTCATTTGCGGGATCGTAATACTCAGACATCTTGTAATGGAATATGCATGAACCGGAAAGCACAAGGTGCCCGTTGCCGAACCCCGGAGGTACAAGCACCTGCTGTCTGCTTACATCATCAAGTATGAAACTTACCCACTTAAGATAATTGGGAGAATCTTTTCTCATATCCGCAACTACAAAGAAGATCTTTCCGAACATGCACTGAATAAGCTTCCACGTTTTGTCATCGTAATGAATTCCCCTGAGTACGTCTTTTGCGGAAGTTGAAATATCATCCCGCACAAATTTAATGTCTATGCCGTTTATCAGATAGTCCTCAATGTTGTAAGTCTCTACATATGTGCCCCTGTGGTCCCTGAACATCGAAGGTGTGAGAAGCAGAACTTCATCAAGCGATGTCTTTTCTACGGTAACCGCCATTGGCCGATCCTGTCAGTAACCTTTTTTCTGAACCATGTCGCAATCCGCCTTCACCATTATCTTCACCAGCTCCTCAAGCTTGGTCTTCGGCTTCCATCCGAGCAGTTTCTTTGCCTTCGTCGGGTCGCCTATCAGAAGGTCAACTTCCGTTGGCCTGAAGTATGTGGGGTCAATCTCAACAAGCACCTTTCCTGTCTTCTTATCCTTGCCTACTTCATTCACCCCTTTGCCTTTCCATGCGATCTCTGTTCCGATCTCTTTGAATGAGAGCTCTATGAACTCTCTTACGGATCTCGTAACACCGGTTGCAAGCACGAAGTCCTCGGCTTTCTTATGCTGAAGTATCCTCCACATGCCTTCGCAGTATTCCGGAGCATAGCCCCAGTCACGCTTTGCATCAAGGTTGCCTATGTGTATTGACTTCTGCAGTCCGTGCTTTATCCTCGCAACGGCCCGCGTGATCTTCCTTGTTACGAAAGTCTCGCCTCTTCTCGGCGATTCGTGATTGAACAGAATTCCGTTGCATGCAAAAATGTCATACGCTTCCCGGTAGTTGACAACGATCCAGTAGCCGTAGATCTTTGCGACTCCGTAAGGGCTTCTCGGATAAAAAGGAGTCGTTTCTTTCTGCGGCACTTCCTGAACTTTTCCGTAGAGTTCGCTTGTGGATGCCTGATAGAATTTCACTTTCCTCAGTCCCGTTTCCCTTATGGCATCAAGAAATCTGAGTGTCCCGAGCGCGTCCACCTGAGCCGTATAATCCGGAACTTCAAATGAAACCTTCACATGGCTTTGTGCCGCAAGATTGTAGATCTCATCAGGTTCGATCTTTTCAAGCAGGCGGTTCAGACTGCTTGTATCAACGAGGTCGCCGAAATGCAGAAAGAGCTTTTTGTCAATGATGCTCTTGTCTGCATAAAGATGATCTATCCTTTTTGTGTTGAAAGAACTGCTTCTTCTTATGATTCCGTGTACTTCATAGCCTTTCTCAAGCAGGATCTCGGTCAGATAACTGCCGTCCTGTCCGGTAATTCCGGAGATGAGAGCCTTTTTCATTTTCAGATTTTGATTTGGATTCTGATTACTTGTTCAGATGTTCAGCAACTGTTTCTACGGTGTACCTGATCTGCTCTTCACTCAGTTCGGGATAGATCGGAAGAGCAAGAGAGTCGTTTGCACACCATTCTGATACAGGAAAATCTCCCTTCTTGTATCCGAGATATGCAAAGCATTCCTGCATATGGAACGGAACGGGGTAATAGATCTCTGTGCCGATCTCCTTCGAGGTCAGATGTTTTCTGAGTTCATCCCTTCCTTCAGCACGGATCACATATTGATTATAGATATGATCGTGTGAAAGTCCCATGCCCGAGTAAACCGCTTTCGGAAGCAGGACTTTGTTCTTCCCGTCATAATCCAGTCTGCCGGTCTCTTCGGCAAGTCCTGCCTCAATGAAGAACTTTGTGTAAAGTGAAGCATTGTGTTGTCTTCCTTTTGTCCATGAATCAAGATGCGGAAGTTTCACGTTAAGCACTGCGGCCTGAATAGCATCAAGCCTGAAGTTGCCTCCGATGATCTTGTGGTAGTACTTTGGTTTTCCGCCGTGCACCCTCAGTATCTTCAGCCTCTCGGCCAGTTCGGGATCGTTTGTCGTAACAAGGCCGCCGTCACCGAAGCATCCGAGGTTCTTGCTCGGATAAAATGAGAAGCATCCGATATGGCCGATGTTGCCGAGACGCCTTCCGTCCTTGTACTGAGTTCCGATCGCCTGCGCGGCATCCTCTATCACCTTAAGTCCGTGTTCATTTGCAATGCTCATGATCTCATCCATCTCTGCGCTCTGTCCGTAAAGGTGCACGGGAACGATTGCCTTTGTGTTCTTTGTGATGAGTTTCTTCAGCGAGCCAGGGTGGATGTTGAATGTAACGGGATCAACTTCGGCAAAGACCGGCTTTGCGTTCATCCGGCTTACAACACCGGCGGTTGCAAAGAACGAATACGTCGGAAGGATCACTTCATCACCCGGCTTGAGATCAATACCCATGAGGGCAATGAGAAGCGCATCTGTTCCTGATGAAACTCCTACAGCATATTTGCACTGCAGATATTCGCAAAGGTTCTTTTCGAGAAGTTCAACTTCGGGACCGAGGATCATTCCCTGTGATTCCGCCGTCCTTATCAGGGCCGCGTCAATTTCGTTCTTTATGGCTTTATACTGTGCCTTCAGATCCAGCAAAGGTACTTTCATTTTAGTGGTAGTGGTTGTGGTTAAGAAATTCTTATTCTGCGCCTATCAGCTTTCTTCCGATACTGCTGTAATAGAAGCCCAGTTCTTTCATATGTTCAAGGTCATACAGGTTCCTTCCGTCAAAGATCACCTTTTGCTTCATCAGTGATTCCATTTTACCGAAATCAGGCGAACGGAACAGTGACCACTCAGTGGCAATGATCAGTGCATCTGCATCCGTAAGCGCTTCGTAATGGTCCTTAACGTATGCGATCTTGTCACCCAGCAGTTTCTTTACATTCTCCATGGCCTCCGGATCGAACGCAGTAATGACTGCTCCTTCTTTCAGCAATGCGTCAATTACATAAAGGGAAGGCGCTTCGCGGATGTCATCGGTGTCAGGTTTGAATGCCAGTCCCCAAAGAGCAAATTTCTTTCCCTTCAGGCTTCCTCTAAAGTACTCCTTTATTTTCGGAACGATGATCGTTTTCTGTTTATCGTTTACGCTCATCACCGCATCAAGTATGCTGAACTCATATCCCGATTGTCTTGCAGACTTGTGCAGTGCGCTTACATCTTTCGGAAAACAGCTTCCGCCGTAACCGATGCCCGGAAACAGGAATCTCTTTCCGATCCTGGAATCACTTCCCATTCCAATCCTTACAAGGTCAACGTTTGCTCCGATCCTTTCGCATATGTTAGCGATCTCATTCATGAATGTTATTCTTGTGGCGAGGTATGAATTGGATGCATACTTGGTAAGCTCGGATGATCTCTCATCCATGAAGATTATCGGATTGCCCTGCCTTACAAACGGTGCAAACAGGTCTTCGAGTATCTTCCTGGCCCTTTCGGACCTTGTACCTATCACAATCCTGTCCGGCTTCATGAAGTCATCAACTGCAAGTCCTTCACGAAGAAATTCAGGATTCGAAACAACATCGAAATCAACCTTGGTATTCTTTGAAACAGCTTCGCGCACAAGGTCTGCAGTGCCAACAGGCACAGTGCTTTTGTTTACAATGACCTTGTATCCGCTGATGATCCTGCCAAGATCATCAGCAACTTTGAGAATGTAGGACAGATCAGCGGAACCGTCTTCTCCGGGAGGCGTGGGCAGTGCCAGAAAGATCACTTCCGCCACATCGGCAGCTTCTTTCAGTTCGGTTGTGAACTTAAGCCTTCCTGCCTTTACATTCCTTTCGAATATCGTGTCGAGATCCGGTTCATAGATAGGTAAAACATTATTGCGGAGCTTCTCAACTTTTTCCCTGTCGATGTCCACGCATATCACATCATTGCCTGTATCTGCAAGGCAGGTGCCCGTAACAAGGCCAACATATCCCGTGCCAACTATTGCGAGTTTCATTCCTTTGTTTTTCCTTTCTTAATTAGATTCTTTTACGATGCCGTCTTTCAATATGTAGTTCTTCCCCGACTTACTGCAATGCGCTTTGCCTTCGCTGTCGAACTGCAGTCTTTCGCCTGCTTCGCTTACCCAGCCGATCACTCTTCCGGGATTTCCCACAACAAGCGCATAATCGGGAACATCTTTGACAACAACTGCTCCCGCGCCTATCAGACAGTGCCTGCCTACAGTGGTGCCGCAAACGATCGTGGCATTTGCTCCAATGGAAGCGCCTTCTCTGACAAGAGTATTCACATAGAACTCAGAACCTCTCTGAGGGTATTTGCATTTGGGCACGAGAATGTTTGTGAACACCATTGACGGCCCGCAGAAAACGTAATCCTCAAGAGTCACGCCTTCGTAAACTGAAACATTGTTTTGAATTTTACAGAAATTTCCGATCACAACGTTGTTTGCCACATTGACATTTTGTCCGAGTGTGCATTTCTCTCCGATCTTAGCTCCCGGCTGAATGTGTGAGTAGTGCCAGATAGATGTGCCTTTCCCAATCTCCACATTATCATCAACAACCGCCGTTGGATGAACCTTATAGTCTGCCATGTTTGTGTTTGTTTACTTGTTCATTAATTTGGCCTGAGCCCTTTCGAGGGTCTCCAGCACCTCGATCGCATTTCTGCCGTCAGATCTCGGAGCAGTACCGTTTTGTATGCACTCCGCAAAGTGCAATTGCTCCAGTTCCAGAGGAGATGTCTTCTCAAATTCAACATTCTCAAACTCCGAATCTATTTTCACCGGCAATCCGTCAATGAGCTCAAATCCCTTCCTGTAATACTTGAGCTTGTTATCTTTGAGGGTGTCTTCAAACACCATCATTGATCTGTCTCCTATCACAACCAGCCTTTGCTCCTTGAAGGGATGCAGCCAGCTTACAAAGATATGTGCGTGAATGTTTCCTTTGAAAACAAGATTTGTCAGAGTCGTATCGTGAATTCCTTTTTGTACAAAGATCGCTCCGCGGGCTTCCACTTCTTCGGGCACGCCGCCTGCAAGAAACTGGATCACTGAAATGTCATGAGGGGCAAAACTCCAGAGAATGTTCTCCTCAGTCCTGATTGTTCCGAGATTGAGCCTGTTGCTGTAGATGTACTGCAGTTTACCCAGCTTCCCTTCGTCAAGGTACTGCCTGATCTTCAGTACGGCAGGATGATAAAGCAGAAGATGCCCAACCATTAGAACGAGATTATTGCTAACAGCGATGTCGTGCAGTTCTTTGGCTTCGCCGGACCTGAGAGTTATTGGCTTCTCGACAAGAACGTTCTTTCCGGCTTTAAGCAGTGCCTTCGCAATATCGAAGTGAGTTTCGGCCGGTGTTGAGACAATCACAGCATTTACCGTACTGTCATTAATGATGTCATCGAGATCGAAGGTGAATCTGCAGTGCGGAGCAATCTCCTTAACCTTCTTCTCGCTCCATTTGTCGCTGTCGCAGGACCATTTCAGTTTATCACCAAACAGAGCACAGGCAGTCCGGACATGATTCATTCCCCATTTGCCGCAACCTACAACGGCAATACACAGTTCATTCATTTTTCTCAGGCTTTGTAAAGTTTCTTGCCCTTGAATTTTCCAAAGGCATTTCTTGTGTCAACAATTATCTTCGCACTTTCAAAGATCAGTTTGCGGTCATAGTATGTGTGGTCTGTTGAGAGAAGAACCAGGTCATACTTTGCAATGTTCTGCTTAGTAAGCTTCACAGACTTCTTTTTGAATTCATATTTCCTGAGCCTTGGTATCGTTGTGACGTAATCATCGTTATAGTCAACAACCGCTCCTTCATCCTGCAGGAGTTCGATCAGTTTCAAAGAAGGCGATTCGCGGAGGTCGTCAATATCTTTCTTATACGAAAGGCCGAGAAGCAGTATCTTTGAACCGTTTATGCACTTCTTGTTCTCATTGAGTGCGTGATAGACCTTGCCTACCACATACTCCGGCATTGAAGTGTTCACTTCGCCGGCAAGCTCAATGAATTTGGTGGCCACTTCATATTCCCTGGCCTTCCATGTGAGATAGAACGGGTCAATGGGAATGCAGTGTCCGCCGAGGCCCGGGCCGGGATAGAAGGGTGTGAATCCGAAGGGCTTGGTTGAAGCCGCTTCAACAACTTCCCAGATATCGATCCCCATCTTATCAAATACGACCTTGAGCTCGTTCACCATTGCGATGTTGATGGACCTGTAGATGTTTTCCAGAAGCTTGGCGGATTCGGCAGCCTTGGTAGATGATACAGGCACAACTTTCACTATGACCTTTTCATAGATCATGATTCCGACCTCAAGGCACTCCCGGGTTACACCTCCGATAACTTTAGGTATTGTTGCAGTTGAGTATTTTTCATTATTGGGATCTTCTCTCTCAGGTGAAAAGCAAAGGTAGAAATCCTTGCCAACTTTCAATCCCTTCTCTTCGAAGATCTTAAGCAGGATCTCGTCTGTAGTTCCCGGGTAAGTAGTGCTTTCGAGTGAAACGAACTGTCCCTTGCGCAGATACCTGGCAATGGTATGTGCCGTGTTCTCGACATAGCTCATGTCCGGTTCCCTGTTTGCATTCAGCGGAGTAGGGACGCAGATGATAATTGCGTCAGCTTCCGGAAGCCTTGAAAAGTCGGTGGTTGCTTCGAGGCATCCGGAATTCACGGCTTCCTTTATCCTCTCCGAAGCAATGTGTTTTATGTAGGAACTTTTTTCCTTATTGATCTTGATGATCTTCGAATTATCGAGATCGAATCCGATCACCTTAATTCCTTTAGCCGCAAACTCAAGGGCCAGGGGAAGGCCGACATAACCCATTCCAATGACACCTACGATAAAGTCATTTGAGGCAATTTTCTTCTTGATGCTCACACGTATCCTTTCTGTTGTTATTAGGTGAAATTAGTTTTTGTTGCTGAAAAAGACCGCACGCTCAGCGCACTTTCTGTCCGGCTGAAACTGCGGCACTGTCATCCGGCTTTGTGTAGTAATAGTAATAGTTGTAGTAATAGCCGTATGAACTCTTAAAGCTGAAGTTGTTGAAAACAACTCCGAGAAAATTGTGCGAATTCAGGGACTCGAGTTTTTCGCAAGTTCTGTAAAACGCATCTGCAGGAGTTTCCCCCGCCTTGAGCACAAGTATCGTACCGTCCGTGATCCTAAAGAGTATTTCCGCGTCAGTCACGGAGATGAAGGGGGGAGAGTCAATTACAATGAAATCATATTTGCCTTTCAGCATATTCAGAAATTCGATCATCTGTTTTGAACCCAGAAGTTCTGAAGGATTGGGCGGAATTGTTCCGCTCGTAATGACAAAAAGATTTTCGACCATTGTCGGCCTGGTGATCTCTTCCAGGGTCGCATTTGAAAAGAGATAATCGCTCAGCCCCGGGTACCTGTCTATTTCAAAGACTCCGTGCACCCTGGGCTTTCTGAGGTCGCAGTCAAGCAACAGCACCTTTTTATTCATTTGAGCAAGGCTGCCGGCAAGATTTATAGAGATCGTTGTCTTCCCTTCGGAAGGCACAGAACTTGTAAGAAGTATCGTCTGAATCGGTTTGTCTTCAAGCTTTGCATACTGCACTCTTGTCCTCAAAGCCTTGAACGCTTCAGAAGGCGGAGACTTGGGCATTTGGGCCACTATGAACTCACTCTTTGAAGACTGACTGGACTTTATTTCATCAATAGCAGGTATCCACGACAGCACGCTGAAACCTTTTGCTTCTATTTCGTCGGGACTCTTGACAGAGTGATCCAGATAGTTTCTGACGAAAGCAAATGCAAGCCCCAGCCCGAGTCCGAGCAAGCCGCCCATGAACACAAACAAAGGCCTGTTCGGCTTGGATGGCTTTGTAGCTTCAACTCCGGGAGCTATTACAAGCACGTTGCCAAGCTTGATCCTCTCGTTTATTTTCGCTTCCTGATATTTTTCCTCGAGTATGAGATAGAGTTTTTCCGTTGCCTTCCTGTTCCTTTCAAGCTTCGCAAACTCAATGCTCTGCGTAGGAAGCTTGGAGAACTGTTCTTCGTACTTATTCAGAAGCCTTGAGAGAGTATTGACCTTTGTTGAGTACGATTCAACACCAACGCTTGCCTCAAGCAACTTCTGCGCTATATTCCTTCTGTCTTCAGGAGTGCTTGAATAGAGACTCGCCTGCATCTGTGCAATCTTCTCATTCATTGTATTTCTCAGCGGCTCGATCTTCCTGTTGTATTCTTCTATTGTCCTTTGCCTTAGAGCGTCGTCCTGCGGTATGGCTGAGTCAATGTCCCTTTGTGATTCAAGTTCCGCGATCTTAGACTGGACTTCCTGAAGGTAAGACTCATCAATCTTTCCCTTAAGAAACTCAGTCAGCGTCGGGTCAATCCTCTCAATTTCCCTGCTCAGACTGTTAAGCTCCTCTTCTTTTGAGTAGAGTTCGATCGCGGCCGCATTCTTCTGAGCTTCGAGCTGTGAGATGTTTTCCACAAGATTCTTCACCTGGGCATCAAGCAGTATAAGTCCGCCGCTTCTCTGGTAATTTTCAAGATCGCCTTCCGCTCCGGAGAGGTCGCTGAATTTCTTTTCCTTTTCTTCCTTAAGATATTTGGTAAGAGTTGTAAGCTCTTCTCTTGAGAGCTCCAGGCTGAAATTCTGATACACCCTTGCATACAGATTTGCAATCAGCATTGCCTCATACTTCGAGGGGCTTTCAACGACAATGTCGACGACATCAAGTCCGCGTTTCTGGTCGATCTTGACAATGTTGGAAAGCAGATCCGCAAGTGCGGCGGAAGACAGCACAGTGGTCTGGTTGCTTTCGGAGTGATCAAAGACATAATAGAATCTGTCCCTGTCTTTACTGACATTAAAAGTATCTATGAGGCTTTGCGCCACGGTTTCCCGAATCCTGTAGCTTTTGAGCACTTCAATCTCATTGGAGATGTGCCTGTCAGTTATGAAATCCTGGAACTCCGGAATTAGGCTCGAGCTGAGAACGCTTCCCTGCGGCCGGTTGATCTTGATGGTTGCCGAAGACTTATAGATGTCTTTGGCATTGAGAACATAAATCAGAGTGAGGACAATGCATCCCAGGGTTATTGCGATGATCGGGATCAGATTGGCCCTTAGCAGTATAAGGTAAGCCTTCAGATTGTCCTTCTGGTCTTTTGGAGAATGTTTGCCGTTGGCAGAGAAGGATGTGCTATGTCCGTTTAAGCTCGGTTTGTTCAAATGCAGTTTTGAAGCGACAGTGACTTAGAGAAACGGTCAAGTTCCGGATTATTGTCCGGGGAAGTTTCCCGTATTGCAATACACAAGTGCGCACAACAAAGTTGTGTGCAATCGCTTCTTTAAATAGTTAAATACTCAAAAACTGCACAAAAATAACATCTGAAACGCTCTTTTACAACTTACAAATGTCCCCCGGAGATTAAGTTAGGATAAAGAAGCCTGACTTTACAGCCGGATATCGGGGGTGTTACGGAAGAAGATATGGATGTGCTGGGGGTGGGGGGCCGGCCTTAAGGCCGGCCCTTTGGCTCACCGGCCTTAAGGCCGGGGGGTATGGACTCATTCGAAATTGGAACCCGGCCATTCATCCTGGATTTGAGTGTACTGAGCTGACGATAGAGCGCTGACGAATGGATCCAGGATCGGCGGGTTTCTTGTGGGCTTTTCAATGGACTCCGGCCTTAAGGCCGGACTGGGGACATGGTCCCGAATCGTATGCAGAATTCATTCACTATAAAAATGAGTATCATAAATGAACATTCCCAAATTGCCGTACTGATTCGAGCATTGCAGAATGCTTAAACAGTCGGCTTAAAGGACAAGAACTGCGACGAATTTTGAGCCCGGACTTAAGTCCGGCGCTGCATTAGCCCGGCCTTAAGGCCGGGCTCCACACCGCCCCCCAAACCAACCAAACCCTTAAAGTCATTCTGCTTAACTTGACCATAAATATTAGTTCGGACTTTAATTTATGTTCGGTTTTCTTTATGTTTCGTCAATTTTGGAACAGTCAAATCATTTAATGCATCGGAGATACCGGATAGCTTCAGCATTATTCCTTTTCCTTTTACTTCTCCCTATATCCACTTTTTCGCAGCAAGACGGGCTCCGGGTCGGAAATGACAATTTCCTTTCCCAGCAGGGGGGATTCTATAACTTCGGAAATAAGGACGGGGTCAATATATATGTGAATTTGTGGGGATACGTCAAGTTTCCCGGTAAGTATCTGATCCCGAAAGGATCCACTATCGTTGACCTTATATCTTACGGCGGTGGGCCTTTGACAGATGCTACGCTTGAAGATATCCGGCTTTTCAGACCCAAAAACGATAGCATTGGCCTGTTCAAAGATGAATTGAAAAAATTCGACTATAATGATCTTGTCTGGGAAGAAGATGCCGGAATAAAGAAGCAAAAGGCCAACCTGACTTTATTGCCGGGAGATGTGCTGGTACTAACGGGTGAACCAAGATATTTTGCCAGAGATAACCTTAACCTCATACTTGCAATTACTTCCGTTATGATTTCACTTGGGATCCTCGCAGTGTCTATTGCAAAGTGAGTTTAAGCGAATGGAACCGAAAAGATGGTTCGTGCTTCAGACAAGGCCAAGGAACGAGTCCGTAGTTCAGAGACAGGTTCAGGCCAGGAACATAGAGACCTTTCTGCCTCAGATCGAGAAGATCAGGATCTGGTCCGACAGAAAAAAGAAGATACAGGAGCCGCTCTTCCCGGGCTATGTGTTCGTTTACGGAAACGAGGATGAAAGAGTCGGCGCAATTTCAGGCACGGCGGGCGCCCTTAAGTATGTGTTCTTTGAAGGCAGGCCGGCGGAGGTTAGTGAACGGGAGATCTTGCTTATTAAGGATTCTCTCAAGGAGCCGGAGAAAATTTCGCTCGAACAGATGAAGATCAGCAGGGGTGATGAAATAGTGGTAACGCATGGAGTGTTCAAAGGAATGAAGGGAAGGGTGAATGAGTTTCGCGGCAATTACAAGCTTACAGTGAATCTCGAAGAGCTGTCATTCTCTTTCAGCATAATTCTCAGTCTTGGGGAAGTGGAACTCTTGAAGACGGCTGAATAAGCACTGGCAGTCGCAACAGCAGTGAGAACAGGGTTTTGAAATAATCTTATGGAAATGACTTTTACTGATTGTGGGTCAATTGGCGGAGCTTTGCCCGGAATGAAAGACGTAATTGACTGCAAAAAAATCAAATTTGTGTTGAATGTCATCTAAGAAGGTGCTTGTTACAGGAGGTGCAGGGTTCATCGGTTCCAACCTCGTTGCGGAACTTCTGGCAAGAGGTTTTGCTGTGAAAGTCCTGGACAATTTTTCTTCCGGCAAGAGGGAGAACATCAGGAAGTTTGATAAGGAAGTTGAACTGATTGAGGGTGATATCAGAAGCTATCACATTGTAAGGGACGCTGTTAAAGATGTTGATGTGGTCTTTCATCAGGCAGCGCTTCCTTCGGTTCCAAGATCGATCAAAGATCCGATCACATCAAATGAGGTCAATGTAAACGGAACTCTCAATGTACTTGATGCTTCAGTTTCCGCATCTGTGAGAAGAGTGATCTACGCTTCTTCCTCTTCTGTTTACGGCGACAATCCCGAACTTCCAAAGCATGAAGGCATGCTCCCCAACCCTCTTTCTCCTTATGCCGTGTCGAAGCTTGCCGGAGAGAAATACTGTGCCGTGTTTTCAAGGATCTACGGACTCGAAACCATCGCTCTAAGGTACTTCAATGTTTTCGGACCGAACCAGGACCCTGCATCGCAGTACTCTGCAGTCATCCCAAAGTTCATTCGTGCCATTTCCAAAAGCGAACAACCCGTGATATTCGGTGACGGGGAACAGTCTCGGGATTTTACATTCGTTTCAAATGTGGTGGAAGCCAACATACTGGCAGCAGAGGCCAAATGTGAATCCGGAATAGTGATGAACTGTGCATGCAGCGGACAGGTCACTCTGAACGAACTTGTTGACCGCATCAACAAATTACTGGGGAAGGACATTAAACCTGTTTATGCCGACCCTCGTACCGGCGACATAAAGCATTCGTTTGCCGATGTGAGGCTGGCATTGGATAAGATCGGATTCTCACCGTGGGTTAACTTCGAAGATGGGCTGAAGATCACTGTGAACAGTTATCTCTGAAACTGAACATCTTCGAACTCAGAAACATGGCCTTTGCATTCGTCTTCACGTTAATGGAATGCACGGTGCTTCAGCAGTTTCAATCACATTTTGGACTAAGAAAAGTTTATTAATTTTCTTATCTTAATTCCAATTTTGATCAGGGCTTCAGGACCGCGCAGTGAGCGTTGCTGCGTTGTCAAATGCTTAAAATTTGATAAAATAAAACAAGGACAGTCATTGATTCGCGCAATTGCTTCAGCAATTTTTTATCTGATGATTTTCGCGGGTTTAACCCAAGCTCAGTTTGAATTTGACTTAGACAGCAACAAGATCAAGGCAGGGCCGGAAGATTTGATGCAGCAGAAGGGCGGCAAGTACTACAATTTCGGCGATAAGAACAAAGTGAATTTTGA
>JAIBBK010000044.1 GCA_019694675.1 Ignavibacteria bacterium
GGTAAGGTTTTGTGAGCTGCCGTCATTTCATAAGTGTTAAACCGCTCTCCATTAGCGGTCTTTCGACCATGAAATCCTGGGCCGTACCACGAAGCCTCGCCTATCTGTACAAAGTCCGGGCTGACATCCTTTGGCTTTGCCTGAATTTGAGAAATAATGCTAAAGCTGATTAAGTTAATTAAAACTATAACGAGCAGATTGCCCGCTATTATTTTAATTTTGCTCAATGTTTCTTCTCCTATGTATGTTATCGAATGTGTTTGAAACACCCTTTAGCGCCACAGGAAACGCAATAACTTAATCTGAGCTTTTCTTATTACTCTTTAGAAAAGAACGATATAATCTCTGTTACAACAAGTGTCAAAAAAATCTGAGGGCAAGATAGCCATAAGGTGCCATAGTTGCAACCTATTTTTCCCTCCCGGGCCCGGCTCTGGCATGCAACGTGCAATACAGAGTCCGGGTTCGAATGACCCCGCGCCAGGCAGAAACCAAAGAAATGAGCCAAAATCAGAACTTTGGATCATATTGATATACAGCGCCCCGCAATATCCGGCGGATCATTCTCAGGAAATCCTTCAGGCGGCAGTTTACCCATTTGACTCAGACAAGTACTGCTTTGAAGGCAATCTGTGCCTTTTAAATCTACTTTGCCGGAAAATTACCTGCATGGAAATATTGGAGATCAGGACTTAATTTTGCAGTAACACTAACCATTTCAGATCATATGAAACTGCTTACATCTTATCTATTGATTGCCTTTGCATTGATCTTCTTTTCAGCCAAAGGTTTCACACAGGCAAAGAAAGTGCTGTTCGAAGAATTCACAAATGCCTCCTGCGCTCCCTGTGCGGCTAATAATCCGGCACTTAAGAGCTTCATTGAATCCAAAGGAGATACCATTATCGCTGTAATGTATCACACCAATTTTCCGGGATTCGACCCGATGCACAACGCTAACCCGAGCCAGGTGGAAGAACGAAGAACCGGCTACTATTCCGATGTGAATGCTGTGCCGTGGCTCAAGGGAGACGGAGATATGTTCCCGGATATATGGCCGTTTACACTCACTAACTTCAATACAGCATTTGATACAAGGAAGAGCGTAACTCCCCTGCTCACCATTTCGGTCTCCGATCAGAGGATTCCGGGAGATTCCGTAAAGTCAACAGTAACGGTAAACATCCCGCAGTCGCTTCCGCCCGGGAACTATAAGCTTAGAGTCATGGCAGTTGAAAATGTAATTGAGTATGCAAACCCGCCCGGGACAAACGGTGAGAGGATATTCGAGAATGTGTTCCGGAAAG
This sequence comes from Ignavibacteria bacterium, assembly GCA_019694675.1. Classification (GTDB taxonomy): domain Bacteria; phylum Bacteroidota; class Ignavibacteria; order Tepidaquicellales; family Tepidaquicellaceae; genus JADJAH01. Next base: position 1,308 of record JAIBBK010000044.1, read on the forward strand.
GATTTCCGGATATGTCAGGAACCCCCGTTCAGACAGCTGCGGGAAGTTATGAATTCACTTTCAAGTACAAGATAGAGAGTTTCTGGCAGGACTCAAGCATCCATACAGTAGCTTTCGTCCAGAATGATGCCGCGGGCAAGGAAGTGCTTAACTGTGCATCAGGAAGAAACACAGTCACCTCTGTTCAGAATGTTTTTTCAATTGCTCCCCAGAGTTTTGAACTCTCACAGAATTATCCGAACCCGTTCAATCCCTCAACAAGGATAACCTTTTCCGTTCCTGTCAGAGGCGAATACGAACTTTCAGTATTTGACGTGATTGGTAGAAAAGTGTCTCAGCTTGTGAATGCAAGACTCGAAGCCGGCACTTATTCAGCTGATTTTTCCGGAGAGGGACTTTCAAGCGGCGTATACTTCTACAAACTGCTCAGCAAAGATATCAGCATCACCAAAAAGATGCTCTTGAGCAAGTAAAGGAAATAGATAAATGTTTGCATGTAATATGCTAACAGCTATGTATAGAATACTGTTAGCATATTACCTTTAAAGTTCTTTATCGAATATTCTGAAGGTCTTATAAATCCTGGCGCCCAACTTCTCGGCGGTCTGAACCATGGCAAGATTGTCTTCAAGCACCCAGGAGATTTCAGCTCCGGTGTATTGCTTTCTGTTGCCTGCCTTTATAACGTCCCTGTAAAAGCCGGCATCTATTCCCATCTTCTGGTAGTCCTTTTTCACACCCATAATGATAACCCTCAGCCGGTCGATCTTCTTCTTATTTGCAAGAAATTTGAAAACACCAAACGGGAAAAGCTTTCCGTTAAGTCCCTTGATTGCCTGATTTATGTCAGGCAGAGTAAGCGAGAAGCCCACCGGTTTTCCGTCTATTTCTGCAAATTGCACAAAGTCAGGATCAACAGCCATTTTCAGATTCTTTGCAAGATGGTTTATTTCATCATCCGTAAGAGGCACAAATCCCCAGTTTCTTGACCAGGCATCGTTGTAAACCTCCTTCACCCTTCTCACTTCATTGTTAAAATCCTTCATGTTGATATTCCTGTAAACGATCCCTTCCCTCTTCTTAATCATCTCCGTGATCCTCTCAAGCTTGTCCATCATTTTCTGATCCTTGATAACATCTTTTGAGATCCAGAAGGCATACATATCCTTTGCCTTTTGAAATCCATACGAAGTAATTAGCTCTTCATAGTAAGGAGGATTGTACGGCATGAGCATCACCGGTTCCTTGTCAAAACCGCTTACAAGCAAACCGCACTCGTCGTTTGTGGAAGGGCTTACAGGGCCTCTTGCGGTCTTCATTCCCTCATCGCGAAGGAATCCCATGGCTGAGTCAAAGAGAAGTGCGGAGACAGCCTTTTCGTCAAGTGATTCAAAGAAACCGAAGAAGCCGGTTTTTTCATTGTGAAAGGAGTTGTGGTTATCATTCACTATTGCGGCGATCCTGCCAACCACTTCCGAGTTCCTTACAGCGATCCACATCCTTAGCCTGGCGTGTGAATAGAACGGATTCTTCTTTGTATCGAGATTGTTTTTAACGTCAAACCTCAGAGGTTCAACCCAGTTGCTGTCACTTGCATAGAGTCTGTAAGGAAACTCAATGAATCTCTTCTTATCAAAGTCAGATTCTACGGGTATCACTTTGATCTCACTCATTATCACTCTCCTTCAATTTACTTTCAAAAATCATTTCTTCAGCCCCAGGGCGTTCAGCACTTCTTCAGTATGCCCGTCAACTTTCACCTTCCGGAACACAGCTTTGATCCTGCCATTTCCGTCAATAACAAACGTTGTCCTTTCAATTCCCATGTACTTCCTGCCGTACATTGACTTCTCTTTCCAAACACCGTACTTCTCCAGCATTTCGGCAGTCTCATCCGACAGCAAAGTGAACGGAAGGTCATACTTGCTTCTGAACTTCTTGTGTGATGCAACACTGTCCTTGCTTACACCTATGATCACCGCGCCGTTCTTTTCAAACACCTTGATGTTGTCCCGAAAACTGCACGCTTCTTTTGTGCAGCCTGATGTGTCGTCCTTCGGATAGAAGTAAAGCACAACGTTCTTTCCCTTTAGGTCTCTCAGGCTCAGTTTGCCGCCCTTGTCGTCAGGCAGTGTGAATGCAGGCGCTTTATCTCCTGCAGAAAGCTCTTTGCTCATTATTGTCTTTGAGTTTTATATAAGTGATTTATCGAAATTCTTTTTGATCACAAAAGCCGAAGCCAGTCCGATCCCGAACAGAACAACCGAAGTGCCCGTACCTCCAAACAGCAGATTCCCTATTCCGAACAGGAATGAATAGACAAGGACTATGCCCGCGATCCAGCTTACAACAAGTTTCGGATATCCTGAATCCGGTGTCACTTCGGGCATCTGTTGAGATATCTTCCTCCAGCCGGGACCACCCGGATGAACCTTCGTGTAGAACTTCTTCAGCGTTTCTGTGCTTGTCGGCGAAGTGAGGTAAGCCGTAACGATCCAGGCTGCCGTGGTCACCGGAACAATTATATAGAGCGTCTCGGGAAACTTCACATCAAACTTTCCGAAATACAGAATACCGTAAACAACAAACGGGGTCAGTGTTGCGACTATTTCGCTCAGTGCATTCACCCTCCACCAAAACCACCTGAGTATCAGAACAAGCCCAAGCCCTGCGCCGCATTCTATCACAAAGCTCCAGACTCCGGAAATCGTCTTCATCTGAGTAGTGACTATGACCGAAAGGAACATGAACACGATCGTTGCGATCCTTGATATCAGAACGTAGTGTTTTTCGGGCTTGTCCTTCTCGATGAACCTTCTGTAAAGGTCGTTTATAAAGTATGAAGTGCCCCAGTTAAGGTGAGTTGCAATCGTTGACATATATGCGGCAAAGAATGCCGCCAACAGCAAACCCTTCAGTCCTGCCGGAAGGAATTCATTCATTGCCTTCACATATCCAAGGCCTTTGTCAGAGTGCGACAGATCCGGATACAGCACGATCGCGCAAAGGCCCACTATGATCCAGGGCCAGGGCCTGATGCAGTAATGCGCAACCTGAAAGAACAGCGTAGCAAACAGTGAGTTCTTTTCATCCTTGGCGCTCATCATTCTCTGAGCCACATATCCGCCACCTCCCGGCTCCGCTCCGGGATACCATGAAGCCCACCACTGAATCGCGATGAAAGCAAGGAAAGTTGAAACGGTCATAGCCAGTATTCCACCCACCCCAGGCTCCGATTCAGCGCCTATCTGCGGCGTGAAGCGCAGCGCCCAGTCAGGAAGCTTTGCCTGTAAACCGTCAAGGCCGCCGATCTGCTGAGAATTGACCACAATGACCGCAAGTATTATACAGCCGGCCATTGCAAGTATGAACTGAAATGCATCGGTTACCGCCACTCCCCAAAGCCCTGATAAAGCCGAATAGAAGGCCGTGAGAAGCATACATGCTCCTACAAATAAGATCGCATTCTCAGCGTTCACATATTCCGGGAACATCCCGGTGAGTATCTTTATCATAGCAAGATTCACCCACCCCATTATTATCGTATTCATGAAAACCCCGAGGTAAACTGCCTTGAATCCCCTGAGCACGGCCGCGGCTTTGCCGGAGTATCTGAACTCAATGAACTCAACATCGGTCAGGATTTCCGCCCTTCTCCAAAGCCTTGAAAAGAAAAACACGGTCAGCATTCCTCCGATGAGCATATTCCACCACAGCCAGTTGCCTGCAATGCCGCTTTGCCCCACAAGTTCAGTAACCGCCAGCGGAGTGTCTGCCGCAAATGTTGTGGCCACCATCGAAAGCCCCGCAAGCCACCATGTCATTTTTCTTCCGGAAAGGAAGAAATTCTCGGTACTTCCGCTTGCGCGCCGGGAGAAATACAGTCCGATAAGAAGGGAGAAGAGGAAATAGAGAATAATGATTACCCAGTCAATAAACTGCATATGATGTGAAAAGTTGATGCAATTTAGAGTTTTCGCCTTTAAGTTTAAACATACAGTTTAATCTTCCGGCTTCGGCGCAGGATGATCTTCATCCAAAAAAACATTTGATAACATGAAACTAATTCATAACTTGGCAAGTTTATTCTGTTACATTTCTTTAAACTAAATATCCAAAAATGAAAAGAACAACATTCTCACTGGCTGTTGCTTTGCTTATCTTAATTTCTGCAAGAGGATTTGCCTTCGGTCCCGCGGACGGCTATAAGATCGGCGACCGTGTTGCAGATTTCACGGTGAACAATTTTGACGGCAACAGTTATTCTCTCAGTTCAAACGGCGGCAAGGCAACTGTCATCATCTTCTGGTCAACATCCTGCCCGTTTGTACAGCCTTACACAGAGAGGATAAAATCTCTCGTGAATGAATTCTCAGGCCAGGGCATCGTGTTCTGGGGGATCAATTCCAACAATACCGAATCAGTTGAAAACGTATCAGAGCATTACAAGGACAAGGGCTACAACTTTCCCATGCTCAAAGACGAAAAGAATGTCATCGCAGATCAGTTTGCGGCTGAAAGAACTCCTGAAGTGTTCTTGATCGACAATGCGAATATGTCACTTATTTACCATGGCAGGATTGATGACAACAAGGAAGCAGATAAAGTAACCTCTAATGATCTTCAGAAGGCGCTGAACCAGTTTCTAGCTGGCAGTGAGATAGCTGTCAAAGAAACAAAAGCATTCGGTTGTTCAATTAAAAGATGACAGGATCAAAATCCATGCGAACCTGTATTAAGATGATCCCGGTACTGACAGTTGCAATAGCGGCATTGACTCTCGGAACCCTGCGAGCACAGCAGCTTGAGAAAATTGATGAAACATCTTTGCGGGCGCTGATGCAATCTTACAAGGGAAAGACCGTAATGGTAAACCTCTGGGCAACTTGGTGCAAGCCCTGCGTGGAGGAGTTTCCCGAGTTGCTGAAAGCCCAGAACGAGATGAAGGACGACGGTGTGGAACTGGTTCTGATATCACTTGATTTTGGAGAAGGCGCTGAAATGAAGACAACTGACTTTCTGAAAAAGCAGGAGGTTGACTTCAGAACTTACATAAACGCGTTTTCAAAGGATGAAGAGCTTATAAACTTTTTCGACAAGCAATGGGAAGGAGCTATTCCTGCAACTTTTGTCTATGACAAGGAAGGAAAGCTCTCCTCAGCTCTGATTGGAAAGCGAAAGTATGAGGACTTTGTAGCGGCGATCAACAAGGCCAACTGACCGGGCTCAGAGAAATTCCATGATCTCGTCAGGGCTCTTTCTCTTGATCTCAGGAACTGAGGCCTCATCTGCAGGATATCCGACAGGCATTAGAAGAAACGCCCTTTCATTGGAAGGGCGTTTCAGTATTTTAGAGAGGAAGTTCATTGGCGACGGCGTATGTGTGAGCGTAACAAGCCCCATATTCTGCAATGCTGCTATGAAGATCCCGACAGAGATGCCGACCGATTCGTTCACATAGTAATGCTTCTTTACGCTTCCGTCATCATTCATATAATCAATCCTGAAGACGACAACAACAAAGGGCGCAGTCTCAATGAAATCCTTGTGCCAGTCAGTGCCAAACTGCTTAAGATCGTCAAGCCACTCTTTGGGCATTCTTCTCTCATAATTCTCCTTCTCCTCTTTCTCGGCTGCTGATCTGATCTCCCGCTTCAGATCGGGATCGCTGACGATTATATATCGCCACGGTTGTTTGTTGGCGCCGGAAGGTGCAGTTCCTGCAGTCCTGACAGCCAGCTCTATCAGTTTTCTGTCAACCTCTTTGCCGGAGAATTCTCTTATACTCCTTCGCCTGTTCATCAAAAGATAAAAATCCTCTGCCCTTTCAATTCTTTCGTCCTCACTCATTTCGGGCTGACGGTATGGAATGAACCGGAATTCGCTGTTCATTCTTCTGAGATTTCATTTTCCAGATCTCCGACCATTTTTGAAGGATCAACCTTCTCCGTAAACTCGGCATCAGTAAGCAGGCCGAGCTCAATTGTGGCTTCGCGGAGCGTCTTGTTTTCCTTATGCGCCTTCTTCGCGATCTTTGCCGCATTTTCATATCCGATATGCGGGTTAAGGGATGTGACAAGCATAAGTGAACGCTCAAGGTTCTCCTTTATCCGTTCATAATTGGGTTCGATGCCTGAAGCGCAGTGCTTGTCAAATGAGACGCAGGCATCGCCGAGAAGGCGTGCCGACTGCAGCACATTTGAAATGATCAGCGGTTTGTAAACATTCAGTTCAAAGTGGCCGCTCATGCCACCGACTGATACAGCCACGTCATTGCCAATCACCTGCGCGCACACCATTGTCATTGCTTCGGTCTGTGTGGGGTTCACTTTCCCGGGCATTATGGAAGATCCCGGTTCATTTTCGGGTATCAGGATTTCGGCGATGCCGCTTCGAGGACCTGATGCAAGCATGCGGATATCGTTAGCGATCTTCATCAGACTGACGGCAAGCACCTTCAATGCAGACGAAAGCTCAACCATTGCATCATTTGATGCAAGCGCTTCAAATTTATTTGGCGCTGTTTTGAATGGAAGTCCGGTGAGTTCAGATATATGCCTGGCAACTATCTTGTCATAGTCCTTTGGCACATTTATGCCCGTGCCGACAGCAGATCCGCCAAGAGCAAGTTCCGAAACATGCTTGAGAGCATTTTCAACGGCTCTGATCCCGTGCCTGATTTGTGACGCATAACCGGAGAACTCCTGTCCCAGGGTGATAGGCGTGGCATCCATGAAGTGCGTCCTTCCGATCTTGATTATGTTCCGGAATTTCTTCGACTTTTCTGAAATCGTTGCCAGGAGTTTCTTTGCACCGGGAAGAGTGACCTCGTTTATGATCTTGTAGGCGGCAATGTTCATTGCCGTGGGGAATGTGTCGTTTGATGACTGTGACTTGTTAACATCATCATTCGGATGAAGTGATTTGACCGAATCGCTGAGATTGCCTCCGGAGATCTGATGGGCTCTGTTGGCTATGACCTCGTTCACGTTCATATTGGTTTGTGTTCCGGAGCCGGTCTGCCATATCACCAACGGGAATTCCTCATCGTGCTTACCTGAAAGGATCTCATCACAGACCGTTCCTATTATCTCCGCCTTGTCTTTTGAGAGGACGCCGCACTCGCTGTTGGCCTGAGCCGCCGCCTTCTTCAGAATGGCAAAAGCATATATCACTTCCGCGGGCATGCGAGAGTTGCCTATCCTGAAGTTTTCCCTGGATCTCTGTGTTTGCGCACCCCACAGTTTATCTGACGGAACCTTCACTTCACCCATCGTATCGTGTTCAGTCCTGAATGTCATTTGAGATTGCATTTGTTTTAATAAAAAACTCCGCAAAGCATGCTGACTTCTTTGCGGAGCTGAAACTTCTGAAAGCTCTTGGTACTATTTCACAAGCAGCATCTTCTTCGTATCGGAAAAACTTCCTGATCTCAACGAATAGAAGTACATGCCGCTCGAGAGATTTGACGCATTGAAATCAACCGTGTAATAGTTTGCCGTCTTAAGCTCGTTGTTTAAGAGCCTGCTGACAAGCCTTCCGCTCATATCATAGATCTCAAGTGTGACTCTTGCATCAGCCGGAATCGCAAAAGTGATCTTTGTGGAAGGATTGAACGGATTCGGAAAATTCTGGCTGAGCTCAAACTTCTGAGGCACACCTATTTCCACTTCATTCTGCAGACCAAAATACTCGTAGTTGCCGTTGAAGTCAACCTGCTTCAGCCTGTAATTGTACTTGCCAATATTGAGAGCAATGTCTTTGAATGAGTAATCAACGTTCTGCGTTGAGTTACCTGCTCCGTTCACAAATCCGACCTTTGACCAATCCGCGGACCCTGCATTCTTCCTTTCGATCTCGAATCCGGAATTGTTTCTCTCGCCGGAAGTTGACCATTTCAAAGTTACGCTGTTGTTTGCCGTAACAGCATTGAATGACGAAAGCTCAACCGGCAAAGTACCGTTGTAATTTCCGTTGTACGTGCTTGTTACGATCGGGAGAAATGTCGGCGTTACAATTGCGGATGAACTTTCATCCCATGTGACCTGAGACTGAACGGCCTGAAGTATGTCAAGAGTCAGAGTCGCCACTCTTTCCCCGTAACCTGTTACACCGGGGTCTGCAAGAACTTCAACTCCGGGTCCGCTGACGTAATTGATCTGAAGTGCAACCTGCTGACCGAAGAATGTTATTGCGTCCATACCGGTGTAGTTCCCTGTAGAATATCTCGGGCTTTGATTCGAAATTACGGGATTGGCAATTGTGCCGTTCGTGTAATCAAGAACAAATGTTGAAGATCCCATATTGTATGAGACCGAACCTGTCCTGAGAACATACAAATCGAATCTGAACTGCGTGCCGGAGTTTATGATCTCAAAATTGGCAACTGTGACCGTTGCAGTCTGCGACTGTACATTCCCTGCGCCAATTACAAAAGACAAAAGAGCAAACAGGAGAAATTTCTTCATTTTACCTCCCTTAAGGATAATTTAGGTATCAATGTTTTCAAAAAACTTATTTGACCAATGTCATCTTACCGGTCTGAACCTCTTTGGAGGTTTGCAGTCTGTAAAAATACACACCGCTGGAAACCGATGATCCGTCGAATGAAACTTTGTAGTAATCGGGCTGTCTCAATTCATTGTTTATGAGTGTCCTGACAAGTCTTCCGCTCAAATCATAAACGCTGAGTGTTACATCGGAAGAATATGGCAGGTCAAAGCTCAGGACAGTTGACGGGTTGAAAGGATTAGGATAGTTCTGATGAAGCTTGAACTGTTCCGGTGTTCCGATCTCAACCATGCTTCCGAGTTCATGGAATTCATAATTGCCGTTGAAATCTATCTGCTTAAGCCGGTATGCGAATTTCCCTTTTCCAAGACTCCTGTCAGTGAATGTGTACTCTCTGATCTGCGCCGAGTTACCCGAGCCTTCAACATATCCTGCTGTGGTCCAGCTTCCGCCTTCGGGCATTCTTTGAATTTCAAAACCCGCATTGTTCTCTTCAGCAGATGTTGACCACAACAGTCTTACTGAATTTCCGGTCACTGCCGCAGAAAAAGCCAACAACTCGACAGGAAGTGTACTGTTGTAAGATCCGTTATTGGTGCTCATTGCAGACTGGTTCTGAGTGTTGACAACCGCAGTGTTGAGATTGTCCCATCTTAAGTCGGGCAGATTCAGAGCCACTATGTCCATCCTGACAGTAGCGATCTTCTCACCGAATCCCTCAACTCCCGGATCAGCGGAAATGTCATCTCCGAGCCCGTTGCTGTTGAAGAACAACTGCACTGCCACTCTCCCGCTTGCATATCCGAATCCGCGCATCTGATCATATGAAGCCGTCACGCTTCCAGATGTGTATTTGGGATTGATGTATGTAAGCTCCGGATTGGCAAATGTTCCGGCAACAAACCTCAGGAAATATGATGAATTTCCCATCCTGAATTCCGGCGCGCTGGTCTTGAGGGTGAATACATCAAAACTGAACTTGGTGCCGTTATCCGTAATGTTGAAGTTTGCGATCGTATTAACGACCGTGTTCTGTGCTCCTGCGCCGGCAGCAAATGCCAGTAGGAAAACAACTGCTTTTATGGTTCTGTTTATCATGCCTGCTTATGACTTAAAGCTTACGGATAATTCGGTACATTTGAAGACTTCGCAAGATTTATGGTAATGAAACCAAAATCAGCGGAGGTCACAGTGCCGTTCAGATTCAGGTCTGCGTAATTGTAATTCGCCTGAAGAAGATTATTCTGCACTTCAGTATAGTCAGCCGCAGAAACAATGAACGACTTGTTTGCATCGCCGCTGTAAAGTCCGAACAGGCCGGACAACGAAGCGGCATCGCCCCCGAAGTACTGACCAAGCCCCGAGGTAAAATCATAAAGTGCTGAAAGACCGTTCAGATAGACCGTGTTTGCGGTCATAACGGGAAGATGATTCCTGTGGCCCACAACTACGTAATAATTACCGGTTGGCACTCCCTGGATCTTAACAGGAGTGATTCCGTCGAGGTCAACAATATCTCCGTTGTTCTTAAGGAAAGCGGCCCTTCTGCCGTTCTGCACCGGAGCACCGTTTGCTGTTGCCCTTACTTCAAGATAGACCCAGTCAACAACACCTGCCGGAATGCTTGCAACACTTTCGGTACCGTTGTAGTTGAACTGAGAAGTAGCATATGGCTGTGAAAGCGGGAGAAGATTGAAATTACGCAATGATGTCCTCATATTGCCGCCGCCGGTATATGCTCCCTGAAGAAGTACCTTTGTATTGATGACTGTGTTCTGGCTGCCAATGCAATTCTCATCGCCGCCTGTAAAGTCACCAAATGCCGTAAGACTTCCGGCTGTGAAAGAATTTGTGGCAGCGTTAACCGGCCCGAATGTCTGCCAGCTTGTTCCGTCCCATCTTCCGCCGATTATATTTGCTTCATTTCCTTCAACGTCAGCATCATCGTAACCGAATCTGACAGAAGCATTGAAAGCTGAGATGCCTTCCTGCCCGACTACCCAGTAGCGCTTCAGATAGTCAACAGAACATGTGTTATTCGGATGAACACTTCCGACCACATTCATATTCACATAAGCAGGCTGACCAAGAGTATAGTTTCCAAATGCAACCAATGCAGGAGAGTAACCTCCGTTTCCGACTGAAAAATTGAATGAAGTGATCGAACCCGGAGTAAATGCTTTCTTCATTATTCCTGCGCCGTTCGTTCTTACATAACTTCCTGACGGAGTCGGGCTGAAGTAGCTTGCATTTGGACTCATGTAAAGATTATGGGCTCCGATGCTGAGCAGGCCGTTCTGTCCGAACAGAAGTCTGTGAATTCGCAGAGAGTCAGCAAGAGCAATTCCGTTTGCCCTGTTGATCTGAAGTGTCCTCAATCCGCCTTCAACCTTTGTAAGGTCTGTGGATGCCGAACTTCCTCCGAAGAACATGTCGGAATTCGGTCCTCCTACAATGTCACCGCCGGGAACTATTGCTCCTAGAATGCTGAGAGTTCTGTTATCACCAATGACCACTCTGTTTGGCGTGAAGTTATTCTGAACGGCAAAATCACTTCCCATCCAGAGAGTTGCTCCGGAAACCGTGAGATTCTCAAATGTTGTTTGACTGCCGCTGTGCAGGAAGCCTGCTCCCGGGCTGATGAGTCTCAGCTCTCTGTCGATTACAGTAGTTCCGGAAATTGTCCCTGCCGGAATATTCCAGATAGTTCCGCCCGCTGAAGTTCCTGCTATTGCATCTGCAAGGGTCGGGAAGCTGACATTGTTTTGATTGACAATGGAGTGAGGCATCGGATTCGAATAAGGAACAAAATTCAGAGAAGTTCTTACAATGTCAGTAGAAGTAGCGAAGTTGAAAGCAAATCCTATCTCCGGAATAAATCCGCTGGCATTAGCAGGATTGCTCATGGAAATCGTGTTCGGAGATTTGCCCGTAACTGTAGTGTTCGGCGGTATTCCGAATCCCTGAATGCCCATACCTACAAATATCCCGTCCGTAGAAGGCATAAAAGAGATAATATTGTTGCCGGATGTCAGTAGTCCGCCCGAAATAACAGTGGTGTCAGGCACTCCGCCGTCTTTCCATTTATTATTGGAAGCATTGATAGTGCCCCCCTGATCTGTGTAGTTTACAAGTCCGTAAATTGAATATGTGCTCAGGTCGCATTTATCAACGGTCATATTCTTAACCTGCCTGTTGAATGCAATATTCGTGTCGCAATTGCTGAATGTAAGTCCTCTGAGCAGAACGGTATCGAGCTGTGCAGGCGGATCGAAAAGGTCATTTCTGGCCTGGATCCAGATGCCGCTTCCAGGTGAAGCCCTGTGTACCCTTGAATTCAGTATTGAAATATTTGAATAGTCAAGTCTGCTTAGGAGGTTGATGTCAATTCCGATCCAGATGTTATTTGCAGGCATAACTACCGAAATATTCTCAAATGATGAGTTGGTAAGTTTCTCAAAATAGATGCCATGTCCCTGCTGTCTGTTTGTCGGGTTATTGTCCATGATAGCGCAATGTATGAACTTCACATTGCTTATTTGTGTCGGACTATTCCTCCTTTGAAAAGCAGCAATTCCCCAGGTTCCGTTCTGATTTACTGTGGTATTCTTCATTGTCCATCCGTCAACGGACGCAAACGTCGGCACATAAATTCCGGCAATCTCACTTCCGTTAAAATTGCACGCTTCCATTACGATGTCAGTCAGCAGATCACCGTTCATTCTCACACCATAAGTAGTGCTGCTCAGCGCAAATACATTCTCAAGAGTAACATAGCTGGCTCTTATGTCAATACCGTCTCCGGATGAGCTTGATGCGCGAAGGTTCTTGAGCATCATCCTGTTATTTGGACTTCCGCCTGCCGCCCTGAGGGTGATGGTGGATGAAAAAACCGTGTTGACAGTAGGGGTTGATCCCTTCCAGGCACCGATGATGTTCACCCTTTTGTTCAAAGTAAAGCCTGCATACGTGCCTACAGCTACAACAATGTTATCACCGTCATTCACCGCAGGATTATCAACTGCATACTGTACGGTCAGCCAGGGGGTGTTGATGTTCCTGGCCTGCGCGGCAGTGTTTGAGTTGCTTCCGGTTACAGCGTTGACATAATAGGTTTCTGCCAGCAATTGCGAATTCATAACCTGCACGGCGATGAATACAAGCAAGGAAAAACGTAGAAGATTCTTCATATCATTCTATCAGCTTAATTTTTTATTCCGACTTTTAGGGGTTGGAAGAACTCTGAAATCCAAAAAACAGAATCGTCTGACCGGTCTCCGGATTTTTGGAACAATGTAACTTTTCAGAAGTGCAAAATACTCTAATCAATATCAAATTTCAACAAATATTCCATGCGGAATCAAACTCAGCCAATGAGTAAGATCTTACAGTAAAAGCCGGTTTGAGACACGCAAAAAAGATTAAGGTAACCGCATTTCTAACAAAATTCTAACAAGCAATTGCGTCCGCAATTCCGCTGATTGAAGGTCGTGAAATGCACACATCCGCAAAACCTATGAACCTGCCGGATGTCTTATATCAGTAAGGCAGAGTTGATACTTACGATTCGATCCGGTTTAGAATTCAATTTCTTTAGTCTTCATCAATGTGTAATTTTAACCAAAAATAACTCAGAATGTCTGAAAGCGTCTCACCTGCAGTCGGGAAGTTCTTCCATTCAATCATCGATTACGCCGGGCTGTTCCCGCCGGCTTCGCTCAATCTCAGAGATGCTTTCACCAATTTCCTGAACTACAGGCAGGGGTACTTCTCATGGCTTCTTTCTAAGTTCATTTGTCCTGCAGGCAAGGTAATGGATCTGTCCGGGCTTGTGAACGCAGACCTTATTGAAGATCCCGTCAAGCTTTCTTTACTTGCAGGACAAAGCAAGGATCCTGATGAGTTCATCAAAAAATTCTCAGAGGATATTGCGGTTTACAGGAATTTACCTGAATCTTTTCAAAACTGTGTCAGGACGGAATCGATCGAGATCAGATTGCCTGATGAACTGGCAGTTTCAAATGACAAGAACAGGATTTCCGTCTTTCTTGACACACTGACAGATCTGATCAAAGAAAACTTTGCGCACAGAGTGTTCTTATTCTGCGAGGTTCCAAGACTGGACAACTTTGATTCCCATCTTAAGCATACAGTTCAGGGGATTGAACTTCACAATGAAAAGCACGTTGATGCCGGTTTCAAGCTGCGTACGGGAGGAACGGAAGCATCGGATTTTCCGGAGCCCGCGATTATCCTTCACGCAATAAGGCAATGTCTCAATCACAAGGTGCCGCTGAAGTTCACAGCCGGAATGCATCATCCGTTCAGGCATTATGACTCCGGCACAGCTGCCAAGATGCATGGCTTTGTGAATGTTTTCGGAGCAGGAGTGTTGGCTTTCCGGCACGCGGTGTCTGATCATGAGCTTAAGCAAATGATAAGCGACGAGGACCCGGACAATTTCGGATTCATTGACGGGCAGTTTCGCTGGAAAGACTGGGTCTGCACACCCGAAGAGATACACGGTGCAAGAAACAGCCTGGTAATATCATTCGGTAGCTGCAGTTTTGATGAACCTGTGGAAGATCTTATTGAGTTGAAATACATTTCCAGCACTTCCAACTAATACAAATCAATCAATGAAATCATTTCTGAAAGTTGATCCTGATTCGCAATTCCCTATCCAGAATATCCCGTTCGGAATATTCAGAAGAAAACCTGACGGGAAGCCAAGGGCTGCAACAAGGATCGGTGACAAGATCGTTGACCTTTCGGTGCTTGAAAGAAAGGGATTCTTCAGCGACCTTCTTCCGGAAGATGCAGGAGATTTCTTTGACTTGCCGGAACTGAACAAGTTCATGGGCTCATCAAAGAGGTTGATTTCCGATGTCAGAAGGAGAATACAGAAACTCCTGAGAGAAGACAGCGAGGAGCTGAAGTCGGATGAGGCTTTGCTTAGGAAGACTTTGATAGACTTTGATGAATGTGAGATGCTGCTTCCGGCTTCAGTTGGAGATTATACAGACTTCTACTCATCAAAGGAGCATGCAACAAATGTGGGGATCATGTTCAGGGGAAAGGAAAACGCCCTGATGCCGAACTGGCTTCACCTGCCCGTGGGATATCACGGACGCGCCAGCTCGTTGGTTGTCAGCGGAACCAACATCATAAGGCCGAAGGGGCAGACCAAAGCGGATGATGAAGAGAAGCCGCAGTTCGGACCCAGTAAGCTTCTCGACTTTGAACTTGAAATGGGTTTCTTTATCGGAAAGGGAAACAATCTCGGCAAATCCATTCCCGTAGGCGAAGCTCACAACCACATCTTCGGATTTGTGCTTGTGAACGACTGGAGCGCGCGGGACATTCAGAAATGGGAGTATGTTCCGCTCGGTCCTTTTCTTGCAAAGAACTTTGCAACCTCGATCTCCCCGTGGATCGTGACGCTTGATGCACTCGAACCATTCAAAGTGAAGAGGCAGAAACAGGATCCACAGGTGCTTCCGTATCTGAAGAGCAGTGGTGAATGGCATTACGATATTAATCTTGAGGTCAGTATTAAGTGCGCCAACTGCAATGATTTCAATGTGATCTCGCGATCAAACTTCAAGCATCTTTATTGGGATGTATGCCAGCAGGTTGCTCACCACACTGTGACAGGCTGTAATCTGAGAACAGGCGATCTCCTCGCCTCAGGAACCATCAGCGGGCCGGATGAAGATTCCTACGGAAGTCTGCTAGAGCTTACATGGAAAGGCACGAAGCCGCTGAATCTCGCATGCGGAGAAACAAGGAAGTTCCTAGTTGACGGAGATGTGCTGAAGATAACAGGCTGGTGTGAAGGCAACGGTCATAAGATCGGATTCGGTGAAGTTACAGGAAAGATCCTTCCAACAAACTGATCTCCATTATGAATTTAAGTCAGAGAATTTTCCGAAGCGCGATGTTTGCTGTGCCTGTGCTTTCATTTGTTTTCAGTTCGTGCTCGGATGATACTCAGTCATCGAACAATCCGAATGGACCGCAGAGAGATTTCAAATATCCTTATGCCCTGAATTCATTCTGGTATTACACAACGTACAACTTTGTGACAAATTACAGGCCGGACAGCATCCGGCAGATCATCGCACCTGATACAATTGTCGGATACGGATCTGCAGTGTTCTCGTCCGACACGATCATTGCGGCGGACACTCTCCGGATTCTCAGGAACACACACTCTTCTGAAGGACACACTCACACGACCATCGAGCTTTACAAACAACTGGATACCGGCCTGATCAGGCATGCCTTCTATTCAAGCGGCACAAATTTCGGTCCGTTCAGATCAGGTTCACCTGTTAAGTACATTCACCAAGGAACAGAATACCTCAGCATTGCTGATCTGAAAAATGCACTGCGGCAATTTGATTTGCGGGGAGATACAACACTGACATTCGACGATCCTCCGATCATTGCGCTTAAATACCCTGTCGCTGAAGGCAGAGAATGGCTTTACCTTGATTACGGAGCAACTAAGATCACTAAAAAGTATTCGGGCTACGAAGAGATCTCTTCAAACGGAAGAAGTTATTTTTGCGCGATGGTGAAACGGTTATGGTACATCAATAACTCAACGGTTCCGGACACCAATCTTCAGTTCATTGATTACTTTGCAAAAGAGGGAATGGTGAGGCGTGATTTTGTGATTGCAGATGTACTGGTGTCGAACGCACTCGGAGAACCTCTGGGATACATTGACGTTCGGGAACAGGCCATTCTGAATTTATATACTGAACCCTGAACATGGAATCTGCAAACAAGGAAAGTACGGACAAAGTAAGACTGACTCAAATGGTAAAGGCGGCCGGCTGCGCCGCAAAGATCTTTCCGGGAATTCTCTCCGAAGCATTAAGGGCAATTGAATGGCACAGTGATGAAAACGTGCTGGTGGGATTTGACGGAAAAGATGATGCTGGAGTTTACAGGGTGAATGAAGAACTGGCTCTGATTCAGACAACGGATTTCTTCACACCTGTTGTGGATGATCCATATACGTTCGGACAGATTGCCGCGGCAAATGCGCTGAGTGATGTTTATGCAATGGGAGGCAGGCCAGTAACTGCGCTGAACATCCTGGCATTCCCGCAAACCGAAGACATCTCAATAATTAAGGAAATACTTCGCGGCGGCGCTGATAAGACGAGGGAAGCGGATACTGTGATAATAGGTGGCCATTCTATTGACATTCCTAACATTGCTTACGGACTTGCCGTGACAGGATATGTTCATCCGGAAAGAATAATTACCAACGAAGGCGCAAAACCGGGAGATGTGCTTATACTCACGAAAGCTCTTGGCACAGGAATAATGAACAACTGCATCAAGTTCTCTTCCCTGGACAGTGAAAGATCAGATGCACTCTTATCTTCAATGCTGAGACTCAACAGGAATGCTTCCGAATGCATGCAAAGAGCCGAAGCAAATGCATGCACTGATATTACCGGATTCGGACTTGCGGGCCACGCAATGCAGCTTGCAAAAGCAAGCGAAGTAAATCTGAGATTCTTCATAAATTCCCTCCCGTTGCTGCAAGGAGTTACGGACGCTATCAATGCAAACATGCTTACGCGCGGTGACAGGTCAAACAGGGATTATACAAAAGATAGCTTAATGACCGAAGGTGCCCGGGATACTGTGCTTGAACATCTGCTGTTCGATCCTCAGACATCCGGCGGCCTTCTGATATCCGTTCCGCAGAAGAACTGCGAGAGACTGCTCGAAGAACTGAAACAGGGTGGTGATGAGGTATCTTCCGTTGTTGGCGAAGTGCTAAAGCCCGGCAAAGAAGTTTACGGAAAGATCTTTGCAAACTATGATAACTGACCTGAGCGACAAGGACCTGTTTGAGTTCATAAGATCCGCAGACATTCCGCAAATGCCCCCGCTCAGGGAGATCCTCGCCGGAAGTTCAGCCGCTGCTGTAACTGCGGAAGAACTTCTTGAAGATCTCCGGCAAAGAAACGATGAGATTCTGTTAATTGATGCACGATCAGAGAATGAATTTGCCGACAGCTCAATCCCCTTTTCCAAAAACTTCCCTGTACTTGACAACTCAGAACGGCATAAGGTAGGACTCATTTACAAGAAATATTCAAAGTCGGCGGCGCTGTGGCTGGCCATGAAGCTTGCAGAGCCTAAGCATTCATCACTCGGAGAATTTCTCAAAGACAATGACGCCGGCAGAAAAGATGTGTTCGTTTATTGCTGGAGGGGCGGAGGGAGAAGCGGCTACCTTGCCAAGATGATTTCGGATTTAGGTTATTCCACGTCAGTGCTGGAAGGCGGACACAAGTCATTCAGAAGGATGGCCGTCAGATTCTTTTCTATAAGTGAGTTTCCCGCCCGGCTTGTAGAACTGTCCGGTCTTACCGGAAGCGGCAAGACCGAACTTCTTCGCCTGTTTTCCTTTACCAACCCTGCGATTGACCTGGAGAAATCCGCCTCGCATTATTCAAGTTTGCTGGGAAGAGTACCGTATGAAGTGAAAGGCCTCCCAGGTGTTTCGGGCCAGTCAGCATTTGAGAACAATGTGTTTGCAGAGATCGTGCTTAACCGGAAAGAAGAAAGCATTGATAAAGAGGTATATCTGATAGAAAGTGAAAGCCGGAAGGTGGGAGATTTCTTCGTTCCGGAAATGCTTTACAAAAAGATGGAAACCTCACCGTCGGTGAGGGTGGAATCTTCCACAGATTGCAGAATAGCAAGGCTTTGCAGAGATTATTTTGGCGAAGACTCAAAGAGCACAGAACCCATGCTAAGAGTAATGAGATCAAAAGAGGTATTCTTCCGTCAGCAATTGAGCAGGAATGTGTACGATGAACTCATGCGGCTGCTCGAATCGGGAGAGACAATGAAATTCACGGAAATAATGCTGTCAAAATATTATGACCTCCGCTACAAAGACAAAGGCAAAGTTCCGGTTGTATCTGTGAATGCCGATGAACCGGAATCTGCACTCAAGGAAATTGAAGCTGTCTGCCGCAGATATAAGTCCGGGTAGATCTAGACATCGTCAGTAAACCGGCTTGTCAAATTTGCCGAATGCCTCACTGAGAAGTCGCGACTGAGTATCGTTGTGAACACTGAGTGAACCGGGCGCCGGGCTCGAGCTCTCTTCCTTTGTGACTTTGAACAGCTTCTGTGATCTTGAAAGACAATCTTTAAGACGAAGTGAAAGGAATCCCCAGGCGCCCATATTTGCAGGTTCTTCCTGAACCCAAGCAACTTCCTTTGCATGCGAATACCCGGCAAGTACATTCTTAAGCCCTTCTTCATCAAACGGATAATACTGTTCAAGCCTGACAATGGCCGTGTCTTTCACTCCGTTGCTTTCCCTGTACTTAAGCAGGTCATAATATACTTTTCCGCTTGTCACCAAAACCCTGCTGACAGAAGATCTGTCTGCCTGTTTGTCATCAATGACTTTCATGAAGACTTCATTCACAAAATCTGATTTGCCAGACCTGGCTTCGGGCAATCTAAGAAGGCTCTTCGGAGTCATGATCACGAGCGGCCGTTTCTTATGCTGTTTTGACTGCCTCCTCAGAAGGTGAAATAACTGAGCCGGAGTTGTAGGATTGCAGACGATCATATTGTCATCTGCGCAAAGCGTCAGGAATCTCTCAAGCCTTGCGCTCGAGTGTTCTGGGCCTTGTCCTTCCTGACCGTGCGGAAGCATCATTACGAGGTTTGTCGGCAGTCCCCATTTCGAATATGAACTTGAAATGAAGTTGTCAATGATCACCTGTCCCGCATTTGCAAAGTCGCCGAACTGTGCCTCCCAGACGACCAGGGTGATCGGGTCTGCAGTTGAATATCCGAACTCAAATCCGAGCACGGCGGCTTCCGAAAGCAGGCTGTCAAGCGGCTCTATCCATGAAATGCCGGGAGCAATGCCGTTCATTGGTATGATCTCTTCTCCCGTTTCCGCATCGGTAAGCACAATATGCCTTTGAGAGAATGTGCCGCGCGCGCTGTCCTGTCCGCTCAGTCTGACCGGTATGCCGTCAAGCATAAGGCTTCCGAACGCAAGCGCTTCTCCGAATGCCCAGTCAATTGCGGCATCCTTTGTGAGAAAGTCCTTTCTCGAATCAACGAACTTCTTGAGCTTCGGGTGTATGGTGAAGGTCTCGGGAAGAGAAGTCATCACTTTTACGATCTCTGTAAGTCTCTCTATCGGCACATGAGTTTCAACATGTGATTCAGCGGCTTCGATCTCTTCTTTCGTAACGGCGAGCGGAATGTCAGTCCTGAACTTCTGCACTTTCTCATGCCCTTCGTTCATTCTCTCAAATATCTTCAGCTCGATCTCCTTCACTTCCTCAGGCGTCACAACCTTCTCATTCAGGAGTTTCTTCTCATAGAGCTCCTTGGCCGACGGATGATTTCTTATCTTCTTATACATCAGAGGCTGTGTGAATGCGGGCTCGTCGGATTCATTGTGTCCGAGTCTTCTGTATCCCCACACATCCACCACCACATCGCAGTTGTATCTCATCCTGTATTCATAAGCGATCCTGGTGACAAGCAGAGTTGCCTCCGGATCATCTCCGTTCACATGGAAGATCGGCGCCTGTATCATCTTTGCAACATCGGAACAGTACACCGATGACCTTGCTTCTTCAGGGTTTGTGGTGAATCCTATCTGGTTGTTTATGATGATGTGAACAGTGCCGCCTGTCCTGTATCCTTTGAGCTGAGACAGGTTCAGCGTTTCCGCAACAATGCCCTCTCCTGCCACGGCAGCATCACCGTGAATCAAGACAGGGATCACCTGCTTTCTTTCGGTATCATTCATCCATGTCTGCTTCGCTCTGACTATTCCTTCCACCACAGGATTTACAAACTCCAGATGAGAAGGATTTGAAGCCACCGATACTGAAATGCTCTTTCC
This sequence comes from Ignavibacteria bacterium, assembly GCA_019694675.1. Lineage (GTDB taxonomy): Bacteria > Bacteroidota > Ignavibacteria > Tepidaquicellales > Tepidaquicellaceae > JADJAH01. Next base: position 21,751 of record JAIBBK010000044.1, read on the forward strand.
CTCATTCGTGTGATAGACGCCCGTTGCGCCGAGATGATACTTCACATCGCCTGAACCCTGAGCGGACAGCGGATCCACGTAGCCTTCGAACTCGGAAAAGATCGCAGACATTGACTTGCCTATAATGTTTGCAAGAACATTCAGCCGGCCGCGGTGCGCCATTCCCAGGACTATCTCATTGACTGAGTCAGCCGCCGCACATTTCATCAACTCGTCAAGCAGTGCAATGATGGTTTCAGATCCTTCCAGAGAGAACCTCTTGTGCCCGACATATTTCTTGTCTATGAACTTTTCAAAATTCTCCGCCTCGGTCAGTTTGAACAGAATGTGCTTCTTCTCTTCATTCGTGATCTCCGGAACATTCATATTCTTCTCCATCTGCTCTTCGAGCCACCTTTTCTTCTCCGGGTCCTGGATGTGCTTATACTCAATGCCGATCTTTCCGCAATATGTCTTATATAAGATGTCCAGTATCTTACGGAGAGTTGCCGTTCTCAGGCCGGCAAGGCCGTCTGTTATGAATTCCCTGTCATAATCCCAGACCGTAAATCCATACTGAGAAGGATCAAGTTCGGGATGGTACTGCGCTTTTGATTCCAGCGGATTCAGGTCGGCTATGAGGTGCCCGCGAACCCTGAACATATTGATGAGCTGGATCGCCTTAGCCTGTTTCTCGATCTCTTCCAGATTGTCGATCTTTCCGAGGTCATCGGGATTCTTATCGAGAAACCACTTGACCGGTGACATCGGTATCTGAAGGTCCTCAAAGATCTCTTCATAAAAATTATCTTCACCCTTAATGAGGCCTGAAAGTTTTTGCAGAAACAAACCTGACTCTGCGCCCTGTATGATCCTGTGGTCGTATGTGCTCGTGATGTTCATAACCTTGCTGATGCCGAGACTGGTTATTATCTCGCTTGTAACTGCATGATACTCTGCAGGGTATTCAATGGCGCCCGTTGCGATTATGGCGCCCTGACCGATCATGAGCCTTGGTGTTGACGCTACGGTTCCGAGTGTACCCGGATTTGTGAGTGAAATTGTTGTGCCCTGAAAATCACTCACATCTATCTTATTGCTTCTCGATCTTCTGATTATGTCGTCATATGCGTCAAAGTACTGCCTGAAGTTCATCCTGTCCGCGTTCTTGATGTTCGGGACTATCAGCGAACGGCTTCCGTCTTTCTTCTCAAGATCAACTGCAAGCCCGAGGTTTACATCCGGCTTTCGGATAACATGCGGTTCGCCGTCTATAACAGTGTATGCGTTGTTCATTACAGGCACTTGCCCGATACCTTTAACTATCGCCCAGCCGATGATGTGAGTGAATGATACCTTACCGCCGTTTCGTTGTTTCAGAAAGTCATTTATAAGTCTTCTGTTCTCTTCAAGGACTTTGACCGGAATCGCCCTGAATGTTGTGGCAGTTGGGATCGTAAGGCTTGCGTTCATATTGTCAATGATCTTCGCTCCGACTCCGCGTATTACATCTGCATGCTCCGCACCGGACGGAAGCGGCATGGAAACAACCGGCTGAACATGCCCGTTTGATCTCTGGACTGTCTCCCTCTGTTTGATAGCAGGCATGACAGGATTTCCGTTTCCGGTAAGGTTCAATGTCCTGAAAAGCTCCTTCCAGTTATCGCTTACCGAAGAAGGATCCTTCTGATATTCATCGAGAAGTTCAAGGACGTACCAGGTGTTCAGACCGAATTCGGAGATCTTTTCCTGCTGTTCGGCAGACAGGTCTTCTAATTTCATTTTCAATTAATTTTGGCTAATTTATCCAAATTTATAAACAAGTTCAGCAGATTAAATAGACGGATGACCATTCGAAGCATTGCTACACTCATGTTACTTTTCTTTGCAGCTGCCGCAAATGCCCAAAGGCCCGAAAACAGCGTTTACATGGCCGGCGGCTACAGTTTCCAGACAGTGACTGCGGATCCAATGAATTACATTATTGACAGATACAATGAAACAAGGGACTATCTCACCGAAGAAATGGGTGACATGAGCTTCTCTTCCGGACCGGCATTTTCATTCGGCTTCGGAATGGGTGAAGATGAGGACTTCATTCTTCTCGAGATCGGACTCACTCTCGGCAGTACCGGAAACAAGACCGCATCAGGACCTGTTGACGGAGTCTCAAAAACCAGAGACGTAAAGATCTCTTCTTACTATATCAATACGGGTTTCGCCTATCTCCTTCAAAACGAGAACAAATTCGAATACGGTCTGGGACTCTACATAGATTACGGGGGCTTCCGCGTCAAGACAAGGCTTTATAATTCGAACTCCAGTAAACCCACATTCACGGACATCGGAGAATCACAAACACTGCTTGCATTCACCCCAACGCTTTTCCTTGACTACAATTTTTCCGATCAGTTCGGGCTTACACTCCGTCCTTATTACAGAGCTCAGATCCTTACCCAGGATCTCGCTTACGTTAACGAGTACCTGAATCCGAACACATACAGGAATGATGATCCGGAGAAGCAGAAGGGCGTGATCTTAAGCGGAGTGGGTGCGGAGCTCAAAGCAATCTTCTATTTCTGATCCCGTTTCCATTTACTAAGGATGATCTGTTAAACCGGCTTGAACTGCTCGAACGCCTGTTTACAGTTATCGCAGTAATGAATTGCGCGGCACTGTGTGGGCCCGAACGGTGACTGCAACCTTGTATCCCTGCTTCCGCAAAACGGACACTCAACTTTGATCAGCGATTCTGCGGATACAAATCCGTTCACTTGTCCGGGCAACGCGAAGTGTGACTCTTTCAGCATCTGTCTTCCTTTTTCTGTAAGCATATCGGTACTCCACTGGACATCGTAATTCACCTCAACTTCAACATTCCCCTTAGTTAATTTTCCGAGCCTGTCCTTGATATCATCAGCCATCATCTTCAGTGCCGGGCATCCTGCGAACGTCGGCGTTATGACAACTCTGACGCTTTCATCTTCACCGATCGAAACGGAGGTTACAATTCCCATGTCAACAAGTGAAAGCTTGGGGATCTCGGGATCCTTCACATCTTCAAGTGCCTTCCATACATCATCTACCGACAAGGATTCTCTTACCATTCCGCAGACGGATCGATCTTATATACTTCAGTCATTTCATCAAGCAAAGGCTTAAGATGCTCGGTGTGTCTGCCTTTCCTTCCCCCGTAAGAGGGTTTGCAGGAAGAGACATCCGGCATTGAGAGTCCTGAGCCGGCAAGCAGAGGCTCTATGTGCGCAAGCCACTCTTTCTGCAGTTCGCTTTCACCGGGAAACACGCCCTGCTCAGCAAGTGTCTTCTCATAATCAGACGGCTCGAAGATCCCGAGCGCAAGCGGAAAACAGAATTCAAGCGAAGACTGTATCTTTGCCCGGCTTTCCTCATTTGCGCCGCCCAGCTGTCTGATCCAGGTATCCGCATGCATTGTGTGATACCTGAGTTCGCCCCTGAATTTCCGGGCAATCTTGGCAAGCGGTGAAAAGGAAGAACCTGCAAGCATTCCGAATCGGAGAGCTTCGGACGAATCGAAAAGGAAATGACGCATGAGGCTGAATTCATAGCCGCCGATCGGATACTCAACGAGGTGACAGCATTTGAAATCCTTTTCCTCCCTGTTGAAGGCAAGTGTGTCCGGATCTTTATCGCCAAGGTCATGCAAAAGCGTGTAAAGCGCAAGCGACTGCCCGAGCTTGTCCTGCGCCATTGATGAGAAAGCAATGTCTTCTTCCAGTATGGGTCCGAGCCCTGTCCATTCCGAATTCCTGTGGCCGAGTATGAGCTGATCGTCTGCCATTCTGTAAAGCAGGTCTCTTATCGCATCTTTGTTCAGTTCGTTCATTTGTTTTGGGGATGATCTTTTTTATACTTATTTATTCGCTCCATCACTTTGTAACCTCCGGCTTCCCTGTACATCTTCTCAGGATTGTTTTCATACATGTCCTCATCTCTGTAATTCGTCTGGTACACATCAGTGGTCTTAACCACCCACAGGCTTACGCACGGCGCTCTTCTGGCAAACTGCTCCTTTGCAAGTATGTAAGCCATCTCCGGATTGGGTGCATGAACAGAGCCAACGTGTATGTGCCTGTCTCCTTTCTTTGTCTGGTGAAACACCTCATATGTACCCCAGTGATGAATCTCTCCGAGAGGGCTTGCATCATGTGTTTCCGGCAATCCTTCCCGTGTTATCCTCGGATCAAGCGATTTCAGCGACATCTCAGTTGATTAATGTGAGTTCAAAAATTATGACAACGGAACCGAGTACTCTTCGGCATTGCGCATCAAAGCCCTTCTGACCCATTCACCCTTTTCCTCCGCCCTTCTTCTCACAGCAAGCCGCTCTTTGTTGCATGGCCCGTCACCGTTTATCACGCGTTTGAATTCTTCCCAGTCGGGCTCTGTGTAATCCCAATGCCCAGTGTCTTCATTTTTCTTCAGTTTCGGATCGGGTATTGTAAGACCCAGTTCCCAGATCTTCGGTACATACATATCAAGGAATTTTTGCCGCATATCATCATTCGAAGCCATCTTGACTTTCCAGCGCATCAGTGTCTCTGTGTGGACGGAGATCTTGTCCGAAGGGCCGAAGAAGTGCATGATAGGTTTCCACCATCGGTTGAGGGCATCCTGAACCATCTCTCTCTGCTTCGGCGTACCCGTTGCAAGGAAGACCACATTGTCATGTCCGTACTTGAGATGGAATGACTCTTCCATGCAGATCCTTTCGAGCGCCCGGCAGTAGGGACCGTATGAGCCCTTTGAGTTGGCAACCTGATTGATGATTGCCCCGGCGTCAATCAGCCATGCGATTATAGCGGTATCTGCCCAGGTAACGGCGGGATAGTTGAACACATTTGAGTATTTCGATTTGCCGCTGATCAGGTCGTTTATCATAGTTTCCCTTGGCTTGCCAAGTGTCTCAGCCGCGCTGTAAAGCAATTGTGCATGCCCCACCTCATCCTGTACTTTTGCCATAAGCGCCAGTTTTCTTCTGAAACCGGGCGCACGGGTGATCCATGTTCCTTCGGGCAATGCCCCGATTATCTCCGAATGGGCATGCTGTTCTATCATCCTGATCAACTGCTTCCTGTATTCCGCCGGCATCCAGTCCATTGGTTCGATCTTCTCCCCCGCCTGAATCCTTGCTTCAAAATCCTCAAGCTTGCGAGGATCCTCCGCTGAATCAGATCCGTTTCTGGAATCCTCAAAAATATAACCGCCTCCGTACATAAAATTGATTTTGTGATTAAGAGATTTGCTGATTGGTGAACTTCCCAGAACTGAAAAAAATTCTATGTGCAAAAGTAAGGGAATCCGAGTGAAAATTGAACCACAAAAATTGAGACACCATGTTGGTATTCAGAATGCCTTGACATGACTTCTGCAATACTCCTTCTTCCAAGATCCTTCAAAGATCAAATTATTCGGAATTTGAAGAGGCATACTGAACACTGCGATGCGGACAAGCTGCATGATCATTGCCGGTGATGATGCATCTCAGAATACTTTGATTTCAGCTCAAAGTACATCGGCAAAAATGTCAGAACCTGCGAGAGTTAAGGGTGGTCAGTTATTATTGCATATCAAGAATATCCGCAGTAAGATAAGTTGCCTTTGAAATACAATTCGTGCGCGCAATCTCAATAGCCGCACAGACATTCGGGAATCTTAATTATTACTATCATGAAAAACCTGATAAATGTAGTTAGGGTGCTTGGAGTCATCACATTCTCTATTCTTCTCACTTCATCTTCTTATTCCCAGAAGCAGGAAACCGATTACGCCGGGACCTACAACACAGAATGGGGCAAGATGACACTGACTGTAACAGGCAATACAATTTCCGGAAGTTACGAACACGACAACGGCAGGATTGAAGGAACGTTATCGGGAAATGTAGCCGAAGGGAAATGGTTTGAAGAATCAACTAACAAACCTCCCACGGATGCAGGAAAATTCAGATTCGAATTCTCTGAAGACGGATCAACGTTTCAGGGCTTCTGGAAGTACGGTTTTGAAAGTGGCGCATGGAGCGACGACTGGATCGGAACCAAAGTTCCGGTAACTTCAGTGAATATCTCCGGAACTTACGAAACTGAATGGGGCGAATTGACTCTTTCTCGAACAGGAAACAAGGTGACAGGAAAGTATTCTTATGATGAAGGCAGGCTTGAGGGTACTCTGACAGGTAACGTAATTTCCGGAAAGTGGTTTGAAACGCCTTCATTTGAACCTCCCGATGATGCAGGCTTGTTTGAATTTGTGTTCACTGCGGATTTCAGGAGTTTCACAGGAAGCTGGAAGTACGGATATGAAGACGGTCCACTGAATTCAGGAAGCTGGTCGGGCAGCAGAAAATAAAACATTGTAAGATCAAGGTCTGCGAGTGACTCGTTCAGGTCCCATTCAATCAGTGCATTTATACAAAGACGAGTGACAAGGGAATGTGCGAGATCTTATTATTCAGATTGAAAGATTGTCCCGTACAACTTCGCAGTGCAATGCAGAGGAGCGCAGATCAGAGTGCGTGATCCGGGGAATTCTTGATCATTGCCCGGCAATCAGAACTCATACCCGATTGCTATGAGGACATTTCTGTCTGCCTTGTCCGGATCGAACAGATATGCAGTGACATATAGACCTTCGTAAGAAAGGCCGGCCAATACTCCTGCCTGAACATCGCCTTCCTCACTGCTTACCTTTGTCCTTTCAATCACTGCACCCAGGCTGATCCAGTTTCCCGCTGTTACAGTGAACTCATTCCATGTATAGAAAAAATTGCCTTCGCTGTTCTCGGCATTTATAAAATATTCCGAATTTGTTGAAGCAGAAAAGTTTCCATAGTCTAATTCCATCTCAAGCCCGGGAGCAAAACCTGCAACGCTTCCGAGCACGACACCTGCAAGAGGAGTAAAACTGAATACTGCTTCTCCCCCGGTTTGCATCTTAAACCCGGCCCAGAATGAGCCGCTGTTCCTCTCTTCATAGTTGTGCCTCAATTCAAAATGAACGGAACCAAGCTCAAGTACGAGAGTCGGCATCAGGAAGTCGTCATCATCCTGAACGAAATTGTAATCTGTCTCAAAACTTCCGGAGATCACTCCTGAATCCGGATCGCCCTGAAGTTCCTGTGCCTTCAGAGTTTGTCCGGCAAAGACAATACACAAAAAGACAGCAATTACTGCAGAGCAGAGTAAGTATGCGGAAGTTTTCACATTTCACTCCTCAGTTCAGTACCTGTTTTTATCAAGCAAACTGCAGGCATAGTTATAAATTCTGTAGTCAATATCATTGTAAGTTCTGAACCACTCTTTGAAACTGTCGTCTATCATTTCGAGTTGCCCGTCCCTTTCGGTTTCATTGAGTTTCCTGATCGCCGGCAGATCCTTGTTAAGCATTGCGGCAAGTTTGCCTAATGATTCATGCATTCTCTCTGCAATTCCTATGAAGTAATACCTGTCCATGACCTCCCTGCAATCATAATAGCACGGGAAATAGTAAGCGATCAGATTTCTGTTTGATTGCAGAAACTCCATAAGAGTCTGACTCATTCTTCCCTCTTTCTTTGAATAGAAATAGAATGAAATGCAGAACTCGAGAGGATCTCTCAGGAATGTGATGATACGGAACCGGTGAGGATCATCGATCAGCTCGGGGTACCTTTCAAACAGATAGGTTCCTTCCACTGCATAGTGACCTGCAACGCAATCTCCGGCTTTCAGGTTATTCAGATCAACTTTGCTTTTCTTGTACTCCTCCAGTTCATCGAATGTAACAAAATGGTCGTTAATGATATTGAACCATTAACTGAGAACTTCGGTGACAGTAGTGCCGCCGCATTTAATGAAATGGTGGAACACATAAGCGGGATCCTCGGCGGATGCCAAAGGCCTCTGATCATCAGTTCGGATAGTGTTCATGTGTGTTTATTTTGTCGGGGCGATGACAAGCTACAATTTAAGGGGATGATTTGAAAAGCACAAATGAAGCCGGATCGGCCCAACGTCAATTATGTTTTGAATATCTGAAGCCGTATGGCTAATTTGCCACTCTCAACAATCAACCGCTAATCATGTCAGACATATTCAGTAAGATAATTTTGCTCGGAAGGCCTGCATCAGGAAAATCGGAAGTGATAAACTATCTGAAGAACACGACCGATGATGAAAGGGCCCGAAGGTTTCATATCGGAAGGCTTAAGGAGATAGACGACTTTCCGATGCTTTGGACCTGGTTTGAAGAAGATGCCATACTCGCAAAGAAGTTCGGCAAGCCGAGGATCCATACGGATGACGAAGGCTACTTTAAGCACGAATACCTGTGGCATCTGCTCATAGAGAGGATCTCGCTTGAGTATTCAAAGCTTCTGAGGGACCTGCCTGATTTCCATGAAGACAATACAGCACTGATCGAATTTTCCCGTGGGACGGAACACGGCGGATACAAAGAAGCGTTCAGGCATCTCTCTGAAGAAGTGCTTGAAGGTGCAGCGCTTGTTTACATAAATGTCACTTTTGAGGAATCACTCAGAAAGAACAGGAAGCGCTTCAATCCCAACAAACCGGACAGCATACTTGAACACGGACTTCCTGATGACAAACTTGAGAAGATGTATAAACTTGTTGACTGGGAAGAAGTTTCTTCTGCATCTCCAACCCATATTGAGATCAACGGCGTGTCCGTTCCGTTCGTAGTGTTTGAGAACATGCCTTCAAAGACGGATGATCCTCAGCTTCTCGGCCCTGCGCTTGATGATGTATTTCAAAAACTATGGCGGCTTTATACTGGCACATAGGATCTTAACGAACCTGCGAAAGGTGTTTTGGTATTTCAGATTCATTTTGCCGCGAACGGTTACAGTTTATTGGAGTCTGAACCTGTTTCCGGCCGGTTGCGGCCGGCTGGAAATTAGTGTCATCAATAATCAATCGAAATCATGTCTCAGAAGATAACCACATTATTTATACTCGCAGTTCTCATCAGTTATCAAACGGGATGCATCACAGACAGTAATACTGATATTTCGAGGGTGGATGTTTATGATGTTGATGCTCCCGACACCGCCGGCGTAAACACAGACATACCTGTCCTGATAAAATTCTATTACTGGAACTCGTGCGGAGAATCAGCGTGGTCTGTTGAACAACGCAACGGAAGAAACATACATGTTGATGTTTACGGCTCTTACAATCAGGGCATTTGCCTTGGGGTAATTGTTGAGGACAGCCTGACTTACATTTTCAGGGCATCATCTGCCGGAAAGTATTACATGACCTTCGGCGATCCTGCAAATGAATTTGTATCTGACACAATAATCATCCGTTAGAAGAAACTCCGGCGGACGAAGAATCAGCTCTTGTCCCTGTCCGCACTCAGTTTCCTGCTTCTCACTTTTATGTTCAGCATTTCGACTGCAAATGCAAACGCCATTGCAAAGTAAACGTAACCTTTCGGCACTTCGATATGGAAGCTTTCCACCACAAGCAGGAGTCCGATCATAAGAAGGAATGAAAGTGCAAGCATCTTTATGGTAGGATGCTTGTGAATGAAGTCACTGACCTTTCCTGCGAAGATGATCATCACTATCATTGAGATTATTATTGCCGTGATCATTATCTCAACGTGCTTCACAAGTCCGACAGCAGTAATTACGGAGTCAAGCGAGAAAACAAGATCAAGCACTATGATCTGAAAGATCACACCCCAGAAGGTTGCTCCTTTGCCGGAGTCTTTCATATGTTCATCGCCTTCAAGCTGTGTATGGATCTCGAGTGTGCTTTTGACAAGCAGGAATAATCCCCCGCCGAGAAGTATCAGGTCCCTGCCGGAAATGTCGTGAGAGAATACAGAGAAAAGCGGCTCCACAAGTCCCACAACCCAGCTTATCGCAAGCAGAAGCAGTATCCGGAATACAAGTGCCGCCGAGAGTCCGATGATTCGCGCTTTCTCCCTCACCTCAGCGGGCAGTCTTCCTGTCAGAATTGAAATGAAGATTATGTTGTCAATGCCGAGTACGATCTCGAGGAACGTCAGCGTAAGCAGACTGATGTAGGTTTCGGGTTGTGACAGCAATTCCAGCATTCTCTATATGTTTAGGTTTTGTAATGTTCCTCTAACGGAACACCCCTTCGAGCATCTTGCCGTGAAGGGGTGCATTGTCTTAATTGAATCTGTGTATCAGATCGGTTACTGTGATTCAGCTTTTTCTTTCTGATACTCGGCGATGATCTTCATCTCAATTTCCTTTGGTACTTCTTCGTAATGTGAGAACTGCCTGTCGTAATACCCTCTGCCCTGAGTAAGCGATCTGAGCTTTGTCGAGTAGTCATTCATTTCCGAGAGCGGCATCTGACATGTTATCTTCTGAAGCTTACCGAACACATCCATTCCCATGATCCTGCCTCTTCTTGATGAGATGTCGCCTGAAACGGCGCCCATGAATTCTTCGGGGAAGACAACCTCCACATTGTAAATTGGTTCAAGTATCACCGGATGCGCATCCATGAAGCCCTTTTTGAACGCCTGCGATGCGGCGATCTTGAATGATATTTCATCAGAGTCAACATTGTGATAGGAACCGTCGAACAATGTAACCTTGACGTCAATCACCTTACTGCCGATAAGAACGCCTGTATTAAGAACTTCCGCAAGTCCCTTCTCAACCGCCGGAACAAATCTGCCGGGAACAACTCCGCCTACGATCGCATCTACAAACTCAAAACCCTTGCCTCTTTCCTGAGGTTCGATCTTGAGATGAACATGCCCGAACTGTCCCCTTCCCCCTGACTGCTTCTTATGTTTGTATTCAGCGTCATTCACAACAGACTTGATCGTTTCTCTGTAGGGTATTCTCGGATTTGTAACATCGACCTCGAAGTTGTACTTGCTCTTCATTCTGTTAAGTACAGTGGAAAGATGGATCTCTCCCTGTCCGCTGATGATTGTCTGCGCGGTCTCCGGATTGTACTGAACAAGGAAAGTCGGATCCTCTTCGTGAAGCGAGTGAAGCGCCGAAGCGATCTTGTCTTCATCACCTTTGTTCTTGGCAACGATCGCCATTGAGATGTTGGGTTTCGGGAAATATATCTCGCTGAGCACAACGGGATTTGCTTTTGAACTCAGCGTGTTGTTTGTGTGTGAATCCTTAAGCTTCACAACACCTGCAATATCGCCGACCACAACTTCCGGCATTTCCTTTCTGTCCTTGCCGTTCATTGAGTATAACTGCGAAAGCCTTTCAGCTTTGCCGTTCGCTTCGTTAATCATGTCAAGTCCGGCATGCACCTTTCCCGAGTAAACCCTGAAGAATGAGAGTTCACCGATATTTCTTTCCGAAATGGTTTTGAAAATGAAGATCGTCGGCTCGCCGTTAATATCGGGTTTGATTTCTATGGGATCCTGGCTGTTGGGCCTTCTGCCGATCTCTGCCGGCTTGTCAAGCGGCGACTCTGTGTATTCAGATATAAAATCAAGAACATCTCTGGTGCCGATGTTCTTCGAAGCCGAGATACAGAACACAGGAAAGAGCTTCCTCTCCCTCATTCCCATCTTGATACCGAAATCGATCTCTTCATCAGTAAGGTTGGCTCCTTCTTCAAAGAACTTCTCCATGAGTGATTCATCTTCTTCGGCTATTGCTTCCACAAAGGCCTGATGGTAAGCATTCGCCTTATCCTTCAGGTCAGCCGGGATCTCCTCCTCCGTGTATTCGCCTTTTCCGTCAGTGTTGAATCTCAGCAGTTTCATTCTTGCCACATCAATCACCGCGTTGAATCCGTTACCGGGATTGACGGGAAACTGGACAACGGCAACTCTCGTTCCAAAATGTTCCTTGATGTTCTCGACGGTCTTGTCAAAATCAGCATTCTCCTGGTCGAGCTTGTTCACAAGAAAGATCACGTTGTTCTCATAATCGTTTGTCATAGCGTACGAAGCTTCAGTTCCAACCTCTATACCTTTGAATGCATCAACGAGTATGAGAGCCGTGTCCGTCACTCTCAACGCCGCTCTTACTTCACCAACAAAATCCATGAATCCGGGAGTATCAATGATATTGATCTTCTTATCTGTTCCGTCCTTTGATTTCCAGAAAGTATTGATCAGGCTTGAGTTGATCGACATCTGTTTGTCAATTTCATCCTTATGATAATCGCTTACCGTATTGCCCTCCTGCACGCTTCCGAGCCTGTTGGTTGCTCCTGAAACATAAAGGATTCCTTCGGCCAGAGTAGTCTTGCCGCTTCCTCCGTGTCCTGTCAGGGTGATGTTCCTGATGTTTTCCGATTTTACTGCAGTCATTGTCTTTGCACTTTATTTATGTATGATGGCTTTGTTTTTCGTCACTCTGTGATCCGCCTTGCATCCCGACCTGAAGACTCCTGTTGGTCAGGTATATGTTTGTTACGTTGCTTATGTCAATGCCGATCGCGTTGAGATTTTTCTTGCTGAGCTCAAATGCCTCGCTGTTTATCTCCAGCACGCTTCGCACCGCATCGGTAACGGAGAGCCAGAAATAGACCTTTAGTTTCTGACTCGATGACAGGGCTGTAAGTGTAACGATCGGTCCGGGCTCCTTAAGGATCTCCGGTACTGAGTTAATTGCCGTCAGTATGGCTTCCCTGCACTTGTCAACATCAACCGAGTTATCAACTTCCACTTCGAAATCAAATCTCCTCTTCCCCTCGGCTGTGTAGTTTACGAGTGGATTGTTAATAACCATGGTGTTGGGGATGTACACCATCTTGCCGTCAACAGTCCTTATATCCGTACTCTTTAAATTCATTGTGACCACAGTTCCTGTGATCCCGGCAACTTCAATAAAATCGCCAGTTACAAACGGCCTGTTCAATATCAGCATGACACCGGAAATCAGATTCTCACCTACATTCTTGAAAGCGAATCCGAGTATCACTGCGGAAACTCCGGCACCGGTCACTATACCTCCGGCCACTCCCGAGAGTCCCAGAATACTGAGCGAAACCGAAAGTCCGACAACCATTATCACTCCCTTCGCAACGCTTGCAATGAAGTTTGTTATCAGAACATCACCGAGTCCGAAGATCTTGTCCCTGTTTTTGAGCACCTTTTTTACGAGATTTCCTGCAAACCAGAATATGATGAAAGCAAGTACCGCCGTTATTATCTTTGGCAGTATCCTGATCACGTCATGATAATACTCGGCAAATATGTTGTAAAGTTCGGTCAGCACAAGTAAATGCAGTGCCCTGAGGCCAATGCAATAAGCAATCTCCGTTCGAGGACAAATAAAAATGAAAATACTATTACTTAACAAAAAGTTAAAGGAACTTTAATTGAGTTCGGGGAAAGTTATATTTGCACAAATTCATTAACTTTATGAAGCAATTACCTATAACGACATACGGAATGGATGTTCTGAGGAAGAAAACCGTTCCGGTAAAGGACATAGATAATTCTATAATATCACTTGTCAGGAATATGTTCTATACTATGGATAAAGCTTCCGGAATTGGCCTTGCCGCGCCGCAGGTAAATTTAAGCCTCTCAGTTGCTGTAATAGATATTTCAGGCATTGATGAATACAAGAACCAGAAGCCGCTTGTCCTTATCAATCCCACCGTAATTGAAACTCACGGCAAAGTTACAATGGAAGAAGGTTGTCTAAGCATACCTGACATCAGGGCAGATGTCGAGAGGCCCGATGAGGTGCATATCAGGTATCATGATTTCGATATGAATGAAGTTGATATTGAACTCTCGGGATTCATTGCCCGGGTTGCACAGCATGAGATAGATCATCTCAACGGAAGACTTTTTGTCGACCTCATATCTGATGAAAGCAAGAAAGAGCTGAAGAAAGAACTCCTGCTGATCAAAAAAGGAATTGTCGAAGCCGATTACCCGCTTCTCATAAACACAGAAAAGGTCTGACAGTCTGATAACCGCCGCCCAATCTCTATGAGAATACTGTTTATGGGAACACCCGAATTTGCGGTGAAGTCCCTGTCCCTCCTGCATGGATCTGGAACCCATATATGCGCCGTGGTCACGGCTCCCGACAAGCCCAAAGGCAGAGGGCTTGAGGTGTCACAGTCGGAGGTGAAGAAGTATGCTCTTGCACAAGGACTCACTGTCCTTCAGCCGGATAAGCTGAAGTCGCCGGAATTCCTCAGCGACCTGAATGAACTTGCTCCTGAACTTATAGTAATTGTCGCATTCAGAATCCTGCCTGCTGTTGTATTCAAACTTCCGAGATCAGGGTCTGTGAATCTGCATGCATCACTTTTGCCACGTTACAGAGGAGCCGCGCCCATCAACAGGGCTATCATGAACGGAGAAACAGAGACTGGAGTCACTACCTTCTTTCTTAAGGAGGAAGTGGATACCGGGAACATCATTCTTCAGGAGAAAACCCGGATTGGTCCGGATGAGAATGCGGGAGCGCTTCACGACAGACTCAGCATTATCGGTGCTGAACTTCTGCTAAGGACCGTTAAGCTCATCGAATCAGGTGCGAAGCTTGATCTTATCAAACAGGATGATTCACTGGCTTGCCCTGCTCCGAAGATCTTCAGGGATGACTGCAGGATAAACTGGAATCAAGGCGCAGGAAAGATCCATGATCATATAAGGGGACTCTCGCCGTACCCCGGGGCATTTACAGTTCTGGACAGAAAAATATTTAAGATATTCGAAAGCAATCTGACGGGCAATAAGGCGGAAGGTAGCCCGGGAGAGATCTTCCTGACTGACAGGAAGATGTATGTTAATTCTGCCGACATGCTTCTTGAATTGAAGACCATTCAGCCTGAGGGAAAAAGAAGAATGAATGCTTCAGAGTACATTGCCGGGCATCCTGAACTTACCGGGACATTCCTTTCTATCTGATAAGAAGCATCTTTCTTACTGCAACACCCGCATCCGTTTCAACTCTGCAGATATAGCTTCCCGACGGGAGTCCGTCAGCATTCCACTTGATCTCATTCAAGCCCTGCTGAAGTCTTCTGTTACGGAATTCACTGACGAGAGCTCCCTTCATGTCAAATATGCTGACATCCGCAGTAAGCGATCTGCTCAGCTCTATCCGGATATTTGTTTCAGGATTGAAGGGATTCGGGTAGTTATCAAGCAGAAGAAAATCTGACGGCAAATTCTCTTCTTCGCTGTAGGCAGAGGCGAAATCAAACACGTAAGTGATCTCTGTACCTGCGCCGCAATAATAGATACCGGGAAATCCGTTGCCGTAAGCAAGCGCCGGCCCGCTGTAATAATTGAAAGGGACAGGATCCGTCCATGCTGTATTCAGAAATCTGTCAAATGAAAAGTACTTCCCTTCCGAAGGGACGGAAGCGCCGTTGCCCGCATAAACATAATCCTGCGGATCAACAGCGATCCTTGCATTCAAAGTGCCTGTTGAAATAAGCTCTTCCGTTGAGTCAACAATGTTTCCGTTCTGGTTGTCTATCTTATACAATCTTCTTCCCGCTCCAATTACAACATCCTGATCGCTCATCACACCGAATGTTGAATAAGTCCCGACAGGCCCCGGAAGCGGCCTTTGCCAAAGCTGAACTATCGCCGTACCGTTGTCACTCAGCGCGTGAAGGTCACCTCCGTCACGAACAACATAGATCGTACCGTCGGTACCTATTGAAAACGGGATCTCCTGATCGCCGTCTCCGGGAAGTGTCTGTGAGTAATACTTTACCGCGCCTGTGGCAATGTCAATTGCCATCAGTCTCTTGGGTGTTGTGATCCCTCCTTCAAAAGTATAGACAGTGTTTCCGGACACACACATACACTCCGCGCCTGTGTTCGGGATGATCCTGTATCTTGTCCATACTGTGTCGCCGTTGAGCCGGTTTATCCTCATCACAGACTTTGTGCCTGAACCGGGCACTATGAGGTCGCCGTTTTCCGCAAATGCTGCTGTCCAGATTATTCCCCTCTCAACTGTATGCCTTGACTTCCAGATCACCGAACCGTCATCCGGATCAATGGCATAGATGGTATCGAAACCCTGCTGCTGAAAATTCCGCGCATAGATCTGATCATCCCTGAATCCCATAACTATCATAACGCCGTTTTCGGCATAGTTTCTTGTCCAGAGGGTATCCAGAGTGAATGACATCTTGTGACAGGCAAGAACCGCACGGATCGGATTGAGTGAAATGTATCTTGTGGTAACAAGCTTATTGCCGTCAATGAAGATCTGATTGCCCCAGATCGTCGGAAGTGAATTGCGGCGGACGTGTTCGAAATCGCCGCCTGGGCCTGCAACACCTGCCCTTCCGTTCCTCTGATTATTCCCTCCCACCGTTATCCAGTCCAGCGACTGTGCAACTGAATCAAGTGAGAACATGAAACAGAGAAGAAGTGAAACCATTATTCGTCCCATATCACCAAATTGAGTTTTCAAAGTCAGAATCTTTTCGAACCGCTTGCACAGAGAACGGTTATCCGCACATTGGTCAGGCCGTTTTTATGCCGCCTCTTGCAGAGTTGTCGAGCCTGTTCATGAAGATCTTCACACTGTTCTCTTCAAAGTATTTATCAACGGCTTCCCGCGCACCTTTCCAGTAGCCGTAATCGTCAACGATCAGGAATCCGTTTGTTGTAAGAAGCGGATATAGGTGAACAAGTTCATGGTATGTGGATTCATACCAGTCCGTGTCGAGTCTTAATATGGAGATCTTCTCAGGAATTGTTCCCGGGATCGTATCTTCAACTTTGCCTTTTACAAACACGATTTTCTCCATCGGGTATCCTGTTGAAGCAAGGTTGTTCTTCACCTCATCTAACGGAGAATAACACCACTCATTGTGCCCGTTCTTCTGTGATGATCTCCATTCGCCTTCCGCTCCTTCGTCCTTATAGCTGATATCCTTTTCCGTCGGTTCGCTCATCCCTTCGAACGTATCATACAGGTAGATACTTCTCGACGTATCGCCGAGCTTCATGAGCGTGAGAGCCACCATCATCGTGTTTCCTCCTTTCCACACTCCGCATTCCACAAAGTCACCGGGTATGTTGTTTTGCACCACATGCCTGACTGCCCTGTATGTATAGTACAGACTGTCAACCGAAGTCATTGTATGCGGAAGGCATTTCGATTTTAGTTCCAGAAACTCCTTCTCTGCATCGGGATGGAACTGATCCATTTCGATCGACAGGTAGTAGAACTTTCTGAAGAGTTTCTGTCCCTTATCGTTCTTCAGAAAGTTCTTCGCAATTTCTTTGATCATCAAATGAAAATTTTGTTAATCACCCGCACCCTTCTGACAATTGGTCAGCGCATGGATGCCCTGAGTTAACTGTATCTTAATTAATGTTACTTTATCACAACCATTCTCTTCGTATCGACGAAATCTCCCGCCTCAAGTTTGTAGAAGTACGCGCCGCTTGCAAGATTGACGGCATTGAAATCCACCTCGTAACTTCCGGCCGGAAGCGAGCTGTTCACAACAACCTTTACAAGCGCCCCGAGAGTGTTGTAAATGCTGAGCTTCACGTTCTTTCCGGCAAATCCTGAAGGCAGGTCAAACCTGATCTTCGTAACTGGATTGAACGGGTTAGGATAATTCTGAGACAGTGAGAACTTATCCGGAAGTGTTGTATTGCTGTTGACTATTCCAACAACTGAATTCTGGCCGCCGCTGAAACAAATGAGCTTGCCCGTCCTGCTGCCGCCGAGGAACTCGGCAGAGTTATTTCCGTCTATGCTCTTAAGCCGTGAGACTTGCTCAACCGTGTTTGTTGTTGCCGAACCGAAGTTGTATGTGAAAAGAGTTCTGCCGCTGTCTCCTGATACCACATACAGGTTGCTGTTCTGTGTTCCTGCAACAATGTCCTTCACGCCGTCGCCGTCAACATCGGTAAGCTCATCAACTCCGTGAATGTAATTGCCGTCAAGCGGAGCAGTCCAGAATATGTTGGAAGAACGGCAGTCAATCCTGTGAAGGATCCTCGGACCGGAAGATATCAGATCAGGAAATCCGTCACCCGCAATATCCTGGGCCAGTCTGAAGTAGCCGTTAATGCTTGAACCCTGATTGTATGTCCAGATCTGCGATCCGTCAGTGCCTGAGATCACGGCTGTTGTTCCTGAAAATCCTACGAAGGCGGCAATGTCGGTAATGCCGTCCGAATTCACGTCAGGAAGTTCTTCAAGATGCCAGCCTGCGCTTGTAAGATTATAAGTCCATGTATACGAGCCGTTGTTGCTGAATCCGTTGATCCCCCACGGGCCGCCGTTACTGCTGAAGGATATTGCACCGCCGGAGGTTGTTGCCGCTGCACTGTAAGTGAAGTGTCCCAGCTGACTCGCAATGAAGATCTGATTTCCGTTCAGTATGTTCACGCATATCGCAGAGTGTCTTCCGTTTCCTTCACCTTCCCCTGTCGCGGCAATGAGCACGTCCTTTATTCCGTCCCCGCTGTAATCTTTGGCAATGCTCAGTCCGTTAATGTCGCCGTCCGCGGTGATTGATGAATCACCGTAAGTCCAGAGTATCTGTCCGTTCCTGCCCGAGACAGCATACACGAGTTCATTGTTTCCTCCTGTTCCGAATATTACATCCTTGATCCCGTCACTGTTGATGTCATCAACGATCTGCAGGCCTTCTTCATACACAACCGAACCTGAAACGTTACTGCTGGTCCTTGTATTGACCTGCCACAGAATGTCTGAAGTAACAGATGAGTTTCCGTTATAGCAAAGAGTCCAGTAATTGTCAGAGCATACGATCACGTCGTTTATTCCGTCCTGGTTTACATCCGGAATTTCCTTCATGGCCATGATCTGAAAATCATCCACAGTGGTGTTCGGGTTGTCCGGTATCTGTCCCTGCCATGCAATATCACCAAGAGCCGTGAGCGCCGAGTTGCCGGTGCCTGAAAGCGGAATGCGAAGGTTCTGATTGTTCACTGCGTTAGAAACGAACTTCGCCGTGTCTGTAAATGATGTTGCGCTTGTCGGATTGAACCATATGCGGAATGTCTTTGTCCTTTGCGTGTCTATCTGAACAGGGAAGGTCAGCCCGAGCGTATCAAGCCGGTACCTTGTCGTATTGAAGTTAACCGCGCTTATACTTATCGGCGCGCTTCCCTGATTTGTGATGTTCACATATCCGCCGCAGAGAGAGTTGACCCTTCTCTGCTGATAATCAATTGAAGAAACATTGGAAGCGATGAAGCCGCCGTTGTAAACTCCTTTGCCGTACAGATTGATTGATTTGACCGGAGTGACTGCATCATTGCTCGTGATCCGGAGCTGACCGGATGTTGTATCAAAGACTGTTGGGCTGAACCTGAGCGTGTAAACTCTTGACTGTGAAGGATTCAGAGTGTCGGGTGTAACCATTGGAGTCATGGTGAATCTTGAATTTGTGATCTGCAGATTACTGATGATCAGCTTTGCGGTTCCGGAATTTGTAACCGTTACGGTTCTTTCCGTGAAGTTGCCTATGATCGTATTTCCGAAGTCGAGTGAATTGACGCTTGTAATTATCTGGGGATTACCCTCCCCTGCAATTGAATATTTGTACAGTGTTTTGAACAGGTTCACATTGTTTCCGATCCTGTCTGCAACAAGCCACAGATATTGCCCGTCCCAGTGCAGGCCGCGCGGACTGCAATCGCCGTTCGGGTCAGGTGTCGGAAATGAGAACAGTGTATCTCCGGTTGCTTTTCTGTAAGCATAGATCCTTTCCACATCCACAAAAGGCGTTGTGTGAAAATAGTCATTGACGTAAAATATCGTATCTCCCTTGATGGCGATTCCCTGCACCTGTCTACCAAGAAGCGGAATCGTATCGGTCACCTGTCTGCTTGACATGTCAATTCTGTATGCATAAGAAAATGGATAGACAGTGAAGTCAGGTGAATAAACTGTGAACCACATCCCGCCGTCTTTGAGGCAGATACCACCGATGCCGCCGGATGCGCCGCCGATGAGGGGCGGGCACAGAATGCTGTCGATCTTCTGGCCTGAAGTATTGATCCTGTAAATGTAAGCGCCGGCAGTACGGAAATCCTGCGCGACCCAGTAAGCGGTTCCGTCCCAAACAAGGCCATGGTTGAAATTCACGGCTGTCACAAGACTGTCTATGATCTGTCCCGTCTTTGTGACCTTGTATATGCTTCCGTTGTTGTCAGTGCCGATCCTGAGCGTATCACCTACGCCGGTAATTCCCCAAAAGGAGTTGTACTGCGAGTAATTCGTGAATGGATATGACGCAACTATTGTCTGAGAATTTACATTTATCGAGAAGAGCAGCAGCATTGCCGCCGCTGTTATAGCACGTTTCATTTGATTTTTCTTTTTTCAAAAAGTAGTTCTACGGGCAGTCAAAAGAAAGTTACTTTGGATAGTCTATATTCCTTTATTCTTCGTCCCGCTATACTTAAAATGGCAACTATTGTTTATGATGAAATTCTTCAGAATACTGTTCAGGACATTTCTTTTCACATTCCTAATTGCATCTGCCGCCGTGTCACAGGAGATTATCGGCGGATGTTTTGGCCGCTCCCTGGCAATGAGAGGTTTATCACCCTCAGACTTGTCAATCCCTGTGAACTTTGACGAAGAGATGTCTGCGCGTGCCGGCTTCAGGCTTATCATTCCGCTTGTGAGAGATATGATGCAGGATCCTGTAAAGTGTTTCGCATTTCCGGATTCACTGCTCTCGCTTTCTCAACTGTCCTTTCACAGCTTTGCGGGTGAGATGTTTCGAATGCTGAATGTGAATGTGAGAACTGACCGGAATGAATGCGCAATGATTTCCGCAAACAGTAGCCTTCCCGAACTGCTGAAAAATTTCATGAAGAACAGAAAGAGACAGGAGAGTGCGCTGAAGGTCTATACAGTGCGGGAGAAGGAATTTCTCAAAACAATGATAATGGCAGTCATGTCGGATGCCGAGGATGTGAAGTCAGACAACACTGACATCTTCGCCTACAACAGATCCCGCGATTCCTCAATAGCAGTATCCAAAAGAGTAGTTGAACTGCTCAACAAGGCCGACAGAAGTATGCTGTTTCAAATGTGCATTGACGACCTATGCTTCATGAGCGGGCTTTATGAAGCTCTCAGATCAGGAAAGTTCACATCTGCATTTCAAGCATCCGGTTCCGAAAGTGAAGCGGGGATCTCCGGAGGTGTTAGTTATATTTCACTATCCGGCGGGATCCGCATTGTGATCGGAAGCAAAGAAGACAACAGGTACAAAGGTCATTTCGATATTATCATTGACCCGGGCGGAAATGACATCTATGAACTTGAACCTCCCGGCGGCGAGCTTTCCGAAAGTGCTCAATGCATTATTGACCTTGGAGGAAACGATGTTTACCGGTCAGACGGCGACTTATCACTTGCTTCGGCATTCTTCGGTTCATCATTCATTTTTGATTCGGGCGGAGATGATTTTTACACAGGAGCAGCAACTTCTGTCGCATCTGCGATATGCGGCCTTGCGCTTATTGCAGACGAAGCCGGCAACGATGTTTACAAAGGACTGAATCATTCGATCGGCGCCGCTACTTTTGGGGTGGGCGCTGTGATAGACAATGAAGGCAATGACACTTACATAGCCAATTCCAATTCACAGGGATTCGGCTCGACTCAGGGAGTTGGAGTGATCCGGGATAACAAGGGAAATGATTCCTACATTGTTGATTCCCGTTCTCTTGATCTCGGGAGATACGAAGACCATTACATTTCGATGTGCCAGGGATACGGGAACGGAGTGCGCCCGTACTTTGCAGGTGGGATCGGACTGCTGATCGAGTCGTCGGGGAATGACACATACACTACCGACATTTTCGGACAAGGCGGGGCATACTGGTTTTCACTCGGCTGTATTGCAGACAAGTCAGGCAATGACAAATACAACTCATATCAGTATGGACAAGGCGCGGGCATTCATCTGGCAGTGGGACTGCTTAAGGATTTTGACGGATGGGATTTCTATTCCTCCAACGGCGTATCGCAGGGCTGCGGCCACGATTACGGTTTCGGCCTGCTTCATGATCTGAAAGGCAACGACAACTACTCTGCATATTCCCTTTCGCAGGGTGCCGGCAATGCAAACGGTGTGGGGATACTTCTTGATGAAGAAGGAAGGGACGGATACCTTAATAAGGAACCCGGCAATACCAGGGGTTACGGAAACTCGCGGAGAGAGTACGGAAGCATAGGCATATTTGCCGACTGCTCCGGCGAAGATTTCTATTCCGTTCCGGGAAAAGACAGTACATTCAATGAAACATCTATGTGGGGCGGATTCCTTGACGAAGCTGGAATGCCTGAAGTATCAAATGCACCATCCTACCCGGGTTACAAAGTGCCGGTTGATTCGTCACGAAGTTATTCGCAGGAGGAATTCCTGATAATGGCAAAGACGATCGAGCCGAGGTTTCAGCTTTGGAAGGAATTCGGGTTCAGAAATCTTGTAAGGGACAGCGCTTCCACTTCCCTCTTTATTCTGAAGTATCTTGATACGGAGGATCACAGGGTATCACTTGTTCTTCGCGATCTCGCACAGAAGATAGGCGCTTCAATGAGCGAAGTGTTTCAGATGGAGCTGAACAGATACATTAACAGAAACTCGTCCTCATCCGAATTATCTGCCGAACAGATCTCATTCATCTGTTATCTTTACGGTGAAACGGGAGATCCGTCAGGCAAGGTTCAACTCCTTGAACTTTCGCAGGATCAGAACAAGAGGATCAGTATCTCTGCTGTAAATGCGCTTGGAAAGCTGAGAACAGACAGCTCAGATACGGAGTTTTCCGCGCTTGTTGCTTCTCGGTTGCGTGAACTTTCGGAGCAGAGAGGGTCATCAAAGATGCTCAGAAAGGATATTGCATTTGCTTTCCGGAAGTATAAGTCAGATGCCAACATCGGATCACTTATTAACATGCTTGACGATGAATACTTTGCGTCAAGATTTCTTTCCGCCGGCTGTCTTGCTTCATACGGATCAGCTTATTATGATATGCTCAGAGCTTCGGACAATCTGCAGTATCCTAACACAAGCAACGGACGCATAGCATTCTACATGTCTCTTGAGAATGCGGATGAGCAACTTCTTGCCGGCATGCTTGATAACGGAATGACCTCGCCTTCAACCGATGCAGAGAAGCTCGCGTTCCGGTTGCTCATTGAAAACAGATCGCGGGACTTTCCTGATATAATGCAGAACGGGAGAATACGTGAGTTCATTGAATCTGTTAAGCAGACGACAAACATAAGAATATTCTGAAATGAAAAAGAGAAACCTTATCACGGCACTTGCATTTGCAGTGCTTTGCCTGTTGCAGTCTTGCATTGAATTGAAGCAGGTCACACACATTAACAAAGACGGATCCGGGATAGTGAACATTCACTACTCGACTCGCATTTCAAACCTCTCAATGGGTGATGAGATGGGCAATTTCGCATTCAGCGAAACCAAGGCGCGAAATTATCTGACATCGGCTGGCACTGATGTAAGGGAGCTGAAGATCGAGACCAGGAATGATGATTCCACCATACATGTAACGGCTGTTATGAACTTTTCCGATTTCAACAAACTGAATGATGCAAAGACATTCTCAAAATTCAGGACATTATGGGAGAAGGCGGGAGACGAGTTTGTATTCATGTATGCGCTTGACAAGGACTCGGTCGCAGGCATCAACTTTTCAAAAGGCACCAATGAACTGAACTATGAATTCAATTTTCCCGGCGAAGTTGTTTCAGGCAACGGAAAGTCTGAAGGCAATAAGGCAGTCTGGAAGATCCAATCTTCCGGCATCTCTGACGGATTCAATCTTCAGGCAAGAGTTAAGGCGGGCTCGGTGCTGTCGGAACTGCTGAGATTAGAGGTGCTGGTGGCTTTGATACTGCTTGCTCTCGCTTTATTCACTTTCCGCAATATCAGAAGATCAAATGAAAAGAAAACCGCCCCGTAGCATGCGCAACAGGGCGGTATAATAATGCAGTCAGTGATCAGTTCGTCAGATCATTCAGCAGGTCAATTCACTCTCTGACTCCCCTCTCAGCCTTCTTATTATGGTTGTTGCCTGAGTTTTCACTGTCATGCTTCGTTTGTGACTTCTTGCTGTTGTCAGATGATTTTGTTGGTCCTGCTCCCGGAGGAACAACCTTTCCCACAAAGTTGTAAGCATTGTTGTCAACAACGCTCAGATCTGTTCCGTCAACGCTTCCGTCACCGTTCACATCGGTCGGAATATATCCCGAATTGAAGTTGTAGGCATCATTGTCAACCGCGCTTCCGTCTGATGCATCAACAGTTCCGTCCTGATTCACGTCTCCGCTGTAGAAGCAGTACTTTGTTCCCTTGAGAACTTCGTTGCCTCCGTATGACTGCGAAGCGGCCGTAGTGAAATTATAGCTGAAAGGAACTCCGGCTGTAAATGACTCTCCGCCTGACTTGCTCCAGGTTTCGATCGAGTTTCTGTGTCTGACCTGAATGTAATAAGTCCCGGTCGGTGCATTTGCAAACAAGAACGAGCCCGAATATGTAAGAGAATCTAAAACCGCTTTTGCCGAATCAATTATTGCATACGGCGATGAAGTGTTCCTGAGATAAGCTCTTACAGTATCCCTCATGTTCATGTTGTTTGGCCCCGGATTAAAGAATGCCTCGGGAATCAACGTCAGTGTGGATGGCACTGCGAGTCCGACGTTCAATCTTACTCTCACATCCTTGGTCGGAGTGACCGGATCATTTGAACTGATCCTTACTCTTCCGGCGTAAGTCCCTGCGCTCAGGCCGTTTGAGCTGAAAGTGAGGTCAATGTTCTGATTGCCTCCTGAAGTGATCGTTCCGCTGAGCGGATTCTCTGAAAGCCAGGAGATCCCTCCTATCTCATACTTAATTGCAAGATTGTCGTGGACGTAGTTATTATTGAAAACGGTCTGCAGTCCGTCCGTACCGGTCGAATTCTCAATTCCTATCGTGGCGGAATTCAGCAGTGTTGCCATCGTGAGATACTGGAAGATGATCTTGCCGTTTGTATAGAGAAAGACCTGGAATGAGTACGGTCCTCCCGAACTGTAGTGCGGAACGTTGTTGTACTGGATTACGAATCTGTTGTTTCCTGCATCGTTGTAATAATAGACACCGCCGGAAGTTCTCACATCAAGGTCATCCCAGAATGGGTACAGAGTGTTGTTAGGTTCTGCAGCAGCGGGGATAGCAGAATTTGAATAAGCCACACTTGACGTTGAGCTGAAAGATATCCAGCCGTTTGTGCAGACCTTCAGCTGTGTATAGTTTGTTCCGTAGTAACTGAAACTGAACGGCAGCGTAACATCGGCAGTTCCGTCATCGCCAGTGCCCGTTGTCCATGAAGTGATCTGAGTGCCGATACCGGAAACATCAAACCAGCTGAATACCGGGCCTCCGGGCTCGTCGCTGTCAATCCATTCATAACCGAAAGTGTCAGGGCCGCCGAATCCGTCGATCACTTCAGGACCCGTGTATTTATCCGCTGATCCTTTGGGCATTGCTGACATTTCAGCAATCTGTTCGGCTGTGAAAGTTACTGCGTTGTCTGCCGGTGCAGAGATCGTGCCGAGCTCCCGCAGAGTCCAGCTGAGTGAAGATACTCCGGTGTTTCCCAGCGTTATCGACCTTAGGTCTGAATTATTCCCCAAAGGCAGATTCACCGTGATAGAATCCGGTGATGAAGTAATGACCGGAGGTGGCGCATAATTGTTGCCAACGCAGACCGAATCAACATAAAGATTGTTTCCGAAACCGCTGTAAGACCTGAACTTAAGGCAGTTTGTGCCAACCGGCAGAGCATACGCCCTCCTTCCCCACTGTGAGCTTGTCGGGGTAAATTCAGTTGAAGATGTTCCGGTAGTATTCAGCGGCCCGCCTGAAGCGCTACCCCACAATCTTACGAGTGTCCCGAATGTTGATCCTGCATTAGTGGAGGACTCGAGAATCAGTGAATCAACACCTGTCGTATATGGAGCATAAGCTACGTGGAAAATGATCGAATCGTTCGCCGATGAATTGGAGAAGATCAGTGTCTTCATTGACTGGCTCGTTCCGGCGGTTGCATTCCAGAAATCAAATTTCGCTGAGCCTGTCCCAATCCCGTAACTGCTAACCGCATTTCTCGTCCAGTACTGCGTACCGGTAAACTCCAGTGACCAGAAGTTAGGAGGAAATGCCGCATCCGTGAATCCCTCACAGAGAAACTGGTCAATGATCTTGAACTTGTACAGAGCTGTTGAGTCCTTATTGTGCCCTGCAGAGTTATCCTGTGCAAAGATCCTGTAGAATATACTGTCACCGATGTTCACATCTCCGTTGACAGAATTGAACAATGCTGAGAAACTGCTACCGCCGCCGTTTATGAGTTTGAACTGCTTGACCGGAGAAGGTGTATTCTTGTACCACTTCACCCAGACAGAGTCAAGCCCGAGATTGTCCGTTACCGTTGCGGAGACTGTCGAAGGCCATGTCGGCTTGGGCTGATCCGTCAAAGGAGAGTGCGTGATCAACGGGACCTGCGTATCTGTTGATGCCACAAAAGTATGCAGAGATGCAGGTGCGGCGGCAGGCGAAACAGCAACCCTGTTCAGACTGTCCGTTGCTTTGATGTAATATCTGTAGGTTGCCGGTGAGCCGTTTGCAGGTATGTTAGCCGTCCAGTTATTGCCGCCTGAGTTTGTCATTGAAACACTGTCCGTGATCGACGGATTATTTCTTGACCAGTAGAGCTTGGTCTTTGACGGATTGATGCCTGAGCCTGCAGGTGTGATCACGCTGTTGACTGCGTATGAACCTGTAAGTTGTTCAGTATTTGGAAGCGGTGTGTGTGAAATCGAAGGACCGATATCGAAATAAGCTGTCCATGCCTGGTAAGACCCGGTTCTGTTCTCACACCAGTACGGCCACACTTTCCCGTTTCCTGAAGTGATGCCGATATAGTCGCCCTGATAACCGGTGGCAAGCCCGGAGATCGGAGTTGGCCTGAACTTCTGATCGGATATTAGAATTTCAGACCAGCTTGTTCCGCCGTCAATTGACCTTGCAACGAATACCTGTGCGGAATCGTTTGTTGCCGTGTTTCTCGTATCATAGAACACAATGTTTACACCGCCGTATTCGTCAACTCTGACTGCCGGCATGTACTGATACTTTCCGTTTCCCGCCGCATCCTGATTAACTCTTGATGCTGTCCATGTATTGCCGCCGTCTGTTGACTTGTGAAGTATCACGTCGGATACGTCGGTTGCGGGAGCTATCGTCTTCTCAGCGGTCACAACATAGATCCAGCCGTTTCTTGCGCCACCGGACCGGTCAACATCAATTCTCGGGAAGCCGTTTGCACGTATGCTGTTGAAGAGCGCAGCTGCCCTGATGCCGTTCATGTTGTTGGCATTGTTCTTTGAGATAACCCATGAAGTTCCGCCGTTGGTTGACTTGGCGAAGCCAAGAGAATCCTCTGTTGAGTTCTGTCCGTTGGTTGTGCAGTTCGCCCACACAACATAAACTTCGCCGTTCGGTCCCACTCTTACATCACAACCCTGGTGATGATGTCCTGATGATGTGGGCGGACTTACGGGAGTGACTGTTGACCAGCTGGTCCCGCTGTTGGTTGTATATGAAAGCACGATCCTGTTTGTGTATGTCCCGGCAAACTCCGTGTAAACCGTGTATGATCTTCCGTAATAAGCGCTTGACGGAGCGTCATCGGTGCCGGAAAGATTTTTGTCTGCACTTGTGGAAGCACCCGGAAATGTAACTGTGGGTATCCAGTTGATTCCGTTATTGGTAGATGCGCTTGCTCCCATTGAGCCTGTGGTAGTTATGTACGACATCAGGAATGTGCCGTTCTTGTCTATCATTGGCCCGGGATCGCCGTATGAGAATCCGCCGTTATTCAGCGTGTCACTTCCAAACCATGTTACACCTCCATCCGTTGTCACATAAACGCCCGTGCTGAATGTTGATCCGCCGCGGAAAGTGTTGGCAGAAGCAAGCATGATCAGTTGATTCAGCGGATGCCTTGTGATCGGCGTTTCGCTTTGAGTGCCCGCGCTGGGATGAACTCTGAAATTCGGTGATACTGCAAAAGTGCCGATAGGTGTGATCGTGTAGCGGGGATCATTGCTCACTTTGTAATTGTCCCGCTCAGGCAAAGGAGAGTAGATGCCTTGTGTGTAGAGCCTTGTCATGCTTGGGTCTGGATTCCATCTTGGAGAACTGTCCGGGGATTTTTGACCCATGAATAAGAACACTGCAAAAAGCAGTACCGAAATAAACGGTATGAATTTTCTCATGTAGGTGAGGGTTTGATTTGAAGGAACGAAATGTGGTTGAGGACAAAATTATTCTAACCGAAGGAAAGAATCAATTAAGAGTAATTGACAGACAATCCAAATGATGAGACTGATCGACGGTGTGTGGAACGATGTTGCTGACGAATTTCGAGGGACAGCAATGCTGAACCTGCCCTTTCACTCAGGTCAGGTTTGCTGAGTCAACCACCCGGAACATAATTGCTTCTATCATACAACATTTTGTAACCAAACCTCAGCATGTTTCTGTAAGAAGCATTATCCAAATGAGTTTCGGCTGTGATATGACTGCACCCTTCGAGTCTCGCCGCATCAATTCTTGCTTTGAGCAGGGCTCCCTGCGCACCCATTCCTCTGTATTCCGGTAAAGTTGTAGCGAAACAATTCCAGGCCATTTCTCCGTTGAAGAATACGCAACCTGTTGAAACAGGTTTGTCACCGTCAAAGGCCATGGAGAACTTCCAGCCATCGGATCCGACAACAGAAGAGATCAGTGGGTTTGTTACCTTGGGAAAATCAAATGCTGAAGTTACCAGCTCAGCGAACTTATCTCCCTCTTCAACCCCTATCTCTCTTATGACTAAAGACGATGTTTTTCTTTCAATATCAACCTCCGATGTATCTCTCACAAACCGTGCCCATTTGTTTCTGATCGCATAACCTCTTCGGGCCAGCAACTCCTCAACGCTGCCAGTCACAAGTAAAGGCGGAATCTGCAGTGCAAATATTCCTTCACGGCCTTTATAGAACTCTTCAATTTCCCCGATCATTGAATCTTCCGGCGGTGAGCTGAATCCCGCAACTCTGCTTATCGAAAATCCCGGAAATGCGTCAGTCCTGATTGCAGTTGCACCGCCGATCCTGCACACACTTCCGCCGAGCATTTCCATCTGAGCATCATCCGGGGCGGAGTGCATTTGAAATATTGCCTCCGCTTCCGTCGCTTCCGCAAGTTGTCCAAGCCTATCATCATTCATCAGGAACCCGGCATTAAGCAGTTCATTCCATCCATATCTGACCTTTGTCCCGGATCACTATCTGGTATCTGCCGTCATAAGTTTCAAGAGTTCCTTTGGCATATGTGTAATATTCTTTTACGTAGTCAATGTCAATCTGATCAAGGACATTGCTGTCTGATTGCTTAACCACCAGGTCAAAGTTCATGTCCTTGCGTACGGGGATCCTGAATATGTACGGGAATCTGTCTGTCATAACATTTCCGATACCTCCGAATACGACAATTTCCTTTCCCACGAATGAAGACAATTTTTCATAGTCTTCGGTACTGTTCAGATCAAAGTATCCTTCCCTGCCTTTATGATTCTCTGAGAACTGTTCGAGCTGAACGGCACGCACGTTCCACCAGTTGAGCCTCTCCTCGTAGTCGGGATATTTCTTCTTTTCAGGATTCCAGATCCCGAGTTTGTTATCCATGGCATACCTCTGCGCTTCCGTAAATTCATTATGAAACCTCTTGCTGTTACCGTACTTGTTGAAATAAGGACTGTAGCCGTTTCTGACGCATTCTACATTGTAGTTTATCTCTTCACCGTTCTTCACGGCAATCACATATACGAGATATCTGTCAAAGATGTCTTTGTCCCTGCCGTCACCTTCCCTTTCCAGCCGCACATAGTCCACATCCTTCATAAATTCTTCCGCCCATTTCCAGGCTTCAAAACCCATAGGAGAGTCAGTCTTGACCGGAAACCTGCTGTTCCCTTTTTGCAGTTTGTAGAACTCATCCCAATTCTGTGCGATCTCGGCCGTCTTTTGTTCTGCATCGGGCGTTTTGAAAGTCTCTTCAGTGTCTATACCGAGAAGTCGAGCGGGCCTGTCAAGCTTGTCAAACCTGAACGTGTCCGCATCTGTGATCTTTGTTATCTTAAAATCTCCGATCACCATTGTTGCATCTGTCTGTGCACAGCCGGTTCGAAGCACAAAGAGAATCGAAAAGAGAATTGCCAGATATTTCATAAGAGTCAAAAAATGATTTACAAAAGAAAAACTCTTATGCTTTGATAAACATAAGAGTCTGTGTTCTGAAAAAAGAAACTTACCCGCTGATTCAGTGTCTGGTGCCTTCGCTCACAAACGGAATGATTGCAAGGTGTCTGGCTCTCTTAACTGCTGTCGTCAGCTTTCTTTGCATTTTAGCCGTTGCACCGGTTATTCTGGCCGGCAAGAGCTTTCCCTGTTCATTAAGAAATCTTGTGAGAAGCCTGGCATCAAAGAAATCAATATAATCCTGAACTCCCCTCTCCTTAAACGGGTCACGTTTCTTGGGCTGGGTCTTTCTTGTTGTAATTTGCTGTGTAAGCTTGTAGTTGCTTTCCTTTTGATTTTTGGACGGTCTCTTCATTAAAAGCCTTTGAATTCAAAAAAGTTAATGCAAAATAGGCATTGGAGGGCGTTATTTCAATTGCATTTTCCCGAATGGACGACTTTTTGTCTTTCGAAAATATTTTCAAAGTATGACTTACGTCATACTTTTTGATGCTCCAGTATTTCTAATTTACAGCAAAAACCGGAACAGAATGAATACCCACAAAACATTGGCAGTGTTAATATTGATGCTGTCAATCACATTGTCTGCCTTTGCACAGACAAACCAAAAGGGAGCTGAAATGTGCTCTCACAAAAAAATGTCCATCGGGGATGCATCACTCTTCTTCGAAAAAGATTCTCCCAATACACCAAAGCATAATTTCGATGTATTGAATTACAACATAAATCTTGACATAAGACACTGCTTTCTTTCACCCTATCCGAAGAATTATACCGGCAGTGTAACAGTCACGTTCAGGGCGGACTCCGCAATCAGCTCGATCACTCTGAACGCAGTGAATACATCGTTGTCGGTTCAGTCGGTATCGATTTCGGGAGTTTCATTTACGCACAGCAACAACCTGCTTAACATTACTCTCGACAGGGTTTACAATCCCGGAGAAGTAGCGAGCGTAATGGTCAACTTCACACATGCAAATGTTAGTGATAACGCATTCTACGCCAGCAACGGGATGATATTCACGGACTGCGAACCCGAAGGCGCAAGAAAGTGGTTCCCGTGTTACGATAAGCCGAGCGACAAAGCCACAACCGAATTGACAGTCAAAGTTCCGGCCAATGCAAGACTCGGATCAAACGGAAAACTTGTTGATTCACTCTTGACCGGTGACTCTCTTTATTATCACTGGAAGAGCAAGGATCCGGTTGCAACTTATCTGATTGTCATGTCCGGCAAAGTGAACTACGGCCTTGATATTGTTTACTGGCACAAACTCTCAAATCCAGCAGACAGCGTTCCGATCAGATTCTATTACAACAACGGCGAGAATATTGCCAGTGCAAAGCAACGCATAATTGCAATGACCACTTACTATTCACAGAAATTCTGTGAACACCCGTTTGAAAAGAACGGCTTTGCAACTCTCAACAATCAGTTCACATGGGGCGGAATGGAAAACCAAACCCTAACAAGCCTCTGCCCGAATTGCTGGGGGGATAACCTTATGTCACATGAATTTGCGCACCAGTGGTTCGGCGACATGATAACCTGCGGCACTTGGGCCGACATCTGGATGAATGAAGGCTTTGCAACCTACTGCGAAGCGCTCTGGCTGGAGAGCACCGGCGGATATTCCGCATACAAGAGCGACATACTCGGAGATGCAAGCGGATATCTGGGAAGCAATCCCGGTTGGGCAATGTACAATCCTGACTGGATAATCAACACTCCGCCAACGAACACGCTGTTCAACACCGCCATCACTTATTACAAGGGTGCATGCGTTCTGCATATGCTCAGGTACACTCTGGGGGATACGCTTTTCTTCAATTTCCTGAAATCCTATGCACAGGATTCGGTCGGAGGGTACAAGTATAATGCGGCTGTGACCGATGATCTTGCCTCCAAGATCAGCCAGACTGCCGGTCAGGATATGACATGGTTCATAAACCAGTGGGTGAAGGAGCCAAATCATCCTGTATATCAGAATCATTATAACTTCTCAAATCTCGGAGGCAATCAGTGGAGGGTCAATTTCACTGCAAGGCAGATCCAAACCAATTCCGTCTTTCACAAGATGCCGATCGTGCTGAAGATAACTTTTGCATCCGGCCCGGATACGCTTATAAGGGTCATGAATGATGTGAATTACCAGCAGTTCAGTTTCAATTTTGACAGACAGCCAAGCTCGCTTACATTTGACCCGAACAATGACATTGTGCTCAAACAGGCATCGCTTATACTTGGGATTGACGACGAGAGCGCCGGCCAGCTGAACTATGAGCTTCATCAGAACTATCCAAATCCTTTCAATCCCGTGACAAAGATCGTTTATCAGATCCCGAAAGAAGCTTCTGTCAGTCTGAAGATCTACGACATGCAGGGCAAGGAGATAACAGAGCTTGCGGGTGAAATGCAGAAGGCAGGCAGGTATGAGGTTGATTACAATGCAGCCGCACTGCCCTCGGGCGTATATATTTACAAGCTTGTTGCGGGCGGCTATGAGAGTACGAGAAAGATGACTTTACTGAAGTAGGCAGCGGTATGCGGGGCCGGAATATATATTCCGGCCCCCGCCCCGCAACCAGAAATTTCTCAATAGAAATTCACCCCCCGTCTGAATATCTTGCCGCTTACATTTTTCATTTCTTGACAAACGACGATTACCGGGGCAGTACCTCTTTTCTGGCTAAGCATTTATTTAACCTGCTCGGTATTCTCTGCGTATGCCTCGCAGTAATCGGTATTGTGCTTCCCGTAATGCCTACAACCGTCTTTCTCCTTCTTGCCGCGTACTTTTTTGCAAGGGGGTCAAGGAGGTTTCACGACTGGCTTATGCGCAACAGGCTGTTCGGAAGCTATGTCAGAAATTACAGGGAAGGAAAGGGCATGACCGCTAATGCGAAGTTGTTTTCAATATCCTTCCTTTGGGCAGGGATCCTGTTCTCTCTTTATCTTACAAGCCTTCTTTGGCTTCAGGTCTTGCTCATTCTTGTCGCAATAGGTGTGACAATTCACATTCTCGCAATTAAGACTCACAAAGAAGCGTGAGATTAGTTTAGACGTCCAATCCGGTATTCCTGTCTGAATAAACCTCAACGTGAAACATTATTGTATTTCCTATGAGAAACGATAGGATTATCTTAAAGGCTTACTAACTCATCTACTTTGAATTCCGGAGAAATTAGAAAATCGTTCCTGGATTTTTTCGCCGGGAAGGGGCACACAATAGTTCCTTCCTCTCCCGTCGTTCCATATGACGACCCTACATTGCTATTCACCAACGCGGGCATGAACCAGTTCAAGGATGTATTCCTCGGAAAGGGAGCGCGGGAATATTCCCGCGCGGCAGACACTCAAAAATGCATTCGTGCAGGAGGCAAGCACAACGACCTGGAAGAAGTGGGCATGGACGGCTATCACCATACCTTCTTTGAAATGCTCGGCAACTGGTCCTTCGGAGACTATTACAAGAAAGAAGCGATCGAGTGGGCCTGGGATTTGCTCACCAATGTGTGGAAACTGCCAAAGGACAGGCTTTGGGCAACTGTCTTTGAGACAGATGATGAAGCCTGGGAAATATGGAGAAACAATACCGATATTCACCATGATCACATTCTACGGTTCGGTGAGAAGGATAATTTCTGGGAGATGGGAGATACCGGGCCTTGCGGACCCTGTTCGGAAATTCACATTGACCTCACAGTTAACGGATGCAGACCCGAAGACGTCAATTCAGGGCATGAGGAAGTTATTGAAATCTGGAATCTCGTGTTCATACAGTACAACAGGAAGAAGGACGGAGAACTCGATACTCTTCCCAGAAAACATGTTGATACCGGAATGGGATTCGAAAGGATCGTCCGTGTTCTTCAGGGCAGAAGAT
Source organism: Ignavibacteria bacterium (assembly GCA_019694675.1). GTDB lineage: Bacteria > Bacteroidota > Ignavibacteria > Tepidaquicellales > Tepidaquicellaceae > JADJAH01. The sequence goes on from JAIBBK010000044.1 coordinate 55,957, forward strand.
CGAATTACGAGACCGATATATTTTTTCCGCTCATCGAGAAGATAGTTTCAATAACCGGGAAGAAATACGAAGGCGACAATGTCTCTTCAATGAATGCAATTGCAGATCATTCAAGAGCTCTGACTTTTGCGATCGCTGACGGAGCAGTTCCTTCTAACGAAGGGCGCGGTTATGTCTTGCGAAGGATACTCAGAAGAGCTTCAAGGCTGGCCCGCAAACTTGATTATTCAGAGCCGATGATCTTTCAACTAAGCGATACGATCGCAGGATTGTTCGGTGATGTGTTTCCTGAAGTTGTTCAGAAGAACGACTTCGTGAAGGAGATCATCATGGCTGAGGAAGAAAACTTCCACAGGACTCTCGACAGAGGTATCTCCCTGTTCACCGAAGTGTGTGACTCGCTGAAGGATACAAAGATCTTTCCGGGCAAAGAGGCATTCAAGCTTTACGACACTTTTGGTTTTCCGCTTGACCTTACTGAGGTTATGGCGAGGGAGAGAGGGCTTAAGGTTGATGTGCTCAGGTTCGATGAGGAAATGGAGAAACAAAGAAACAGAGCTAAGAGCGCACGCAAGGAACATACTGCAGAAGTTGATCTGTCCTTCGAAAAGCTCTCGGGCACAGATCAAGTGTTGTACAATCCGTATTCCGCAACTGAAAGCGGTGTTAGAACAGAAGTACTCGATTCGCACGCTTCTTCCTCAGGCGGTGAGCTTGTAATTGCCGTCAGGTCAAACCCTTTCTATTCGGAATCAGGAGGCCAGGTAAGTGATACAGGTGAGATCATAACTCCGGACGGCGGATCGCTCAAGGTCATTGCTTCGGCTAAGAGCTATATTGTTGCCGAGGGCACTCATCAGCTTAAGTCCGGCGAAATGGTCACAGCCAAAGTGGATATGAACCGGAGGCATGCTGTTGAAAGAAATCACTCAGCAACGCACCTTGTGCATGAAGCGCTGAAGAGAGTTCTTGGAAACCATGTCAAACAGGTCGGCTCGCTTGTATCTGATGAGTACCTGCGGTTTGATTTTCCGCATTTCCATAAGCTTGAAACCGCACAGATCAGGGACATTGAAGCATTGGTCAACTCAAAGATCATGGAATCCATCCCGGTTCAGACTCTCGTTGATGTTCCTATCGAAGAAGCGAACAGAATTCCGAACGTGAAACAGCTCTTTGGCGAGAAGTACGGATCAAAGGTAAGAGTGGTGATTATAGACGAGAACTTCAGTGCGGAGTTTTGCGGAGGAACGCACGTCAACAAATCCGCTGACATTGGCCTTTTCAAGATCACCCGGGAGGAAAGCATTGCCGCCGGCACAAGAAGGATCTTTGCAAGAACAGGAGCCGGAATACTTAACCATCTCAATGAGAAGCTGGCCGAGTCTGAAAGATTGCTTGCAGAGCTCCCGGAAAAATATTCTGCAAAGTATTCCGCTATACTACCGGAGCTCAGGCAAAAGATCAATACATCCAACCCCTATGACCTTAAACTGATGATGTCGCTTCTGAATAATCAGGAGCAAAGCGCAGGCGAGATTGCCGAAGCACGCGAAAAATACCTTGAAGAAAAAAAGGCAGTCGAAAAACAGCTTGCAGCAGCAAAGGCACGTGAGATCGGAGAGGAAATTGACGGCCTTATTGCAAGATCTCCAAAGGCCGGTTCACACAGCGTTGTAACTGGCAAAGTGGATGCAGGCAATGCAGGTATTAAGGAGATCAGCGAAGAATTCAGAAAGCGCCTGAAGAACGGCGTCGGATTACTTGCGGCCATGGGAGAAGGAAAGTTTAACCTGATATGCGCAGTTAGCGACGAACTTGTAAAGGAGAAAGGTCTCAATGCCGGAAAGCTTGTTGCTGATGCGGCAAAACAGCTCGGAGGAGGAGGGGGCGGAAAGCCGAACCTTGCTACTGCAGGCGCCAGGGACGCAGACAAACTTGACCCGGTTCTTTCGGAATTCAGCAAAACAATTTTACAAATTCTTTCCTGACGAATGAAAGTAATAATTCCCGTAGCCGGATTCGGCACCAGGCTCAGACCGCATACTCTCATTAAGCCGAAGGTGCTTCTCAATGTCGGCGGCAAGCCGATGATACACTATATCATTGAACAGCTCATCAAAGATAAGCTGGCTACATCCATAATTCTCATAACGGGATTTCTTGGCGATATGATAAAAGATTATCTCGACTCTGCATTTGATTTCCCGTTCACTTATATAGTGCAGGATGAGCCAAAGGGACTTGGGCATGCAGTCTATTGCGCCAAGCAGTGTTTTCCTGAAAATGATGAGGCACTTATCATACTTGGCGACACGTTGTTTGATGTTGATCTGAAAAAGCTCGTAGACAACAGGCATTCTGTAATTGGTGTAAAGAAGGTCGATGACCCGAGAAGATTCGGCGTTGTGGAAAAGAACAAGGCTGGCATGATAACGAGGTTCGTGGAGAAACCTGCATCCGCAAAGGTTTCAGCATCAAACGAAGCAATAGTTGGTTTGTACTATCTGAAGAACTCCGGCTCTCTGTTCTCTTCTCTTGAGCATGTGATGGAAAGCAACATAACTGTGAAGGGTGAATTTCAGCTTACGGACGCTCTTGAGCATATGATAAACGGGAAAGACAGGATGACGACATTTTACGTTGACGGCTGGCTGGACTGCGGCAAACCTGAGACTCTGCTTGAAACGAACAGATACATTCTTTCAAAGAAGAAAAGGTCAAAAGTGTCCTGCGAAGATTCCGTGATCATCCATCCCGTGCATGTTGGAAGGAACGTGACAATCAGAAGAAGCGTAATAGGCCCCCATGCTACGATAAATGACGGGTGCTGTATAACCGATTCCGTAATTGAAAACTCCGTAATTGAAATGAATTCTCTGATTGAAAACTGTATTCTCACCGGCTCTATCATTGGTGAATCTGTCACGGTTCGCAATTCAAAAGCATCACTGAATCTGGGCAATAATTCTGAATTAATCCAAAACCAGAACTGATATGAATGACTCTACAGGTTTCGGGGAGTTGTCCCGTGAGGTCTATCTGAAGATTCTCGAGTTTTTTCCCGACAAGGGATCTTACCTTGGGCTTCATGAGTACGACGGCCTCATACCGGATATTTCCGAAGCAAGCATAAATGAGATTCTCACTGTCTATTCCGGATACCTTGATCGGCTTGGCAGGATAGACAAAAGCAAGCTCACTTCAAAGGAGAGTCTGGAATATGATCTCTGCGAATGGCATCTGAACACCGAGATCTTCATGACAACCCGGATCGCCGCATACAGATACAACCCCATGATCTATGCATTCATGTTCGGGCAGATACACGGTTACATCAGCAGAGATTATGCCCCGTTTGAAGAAAGATTTCGATCTGTTGTCTCGGTAATAGACAGAGTCCCGGCTATTCTCCGTGAAGCCTCTTTGTTGCTCAATGAGAAGCTTCCTGCCATATTATGCGAGAAGGCCACTGCATTCTTCAAAGGATATATTGATTCATTCACATCTGAACTGCCGGGGCTTATGGATGAGATGAAAGTAAGTGATGAGTTATCGGCGACTTTTCATGAGAAGAAAGATATTGCAGTTAAGTCTGTAAAGGATTTTATTGAATTGATCGAATCAAGATCTGACCCTGAATGCAAGGATTATGTGCTCGGGAAGGATAGATTCATGGAAATGCTGAAGATCACTGATCATGTTGAGATACCTTTCCATGAACTGAAGAAACTTGGGGAGGATGAGCTCAAAAGACTGCATGACAGGATCGCAGAACTCGAGTCTGTTCATAAGGTTGAAGGTGGCATTTACAAGATAGAACATGAGCACCCGTCAGCCGAAACTCTGGTGAACGAGACCGCATCCACATTGCAGGAGCTCGTTGATTACATCAGAACCAAAGACATTGTTGATCTGCCTGACAGGCTCAACTGCATCGTTGCCGAAATGCCGGAATACATGAAATTCGGTTTTGCAGCGATGGATACGGCAGGCCCTTACGAAAAATCGGACGAATCATTCTATTATGTCAGTCTTCCCGAAAAAGACTGGCCTGAAGAGAAGATTGAGGAGTGGATGACGCAGTTCAACTATCCAACTCTTAAGCTTATCTCAATTCACGAGGCTTTCCCGGGGCACTATACACATTTTCTCAATGCATACAAAAATCCATCGGACCTTTCAAAGATACTGATCTCTTATGCTTATGTGGAAGGCTGGGCACACTATACCGAGGAAATGATGATAGAGCTTGGATACGGAAATTCGGATTACAAGACTGAGATCGGAATGCTGCTTGAAGCATTGGTCAGATGCTGCAGGTACATTGCAGCCATAGGAATTCATTGCGAAGGAATGTCAATTGACGAAGCAAAGAAATTTTTTGTTGAGAATGCATTCATGGCAGAAGCAACTGCAGAGGAAGAGGCAAAGCGAGGGGCATTCGATCCCGGTTATCTCAGTTACACTCTGGGCAAGATTCTGCTGAAAGATCTGAAGCGGAAATATTTTGGGAAGTTCGGCGACAAGAGATCCCTGAAAGACTTTCACAATTCTGTTGTGAAGCTCGGTGCACCTTCATTCAGGATTGCTGAGAGATTCATTCTGAGCGAAAACTGAAAATCAGGATTCTCCGCGCTCCAGCTTTCTGGAATAAAATTTTTCAACTGCCAGTGCCGCAAGTGCAAGGAGTATGAAGTAAGGCCACAATTGTCTTCCTTTCCTGGAAGCAAGATAAGACTCTTGGATTTCATTCCATTCTGAATAATCAGCTGAGCTGAATCCTTTTGCATTCAATTCATTCAGGAGTTTGCCTTTTTCCATTCTGAGCAGATTGCTTTCACCTGCATTATGATTAAGTGCAAAGGCAGAAGTTCTGCCGGCTGAATCTATGAATGTGTAGATGCCGGGGAATGACGAAAAATCCGAGTACTGAAGCATGAAGTAAGCCGACCCGGCATTGAGCTGTTCGATCTCTATGGAATCTGATTCGCCCTTGGGATTGATTACTTTTATTGGTCTGTTAATTCCGCTTAACCTTACGATGTTTTGCTGTCCCACCTCATATCTCGGGTGAAGTTCAAGGTTTGACGAAAGATAATTGACTGACCTTGTAAGCAAAGGAACAAAGATACTGCTCACTCCAAGATTACCTGCTTCTGAAGAAAGCGGCATTGAGAAAACTATCAGCTTCCCCTCTCCTGTCGAGACCTCTGAAAGGAAAGGATCGGCATTCGCAAACCGGATGATAGGCTTAACTTTGTCTGACAGCAGAACTCTGAAATACTCCTTTGTATTCGGCGCATCAATCTCTCCTCCGCTTGTAAGGTTAAGCCCCTTGTTTCTGAAAACGCCTTTAAGCAGAGGATGATCGAAATCAACATCAGAAAGAGACTGATTGGCTTCATTCTCAAGAGTTACCTTATTTGTTAGCCTAAGATTGCCGGCAAGTCCGAACAAGTTGTCATTGAAGGATGACTGCTCTGTCTCCCGTGAAGGAAAATAAAGCACTCCGCCTCCCCTTTCCAAAAAATTCTTTACACTCTCCGATTCCTCAGAACTTATTGATTTCCTTCCTGCAATTATCAGCACATCCGCATTCTCAAGACTGTTATCAATGATATCGCTTTTTGAGATGTCGTAAAGCCCGGAAGTTTCTCCGGTTTCCGTTGCCATTATTGACTGTGCAGTACGCAGTGCAATCTCCGGATAGGCAGATTCTGAGGACGATCCGCTAACGATCTTAACCCTTATCTTATCGGGAATTGTAAAAGTGATAAACTCGCTGTTGTCCTGTTTCAGCTGATCATCAGATTCACTCGTTCCTGCAAGCTGAGCCTCGGCTGTATTCGTTCCTGATTTGTCAGTCCTGAAAGATACCACCGCTTCCTTGCTTTCGTTTGTTCCAAGATCTGTAAAGAAATCTCCGTAGTAACTACCGTTCAGAAAGAACTTTGCACCTGTGTTTTCCTGCCCGAACCTCGAATAATTGTGGACCATAAAATCACCCCTTGATTCCATTCCGGCAAGAACTGTTCCCTGATTTGAAAATCCGCTGTCAATTGAAATATTGTTCAGATCATCCATTCCGCAGTTGACAACATAGAGATTCACTTTTCTGAGACGGTCAGGCAATTTCAAACCTGCACTGCCAGAGTAGTTTACAGACTGATTGTCCGTGATTATGAACAGATCACCTGCAGAGCCGGAAGAATTCTCAAATAGTTTAGCAGCGGTGATCAAGGCTTCGTTGAAGTTGAAGGGCTTGAAAGATACTTCCGACCTCTCCAGTTTCTCAACAGCCTCATTGGCCGTAAGAGAAAGCAGTTCCGCTGAAGAATTGCCAATTTCCGAATTCCTGACGAAGTATATCTCACGGTTTCCTTCAAGCGAATTCAAGACACTCCTGACTGACTCCTTTGCATTTGAAAATACCCTGCCTCCGTCAGCGCTCATGCTGAATGAATTATCAAGAATTATCACGGCACCGGATGCTCCCGAATAAGTCCCGCCTGATCCTTTGAGGACAGGGTCAGCAAAGCCCAGGACCAGAAATGCAATTGCGAGAATTCTTAGTGCAAGAAGTATGAGCTGCCTCAGCTTTATCCTTCGCATTTTTGACTTCTGAAGCTCCTTAAGAAATCTGAGCGTACTGAATTCGATCTTTCTTACCTTACTGAGATTCAGAAGGTGAATGAGTATCGGTACTGAAATGGCCGCGAGCCCAAAAAGTATAAGCGGATTAAGAAATGTCATCAAATGATCTAATGACCCAAGATAGTTTTTCGGTTCGTTTAACTAAATGCACAAGTGAAGAGTTCATTATTCAAATTAGTACCTTGACATCTGCCGCAGTAAATGAGATGCAACAAAGCTTGAATCAAGTTTTATCTGTAATTTTTGATATATAATAGCAATATTAAAACAACACATGCAGGCTTCGATATTTCTCAACGGCAAACTGCCTTCCCGGAAAGTTATAAAAAAGCTCCTCGAAGCGGATAGCTTGATCATAGGAGCGGACGGCGGCGGCAACTTACTGCATAAGATGAATATAATTCCAGGTGCGGTAATAGGCGATATGGATTCAATATCAACGGATTCAATTGCGTTCTTCAGGAAATCAGGAGTGAAAGTCCTGCATCTCAGGGAACAGGAAACCACGGACTTTGAGAAGTGCCTGATGTTTTGCTGCAAGAAGGGAGTGAACAAAGCCCTTGTGTTTGGTGCAACAAGCATGAGGCCGGATCATACGCTTAACAACTTCAGCGTAATGAAGAGATACAAAAGCGGTATGGCAATCAGCCTGATCACGGAGGAATATGAGATATTCTTTGCCGAGAAGCATCTGGAATTCAGCTATCCTAACGGCGAAAACTTCTCAATGCTGGGCATGCCTGTGGCAAGATCTGTAACTACGAGTGGCCTTCAGTACAGATTGAAAAATGAGGATCTGATATTCGGTGAAAAAGAAGGTTCGCTCAACAAGTCAGTTTCAGACACTGTAATTGTGAATCATAAAGGCGGCGACTTACTTGTATTCAGAAAGCATTTCTTAAATTGAATGGAAAACTTCAGAGTTGCACTTTCTACAAATGACTACCTGATAATCCTTGCCTACTTTGTTGCGGTCCTCATTATCGGTTTCAAGACAAAGACCGAACAGGGTTCAATAAAGGACTATCTTGTAGCAGGAAGAACATTGACCCTGCCGGCATTCGTTGCCACGCTTGTTTCCACTTTCTACGGCGGTGTTCTCGGGATCGGCGAGTTCACATATAAGTTCGGTGTTTCGGGATGGCTGCTGTATGCATTCCCCTACTATGTTTTTGTGATCGTCTTTGCGCTTTATCTTTCTGACAGGGTGCGAAAGACTCATCTCTACACTATTCCCGACAAGCTTAACAGGATATACGGAAGAAAGGTGGGCATACTTGGCGGCTTCTTTGTCTTTCTGATGTCAACCCCGGCTCCCTATCTGTTCATCATGGGAATACTGATCAGCATAATTTTCTCGATCAAGCTGTTCTATGCAATGATCTTTGCACTGCTCGCTTCTGTGCTTTATCTCATCAAGGGCGGCCTCAGAGCAGATGTAAGGGTGAACATTTTCGAGTTCATTGTGATGTTTGTTGGTTTCGGGATCATACTTCCTTTCTGCTTCAACACCCTGGGGGGATTCGAATATCTTGACTCCCGGCTTCCTGAAGCAGACCTGAAGCTCTTCGGCCATACTACATTGCAGTATTTCTTTGTGTGGTTCTTCCTCGGTTCATGGGTGCTTGTGGATCCTTCATTCCATCAAAGGTGCTATGCGGCAAGAAAGAAGTCTACGCCTAAGATAGGGATTCTGATATCACTCGTGTTCTGGGTTCTGTTTGATTTCATGACCACAACAGCAGGCCTGTATTCAAAGGCATTTTTCCTGAATGACCTGAAGGATCCTCTTTTGTCATACCCTGCGCTTGCAGAGAAACTTCTTCCTCCCGTGGCAAAGGGTGTTTTTTATCTGGGGATGATTGCGACTGTAATGTCCTCTCTGCACTCATACATCTTCATTTCTGCCACCACTTTCGGAAGAGATATAATCTCGCGATTCAAGAATGAGGAAGACAGGAGCAACAAGTTCAATGCCGTGGGACTCCTCTTCAGCTCTGTTCTGTCACTTTTCCTTGCTTACATGATCCCATCAGTCGTCAATATATGGTACACTGTCGGAACACTGGTCGTACCCGCCCTGCTCATCGGTGTGCTGAGCGCATACTTTGTCAGACTGAGGGTCGAGTCAAAATATGTCTATACTGCTATGCTCAGTTCATTCTTTGTCTCACTCATTTCATTTGTCATCGGCAATCTGAATAAGCAACTGGATGTTTCCGTTTATCCTTTTGGCATTGAACCAATGTATCCCGGGCTCATAATCGGCCTTATAGTCTATCTCATCGGTTATTCACAAAGGTCAAACCTGAGGGCGGAACATGAATAAGCAACAATAATACTTCTGCGTATTGAAGCACCACCACCACCCACTTTTCCTTATTCTCATGATGCTTGCAATTGCAGGCGGACTGAGGGCGCAGGGCATAACTGAGGAAACTGTAAGAGACACCATACATCTTAATTTCCGCAGTGATCTGAATGCCGATACAACGGCATGCAATCTCAAGCTTAAAAGAACCAACAACCGGAATGTCGCACTTGTGCTAAGCGGCGGAGGTGCAAGAGGTCTTTCGCAGATAGGCGTAATGAGACAACTGGAGATTGCAGGGATCAAGCCGGACCTCATTGTCGGGACAAGCATGGGAAGTATCATCGGTGGACTCTACAGCAGCGGCTACAGTCTGAAGGAGCTAAAAACAATATTCAGAAAGTTCGACTGGACAAGGGCTCTGAGCTTATCCAACAAATATCTCCGGACTACCCTCTTCCCCGATCAGAAACGCATACAGGACAGAAGCCTTGTCACAATTCCTCTTGACGGCATCACACCCGTGATCATTCCTGCAGCTTTATCAAACGGGCTGTTTCTCAGTGAAAAGATAAATTCACTAGTGCTCAATTCACGCTACCATGCGGGCAGGAAATTTGACGAGCTTAAATTCCCGTTCGCCGCCGTTGCAACTGATCTTAACTCAGGAAAGAGAGAAGTTCTCACCGAAGGTGACCTGAGCCAGGCTATAAAGGCCTCACTGACATTTCCGCTTCTTTACTCACCTATATCACTCAATGGTAAGTATCTTGTTGACGGAGGATTGACCGCTAACATTCCTGCTGAGGTTGCCAGAACGCTTGGCGCGGATTATATCATTGCCGTCAATACGACCAGCCCTCTCAGAAAAGCGGAGGAACTTGACGATCCGATCGCGACGGCTGATCAGATACTGTCGATCACAATGTCTCAGCTCAATGAACTTCAGCTGAAGGAAGCAAATACTGTGATCACGCCTGAACTTGGAGATCATTCGTTAACCGATTTTTCCGATTTTGAAAACCTGTTTGAAAGAGGTGAAACAGCTGCATCTCTTCTCATCTCCAGGATCAAAGCAGATCTTGATTCCATTGAACTATCTGCATCGCCGTACAGGAACAACTTCATAACCAATGCAACTCTCCGATTGTCCTTTGAAGGAAAGCTGACCGATACGCTGTTCCGCATTTCGGATCTTATGCCGGGTGAGTTTGAGAAGTACACATCCATCGAATCCAACCTTAAGAAACTCTATGCTACGGGATATTTTTCGGACGTGAAGGCGGTTGTGGAAAGAGACCAGATGTCCGCTACGGTTGATTATGTGCTCACGCCAAATCCGCCATTCATCGGGTTTACAAGATCGGGCATCATGCCGCCTCAGGTCTCAAGACTTCTTGAGGAATATGAAGCCTCCAATTCCGGAAAGACAATCAATCTTGTTTCTATATCCGTACTTAAGGACGACCTGCTTGGAGCACTCAGGGAAAAAGGAATTTCATATGCCGGAATAAAGAAGCTCTGCCTGAATCATTCTACCGGCAAAATTGAAATTGAGCTTACAAACGGAGTAATAGACTCAGTGGTGATAACCGGTAACCGCAACACTTCCGACAACGTCATTGACCGGGAGATCGAAGTTGAAAGTAATTCTGCTGTAACAAAGAACCAGCTCGACAAAACCATGCAGAACATCATCAGCACTAACCTCTTTGAACAGGTCAGCGTCAACATAACGCCTGACGCACCAACAGGCAGGAATGTACTTCGCGTCAGTGTTTCCGAAAAGAATACAAAAGCTCTCAGACTGAGCATAAGGGCAGACAACGTTTTCAATTTCCAGGCATTCGCAGACCTGCGTGATGAGAATGTTTTCGGATCGGCTGTGGAAGCAGGATTGCTTGTGGGCGGAGGACTAAGGAACAGGGTTTACAGGGCGGAGATAAAATCGAATCAGATATTCTCACTGCCGTTCACATTCAACTTCAGCGGATTCTATCAGTTCAGGGATATTTACAGATACCTTCAGATCAACAATGACGAGAACCAGTCTTTTGATGTTCTTAAGACCGGCGAATACCGGAATATTGCAGGAGGGTTCAGTCTTCTTGCAGGAACGCAGCTTGAGCGGCTTGGCACAATTTACGGTCAGGTCTTCGTGGAGAATCTGAAAGTAAATGTTAAGTCAGGAAATCCGGGAATTGCGGAAGACAATAACATTGTCAAGCTGAGATTCGGAGGGATCTTTGACACGCAGGACAAATGGCCGTTTCCAGACAATGGCATCCTGCTGAACTTCGATTATGAAACAGCTAAGAACATTAATGACGGCAACCTGAGCTATACAAAGCTGAACCTGAACTATGAGCAGTACCTTCCCATTCACAGTCAGCATGTCCTCAGGCCGCGACTGCTTTTTGGATTTGGAGACAATACAACTCCCCTCTCTGACCAGTTTTCCATCGGAGGCCAGGAGTTATTCTACGGCATGGTGGACGACGAACTTCGCGGACGGCAGATCCTTCTCGCCTCGCTTGAATACAGGTTCGAGTTTCCCTACAGGATCTTTTTTGACACATACATCGGCGCAAGGTACGATCTCGGCAATGTCTGGAACATCGCTCAGGACATCCGCTTCAAAGACCTCCGGCAGGGGATAGGTGCCTTCATCTCCTTTGATACACCTATTGGCGAAGGCTCACTTGCCGCTGGAAGGAGTTTCTTTACAAAGAGCGGCCTTCAGGAAGATTCGTTCTATTTCGGTCCATACGTTTTCTATTTTTCAATAGGATATGAATTCTAAGTGCAATAGATTGGAACCTGACGGCAATAGTTTCGTAGTCAGTACTGGAGGACAACTAAATTGATTCCCCTATTTTGAACTTCCTGAATAAATATACAGACGGGTCTCTGAGAGTGGCCATTACGGTCATAGCTCTTATAAGCTTCATCTATGCTTCGATAGTGTTCATTCAAACAATGTTCACGGACCGCATGACCACTGACGATTGCCTGTGGATCGAGTATGTGGACGGCAAGAAGCTTGACCAGGCACTGATGATCACTGAGGTGATGCCGGGAGGAAATACCGATGCCGCAGGCGTCAGGAACGGTGACATTCTTATTGAGATCGGAGGACAGAAGTTCAATGACTCGTTTGAAGCACAGAAGATACTCAACTCCTATGATTCGGGAGATAAGGTCATTTACAAGGTGATCCGCGGCGACAAAGTGCTGGATCTCGAAGTTAAGCTGTACAAGTACTTCAACATTGTATTTCTGATCTTCTCACTGCTCGGGTTCGGGTTTCTCTTTATCGGGCATATAGTTGGTTATTCAAAACCCAAAGAACTGAGTTCTCAGATCTTCTTCCTGCTGGGATGTTCTGCGGCGATCGGGTTTGTCATTGTAAGGCAGATCAATGCGGCGATGATAGCATTCCCCTTTGCGTTAATTTCTTTTCTTGGTATGGCTCTTTTCTTCGCATTGTTCGTCCACTTCTTCATGGTTTTCCCCAAGAGGGTTGATGTTAAATACAGGAGGGCACTGCTCTGCACCGTCTACCCGTTGTCATTTCTGGTTGTTGTCGGTTCGCGCCTCTTCGACCTGATCCTGCCAAAGGGATTTGCGCAACAGTACCTTGCAAATGCATTCTTCATTTCCTGCCTGCTCGGGGGGATATTTCTTTTTCTCAGATCATACATTTCCATAAAGGAAGAAAGCAGAAGAAAGCCGCTGAGGATCATACTCTACGGATTTCTTATCGGATTGTGCGGATTCCTTTATACCGTACTGCTTCCGGTATTTATCCCGAAACCGAATTTTCTTGTTCAGCCATGGCTATACCTGCCATGCTCACTCGTCCTTGCAATTCCCATATCCTTCGGATTTGCAATTGTGAAGTACAGAATACTTGACACAGAGTTCATTGTAAAGAGAGGACTCGTTTTCGGAATAGTTACAGCCTTTATTGTCGGCGTCTATCTTCTGCTTGTACTTGTGCTCGACTCGCTTCTTGGAAGGCTCCTGCCTGACAACAAACAGGTGATCACAATTGCCATGATAGTGATCGTTACATTCAGCTTCGACTTCGTCAACAATAAGGTGAAGATGTTTGTTGATAAACAGCTTTACAGAGAGCGCTACAACTACAGGAAATCGTTGCTTGAATTTTCCGAAGAGCTTCCCTATCAGACAAACATGAAGCAGATCATTGAGAAGATAGGTACTTCAGTGCGGGAAACAATGGGCATAAACACTCTCAATGTGTGGTTCAGAGATCCAGAGTATTATGAGAACGTGCTGAAGGAGTTTAAGCAGACGAAAGTGAATGAACAGGTTATTGATCAGGGTGTTATGTTTGACACTGCCATAACGACACTCTTCCGTGATGATATGAGAGCCAAATTTCTGACCGACGTTTATCTTGATGAATATTACCTTGACGATCAGAGCAAGAAGGCGATCAAAGAAGCAGGTTATGTGTTATCGGTTCCCATACATATAAAGGATGACCTGATCGGGGCACTGAATTTCGGGGAGAAGCCCTCGGGCAAAGCTTATTCAGAGGAAGACATTGACCTCCTCAAGACGCTTGCCTCACAGGCGGCGATCGCATTTGAAAATGCAAGGCTTCAGCAGGAGAAGATCTCAAAGCAGAAGATCGAAGAAGAGCTTCACATTGCAAGAAGGATACAGATGGGGTTGCTTCCGCAGGAAATACAGGCAATTGAAGGGATCGAAATTTCAGGCTTCTATAATCCGGCAAAGATAATCGGCGGCGATTTTTACGATGTGATAAAGCTGACCGACAACAAGATGCTGATTGTCGTTGCAGATGTCTCAGGTAAAGGAATTCCAGCGGCAATATACATGTCAAAGATACAGGCCATGATCCAGTTTGCCTCAAAGATCTTCAGAACTCCAAAGGAGATCCTGACAGAAGTCAACAGGCAGATCCATCAGAAGATCGACAGGAAGTCGTTCATAACCACTGTTGTTGCATTGTTTGACCTCGGCAATATGACAGCAAAGATCTGCCGCGCAGGGCACAATCCCGTGATATATTCAGTGAACGGCAAGCTCGATTTTCTTAAGAGCAAAGGCATGGGACTCGGGCTCGACAGTGACCATTATTTTGAAGGAGCGCTTGAAGAGATCGAAGTGAAACTGAATCCTGACAGTCTCTTTGTATTTTACTCGGACGGCCTGACCGAAGCCATGAATATGAACAGGGAGGAGTTCGGAACGGAAAAAGTATTTGACATAATTTCTAAGAACAGAAACCTTCCCTGCAACAACATTCAGAAAGAGCTCATTGATTCAGTGTCAGAATTCAGAGCAGGAGCGGAGCAGAATGACGACATAACCCTGGTTGTGACCAGGATCAGTAAGTCTGTTTCTCAAAACTAATCCATAACTCACTTTAAAGATGATACCAAGATATTCGAGGAAGATCATGTCCGATATATGGACTGATGAAAACCGTTTCAGAATATGGCTGGACATTGAACTGCTTGCAACTGAAGCTCAGGTGAAGCTCGGCAATGTCCCAAGAAGGGCTTTTGAGAATATACGCAGGAAGGCGGGGTTCAGTACATCCAGGATACTGAAGATCGAGGAAAAGGTCAAACATGATGTAATAGCATTTCTCACTAATGTAAATGAGAGCATCGGCATCGACTCGAGGTTTCTGCATATGGGTATGACCAGCTCCGACGTGATTGATACGGCTCTTTCCGTTCAGATGAAGCAGGCCGGAGAGATCATTCTCAAAGACCTGAATGAACTTGCAAAAGAACTTCGCTCAAAAGCAAGAAAGTATAAGTTTCTTTCAATGATCGGAAGGACTCATGGTGTCCACGCCGAGCCGATAACCCTCGGACTAAAGTTTGCGCTTTGGTATGATGAGATTCAGAGGAACATCGAAAGATGGAAGCGCGCCATAGATGTGGTTTCAGTGGGACAGATCTCAGGTGCTGTAGGAACCTATGAACACATTTCACCAAAAGTGGAGAAGTTCGTATGCACCAAACTCGGGCTCAGGACAACAAAAATATCCACGCAGATACTTCAGAGAGACAGGCATGCGGAGTATATGTCCGCTCTCGCGCTGATCGCTTCATCAATTGAGAAGTTTGCAACAGAGATCAGGCATCTTCAGAAGACCGAGACACTTGAACTTGAAGAAGCATTCAGCAAGGGTCAGAAAGGGTCATCAGCAATGCCGCACAAGAAGAACCCAATTACATGTGAAAGGCTCAGCGGAATTGCAAGGATCATACGCGGCAATATGGTAGCTTCCTTTGAGAACATCCCCCTCTGGCATGAAAGAGATATCAGCCATTCTTCCGTTGAAAGAGTCATACTCCCCGATTCAACAATACTTGTGGATTATACTTTAAATCAATTCACTAACCTCATTAAACATATAGTAGTTAACAAAGACAATATAAAGCGTAATCTAGGCTTGACTACCGGACTTGTGTTCTCACAGACACTGCTCTTGAAGCTGATCGAAAAGAAGATGCGGAGAGAAGATGCTTACCGGATTGTGCAGAATATTGCAATGAAAAGCTGGAATGAGAGGAAGAATTTCATTCAGCTGGTACGGACGGACAAGGAAGTTGTCAGATTTCTATCCGGCAAGGAACTGGACGAACTGTTCGATTACGGAAAGTCCCGCAAGAATGTTGACTTCATCTTCAGGCGCGTGGGGATCTGAATGTCACGTCACCCGTAAGCTCTTCTGAGCTCAATCACTTTACCAATGATCTGAAACGGTTTGTTGATGATTGCTTTGTATCTGGAATTGGAAGCTTCAAGGTATGCTTTGATCCTTCTGTTCCTTAATGTCTTAACTGTGGCCTCATCATCAAGCAATGCGATCACAATGTCTCCGTCTTCTGCCGAGTCCTGCTTTCTGACAATCACAATGTCTCCGTCATAGATCCCTGAATCTGTCATACTGTCCCCTTTCACTTTAAGAGCAAAGTGAATGTGATGACCCGATTTTCTTTTTTCCATAGTGACATATCCCTGAATATTGTCAGCGGCAAATATCGGTTCGCCCGCAGCGACATTTCCATAGAGAGGGATCAAAGCAGGAGAGGATTTCGGCTCACTGCCTGTAACAACCCTGAAACCTCTCGCTATGTCCTTCTTTCTTTCCAGGTAGCCCTTTGTCTTGAGCGCATTGACGTGATCCTGCACTGTGCCAATTGTAACCCGGAATTTTGAAGCAATTTCCTTAAGCGTGGGAGGGAATGAATTTTCAGCGGTATAACCTGAAATGAACTCAAGAACCCTCTGCTGTTTATCCGTAAGCTTATCCATAATTAAATATGGTGCTGCAAAAGTCTATATGCAAGTGATATTTTCGGTCTGCCGCAATTGGAATTACCGCCTTGCCACAAGACGCTTCAGTGCAGAAAGATCAACAACTTTGAAGGCCTGCAAGAGCAGAATATAGGCAACGGGGAAGACCGGCTTTATAAGTAAAGGAATTTGAAACATACTGTCAAAGAATTTGTAAACCGCAAATACTCCCGCCATCATCAGAATGATCACGGCGATCTTTCCCAGTTCATATGGCACCGGATAGTATTTGTTGGACACGTAATAGATCCCGGCACTCATAGCAACATAGCTTATAAGCGTTGCATATGCTGCACCTGTAAGTCCAAACAACGGATAGAGCAAGAAGATAAAGACAATATTAAGAACAGCCGCCACCACGGTAATGAGCGGCAGGTAAGAGGTCTTCTTTTCTATGTATATACCGGCAGTCAGATTTATATAGATGCCGTAGAAGATATATGAGAAAAGAATTACCGGTACAATGCCAAGCCCTCCCCAATAGTCTTTACCTATGAGATGAAAGCCGAATGGAAGATCAGCCTTCACAAGGTCCTCGATGAATACAGACAGAACAAGAACTGCGGCAGATGCCGCAAACACGAACGCCGTCATAACCTTTGAAAAAATCCACTTTGCATTTTCATCCTTTGCATTGTTCAGGAAGAAGGGACGCCAGGCATACTCAAACATTGAAACGATCAGAAGCATGAAGATCCCCAGTTTGTAATTTGCCTGATACACGCCCACAGTGCTGTCGTCAGAGATCATCTTGAGAATCGGCCTGTCAACGACCTGAACGAGGTTAGCGGCAATTCCTGTCGGAATGTAGGGCAGTGAGAATCTCATAAGTTCAGAGACCAGTTGCCTGTTCCACGAGAAGGTCCAGGTTTTCCATACAACCGGGAAGACCATTACATATGATACAAGAGATGAGATCAGATTGCTGATAAGCACAGCCTCTATCCCCATATCATAATATGAGATCAGAACGATGTTCAGAACTACGTTGACAACAATATTCGTAACCTTAAACAGAACAAATCTTCCCGCCTTGTTTGCAAGCCTCAAACTGGCAAACGGAATGAGTGATATGGAATCCAGGACCAGAATGGCTGCAGCATATTTCAGAAGGTATGAATACTTCCCGTCAATCTGAAGAATGCCGGCCAGTCCGCCTGAGAACGCAAAGAGTATAAGCCCGAGAAGGAGAGAATTGACTGCGTTGACTGTGTACGGATTGGAGAAGTTCTCTTTCTCGGTTCCTGTTTCTTTAAGTGAGGCAAACCTCATGTATCCTGATTCAAGTCCGAGAGAGAAGAATACATTGAACAGCGCTA
>JAIBBK010000034.1 GCA_019694675.1 Ignavibacteria bacterium
GTTTCATTGTATTCGGAAATGGTCTTCGTCGCGTCTGCTGACTTCAGTTCAGCAGACCTGATCTTCTCCGTCATTTCCTCTTCGATGCGCCTGAGAGAATTCTGGACCTTCTCATTCTCTGTCCTTAGCTTTTCGATCGCTTCCTTTTCCTGCTTCAGTTTCTTCTCATCTTCAACTACGCCTTTCTCGCGTTCCTTGGTTTCTTCTTCAAACTTTTGCTTCCTCTTCAGGAATTCGTCTTTAACTTCGAGCAGCTTCTCCTTCTTCAGGTTCTGGGCAAACTTTTCCGCGTCTGCCATGTGTTCCTTCGACCTCTTTTCTGCTTCCTGAAGTTTTTCCTTTGACTTTTCCTCTGCATCCGAGATTATCTTCTTGGCAATGTTCTCCGCGCCGTCAATTTTCGTCTTATTGGCCCTCGAGTTAAGGTACCATCCCAAAAAGAACGTAAGCAGGCAAAGGCCTACGAGCAAAGGTAAAAGTATATATAATTCCATGTCCATTCGTATTCGATGCTTTGTTAGTTATGTATTGATTCTTGAAATTGCTTCAAAAAATTCTGCTTTAAAAAAATAAAACCGCACAGGACATGTTAATAGTGCAAAGGTTATGATAAAACCTTTTCTATCATACAGTGGGCGGTGCCAATGTGTCTTTTACTTCCACTGCCTGCCTAAATGAGCTTTTCAGCTCAGGCAGGTCCGGCAAGCGGCTGAGGCCTGTAATTGACACAGCCTTTGAGCTTACCTCCCAAATAGTTAAAACTGTTGGTTTTATATAATGTTTGACTATTGCCTGTGCGGTTTTTTCAAAACCGTAGACTTATCTTAAAGAACGTTGAAACTCTTACAGATTCTCGTCAATAAGGTCGTTGATGCCCTTGACCTTGGAATTTATCTCATCATAAAGATGGGAAAGCTCCTTTTCCAATTCAATCCTGTTTTCTTTCTCCCTGAAAAAATCCTCAGCAATGTTCAGTGCCGATACAACGGCGATTGTCTCTTCCGACTGGTTCGGCGATTCTGTGTTGATCCTGTTCATTATCCCGTCAACGTAGTCTGAGATCCTTTCAACCTTCTCGGGGTCTTCTCCCTGAAGATTGTATTCGCTGTTAAAAATCCTTACACGGATCTCTTTTTGAGTCATGATAAGATTGAATTGTTGCGAAACCTGTTAAGCTTGTTGTTGCTGCAGTCAAACATTTTGTCACCTGTCTTCATATCTTTCATCGTGGTCTTCGTAATTCTCAAGATGCGTGTCAATCCTTGCAATCAATTCCTTAATGCGCGATTTCACGTTCTCCTTCTCGGTGGTGCTTAGTGAGCCTGATGTCGCATTAAGAGTCAGGTTCTTCAGTTCCGAAATCTCTTTGTCCTTATTTATCAGCTCCGTGCTCAGCTTTGTATTCTGAAGCTTCAGCTCGGATATCTTCAGATTCAGATTCTTAAGGTTCTCCTTCAGCAGATTGCTTTCGTTCTTAAGGTCCTTGTGTTTTGAAATGAGCGACTTTATCTTCGAGTGCAATTCCTCTAGACTTATCCTGACCGCATTCTTCTGATCTCTTAGAAGATCTTTTGCCAAACCAGCTTGTTTGATTTATTGATCAGCTTCTGAGTGCCGCACCAGCGTTCACTTCCAGTTCCTTAATGATCCTCTTCATAGCGTCTCCTGTTTCAGTGTCAGTCAGGGTCTTTTCATCTGAATAGAATTCGAGCGAAAATGCCATGCTCTTCTTGCCTTCTCCCACCTGGGTGCCCTCGTAAATATCAATCAGTTCAAATGACCTCAAGAGCGATCCGCCGCTCTTTTTGAGTATTTCTGCCAGATCTCCGTAGTTTGTCTTTCTGTCAACCACTACGGCGATATCCCTTTTCACGGCAGGAAACTTTGAAATGCTCCTGAACTTCCCGGCCGGTCTCAGTTGGGATTTCAGCTTGCCAAGATCTATTCTGCAAAAAAATACGTCAGATTCAATGTCGTATGCGTTCAGCAAATTCCTATCTGCCTTATTTATATTGCCTGCGACCTCGCCATTTAAACCAACGTCTATCCTGACACCGCCAAATTGGTTGTCATTATAGCAAAATAATCGAAAAGTTTCAATATTCAATTTGGATAGAAGCATCTCGAGCTCTCCCTTGATATCTGACATCTCGTAGTTTCTTTCACCTTCATACAATGTCGTACCATCATGCTTTCCGGAGATCGCAAAGACGATCCGGTCAGTCTCCGAGAAACTCGAGCCCCTGTCTTCAAACACTCTGCCCGTCTCAAACAGCCTGAGGGAAATGTCCTTGCCCGACTTGTTGAAATTGTCGGCGATCACCCTCATCATGCCGTCAAGAAGGTCTGTTCTCATGGAGTTCATCTCAGCGGTGAGACTGTTCAGCAATCTTACCGGACGGACTTCTTCGCTTGCCGGATGCTGCTTACTGACTTCAGCCAGAGGAATAGTGATTATCTCATTGAAACCCCTTCCGATGAGATGGTCTGAAATTGATCTCTTAAGGTGAGCCATTTTTTCGCTCTCCTTATCCCTGCCCCTCAAAAGGCTCGTTCTGAAGTCAAAACTGCTCTCGATCTTCGAATACCCGTACAGTCTTGCCAGCTCTTCTATCAGGTCGGGTTCTCTCTCCAGGTCTGCCCTTCGCGATTCGGGAATGCTGAAGTTCATCATGTCTTCGGTCTTGCCTGTGAAACGGATACCGATTCGTCCAAGCAGCTTCTTTGCATCATCTTCGGTAAGATCTGTACCGAGCAGTTTGTTTGCCCTGCTGATTCTCATACCTGCGATCACCGGTTCAAATTTCTCCGGATAAACATCAAGCAGGCCCTTTGAAACAGTTCCTCCTGCAAGTTCGCTCAGCATCGATGCAGCCCTCAATGAAGCATACTTCACCATGTCAATGTCAATTCCTCTTTCAAATCTTTGTGATGCATCTGTGATCAGCCCGAGCCGCTTGGAGTTCTTTCTGATATTTACAGCATCAAAATAAGCGCTCTCCAGGAAGACATTCTTTGTACTGTCTGTTATCTCTGAAAATTCTCCGCCCATTATCCCAGCAATTGCAGAGTAACCTTCTCCGTCGCATACCATTAGTGACTTCGATGACAGAGTTCTTTCCTTTGAATCAAGTGTAACGAATTTATCGCCGTCATTGGCCGTCCTGACTACGATCTTCTTCTTCCTTATCTTGTCATAGTCAAAGGCGTGAAGCGGTTGCCCGGTCTCAAGCATTACATAATTGGTGATGTCAACCACAATGTTCCTCGGCCTCATTCCTGCAGCTGTGAGCCTTTGTTTCATCCATTCGGGAGATTCTCGCTGACGGACATTTTCAATGACCCTGCCCGTGAATCTCTTGCAGTACTCCCTGCTCTCAATTTCTATTGATATCATTCCGCCTGTATCATTACCGGTTTCATTCAGTTTGATCTCAGGCAAACGCGCTTCAAGTCCGTATATGCCGGCAACTTCTCTCGCAACTCCGAAATGCGATAAGAGGTCACCCCGGTTTGGAGTCACTCCTATTTCGATCACTACATCATCCAACCCGGCATATTCTGAGAACGGCATGCCGGCCTGTGCATTCGCATCAAGCACCATGATCCCGTCATGGTTGTCAGAGAGATTCAGTTCCGATTCAGAGCATATCATCCCCTCCGAAACTTCTCCCCTTATCTTGGTCTTCTTTATCTCAAATCCGCCTTTCGGAATGATGGCACCTATTCTTGCTACGCAAACTTTCTGCCCGGCTTCCACATTCGGAGCGCCGCAGACAATATTGAGAATTCCGGTGCCGTCATTTACCGTGCAAACGCTCAGCTTATCGGCATTCGGATGTTTTGATCTTGTAAGTACCTCTCCTACCACAAAGCCCCGTAATGTTTCAGCTTCGTCGCTCACAGACTCGATGTCGAATCCGGCCCCGATCATATCATCGCACAGGGATTCAACAGATACTGTCCCGAATCCCGGTATGTAATCCTTCAGCCACTTAAGACTTATCTTCATTTATCCGTACTTTGCTTTGATATTCAGTTTTAGTTAAGAATTCCGGCTTCCTGCACAGTTCTTCACCGAACCGGAGGTCAGAGAGTTCTGTTCACCGACATTTGCTGAATGTGTATATCTTTCTGCAATTACCGCTTACAAAAAACCCGAATGGCATTTCTGCCATCCGGGCTTTGGAAAGACCTGTAAGATGCGGGTTATTCGCCGTCTTTCTTAGGCTCCTTCTTAAAGGTCTCTGTTGTCTCTGACCTTTTGTACTCCCTGCTTGAACCTTCTGTGTTGTATGAAGGGGCAGTGTAAGAACCAGTATTGTAGGAGCTGGTTGTATTGCTTCTGTAACTCCTCTTAGTATTCTTCTTCTTTTTCTTGGAGGATTTCTTTTTTGAACCCTTCTTTTTGGAAGAATACTTCTTCTTGCCGGATGATTTCTTTTTAGATTTCTTCTTTGATGATTTCTTCTTTCCTGAAGACTTCTTTGAAGAGACCTTTTTCTTCTTTCCAGAAGATTTCTTCGTAGATTTCTTCTTCTTGCCTTTCTTCTTCTTTGTGTTTTTCTTTGCAGCCTGCTCTGTTTTGCTTTCAGTTGCAGCTTTCAGTGTGGAGAGATCGCTTACAAAACCGCCGAAAGTAAAAACAAATAAAAAAGACATTATCATCAATGCTCTTTTTGACATGTTTTCTCCTTTTTTGTTATTGGATTGACAAATTTATGCTTATTGAAGTTGAATTACAATCCCTATTTAAAAATAATACTTGCCCGGAATTCTTCCTGAAATACATTAGGTATTTTCTTCCAATTCAGGCTTCAGCTGACAAACAATTCATTCCATTCAATTGTGAGTTTTTCATTGTTACCGTCTGAGAGAATAGGGACAGCCCAACCGCCGGTTGCAGGGCCATGAAATTGGGACTTTTTGCGGCTTGAATAGGATAAACTCTTGGTGATCTGAGTTCCGTTGACATGTCTCAATCCCTGCTGATAAGATTGTTCATAATTCCGATACGCATTGTTGGAAGAAATTCCTTCATTTGTCAAATATGCTGAAATTCATGGTTCTTGGGTACTTGTGTGTTGTGTTGAGTTGTGAGGAACGAGCAGGATGTATCAGCCAAACGGGCTTCCGGTTTCATATATTATATCCTCTCTTTCAATATCCCGCAATTTGGCAGATCCTGAATTGAAGCAATGACCTGTCCATATTCTATTCAGTCAGCTTGTCCAGTGATCTTGGTTCAGCGAAGTTAAGTGAACTTAATGATACGGCTGCGGTGGAAGGCACTGATTTGTCAACATGTTTTTTGATCTGATCGGCTCTTTTGCAGTGAAATTACGCAGTACGGCAATCTGTATGAGGGGCCACAGATCATGTGGCGACTTGTTGTTTGTTGAAGGATTAATGCTCTGTCAGCTGCAGTCCATGATGCCGGCGAACACAGCTTCTTCAGATCTTCAGATCAATAACTTATAATGTATGGCTTGAATGGCCATTGATCATACGGGATGAACTCCGGAGCCATGATCTAAAATATGGGTATTCTAGTCAATTCCGGTCTTTGCGGTTGCAAACAGTGCTGTATAATTTTAATAATCTTCTTACTGTAAATCTAAACAAACAATACCAAGTTATGAAAAACAGATACAACGCTTTGATTTTGGCCATGGCATTTTTGCTGCTTGCAGGATATGCAGGAGCTCAGGTGTCAGTAACAGGATCTGTAGGAGCCGACGGAACCTACGCTTCGCTGACAGCGGCAGGCGGAGCCTTCAGCGCAATCAACAGTTCCGGCCAGGCAGGACAGATCATCAGCATATCAATTACAGCCGACGCACTTGCCGAAACGGGTGCGAATGCACTTAATGACGGAGGCTGGACTTCGCTCACGATCTCACCTTCGGGAGGTGCCGCAAGGACTGTCTCAGGTACGTTCATCGGACACCTTATCGCACTTAACGGTGCTGATAATGTGACAGTTGACGGACTTAATACAGGCGGCAATTCACTTACGATCATCAATCTTGCTGTCGGCGCAAGTTCTGTGATCAGGTTCGCCGCAGATGCTTCCGGCAACACCGTAACCAATTGCACTTTACTCGGAAGTACAACCGCAAGTTTTGGTGTCATTTCTTTTGGAACCGGAACAGCAACCGGTAATGACGGCAACTCGATTACCAACAACAATATCGGACCGTCAGCATCCGGAAATCCGCTGAACGGAATTCATTCGCTGGGCTCAAGTGCGGCGATAGACAACAGCGGAAACACTGTCTCCGGCAATAACATCTACGATTACTTCTCAGCCGGCAGTTCAACCAGCGGTATCAATGTAAACAGCTTCAATTCCGGCTGGACCATCTCCGGAAACAAGTTCTATCAGACCGCCAACAGGACCTACACTTCATCAAACACACATTACGGAATCCAGATAACGTCGGGATCAGGTTACACAATTCATGACAATGTTATCGGCTATGCAAACTCGTCCGGTACAGGTACAACAAACATGATCGGCCTCACTTCAGGATCACTCGGCGGGACATTCCCAAGTTTGTACACTTCAGGAGGGACGGCAAACGCTACAAGATATGTAGGTATCAACTGTACATTTGCGGTTGCAGGAGCACCTTCCTCAATTCAGAACAACACTGTTGCAGGGTTTGCGCTATACACTTCGAGCGGTGCCTCCAGTAATAATGGAATAATCTGCGGTATTGCGGTCAATTCAGGAAATGCAAACATTGGCACAGCAGCCGGTAACAACATTAACAACCTGTACGCTGCCACCACTACATCCGGGGGACTGATCGCAGGCATTTACGCGTCCACATCCAATACCATAAGCATCCAAAACAACAGCATACACACACTTGATGCAATGGGCACAACTTCTGCAAACAGCGGAAGCATTAACGGCATCAACTCGGCCGGCACCAATGGGTCGTTCACTATTTCAAATAACACGATTGGAAACACAACAAACCCGAACCTGAGAGCAGGTAACCTTACAACGGGCGGAAGTCTTTCCAATGTCGGTACAACATTCAGCCCTGCCACAGGCATTTCTAACCTCAGAGGCATACTCAACAGCGCCAACGGAGTTATTTCAATAACTCAGAACACGGTACGAAATGCTTATCAGAATTCCACTTCTGCTTCCAGTTTCATCAGGGGAATTGAGCAGACATCGTCTTCAACCACAACCGGCTCAAGCTCAATCACAAACAACACAATTCAGAATTTCGGAACCGTTAGCTCCAACTCATCACTCAGTACATTCACCAATTTCATGGCAGGTGTCGGTATCCTTCTTAACGGTTCAATGGCAAATGTCAATATCAGCCAGAACACCATAAGTAATCTCTCGCTTGACAACACCACAACATCAGGTACAAATCTGGCGGGTATTGCCGTGGGACAGGCAAACAATCCGGGAATCTCAAGAAACCTGATCTTTGGGCTGAGCAACGCGAGTACTTCAACCAACATTCTTACTCCCGGTTCAGTATCCGGTGTCCTGATAAGGTCGGGAAACTCAACAGCATCACCTGTGAATGTTTTCAATAACATGATCTCTCTTGGTACGTCACAGGCAACAAATACATGCTTCGCCGGTGTTTGGGCTAATTGCGGTCAAACGCCTGATCCGTCAGTAACGAACGTTTACTACAATTCCATACATATCACCGGCACGGTGACGTCTGGTTCAGTGCCATCGTTCGGGTTCCTCAGAGGTGATCTTTCAACCACAGCCAGAACAGCTTCCGTTGACGTCAGGAACAATATCTTCAACAATGAGAGGACCGGAGGCGCAGGGAATCATTATGCTATCAGCAACAACTACGGAGCTGCTGCTTCAGCAACAGGCTGGGGACCGGGTGCATCGAATTTCAACGTTCTGAATTCCGCATCTTCCTCAACTGCCGGATACTGGACAACCGACAGGACATTTGCATCATGGCAGGCAGTATCTCTTTCTGACGCTGTCAGTTTGTCGGGAGTGGCTGTGACCTTTGTAAACCCGGCCGCAGGAGATCTGCATCTCAACTTCGGTTTAACTCCTACTCAGCTGGAGTCTGCAGGAACAGCGATCACCGGTTATACAACAGACATAGATAACCAAACAAGGCCCGGACCGGCGGGTTCTGTAAACGGCGGTGCTACAAATCCCGATCTCGGTGCAGATGAGTTTGACGGAGTTCCTCTTGATCTCACAAAGCCATCTATCACATATACACCGCTTTCGCTTTCATCTTGTCTGATTTCGAGGACACTGACTGCCTCTATAACTGACAATTCCGGAATCAATGTATCTCCCGGAACAAAGCCGAGAGTTTATTATAAGAAGAGTACCAATGCAAACGTTCTCCCTCCAACGAATGATAATACAACCGACGGCTGGAAATATACAGAAGCAACAAACAACAGCAGTCCATTCAGCTTCACTATTGACTACAGTATCACATTCGGAGGTGTTGCTTCAGGAGATGTGATCGAATATTTCGTAATTGCGCAGGACCTTGCCGCGACACCGAACGTCAATGACAATGTCGCAATATTCTCATCAGCGCCAACATCAGTTGCGCTTGTATCAGGCAATTTCCCAGTAACTGGTACGAACAGTTACAATCTCACGACCGGGCTGGCGGGTACGGTTACCATTGGCGCATCCGGCACCTATGCTTCCATTACCGGCACAGGCGGTTTGTTTGAGGCGATCAACGCAAACGGAATTGACGGGTCACTGATTGCTGAAATTCTTGACGCAGGCATAACTGAAACCGGAGCAGTATCGCTCAATCAGATCCAGCAGGGATGCACTCCTTCATCCTCACTTGTAATAAGGCCGGCAACCGGAGTGACAACATTGCTGTCCGGAAGCAGTGCTACTCCACTGATTGACCTTAACAATGCCGATTTCGTTACAATTGACGGATCAAACAATGGGAGCAGTTCAAAGGACATGACGATAAGGAACACTGGAACAGGCGCAACAATAAGGTTTATAAACGGAGCATCAAACGACACTCTGAGAAACTGCATTGTAGAAAGCCAGAATGCGACCACAAACAGCGGAACGGTCTGGTTCGGCACTGCAGCAGCTCTTGGCACCACAAGCGGCAACAGCAACAACGTGATTTCCGGATGCGACGTGCGTGACAGGTCTGACGTAACAGGTCTTCCGGCAAATGCTGTATATTCAGAAGGCACAAACTCTTTCCCGAATGCAGGCAACAAGATCTCCGGATGTAACATCTTCAACTTCACATCAAACGGCGTCCTTGTCTCAGCGGCAGGAGCAGGCGACGGCTGGACGATCAATCCAAGCAGTTTTTATCAGACCTCTGCAAGAACCACCAACATCACATTCATCGCAATTCTCGGCGGCAACGGGCACTCCATCGTAAACAACTACATGGGTGGCACTGCACCGAATGCTGGCGGAAGTTACCTGAGCTGCAACTCAACAGTTAACGGCATTGACCTCAATACCGGCAGCGCATCGGTTACCAATGTTCAGGGAAACATCATTAAGAATATCAGAACAGTTGGCATCAATAACACGATGATCAATGTAAAGAACGGTTCTTCTCTTGTCAACATCGGCAACATAACCGGAAATCAGATTGGATCCGCAGATACGACGGAGAGAATTGAAGTTGGAGGCGCGGGACTGACATCTTCTGTCGGCATTGCTTACAGGAGTTCATCGCCTGTGATAATATCAAACAATACATTGAACAATCTCTGGGTTTCAACTGTATCAACGGGGGCGGGACTTGTCGGGATCTACGGTGAATCAACTTCGTCAGGACAGTGCACGGTAGAAAACAACACAGTAACAAACCTAAGAAACAGCAGCCGTGGAGGAAGCCCGCTCCTTGAGGGTCCTTCTAATACTCAGGGAATGTCCATTTTCATAGCAGGTGCAAATCTTGTCAGAGGTAATACGATCAGCAACATCGGAAATGTCTCAACAACTTTTGGTTCATCTCCGATAAATGTAATTGGCATGGTCCTTCTGAAATCACTTGCCGGCACGGTGATTGAAAAGAACCTGATTACAAATCTGTACGGATCAAGTTCCGGTACTTCAACGCTGGCAGATAATGTTCAGGGATTTCAAACCGGACAGAATGCGTTTGGTACGTTTGTAAACAACGTGATAAGTATTGACGGCGGAAGTCCGTCAGACCGCAGCATCATAGGTATCTCAGAGCAGGGCGGAAATACAGGCGCAATGAACTATCTGTACAATTCGGTCAACATATACGGAACAAGCACCGGCTCAAACAACACATCAGCTTTCACTAGGAATTTATCATTCAGAACAAACGTGTTTCTCAGAAACAATGTGTTCAGAAATGCAAGAGTGGCGGCCGGCGGATCAAATTATGCGATCTCCAATGAAGTGACTGCCCCTAACACGGCTATCGGCTGGCCGGCGGATGCTTCAAACTACAATGCTCTCTATTCACTGAACAGCAATACCGTGGGAAGATGGGGCACAGCAATTCTGAACTTCTCGGTGTTCCAGGATTCTTCAAACAGCGAATCATACTCGCTCAACGGAGATCCGGTATTCACTTCCAATACGAATCTTCTTCCTGTCGGCTCGGATGTGAACAACTGGATTCTGAAAGGTACGGGTATCGCTCTCAGCAATATTCCGGCAGACATTTTAGGCACTCCGAGAAGCACGACGGTAATTGACGGAGGAACTGACATCGGCGCATACGAATTCTTTTCATCGGTACAGCCACCGGTTTACAATCAGTCAACTCCCTCAGCAGGAATCTACAGATTTATTCACAAGCAGGATACTGTTGCCAGGATAAATGTAACAACTCTTGGCACGCTTGCCGATATCAATGTTCAGTACTACTCAGGCGAAGATCCTCCGGGACTTGCCGGAGACCCGACTGTAACAGACGGATTCGGTAATGTGTACTGGGAGATCCACCCGACAAACCCGGCTTCCGGCTTCACCTATGATGTAACGCTTCATTACTCGCCGGCATTGCTTGGCAATATCGTAAATGAAGCAAGCATTAAGGTTGCAAAGAATACGGATGCGGACACCTTGTATGTTCCTTACACCGTTCAGGGCACCGGTCCCGGTGAATATCAGCTCGACACTGTGAACAACAACATCACTGTTTACGGTCTGTCAGTGTTCTCAAGGTACATTCTCACTGACGGAAGCGCTCCGCTGCCGGTTGAACTCTCCTCGTTCACTTCAGCTGTTGAAAGAAGAGATGTGAAACTTAACTGGACCACATCTTCGGAAACCAACAATGCGTCATTTGAAATCGAAAGGCGATCCTCAACGGATGAGTGGACAAAGCTCGGAACGGTAGCAGGAAGCGGCACAACCAACACTCCTAAGAACTATGCTTACACTGACAAAAACCTCGAGACAGGTAAGTATAATTACAGACTGAAGCAGATAGATGTTAACGGAAACTTTGAATATTTCGAGCTTGGAAGTGAAGTGAACATCGGTGCTCCGGTTAAGTTTGATCTGTCTCAAAATTATCCGAACCCGTTCAATCCATCAACAAAGATCAACTACGACATTCCGGTTGACAGCAAGGTAAGCATCAAGCTGTTCGATATCTCCGGAAGGGAAGTCGCCACTCTTGTCAATGAGATAAAGACGGCAGGATACTACACGCTCAGTTTCAACGGCGTCAATCTTGCAAGCGGTATGTACTTCTACAGGATCGTTGCTGAAGGAAATGGCTCCGGATTTTCCGAAACAAAGAAAATGACTCTCATAAAGTAACAATTGCCATGAGGTTCCGGCGAAAGCCGAAAAATTCACAGCCGCAGAGCAGCGCTTTGCGGCTGTTTTCATTTAATGCAGATCATTCAACTTTGTGCCGGTGAAGTCTGTGAATAGGATAAGGCTTATAAACTGCGCGGTCCAAGGAGATGTTTCTTTGCACTTTATTCAACTTTCATCATTCCGTATTTTTACCTTTTCACGGGAATGTCAGAAATAAATAATAAGGTAGTGGTCGCAATGAGCGGAGGAGTTGATTCGTCCGTTGCCGCGGCTTTGCTTAAGGAGAAGGGATTTGATCTCATCGGAATAACCATGAAGACATGGGGTTATGACAATATTCCCGAAAGAGATTCCGGCTGCTGCTCGCTTGAAACGATCTACTCGGCAAGGAATGTTGCGCAGTCTCTCGGCTTTGAACACTACACTCTCGACTTCACGGGAAAGTTCAACGACATTGTGATCGAGAACTTCATCTCGGAGTATCTCAAAGGCAACACTCCCAACCCTTGCGTGCTTTGCAACAAATCTATAAAATGGGGAGCTCTGCTTGAGAAAGCCGAAGCGCTTGGAGCGGGGCACATCGCAACCGGGCATTATTCGAGAGTGAAATTTAATGAGAACACGGGCAGATACAGCATTACAACCGCGGAAGATAAGAGCAAAGACCAAACCTATGCACTGTGGCGCGTGTCGCAGAAGGGGCTGAGCATGACTTACTTTCCGCTCGGAGATCATAAGAAGACGGAGATCCGTGAATTCGCAAAAAAGCTTGGCCTGAAATCCGCAGACATTCCGGATTCTCAGGAGATATGCTTCGTTCCAGATGATGACTACAGACAGATCTTCGAAATACGAATGCCCGGATTTAATGAAAAGGTGTCGGGCGGTGAACTCATATATAAAGATAAGAAAGTGGGAACACATAAGGGTTATCCATTCTATACGATCGGTCAGAGAAGAGGGCTCAATGTCTCGGTCGGAAAGCGGCTTTACGTTTCGGGAATAGACGCAGGTGAGAACAGGATCTTTCTCGACGAGGAAAAGGGCCTTTATTCGAAGTCATTCCTTACGAAAGAGATAAACCTTATGCCTGTTGAAAGGCTGAATGCGCCTGTCAGGGCACGGGTGAAGATCAGATACAATGACTCCGGCAATGATGCTCTGCTTACGCAGATTGAAGATGATGTGGTAAAGGTCGAATTTGACGAGCCGCAAAAGGCGGTCACACCGGGTCAGTCAGCCGTCTTTTATATCGGTGATGAAGTACTCGGCGGCGGAATAATAGACAAAGTGACTTCATGAGCAGTGCAAAAGACATTCTCGGAAAGCTTGAAGAGAAGGCTGTGAAGAAACGCAGGACGATCATTCTTCCCGAGTCTGACGACATACGTGTGATAGATGCGGTTCACATCATACTCAGGCGCAGGATCGCAAATGTAATACTTCTTCAGAAGCAGAACGAACTGGAAAACAGATTCAAAGCAAGAAAAGACCTGACGATAATTGATACCGGCTTTGGAGTTCAGTATGCTAATGACATACTCAGGATAAGGCGTTCCAAAGATCCTTCATACAGTGTTGCGGCGGCAGAGTCTGAGTCAGTGGAGCCGCTTGTATTTTCAATGATGCTGCTTAAGAAAGGATTCGCTGACGGAGTTATTGCAGGGAGCGTCTGTACAACTTCGGATGTAATAAGGCAGGCGATCTCGATCGTTGGAATAGAGAAGGGGTATAAGACTGTCTCATCTTTCTTCCTCTTCAGCTTTCCAAGAGATCATAAATTGTCAGGGAGAGTCTTCGCATTTGCCGACGCCGGCGTAATACCTGTACCTACAGCGGAACAGCTTTCCGATATTGCGATCCATACGGCGAAGAATTTTAAGAAGCTTACGGGACTTAAACCAAGGGTTGCGTTTCTTTCATTCTCCACCAAAGGCAGTGCAAGGCATGATTCTCTCAAGAAGATATCCGATGCACTTGAACTTACGAAAAAAAGAAACAGGTCTTTGATCGTTGACGGTGAACTTCAGTTCGATGCGGCATTTGTTCCATCCGTTGCGGCGCGAAAGAACAAAGGCGGAGCAATCAAAGGAGATGCAAACGTATTCATCTTCCCGGACCTCAATTCGGCAAACATTGCCTATAAGATCACGGAACGTATCGGCGGCGCTTATGCGACCGGTCCGATATTGCAGGGATTATCCAGGCCT
The DNA here is from genome assembly GCA_019694675.1 of Ignavibacteria bacterium. Taxonomy (GTDB): domain Bacteria; phylum Bacteroidota; class Ignavibacteria; order Tepidaquicellales; family Tepidaquicellaceae; genus JADJAH01. The sequence goes on from JAIBBK010000034.1 coordinate 14,011, forward strand.
GTCATGGACCTTTCTCGTGGCTGCAGTACGGATGATATTGTGAACATGGCAAAAGTAATAACTAACTTCTGATTAAAATTATGCATCTGACTTTTCACGAATTGTGCGCAATTGCAAAGGAGAACATCAGGGAATGTACGGTGGAAGATGTGATCGGAATGCGCAACTCAAACGACGACTTCATTCTTATTGATATTAGAGAAGATAATGAATACAACAAGGCGCATATAAAGGGAGCGAAGCACATCGGCAGGGGGATCCTTGAAAGGGATATTCACATGTTCGTCCATGATCATTCAAAGAAGCTTGTGCTCTACTGCGGCGGCGGATACAGGTCAGCGCTGGCGGCTGAGTCATTGCAGAAGATGGGTTACACGAACGTGATCTCAATGGACGGCGGTTGGAGAAGATGGAACGCTCTCGGAGGTGAGATAGAAGTTTCTCCGAATCATTCTGAGTGAAATTCCTGAAGCTTAAGCAGAATCAATCTCGGGTATTTGTCGCAATCCTTATGTCTTATGGCCTGAAATACAGTCTTGATAATTCCGGCCCGCGACAATCAATTACAACATGTCGTATTCTTCAAAGAGTCTTATCTGTCCTGTTCAGAAAATCCCGGATCAGCTGATCCTGTGATGACTGAAGCTGTTTTGGCGTGCCTTCAAAATAGATCTTCCCTTCGTGCATCATCGCAACAGTGTCTGCCACATCATAAACACTGTAGATGTCATGTGTCACCACTATTGAAGTGACCTTCAGCTTCACTGCAAGGTCTTTTATAAGCTCATCGATCTGATCGCTCATTACCGGATCGAGGCCGGTGGTGGGCTCGTCGTATAAAATGTATTTCGGATTTGTTGCAAGCGATCTTGCAAGAGAAACTCTCTTCTTCATTCCACCCGAAAGATCGGATGGCTTCATCTTCTGAATGTTTGGCAATCCCACAAGCTCAAGCTTTTCAGCCACAACATCTGCGATCTCCTTGTCAGACATTTTGTAGTTTTCTCTCAGCGACAGCCCGACATTCTCTTCAACATTCATAGAATCAAAAAGCGCAGCTCCCTGAAACAGGAATCCGAAGTCTTTTCTGATCCTGTAAAGGTCTTTCTCCTTCATTACAGTGATGTCCTCTCCGTCAATTAAAACGGAACCCTCGTCCGGAACCAGCAGGCCGATTATGTGCTTCAGCATTACAGACTTGCCGCAGCCGCTCCGGCCGATGATCACAAGCGTCTTGCCGTCGTATATGTTGAGGCTTACTCCACGGAGAACTTCCTTCTCTCCGAAACTTTTTTTCAGGTCCTTTATCTCGATCATATTCTTTCAATTTAGCTTGGCAGAATTTCAAATGAAATTCACAAGTGCCGCTTCGCAGGAAAACGTTCGCGCGGTGGAGCAACGCAAACAGACTGTGTCTAAACTCCATCTGTGACACGTAATTTAAAACAAACTTGGAATTCTCAACTCGTAGTACTAACTTGCATTGACTATTAAGCAAACTAAAAGAAAGGAGCAGAACAGCAAGTAATCTACACTTCCCCAAAACGTCATCACAGCAATAGCGACACATTTCCAAGAAAACTTTTCAAAAACTTAAAAAAAGAAAAAATGAAAAGTCTATCCGCTCTCTTGATCGCCGTTTTCTGTTTCGGAATCTTCACCGGATCTTTTGCAAAAGATGATCCGAAGAACACTGCGAAAAATTTCAGCAGTTCATCAAGGCAAGTTGTAACACAAAGCGATCACAACAATCCGGTGTCTGTCACAGGCGTTCCTTACTACTTCGACAACTTCAACTTTACAAATGATTCAGTCGGCCTTGCTTCAAGAGGTTACACTACTTACAGAAACGGCACCGCTTCAGGCAATAATTCGGGTGCACAGACCTGGTTCCAGGGTAATGAGGGTGTATTTCCCGCTTTCAGCAGTCCCGACTCTAGTTATGTAGCGTCAAACTACCTATCAGCAGGAAATCTCGGCAATATTGACAACTGGCTGGTTCTTCCGCAACTAAATGTTGTCTCCGGTGATTCTTTATTCTTCTATTCAAGGTCAGTCGAAGACAATCCGTTCCCGGATTCAATAAGAGTAATGTACAATCCGACCGGTGCAACTCTCCCGAGTGATCCGAATTGGGTTGAGCTCGGCAGATTCCTGGCTACTCCATCGGGTTCATGGGAACTTCGCGGATTCAGGGCGCCCTCGTCGGGATTCACAGCCACTTGGGCGATAAGGTACGCTGTTGTTAGCGGCGGTTTATTCGGAGATAACAGCAATTACATCGGAATTGACGATATAGTTGTTTCAAGAGATCAGCCGCTTCCGGTTGAGCTGACGAGCTTCACTTCATCTGTTTCCGGCAGCAGTGTAACTCTTAACTGGTCAACTTCTTCCGAGATCAATAATTCGGGATTTGATGTTGAAAGATCTTCAAACGGCGTATGGAGCAAAGTCGGAAATGTAAACGGTAACGGAACAACTTCTTCAGTCAGCAATTATTCGTTTACCGATAGGGGACTTGCAACAGGCACTTACAACTACAGGCTGAAGCAGGTTGATTTTAACGGCAATTATGAATACTTCAATCTCAGCAGTGAAGTTGTAATAGGTGTTCCCTCGGAATTCAGCCTCGCACAGAATTATCCGAATCCGTTCAACCCCGCAACCACCATCAGCTTCCAGCTTCCGGTTTCGGGTAATACGGTACTTGCCGTGTATGATATGAACGGCAAAGAAGTCAAATCGCTTGTTAACGGATTCAGAGAAGCAGGATACTATTCTGTAAGTCTGAATGCATCAGATCTTTCAAGCGGAGTTTACTTCTACAGTCTAAGGTCAGGCAATTTTGTGCAGACAAAGAAGCTCTCACTCGTGAAGTAATACAATCATATTTAATTTTTCAATCAAAGCCGTGGAGCATTTTGCTTCACGGCTTTTTAAATGCTCAACCCCTTGCGTCAGAAACGGGCCAGTGAGCGATTCGATACATAGCACAACACACCTTTTCGTTCCCCACCCCCCTTTCGGCAGAAAAGGGAGCCGGCGGGGATCAGCCAAATAGCCCAACAAACTTTTTTAACCCCTACCCCCCTTTCGGCAGAAAGGGGGGCCGGGGGGATTCCCTTTCGCCAGTTAGAAAGCGTCCGTGCGATTATCGTTATAGCCCAACAAACTTTTTCAACCCACACCCCCCTTTCGTCAGAAAGGTGTCCCGACGGTGCTTAGCCGAATAGCCCAACAAACTTTTTCAACCCCCACCCCCCTTTCGGCAGAAAGGTGTCCCGGCGGTGCTCAGCCAAATAACCCAACAAACTTTTTCAACCCCCACCCCCCTTTCGGGAGAAAGGGGGGCCGGGGGGGATTCCCTTTTTTCTCCATGTCCAATGTCATAACTTCATCCGCGCTACTGATGAACAATTAACGACACCCATGAAGATAAGATACAAACCCCGCCTGCGGCTCTTTGCCCGGAAACTTCGTAATGATCCCACTCTTGCAGAGTCCATATTATGGAAACTACTCAGGAAAAAGAAAGTGAACGGCTACATCTTTCTGAGACAGCGCCCCATCCACTCTTACATTGTAGATTTCTTCTGCTATAAACTCAATCTGATAATAGAGCTCGACGGTGAGTCACATATAGGAAGAGAAGAAAAAGATCTTAAGAGACAATTGGAATTAGAATCTATGGGATACAAAGTCATTCGTTTCAAAAACGAGGAAGTTCTTTGCAATTGTGCTGCGGTCATAAATAGAATTGAAGAGGTGATTTCCGAACTTAATCCCCCTCCCCCCTTTCGGTAGAAAGGGGGGCCGGGGGGATTCGAAATTTAGCACAACACATCTCTTCATCACCCACCCCCCTTTCGGTAGAAAGGGGGGCCGGGGGGATTCGAAATTTAGCACAACACATCTC
>JAIBBK010000051.1 GCA_019694675.1 Ignavibacteria bacterium
TTTCTTCATACCTCTTCGGTGATGTTCTCGGAGTGTCTGACTCGGACATCGTGCTTTCATCGGTGATCACCGTGTTCATTACATGTGTAGTGATTCTCTTTTACAAGCAATTGCTGGTAACGACATTTGACCCCACTCTTGCTCACATACTCGGCATATCGGCCGGCGCGTTCCATTACTTTCTGATGACAATGCTTTCAATGTCCATTGTAGCCGGGCTGCAATCGGTAGGCGTGATCCTGATAATCGCCATGCTCATCACTCCCCCCGCCACTGCATTTCTTCTCACAGAGAAAATGAAACCACTGCTTGTTATTTCGGCAACAGTCGGTGTCTTCTCGTCAGTGGCAGGACTTTACCTGTCCTATCATTTTAATTTTGCATCCGGAGCATCGATCGTGCTGGTCGCAGTGTTCATCTTTATGCTTGCATTCCTCTTCTCGCCGAAGCAGGGCATAGTGGTGAGGGCATTTCGTAAGCGAAAGACATCCAGGCTGAACATGTATGAGGATATCATAAAGATCCTTTCAAAGGAAGATGTGCCGTCTGACGCAGTGCAGGCCGGAGAAATTCTCATGAAGAAACTCGGGCTTTCGCACAAGAAGGTGAAGTCGGCAATTGCAGGCATATCACAGCTCGGACTGATCGAAAGGAGGAACGGCAACCTTGTACTTACCGAAAAGGGAAGCATCCTTGCAAAGAAGCTAGTGAGGTCTCACAGACTTTGGGAAACATATCTTACGGACAAACAAGTGGTAGGAATGGAGAACATCCATCAGGATGCCGAGAAATACGAGCATATACTTTCTGACGAACTTCTGAAAGAGATAGATGAAGAACTTGGACATCCCGAAAAGGACCCTCACGGATCGCCGATACCCAAATAATCCCTCGGGGAGTTACTCCAGAGATCATGAGAAGGAAATTGTTTTTTCTCTCAGAAGTTACTACACGCTAAGATCAGAAACATAATGTGTGAGTTACGACTTCCTCTGCATATATTTTCCCGGATCACTCAGTCTTTTGAAGCCGAATTTCCTGTACAGCCCGTGAGCGTCGCGAGTTGCAAGCATCCAGCTCTTTACCGTCCGGAACATCGGATGCTCAAAGATGACCTTCATCAGCCATTTTGACAGTCCCCGTCCCCGGTACTCATCAATAATGAACACATCCGCAAGATAAGCAAATGTCGCTTTGTCCGAAATCACCCTTGCAAAACCAATCTGCCTTCTGTCGTGATAAAGTCCGAAGCACACGGAGTTTTTCACGGAAGATCCTGTAACTTCAGGGCTCCGGCCCTTTGCCCAGTATGAGCCTGCAAGAAAGCCGTGTACAACGCCGAAGTTCAGCTTGCGCTTGTCTGTGCTGATCACATAGGAACCCTTTCTGAATTCTTTCTGCATTTCCCCCGGAGGACCTTTGTTTCACTCAAAATACTCAAAACAAGCTATTAATAAATTATCTTTAAATAGTAACATGCATTGGCTATCTTCGAACCCGTGTTCACCTATGTTAAAGCAATCATCATATCCGTACATTGCCTGATCATAGCCGTTCTGACCATTCTCGTTTTCCCCATAGACAGTAAAGGAAAGATAACGCACTTCCTTTCTAAGCTGTTTGGAAACGGCATACTGATTATAGCAGGAGTTAAAGTCTCTACGGAAGGCACGGAGAATCTCGACAAATCGGGGACTTACATCTTTGTCTCCAACCACCAGAGTTATTTCGACATCCCCGTGCTGATGCACTCAATACCGAACAATGTGAGGTTCATCTACAAAGACTCGCTCTCAAAAATACCTATACTCGGCTGGGGAATGTATCTTGGCCAGTATATCCCGATCAGCCGGGAAAATGTAAGGGATGCAATGAAGTCACTGAAGAAGGCCGCGGAAAAGATCAGGAAAGGAATTTCGGTTGCAATTTTTCCGGAGGGAACAAGAAGCTACGACGGAAAGACCGGTGAATTCAAGAGGGGAATGTTCGTGCTTGCCGATGAGGCAAGGGTGAATCTTGTGCCGACGGCAATTGACGGAACATATTCGATAATGCCGAGAGGAAAGTTCAGGATAGTCCCGGGAAAAGTGAAGGTGACTTTTGCAGAACCTATCCCGTATTCGGGAGACAAGGCACTGCCTGAAGAGATAAGAAACAGGATCAACATCATGCTTAAACACTAAATCATAATCGCATGTCAGTAACTATCAAGGATGTGGAAAAGATCGCGGAGCTTGCAAAGCTCAGGTTCGGCGGCGATGAACTCGAAAGACTGAAGGGTGACATGAACCAGATACTCGGCTATATTGACAGTCTCAATGAACTTGATCTCGGGGATGTAGAGCCGCTTGAAAACATCAATGACATTGAGAATGTAGAGCGGGCGGATGTTCCCGAAGACTGCATCACAAATGAGGAAGCGCTGAAGAATGCTCCCGCCAAGACCGGAAAATATTTCCGTGTTCCAAAGGTGATAGACAAATGAATGCAATAGCCGTCATACCCGCAAGATACGGCTCCACAAGGCTTCCCGGAAAGCCGCTGGCGATGATAAAGGGCAAGCCGATGGTGCAGAGAGTTTATGAGCAGTGCCGGAAGGCAAGATCAATTGACAAGGTGATTGTTGCAACGGATGACAAGAGAATCATGAAATGTGTTGAAGAATTCGGCGGCTATGCGGTAATGACATCAAGAGGGCATCAGTCGGGTACCGACAGGGTGATAGAAGCGGTGAAAGACATCAACTGCAGGATAGTCGTGAATGTTCAGGGAGACGAGCCGTACATAGATCCTTCCGGAATTGACAAGCTTGTAAGGGCATTTGGCAAAGACAGCAGGATCCTAATAGGAACCCTTGCAGTGAAGTTCGCTCCGGGAGATGACCTCAATGACGTAAACAAGGTCAAAGTAGTAACCGACCTGAACGGTGACGCGCTGTATTTTTCAAGGTCGCTTATTCCCAATGAAGCAGGCGGTAGTTATCAGCATATGAAGCACCTCGGCATTTATGCATTCAGGAAAAGATTCCTAAGTATTATTCCTCAACTAAGAAAGACGGAGCTTGAAAGAGCGGAGAGGTTGGAACAGCTGAGGATATTAGCGAACGGATACAAGATAAGGGTGATCGAGACATCACGCGATTCGATCGCCGTTGATACTGCGGAAGATCTCAAAGCATTGAATGATCAGTGATCGAACTGGTTGAAATACAAACGAAGCATCGTGAGACCCTTGCAAAGCTCCTTAACGATGAGAGCATGTCGCGATGGCTACTGACAGTTCCTTATCCTTACGGCTTGCAGGATGCGGATTCATTCATATCAGTTTGCACAGAAGGAAAAGACAGCACTGATAACAGAAGGTATGCAATTGAAGCTGACGGCGAACATGTCGGCGGAATCGGAATTCACAGAAGGGAACAGCATTCGGGAGAGGTCGGCTACTGGGTTGGCAAGCAGTATTCAAATAAGGGCATAGCCACGGCCGCGCTTAAGCAGATCCTCGATATCGGATTCGGGGAAATGGGTCTGATCAGAATATATGCGATCACTTTCGCCGGCAATGATGCTTCCGAGCGCGTGCTTGTAAAATGCGGATTTGAATATGAAGGACTTATGAGGAAAGCCCGGGTGAAGGACGGGGTTCCGGTGGACTGTAAGATCTTTGCCGTAGTAAAATGAAAATCACACAACATTGAAGAATATTAAATACGTTTTTCTCACAGGCGGTGTTGTATCATCACTGGGAAAAGGAATTGCGGCGGCATCACTTGGGCTTCTGCTGAAGTCAAGAGGGCTCAGAGTTACGATCCAGAAGCTTGACCCTTACATAAATGTTGATCCCGGAACAATGTCTCCTGTACAGCACGGGGAAGTGTTTGTAACTGACGACGGCGCCGAAACGGATCTCGACCTGGGGCATTACGAAAGGTTTCTTGATGAGAACATGTCCCGTGCAAACAACATGACAACTGGGCAGATCTATAACGAGGTAATTACAAGGGAAAGAAGGGGAGATTATCTCGGCGCTACGGTGCAGGTGATCCCTCACATCACTGATGAGATCAAGAGGAGGATCAGACTGCTTGAGAAGGACAGAAAATACGACGTGATAATCTCCGAAATCGGCGGAACGGTCGGTGACATTGAATCTCTGCCTTTTCTTGAAGCTATGAGGCAGTTGATGTTTGATGTAGGCAAGAACAATTCGCTCAGCGTGCATCTTACTCTTGTGCCGTTCATAAAATCGGCCGGAGAACTGAAGACAAAGCCGACACAGCATTCCGTCAAGACAATGCTTGAGATCGGGATCCAGCCGGACATACTTCTTTGCAGAAGCGAGCAGCAGCTTTCGAAAGAGCTGAAAGCAAAGATCGGGCTCTTCTGCAACATCGAGCCTGAATCGGTGATGCAGGCGCTTGATGCAAAGTCCATTTATGAAGTGCCGCTTCTGCTGAAGAAGGAGAGATTTGACGAGATTGTAATGGAAAAGCTCAATCTCAAGGCATCCCCGCCGAAACTTACCGCCTGGAAGAAGGTCGTTGACAGGATAACTGATCCCGAAAAAGAGATCACAATTGGAATTTGCGGAAAGTACAACATCATTCCCGATGCATACAAAAGCATTACGGAATCATTTATTCATGCCGGCGCATACAACGGCGTAAAAGTGAACCTGAAGTGGATTGATGCTGAAGAGATCGAGAAAGGCAAGAGAAGCGCAGGCCAGATACTGGCCGGTATAAAGGGTTTGCTTGTTTGCCCGGGATTCGGCGAGAGGGGAATAGAAGGCAAGATCGCGGCAATAAAGTATGTTAGAGAAAACAAGATACCTTTCTTCGGGATCTGCCTCGGACTTCAGTGTGCTGTAATTGAATTTGCGCGGAACGTATGCGGCCTCAAGAATGCAAACTCCACGGAATTCAAGGACTCACGCCACAATGTGATAGACATTATGGAGTATCAGAAGTCAGTGAAGATCAAAGGCGGTTCAATGAGACTTGGCTCCTATCCGTGCATAATCGAAAAGAACTCGCTTGCATACAAATGCTACAGGAAGGAGTTCGTAAATGAAAGGCACAGGCACAGGTATGAAGTAAATAACAATTACCGGAAGATCCTCTCGGAGAAAGGCATGGTTCTCAGCGGACTGTCTCCCGACAGCACTCTGGTAGAAATGATCGAACTTCCGAAGTCCATGCATCCGTTCTTTATAGCTTCTCAGTTCCATCCTGAATTCAAATCAAGGGTTATCGAGCCCCATCCTGTATTCAGAGAGTTTGTTAAGGCGTGCAAAGGAAGCTGACCTCCGAATAAGCATTTTATACCTGAGTTGCTTTGCTGATCTCCCGGAACACTTCTGTAACGGCAGATCCCAGTCCGTCGGATTCGCTGAATCCGTAATCATGCCCGTCCTTTGAAGCATTCATTGTTTCAAATGACCAGAGGAGAACTCCCGCGGCTCCGTTCCTGAAGTGATTGCTGACTTCACTCTTCAAGATACCTTTCCTTGCTTCACCGTACTTCTTTTTTATCCCTATCTCGCCGACATAGACCGGTTTGTTCAGAGATCTTGCAACCGCATAATCAATCTCATTATATATCCTCCAGAGATTCCTCACCGTGAGCGGGAACGAAAATGTTCTGCCGATGCTCTTCATGAGCCTGGTGTCAATGAGGTCGCTGAAGGAGTTGAAGATCAGATCCAGCTTGTTGAACAACTTCGACATGCCTTTACCTGACTTCAGTCTGAAATACAGATCCGCCCGTTCAAGTGCTGTAGCACTGAAGCTGTAGTCATGTATGGAAACAAGGTCAAGCGAAGGTACTGAATTCAGTTTTCTGAATCTGCCGTGATCAAACCTTGAAAGCTCTCCGCCGAATCTGTCGCCGATCCCGCCGATAGTGCCCATGGAAAGAAGCCGTGAGCCGTCTGAGCGCTTCATTGCATCGGCGCTCCGGACGGTGAAATCATAAAGAACATCGAAGTTATCAACCGCAGGTTCGTTGAACAGCTCAATGAGAAGTATCTCATTACAGCCTGCGAATTTGCCCGCAACTGATTCAGCGTGAGGAAGATACTCTTTCATGTATCCGCTTCTGAACCAGTCGTCATTCACCTTGAAACCCTGCAGATACTCATTCATGTCGGCAAGCACAGGTATGAGCTTCAGTTGCAGATGTTCGGCTGTACGGCAAATCTCAAGAAGCTTTTCTGACGGCATGGAAGAAAATGCCCAGAATCTCACCACGGTAAATCCTTCTTTTGCCGCATTCTCCAGCATCAACTGAGTTCTTTCGGAGTCAACATATGCAAGCTCATACATGTTTGTCCCGACAAACCGGAAAGGCCTGTCGCCCGAATACAGCCTGCCGTTGGTCACATGCGGTTTCATATTCATCGATCAGCAACGTAATTTCAATTGAAACGTATTTCAACATACAAAATGCCGAACACGAATTAATGCATGGACTTTCCGGTTGGCCCTTTTCAATTTGCGGCAAACAGTGTCTATTGAAAGCGGTTGAAACAGAACATATTCTCCCCGGAGAAAGCACTTGCCTGCCTGATGAAGAATACGGCTATACTGCAGAGTATGAATACGAAGTGCGTTTCAGTTCATCAGACGGAGAGTTCTCTTTTGTATTAAGTCCGGCCAGGCTCGCGGTGCCTAAGATAAAGAAATGGGCTGAGAGCGATGCTGATAAGAAGAGGATGGGAGGAATGCTTTCCGGAATGCTTTCCTTCCGGGCAATGTCAGAGGGCCGGATCGCAGGCATAGTGATAGCGGAAAGAAGGATATGGAATAATTCAGTCTATGTGGAGAAACTGCATGTCAGTAACTTATCCCGCAACCGCGGCATTGGCAGAGAACTGATCAGGGCAGTTGAGAATGCTGCCATAATGCAGGGGGCTGAGAAGATAACTCTGGAAACTCAGAACACAAATCCGGCGGCCGTCAGTTTCTACCTCAAATGCGGCTTCAGGATCACAGGACTGGACACTGCATTGTATTCCGGTGACGAGTGCAGAGGTGAGACCGCTGTATTCATGACAAAGCAAATGAAAGGAAGCCCGGAGTATGGCACCTAAGGATAATGACCGGTGGAAAGCAAAATGCCGGCATAAGTAAATACTCTTTGAGTTGATATTTTAATAACTTCAGATCTTTAAAATCACTCACAGCCTGTTGCAGCCAAAGGGTTTAAGCGCCGAAGAAGTAAGGGAGCGGGTTTCAAAGGGACTTCAGAACAAGATCTCCAAGCCGAAGACCAAGACCGCCGGAGAGATCATTGTCGAGAATCTGTTCTCCGTATTCAACCTTGTCATCTTTGCCATCATAATCTTCCTGCTTTATTTCTACTATGTTTACCGTGATGAAAGACTGCTGCTAGACAGCGTGGGAGTGCTCATCATTGCCGTGATCAACACACTGCTGGCGATCATCCAGGAGCTGAAAGCAAAGCGGGCGCTTGACAAGGTCAATCTCCTGCTAAAAAGAAAGGTGAAAGTTATAAGGGATGGTGCGGAAGCGGAGATCGAACCTTATGAAATTGTGAAAGATGACATTCTGAAGCTCACACGGGGCGATCAGGTGGTGGTTGACGGCATTGTGCAATTCACAAACCATCTTGAGATAGACGAATCCCTGCTGACGGGTGAGTCGAATCCCATTCTTAAGAAGGTAGGACAGGAAGTGCTTTCGGGAAGCTTCTGCCTCTCGGGGAGCGGTTACTACAAGGCTGACAAGATCGGAATGGAAAGCTATGCTTCGCAGGTGACAATGCAGGCAAAGAAGTACAAGTTTGATCTGACGCCTTTGCAGAAGAAGATCAACCTTATCGTGAAGGCGCTGTTCGGCGTAGCGATATTGCTTGTCATACTTTCGGTTGCTTTGAACAGGGACGGAATGAACCCTGACTTCGTAAGAAAGATCTCCACAATAGTAATGTCGCTGGTGCCGCAGGGACTTGTGCTCATGTCAACGGTCACGTTTGCAGTGGGCGTGTACAGGATCAGCAAACTCGGCGCAATAGTTCAGAGACTGAATGCGATAGTGTCGTTTTCGAATGTTCAGGTTGTTTGCATGGACAAGACCGGCACACTGACTCAGAACAAACTGACTTTGAGGAGCGTCATACCTGCTGACGGCGTATCTCCCGAAACAGCGAAGACAATAGCCGGAACCTATGCAAGCCTTACCACCGACAAGAACGCGACTGCAACAGCAATCTCGGAACTTCCTCCTGAAAGCGGATACAGACTGACAGATGAATTTCCGTTCAGTTCCGAAAGAAAATTCAGCATGATTGAGACCGTAAGTCCAAATGGAATCAAGGAAGTGCTGGTACTCGGCGGCTATGACATCCTGATCGGCAATATTCCGGGCCAGGCCGGTTCTTACATCAGAAAGAAGTATGAAGATGAGAAACTCGTGTATTACAGAAATCTTCTTCTTTGCAGGGTGCGGAACGTTCAGGATCTTAAGGAAGCCGCAGATAAGCTGAGCGGGATCGAGCTTGAACCTGTTTGCATAATCTCCATTACCGACAAGATCAGGGATGATGTGTTTGATGCGATAAAGCTTTTCACAGACAACGGTATAAAGCTGAAGATCCTCTCGGGCGATTCTGCGAAGGCAGTTCAGGAAGTGGCATCGGAAATCGGCTGGAAGATCTCAGACGATGAGCTGGTTTCGGGTGATGAAATAGAGAGGTCCGGTGACAAAGAACTCATACGCCTGGTAAATGACAAGACGATCTTTGCCCGGCTGAAGCCCGAGCATAAACTCAGGATCATAAAGGCGCTTAAGTCACAGAAGATCTACACTGCAATGATCGGCGACGGAGTGAACGACCTGCCCGCTATCAAGGAATCCAACATGGGCATCGCAATGGAGGAAGGTAGCGCAATTACGAAGGAAGTGGCAGACATAGTCCTTCTTCAGAACAAGTTCTCATTGCTTCCGAAGATCTTTGATGAAGGCAATCTCATTGTCAATTCCGTGATGTCGGTCGGAAAGTTGTTCATCACGAAGAACTTCTTTGTCATTTACATTACGCTGATGTCAATACTGTTCCTTCTTGAATTTCCCCTTACGCCGAGAAGAGTGTCGCTGATAAACGTGTTCGGAATAGGCCTTCCAGCATTCATGATCACCCTCAAAAATTCAAACCGTTCCAGGGCTCCCGACTTCACAAAGGAGCTGTTCTCTTTTGTCATCCTGTCAGCCGCTGTGATCGTAGCGGCGGGCTATGCCGGTGTGTACTTTGCGCAGAGGTTCTATCAGGTCTCGGAAAGCGACCTGCAGATGACAATGCTTACCATTATGATAATTACAAACATCGCCAACTACTTCTCAATTGTGCTTACAAAAGAAGAGACAGCAAACAGGTTGATGTATGTTATCTACGGATTCATGATCCTTCTCCTGTATATTTTCCTGGCGGCAACAAGCATACATTCGGGCATAATCGGCCTGGCAAAGACCTTCTATGAGATCGAGTTTGTGAGGCCTCAGCTCTGGCCTGCAATCATGATACTAAGCCTTGTAAGCTCGGTGGTGCTTGTGTTCCTTCAGAAGCTGAGGGCAAGAATAATCTCAACAGACCGAAGCATACAATGAAGAAGAAAATGGCGTTGCACACAAAGATAGTCATTGGTCTGATACTGGGCGTGATATTCGGTTCAGTATTCCATGTGAGCCCGAGCAAGATCATTGTCACGGCGGAAGGAAAGCAGACAGAGATCGATAACTGGTCATCACTGGAATTTAAGAGAGCTGACTCGACGCTGGCTGTTTTTGACGAGAAGTCGCAGATAACAGCTATCAAGTACTTCACCAAGCTCAAAGACAAGAGTTCGATTGTAATGGAAGCTGTTTATCCCGACGGCATGCGGGAGACTTTCAGCAAAGTTTCCGGGATGAGCCGGGAGAAGACGATAGGCGTGATTTTCAAGCCGCTTGGTGACATCTTCATAAGACTTCTGAACATGATCGCTGTTCCGCTCGTCCTTGCCTCACTTATAGTTGGAGCCGCATCGCTGACCGACATCAGGCACATTGCAAAGATCGGCGGCAAGACGCTCGGGTTCTATGCGCTGACTGCCGTGATGGCAATCACCATCGGGCTTTTGCTCGCGAACATTATTCAGCCCGGGCAGCATATGACGGAAGAGACAAAGCAAAGACTGATGCAGGCATATCAGGATGATGCTTCTTCTAAGATAGAGCAGAATATATCTTTGAACGTTGTTGACTTTCTGGTGAACATGGTGCCGAAGAATCCTTTCAAAGCCATTGCGGACGGTGACTTTCTGCAGATAGTTTTCTTTGCAATAATGACAGGCGTGTTCCTGTCGCAGATACATTCCGAGCGCACAAAGGCCGTGATCGGCTTCTTTGACGGCCTTAGCGGCGCCATGATACTGATGGTGGAGAAAGTGATGCTCATCGCTCCGTATGCGGTGTTCACACTTATTTCTGCAACAGTTGCTGAGTTCGGGTTTAATATTCTGCAAACATTGCTTCTCTACTCGGTGACGGTGGTGCTTGGACTGGCCATTCTGACATTTGTTGAATATCCACTGCTTCTCAGGATCTTCACAAAGGTAAACGTTATAAGATTCTTCAGGGTGCAAAGGCCGGTCATCGCAGTTGCCTTTTCAACAAGTTCCTCTGCGGCTACGTTGCCTGTTACAATGGATGTATGCGAGAAGAAACTCGGCGTGCCGAATAAGATTGCAAGCTTCGTTCTTCCTCTTGGTACCACTGTCAATATGGACGGAACTGCACTGTATCAGGCAGTCGCTGCAATGTTTATTGCGCAGGTTTACGGTTTCGATCTGACCATAACACAACAGCTTACAATTGTTCTTACAGCGGCACTTGCCGCGATCGGAACCGCCCCTGTTCCCGGTGTGGGACTGATAATGCTCATAATTGTGCTGAAGTCAGTAGGTGTGCCGGAAGAGGGGATCGCTCTAATCATTGGGGTTGACCGCCTTCTTGACATGTGCAGAACGGTTCCCAATGTAATTGCCGATTCGCTTGCATGCGTTGTGATCGCCAACAGCGAGGGTGAACTCGGGAATATCAATGAAGATTCAGGGAATTTTAACTGATGCGAATTCAGTTGTCCCGATTGTTAACAAAACCAAATCATGATAAAATTATCACAAACACTGCTTTTAGTGCTGGCCACGTCTGTTCTGGCACCGGCATGTTCCAAAGAAAAGGAAACAGGTCAGAATTTCAAAACAAAAGAGATCAAAAGTGAAATGAGCAATTCGGGCAACAGGAATATCCACGACCTCACGGTCAGAACCATGGACGGAGAAGACAAGAAACTCTCGGATTATTCAGGCAAGGTCCTGATGATCGTCAATGTTGCCTCAAAGTGCGGATACACGAAACAGTATGCGCCGCTTGAGGAGATCTACAGGAAGTATGCGGACCGGGGATTTGTGGTCCTCGGCTTTCCGTGCAATGACTTCGGCGGCCAGGAACCCGGCACAAATGACGAGATCAGGACATTCTGTGAAAGCAAGTTTGATGTGACCTTCCCGTTATTTGACAAAGTGGAAGTACTGGGTGAAGGCAAGAGCCCTTTATACGAAAGGCTTACTGAAAATTCTGATCCTCCCGGAGATATCGGCTGGAACTTTGAGAAATTCATTATTTCGAAAAGCGGGGATATTGTGGCAAGGTTCAAGAGCAAGACAGAGCCGGATTCACCTGAAGTTGTTTCTCTGATAGAAGCTGAACTGAGCAAGTAAAAAAAATGGCTGTCTGCAGTACTGATTTGCAGACAGCCTTTTTGTAATTGGAGAACCGGCTAAATGCTGCAACTCATCACCGCAGTATCACAAGTTTTTCTGTCTGCGTTTCAGAGCCGGAGCCGTCAGTAGTGACAAGCTTGTACAGATAAGTTCCGTTTGCAACCGCATCCCCGTCGCTGTCTCTTCCGTCCCACGTTATCGAATTACTTCCGATGATTGCAGGTGCGACTATTTCCTTTATAAGTCTACCGCCGACAGTGTAAATCCGGATCTTAACATTGTCCGGATTTTCCGAACCGGCTAAAGTGAACATGAAACTCGTTTCGCCTTTCATCGGATTCGGATAGTTGTAAAGATCGATAACGCCGAAGTTATCGGAAACCAGGACTTCAAAATAAGCAGTATCCGCTGTGTATTCATCCTGCTTCACTAACACCGCAAGTTCATGCCTTCCGCTCTCAAGAACCGGCCTGAATATATACTTGCCCGCGGAATTCTGAGCAGGAGCTTCGGGACCGGAATCCTTTGCCGATTTTCTTGCAATGACCGGATTGTTCATTGAATACGTCAATTGCCTGCCGTTTAGAATGACAGAAACACGCCCGGTGTCATAGCTCATTGCGGCATCTCCGCCTTCAAGATCGGATTCAACCCTGAGTTCCGGATTTTTGCTGACATAATCGCCTGAACGCAGAACGGATCCGTCGCTGTAAACAGTGATATTTACAGGCTTGTAAAGCCTTGCGCTGTATAACGGTATGACGATGTCATTGTTGTAAGTATAAAACTCGTTGTGTTTGTCGTAAAGTCTCATCTGAACAATGGCGTTCATACTGTCTCTGTAATACGGGATCTGAAACTTCTTTGACAGTATTGCGGAGGCACCGGGAGTAAGTACATACTGCGAAGTATCAGAGTAAATAAGATTGGGAGTATTTGCCGATTTCTTGTAAACATTGACAATGTAACCGCTGATGTCCGCATAGCCAACATTGTGAATATTGGTTGTAAACTTCAGTTCATCCCCAACCTTGTAAGTCGACTGCAGAGTCAGGTTGTTGATGTCCCAGGCAAATTCAGACGCCGGTATATAGTCAACTGATATCTGATTCAGCACAGGCGCAGAATTGCCTGTAACAGTGTCAAGACTCAGTTTCGCCACCAGATTCAATCTCGGATATCGTATGGAATTCACAAAACTAAGATCGGCAAAATCGTTTGATGTCACATCTGAAAAGAGGAGATACTGCTGATTGTCGGCCGCATCAATTCCGTACACATCAAACTTGATATTGCTGTTGGGAGAAAGTGTCTGAGACCATGAGAAACTGTTCCATAGCCGGGCCGGCCCCACAATATTGTCTACTGTTGCCGACGTCTTCTTGAAATTCACATCCAGCACGCTGTTTGACTCTGCCCAGTGGTCACAGCTCACGCAACCCGGAGCGGGCCTGCAGCACGGATCAAACATCTCGGAGACCTGCGAGTGCGATGCTCCCTGCCAGCCGATAAGACTCCATGTGTGGAAGTAAGACATAAGCCCTATGGAATCGCAATAGATACTTCCGAAAGTGCGAAGTTTTGTCTTTGCGTTAGCGCTGAGATACTGTCCGCCGGCAAAATATGCCGCGTTAAGAAGCATAAGGTAATGCGTTGAGTCGTATGTGTTCAGGAAGTTGACCAGAGAATCCGACGAGCTTGAAGTGTTCATCTTGAGATTCTTAAACTCAAGTATCGAACCGGTCAGCTTCTTAACTTTCAGAAGGTTTAGTCCGGTATTCTTGCCCCCGTCTATATAAACGTTCCTGTTCCCAACGCTGAAGTAGGAAGCTTCTTCGGCATTGCTTCCGTAAGACCTGATGAAAAGCGTTGTAGGCACAGATGAGAGAGTTACTCCCGTTCCGCTGAACGAAGCATTCGTCATTTCGCTCTGAGGAAATTGCGGACTCTTCGATTTCTCGATCTGCACACTCTCCGGAACATTCTCATTGCCGCCGTTCCGGCTTGCAGAACTGTATGCGGGGATCTTGTAAATGAAGTGCTGAACGCCTGACCAACCGGAACTGTCACCGTTGATCACGGCATTTGTCCTCCAGTAATGAAGTGTGCTGTTGTTTCTTACCGGTACTGCTGACCTGAACGACGTTGATACTCCGGAGACAGAAACAGTGCTGAAAGTTCTGAGGGCAGGGGAGTTGAATGCGGCATTCGTATCAACCTGAACTATCAGTCTGATGCTGTTTCCGGAACTTGCAATCCTGGGATTGAGTCCCGTGAATGAAATGCTGTCCGTATTTATCACTGCGTTGGCTACAGGTTTCAGAGGAACAAACGACAAGTTCTTCAGCGGCAGGTTTATCGTGATCGAGTTGTTTGATTTGTCTTCAAGCGGAGTCCAGTTATCCTGATCAAGCGTTACCTGTACATCGTAGGAAGCAAGCGAATCTATCTGAAACGTGTAGCTTAACGTGTCGAGGAATGAGAAGTTCCTGATCACCTGATCTTGCGAGCTGTAGTTCACATCATTCTTCCTCAACTGAAACCTGACCTTTGCAGAATCTGAGTAAAGGCCGAGGTTCTTTGGATATACGGTCAATGTAACGTATTCTCCGACAGTCGGGAGACTGTTTGACAAGACATAATCCGAATTTGTAATGGCATACTCTGGCCTTTTCGGAAGTTTGAGCTCTGCGGCAGGATCGCCGAGCAGTGAGTAACAGTTCAGTGTATGCCTTACGTTGAATGAGATAGAATCCTTGCTCATTACTTTATGAGCATACTGAGTGATCTTGCCCGTACGCCGGTTAGTATCGTTTCTAATTGTGGTTGTTATGTGAGAACCAAAATCATTTCCGTTCTGTGCGTAACTCCATCCGGTTGTACCGACAAATCCGATTGAACCTTTGCCGGGAAGATATGTAAACTGTTCACCGAAGCCCCTTAAGTTCGAAAGGGCGTTTTCGCCTGTAAAGCATGTAAGGCTGAGAACCAGCGGAAGCCTGGACTCATTCGACAGCAAGTTTGCATCGTCAAGCGTGATTTCCCAGTCATGGCTTCCTGCATGTCCGCGGTAGTTTGCAAATGTTGCGCCGCGGTCAAACGAACCTATGGTTGAATCTTTAACGTTGTATGACAAGTACCCGGACGAATCAGTCCTGTAAACCTTTACGGCTTCCCCGGAGATCGGCGCGGGATTTATAAAGGAAACTATGTCAACATTCGATTTGCTCTGATGTGAAGTCTGTTCTGTCAGAGTTCCGCCTCCGGTCATGTATATGAAGTTCTTGACCCACGGTTCAACGGGCTGAGCTTCATAACTGATTATCTTGTCAACTACATTCTGCGCCTCCGACGTTGTGTAAACAGGTATCCTCCCTATGGCTACCATGTTGTAATAGCAGAATGTGCCGATATTGAAATTCGCGTAATATCCGTCTGACGGAGGATAACCAAAAACCGGAATGAAATTCCTTGTGTATGTTGAAGTGGATAGATTCTTCTTCGGATCAAATGTGCCTCTTCCGAACAGGCAGACATAGCTCATCTTAGGAAGCTGCCAGTTATCGTAAACATGCTTTGTGAAATACCTTATAGGCTCGGGACTTTCGAATCCGTAACCGAAGATATCATAAATGTCTTCGACTTCCGCTTTGAATGATCTGTAACCGTCACGGCTTTGCCTGTATGCTCTGAGCTGTTCAGCCTGAGTCTGAAAAAGACTGTTGTAGATGATGAGATAATCCGCTCCGTTTGTGGATGAAACAAGATCCGGAACCGACCTCTGCTTTATCCTCAATGGCTTGAGAGTAATACTGTTATTGACAGCAACTATTCTCGCATTGCCGTTAGCGGTGAACTTCAAAGTATCGGCCGAGAATGAGCTGGCACTGATCCTTTTGTAGTTATTTACGTCGTAAATGCTGACAGGAAGAGCATTTGATCCTCCTGAAACCGAAAAGCGCTTTGAGGTTGTGTCACTGCCTGAAAGCGAAGCATCTATTGAAGATGAAGAAAGTGCGAACTTCCTCGGGTAACCGATCTGCATGAGGTCGGCGTGAAGGAAACTCGTGAATCCTGCGACATGTGTGTACCTTAATGAAACCGTATTTGTGCCGGAAGTAAGCAGGGAACTTGAGAAAGTAACAGTTGAATCAATCCTGTTTGCGTCATTTGCCTGTATCGTTGCAATGAGGTTGTTATTCACCCTCAGCTCCAAGGTATGTTCATTCGTGACAGATGTATTTCTCTGCGTCGGATAGCATAGCACTCTGAAAGTGGCATTTTGCACATTACTGCTGAGCATCGGCAGTGTGAAAGATTCGCTTAGCGTAGTCCCGTTGCTAAGCTGACTCCACATCCAGCCTTCTGCTCTGTATTTCTCAGTGGTCAGAAACCGGTAATCGGAAGAGCTGAAGTTCTCCCCCTGCGTGTAGTAATAATCCTTTTCAAGCTGAACATAGTCTGTAAAGGAAGATGAAGAATACGGGGCAGGTGATGTGTAAGAAAAGTCCTGGTACCGCTGTCCGTTTGCACCGCCCCAGTCAATCCAGTAAATGCTTGTGTCTGAATAAGGATTGAAATATTCATTGAGCGTGTAAGACAAATTATTCAGATGGTCATAGACTTTTGTAAGGCCGCCGTAATTCCTCGAACCGAAGAAATCAAAATAATCACCCGGGTCAAATGTGCCGTCCTGCTGTCCGCTGAAATATACAGGAACCTCTGTACCTTTGTACAAAAGCTTGACGGTCCTCGGATCGACTGTTGCAGGGTTGATTCCCGCATTCGTGAAATCGTTTCTGTCAATCCTGTACATACCGTTCTGGGCCACATATAATTTCAGATATGTCTTGTTTGGCGTGATCCAGTTGTAATTGGTCTGTGCAAATGATGAAACGCCGGAAATCAGCAGAAGAATAGCCGACAATAGGACTTTTCGCATATGGTATTACAGTTATATTTTGATTTTGTTATCGAAGTACAACAAGCTTCCTTGTTTCAGCAAACCTGTTTTCGCTTTCCCTTGAAACAAGTCTGTACAGATATGTTCCGTTTGCAACATTGTCACCGTCGTCATCTCTGCCGTCCCATTCAATGACATTCATCCCAGGCTGTACAGTGAACGGGATCTTTCTGATCGTCCTGCCGGAGGTTGTGTAGATCCGTATCTCTGCCTGAAGATTATCGAATTCGCTTCCAATGCTGAACATGAACGAGGTCCTTTCGCGCATAGGATTTGGATAATTCTGAAGCTCAAACTCTTCATCCGATCCCGATGCAGTCACCTCATACACAAGCGAATCCGTTTCTGTGCCCGATGTCAGCAGTATGCTGATCCTGTTGTTTCCTTCTTTCAGTTTAGGTGTGAATGATGCTATATCGCCACTGCCCGGATTGCTGTTGCTGAAAATGCCCCTGCCGTCATCTCCGATTCTCTGAAGTGCGTCAGACAGATTCGCTTCTTTGCCGTTTACAAATATTTTCAGAGATGTGAGGCCGTCTGTATCTTCCGTCACAGCGGCTCCTTTGCGGACAAGCCTTGCCTCAGGAGCGGCTTCGACTATCTCACCGCCCTTTATTTCTTTTCCGTCAATGAGAAGGGCATAGCTGTTCTGAAACTGACTGCCTGCAATTGTTCCGGATGAATATTCGGCCGTGTTGTTGAAAAGATAGAACTCTCCTGCCGAATTTCCGGGCATGACTCTGAAGATGTATTTTGTTACGGCAGAACCGGAGTTATCAGTAAAGTTTCCCGCATAGGTCAGCGAGCTGTCCATCTTCAGAATTCTCTTGACCGTATCTGCGAGGATCCTGCTTGTGTCTGAAATCACATTGCGGAAAACTTCAACTGCGGTCTCATTTATAAAAACATATCCGGCATTGCTGAATCTGAAGCTGAATGAAGTTAGGTTGTCCTTCTTATCCTGATTACCGATAACAAGAGAGCTCCTTTCGATCAGCAGTTCTGCCGCAGGAGCGAAATTGACAAAGAGCCCTTTGAGAACGGGTGATGAGCTGTTTGAAGCAATGTCTATGATCAGATTTGCTACAAGGTTCAGTCTCGGAAATTCAGCCGCATTGATCTGAGAGAGCTGATTGAACTTATTATTGCTGAGTCCCTGCATCAGCAGACTGTCTGTTCCGTCCGGCCTCAAACCTATTACGTCGAAGATGATCGAAGTATTTGGCGGGAGAGACTGCTCCCATGAGAAATCCGTCCATGAACTAGCCGGACCTACTATGTTCTGCACGGTTCCCGACTGCTTCCTGACGGTTACGGATTTCTGGCTAATTGACTCTGTCCAGTGATCACAACTTACGCAGTTCGGAGCCGGGCGGCAGCAAGGATCAAACATCTCAGACACCTCACTCTGAGGTGCGCCGGGATAGCCGATGAAACTCCATGTGTGGAAATATGAGATCAATCCGATCGAATCGCATTTCGTGCTTCCGAACTGCCTGAGCCGGGCTCGGACTGCGGAAGAAAGATAGGTGCCTCCGGGGAAATACGCCGCATTCAGAAGCATCAGGTAATGTGTGGAATCAAAAGTATTCAGATAATTCAGCAATGAGTCTGATGACTGGGCTGAAGTGAACCTGAGATTCAGGAACTGCTGCACCTCTCCTGTAAGCCTCTTCACTTTCAGTGCATTGAGCCCGGCATTTTCTCCGCCGTCTATGTAAACGTTATTGTCTGCAACGCTGAAATATGATGCCTCTTCGCCGTTGCTTCCGTAGGACCTGACATAAAGGCCTGCCGGTTTTTCCGCAAGCATAATGCCGTTGTCCGTGCTCACCGTGTTGAACAGGTCCTTTTGCGGAAACTGGATCTTCCTTGTCTTCGCAATGCTGGCATCTATCTGTGCATTTATGAATCTGTCCTCTTCGGACTGAACCTTGGTAATGCCCGCAGAAAGCGGGCCGGAATAAATGAATGTTTGAGCGGAGGACCAGCCGGAAGAATCGCCGTTGACTATAGACGAAGTTCTCCAGTGGTAAAGCGTTCCGTTGACCTTGGATTGAAGCACCGTCTTGAATTTCGTTGAGTGACCTGTCGGAGAGTTATTCACGAATGTCTGCTTCAGCGGCGAATTGAAGTTCATCGTAGTATCCAGCTCGGCAAAAACTCTGAGCGAATAACCGGGCGGAAGATTGGGATTCAATCCTGAAAGCTCAACGGAGTCTCCGTAAACTAACGAGTTGTTCACGGGCCCGAGCGCCTGGAATACGGTTGTCTTTACCGGTATTGTAATTGTAGCGGAATTGTTTGTTTCATCTTCTTCATTGAATCTGTTCGTTTTGTCAAGAGTGACAGTCATTGTATAAATGTCGGATGAATCAACGGGGAATGAGTAGATGATCGTGTCGCGGTATTTGAATCCCCTGTAAACAGTGTCCTTCGAAAGCACCAGAGAACCGCTTGTGCGCAGTTCAAACCTGATCACACATGTGTCTGCATAAAGCCCGAAATTCTTCGGTGTGATTGTCAGGGTCTGCCTTTCTCCGGGCAGAACAGTTTCCGATGCGAGCATGAAATCAGATTCTTTGATCTCAAACTCGGGAGTCTTTGGCATTCTCAGCTTAGCCGCAGGATCACCCAGCAGGCCGTAGCAGTTCACAGTATGCGTGGTTGAGAATGAGGTGGAGTCACCGCTCATGCTTTTTCCCGCGATCCGTGTAAGGTCACCAAGCCTTCTTACAGAGTCTCTCTTTATTGATTGAAGTATATATGTGCCGTAAGTATTGCCAATATCTCCGAAGCTCCAGCCGGTAGTCCCCACAAATCCAATAGCACCCTTCCCCAGAAGGTAAACAAATTTCTCTCCAAAGCCGCGGAAATCTCCGTATGAACTTTCTCCCGTGAAACAAGTGAGACTCAGAACAATAGGGAGCTTGTTGCCGTTCTGCAGGACGTCAGGATCGCTCATGCCTACTTCCCAGTCATGGCTTCCTGCATGGCCTCTGAAGTTCACAAACAAAGTGCCTCTGTCAATGGTCTTTCTGATTGAATCAGCGTAGTTGAAAGTAACCGTACCTGAAGTATCTGACCTGTAAACCTTTGCAGGGAAAGATGACAGCGGAGTTGGTTCCACATAAACAAATGCTTCGAAATTTGATTTTTGCTGATGGTAATATTGCTCATACGGAGTTCCGCCACCGGTGATAAAAGTGAAGGTCTTGTTCCAGTCGCCGTGCCGTTCACCTTCATACGCTATTATCTTGTCAACCATGGTCTGGGCTTCTGCAGTATAATATGCAGGTATTCTTCCGACTGCGACCTGGTTGTAGTAAAAGAAGGTGCCCATATTGAAGTTTACGAAGTAACCGTCTGAAGGAGGATTTCCGTAAACGGGAACAAGATTCTGGTGGAATGCAGAATTGGATTTGTTCTTCTTCGGATCCAGTGATCCTCTGCCGAACAGTGTCAGGTAACCGACTCTTGGCTGCTGCCAGTTTTCATAAACATGCTTCACAAAATATCTGAGCGCCAAAGGTCCTTCCATTCCGTAACCGAATATGTCATATATGTCTTCGATCTCTGCCTTGAAAGTTCTGAACCCGTCTGAGGTCTGTCTGTAAGCGCGCAATTGTTCGGCCTGCGATTCGAACAGCCGGTTATAGACTATCAGATAGTCGGCTCCGTTGCCGGATGAAACGAGGTCGGGCACCTGTTTGGATTTTATCCTTACCGGAGACCTTCTCAGAGTGTCGTTAACAATTTCAAGCCGTGCGTTTTGCCTCCCGGAAAACTTCAGAGTGTCAGCGGAAACTGTGTTGCCGGTGATCCTCAGGTTGTTGACAACATCATAAATGAATACCGGATTTCCTGAGCTGAAACCACTGATCCTGAAATTCCTGGCGGTTGTATCTGACAATCCGAGTGATGCCGAGTACCTGTTGTCCGAGAATCTGAACGCCTTGGGATATCCGAGTTCGAACAGGTCAAAGTAAACGGCGCCTCCAAAGCCCTGCGCCGATTTGTATCTTACAGTGATATTGTTTTGTGTGCCCGTAAGCAATGCGGAAGGAAAGCTGACCGTAGTGTCAAATCTCTGAAAATCATTTGAGTAAAGCGTGTCAACAGCAACTCCGTTCACGATCAGCTCAAGCGAATGCTCGTTCTCAATTGCCACATTCTTGTTCTGAGGATAGGCAAAGACTCTCAGAGATGCATTTGCGCCGGTACCGGCAAAGAGCTGAGGCAGGTCGAAAATCCTGTTTACGCTTTGACCGCTGTAAAGAAGTGTCCAGTACCAGCCTTCGCCGGTGAATTTCTCTGTTGTGAGATATCGGTAGTCAGATGACCCGGTGTTTTCACCAAGTGAATAGATCTGATCGCTTTCAAAGTGGATCAGTTCAGGTGCATACTGCGGTTCGAACTGCCCTGATACGGGATAGTTGTAATCCTTGATCCGGATCCCGTTGGCACCGCCCCAGTCAATCCAGTAAACGTTAGTGTCCGAATAGGGATTGTAATACTCATCTGTAGTGTAAGCAACTCCGTTGGTACTGTTCCTTGAGATTGTCTCGCCGCCGTAGTTTCTTTTACCGAAGAAGTCTATGAAATCATTGTCATTGAAAACACCGTCCTGTTCTCCCTGAAAATAAACGGGCAACTGAATCCCCATATTGTAGAGTTTCAGGGTCCTTGGATCGAATGCAGTTGTAACTCCGGCTGACGTGAAGTCAGACTTCTTGAGCCTGTACATTCCGTCATCGGCGATGTATATCTTAAGGTAGGTCTTATTGGGTGTGATCCAGTTGAAATTCTGCGCTGAAACAAAATGCGGCAGAAGACTGATCAGAAAAAACAATGCTGCTCTCTTCATACTAAAGATTAGTTCGGCAATATTTGCTCACGGATGAACCTTTTGTCCCATTACAAAAGCAGGCTAACGCTCCGGAGCTCAAAATAGTTGTAGCCGGTTCCCCGCGTTTGAGTTTAAGAAAATTGTCGAATTTTTCTGAATAGCTTGGAATTTAGTTTTGAAGGAGCAACAGATGTCATCACGCCGAATACCGAGAGATTGGTTCCTTTCCAGATGTAATACTCTTTGAATAGGTTCTTGATTTCAATCTTGCCTGAACTGTAATCAGAAAGCGCCGCGCATGAGGTCAGAAGATAATATTCGATCCTCCTCCTTATCTCAGGATCATTGTAGTACGGTGATTTCCTGAGGTGCCTTGCAATGCTTAGTATGGACCTTGCCTTTTCAGAGATCATCGCCTTCGTATTCTTCACCATGGAGATCTTCTGTTTCGACTCCATGTTCATGTAGAACAGGATCTCAGGAACATGCTCTATCCTGTTGTTGCATATCGCTGCCCTGACATCGTATTCATAATCCTCCCACATCCTTGCCGAAGACCAGGGGCCGATCTTGTTCACCGTGCTTCTTCTCCAAACGCACGAACTTGTAGCCCACGGCCTTCCGTGCACATCAAAGATCACCGGAATTATACTGCCGAAGCCCAGTTCATTCTTATTCCTCAGATAGTTTCCTGTTGACCTGATAAGCAGTGTCTTGCTGTAAGCCATTCCGGCTTCCGGAACGGTTTCGAGCTTTGTGATCAGCTTTCTGAGAAAATCCCTGTGGTAATAATCATCAGAGTCAAGATAAGCTATGTAATCCCCCTTTGCGATCTGCCTTCCGGCTTCTCTTGAGAGGCCCGGGCCGAGGTTCTTCTTGTTTCGGATCAGCTTGATCCTGAAGTCCGGCGACATGAATGAATCAACGAATTTCAGGTCAAACTGCTCTGAAGAAAGATCATCAACAAGTATCAGTTCGATCGGCCTGTAAGACTGAGCTACAACTGACCTGAGCGCGGACATAAGCAGGTCAAGCCTGTTGAAAAACGGGATAATGACAGACACCAGCTTGCCTTTTCCCAATGCCTCAGACTTGAGCAGAGGACCTCTGCTTTCGGCCAATTCGGACAATCTGATTTGAGTTGAATTAACTGATCGGAATCGCTTCTAAGTTAGCGATTTTTTAGTTACGGATAAAGAATATTTTTGAGGCTTGAGTCCTGAAAAGCCTTCAAAGAAAGGCCCTTTTGGTCATTTAGCCGCTTCATCTGCAAGAACTTTCCTCAGCTTCCTGATCCTGCTGTTCACTGCCCTGGAACCGGGCCTCAGGAGGATGTTCTTCCTTCCCAGCCACACCGGCATACGGTCAAGCAGTTTGAGGATCACTAGCTTTGAAGACGGCTTGTGCCTGAATATGAATAGCTCGATGATATTCAGCAATATTGAGATGTCACCGGCAATGTGTCCGGATGAAACACCTTTGGATGAAAGCAGTGAGCGAAGCCTCCTGACCGTCTCGGAATCAAGGTCAATACCGAGCACGGCCAGATTCTGTTTTGCGATCTCAATGCTGGATGCATCAAGCTGACGGAAGTTAACCTTGCTGTTGTTATCTCCGTGCCTTCTGTATTTCAGAAGATATTCCTGAATGTTGTGCGCTTTGCCGTACTTGACAAGACGGCTGATGAATCCAAAGTCCTCTGCATGGATGAATCTGTCCTCATACCGGATTCCCTTATTTGCTACAACGTCGCTTCTGAACATTGTGGAAGGGTTTGACAGTGTGCACTTGAACATCATGATGAACTGGAGATCATCATTCAATTCCGGTTTTGTTGTCCGTGCAGTCTCCGCTGACCTGCTGTCGATCTCAATTATGTTTGTGCCCGAGATCACATGATCACTGTTGCTCTCCATAAAATCCACCTGCCGGGCAATTCTTTCAGGCATTGAGATATCGTCCGCATCATGAAGTGCTGTGTATTTGCCCCTCACAGAGTCGAGTGCCTTGTTGAGCGAAGCAACTCTCCCGATATTTGCGGAAAACCTGATCAGCCTGACTCTGCGGTCGGTTTCAAATGAGCTGAGTATCCTGCCTGTTGCATCATCGGACCCGTCGTCAACAATTATATATTCGAGATTTCCGTATGTTTGGCTGAGGATGCTATTCACCGCAGTGCCTATGTACTTCTCGGCATTCCTTACAGTTGTAATTACGCTGACCAACGGTCCTTTGCTCATAGATTATTTGTTCTTTGTCTCCGGACTAATCCATTCAGCCGAAAAGATCTGAGTGAAGTTCCGCTCATACTCTTTCTTCATGCTGACGAGTTGCTCCAGTCTTCCCAGTGTTTTTTCCATTTTGAGAACATCTTCACTGCCCTCTGACCTTCCTGCAAATGCCCTGATGTTTGTACCGCCGTAGCTTCTAAGTCTTCTCATGAGCAACAGGGCCTCTCTCTTCCATGATCTGTTCTTGATCTCTGTCTCGCCGTTGTATGCGGCCGTGTAAGGTTCGAGCAACGGCTTCTGTCTGCCGAATCCTCTGTAGAGTTTTCTGAGATACTTCCATGTCAGTCTTGAAGGTTTCAGAAAGTGGTCGAACACAAGCGACGGTTCGTAATAGATCCGGTGTCCGCTGAGTCTGAGAGCGTAACACAATTCAACGTCTCCGCCGGAAGAGAGCGTCTCGCCTTTTCTGTCGCTGAGTATTGAGCTGAATCCCTTTGAGTACAGCTCGCTTATTGCCGTCAATCTGAGCACCATTCCCGCTCCCCACACATAACCTGAGGATGAGGTTACATCTCCGCGTGAATCCGCCTGACCTCCTGTTGAATAGCTCTTCCTGAATTTCTCAAACCAAGAAGGGAAGGGGACTGTGGAAACAGCATTTCCGTATCCTCCTGCGGCCGCAATGTTCTTGTCGGATTCCATAAGCTCGAATGCTTTTTGGCAATAGTCCGGTGAGAGCCTGTTGTCGTCATCACACAGGACCGCATACTCATATTCTGCTTCCCTGAATCCCCGTTCACGGGCAAATGCAAGTCCGGCACGTCTTTCCCCGATTATTCTGAAATCTGTTCCCGGAAAATTGCCGGATATGAAGTTCTTTGCGATCACTGAAGTGCCGTCCGAAGATACATTGTCGATCAGCAGGATCTCTGTGCCTGTTCCGGCATCCTTTATCTGATTGCAGAGACTGAGAAGCGTATTCTCAATTACATCTGCGCTGTTGTAACAGCATACAATTATGCTTATGCCCTTTTTCAAGTTGCGGATCCGGTGTGCTTTGCGCTTTGCATCCGCGTGCTTTACGGCTTTCGACCCTTTACGGAGCGCTTAAGCCTTGTGAGTGTCGAGTCACTGAGCACGGAGTTCAGAAGCAGGCTCCACTTGTTCCTGCTGAGCAATGAAGGAGGATAAAGCAGGAATGACGAGATCAGCGGCCCCGGCACCTTCGATTTCTTTCCTGCATGATAGAAATCCTGCGCGTCCGCGTACAGGAATTTTGACTTCGCCTTGAATTTGCGGTAGCGGAAGAAGTCGTAGGATTGCTGAAGTCTGTATCTTGCCATGTCAAGGCTGTTGGAAAATTCAGTCTTCACTTCCTCCTTTTTCATTTCAAGGGATTTGGTGGAAATGAAGCCCGGTTTGATACCTGCAGCTTTTCCATCGCCGGCCTTCACCTTAAAGTCAACCTTTTGCGATGAGACCACGATATTCTGCTTGCTGATCTTTTCCCTTTTAAGTATATACTTTGGAGAAATCAGATATGCCAGTAACAGTACCGCATTGCCGTAGCCCCCGTTGCCATCTCTCCTTTGCTGGTTTCCATAGTAATTCAGTTTGTGTGCAAACGGGATCTCGGGATTTTCCTTGTATATGCCGTTGATCGTGTGCCACCGATCCATATTCTTTTCTCCGAACAGTGAATAGAGTAACAGATTCCTTCGCTCAGAAACGACAGCGGAACTCGGTTGTATCAACATGCATATCAACATAGATGCAAATGCCCTGTACCTTTTCTCTGATTTGTAGTACTGCCCTGATCTCTCATAGAATCTGAATGCGGCATCCCTGTGCTTCCTGTACTTCACAAAACTGTAAATGCCTCTTGCCCAGTTAAGAGGGTTCACAAACCACAGTGGGCCTTTGCCAAAAAATTTATTTCGAAGCGGATCATAGATGTAATTTTCGTCCAGAAGGAATTTGGGAGAAGTAAGATATGAAAGTATGAACAATGCCCTTCCCCTTGCTTTGAGGCCTTCTTCATACTTCTTCCTGCCAAAATAGTCAAGTTTGTTCCCAAGTGGTACTCCCGGTGGGGTGGTAAAGAACACATACAGGAATTTCAGCTTGGTGAAATTTCCTGAACTGAACATTGACTGAACTGCAAGGCTTTGCTTTGATCTCTGTTTCAGGCCTTTCGGGTATATTATGAATGAAAGAAGAATGGTTGCAAACGCCTTTGCCTTTCTGTCAAGATAATAGCTGGACCTTGCTTCATCATATAGTCTGTTGGAATAGTACTTGTTCTTCTTCAGCGTAACGATGGAGTAAATCCGGCTCAGATTCTTTCTTGCCTTGTAGCGGATCTTCTTCAGATTGTACGGCTTTATGTCATAGTAATAGTGCTTGTAGTAATTGAACAAATAGAATGGCAGTGTATTCCTGTCATTTGCCCAAAGGTGCTGAAGCGCTGTTTTATGAACGTTCTTTCTGTTATCGGCCGCGGAAGTCTTGTTGAATCCGTTCATCCAGAAAGTTCCGAGATTGCTGTCGATCTTCACGATCTTTGAATTCTGAAATGCCTTCAGCAGGAACCAGTAATCCATGGTGTAATGATTATCAAGCGGGAACGGACCTGCGGCTTCCTGAACTTTTCTCTTATAGAAATAGCAAACCGGATTTATCGGAAAGATGTATTTGTACGGCTGAAGGATCTTCGCGTATTCAATCTCGGGGTTTCGCAGGAACACATTGCCGTTCTCATCAAAGAAGAGGTTGCCCACAACCATGTCTGCTTCAGGATTCTCGATGAATGCTTTTGCAACCTTAAAGAACGCATCCCTCTGGAAGTAATCGTCAACGTTGAGATATGCCACTACATCTCCGGTTGCCATCGAGAATGCCTTGTTCATGGCATCACATTGTCCATTGTCAGGTTCGGAAACCCACTTGACATGCGGATATTTTTTGATGATCTCCACTGTCCTGTCCTTTGATCCGCCGTCGCAGATTATGTGTTCAAAGTTCGGGTAGTTCTGATTCAGTACGCTGACAATTGCCTTCTCAATTGTATTCTCTGAATTGAATGAGGGTGAAAGTATGCTGATCTTCGGAAGTTTTTCTGCTGAAAGTCCCCGGGAGCCGGAATCATGAGCAGGTACGGACCATGGCCAACCGTATCTGAAATCATTCTCCCTTTCTGCAAAGTCCCTGTGTTTCTTCCTGAGTATCTTATTGTCAATTCGCCAGACAGATTCCCTGACCGCCTTCAGGTTCTTATCATACTCTTTTCTTACTCTCCAGAGCTCCTGTAACCTGAACAAGTGGTATTCTATCATCGGTACCCTAGTATTGTTGTCCTGAGGCAGTCGAATCCTGAGCACGTTACGGATACCCGCTTTGCGAAGTTCACTTATTGACTTAGTGAATTCGTACTTCCAGTCCTGTGCAAGTATCTCCTTTTCAATAATGTCTGCTCTGCCAAGTTGAATTGCCTTCTCGTAAGGGTCAAGTCCTACGGAAGTGATTCCGAATCCCTGAAACAATCTGATAAGATAGTTCCACGTGATCCTCCCTGACGGCATCATGTGATAACATGTCAGTCGCTTGTCATAGCAAACTTTCCAGCCCGACAGCACAAGTGCATAACAAAGTTCGGAATCTCCTCCTGATGAGAGCTGATAGCCCTTTCTGTCCTGCATCAATGAAGTAAATCCTTTCGCATACAGATCATCCACCGCCTTCTTTCTGAGTATCATTCCGGCTCCCCAAACAAATCCTCTCTTCCACGTAATGTCGCCTTCGGAAAGCCTGTTGGTCTTAAAATCCCACTGCTCGCCTGTTGCAAAGCCGTGCTGAAACCACTTGAACCATTCGGGAGGCTTCTCATCAAACTGGGCTTTGTTGGGACCGCCAAGGATTCCTATGCTCTTGTCTTTTGACATAATGTCGTAAGTAAGCTGGACAAAGTCCTCATCAAGCCAGTTGTCATCATCACAAAGAATTATGTAATTATAACGCGCGGTCTTAAATCCTTTGTGCCTTGCAGAGCTCAGGCCCGGGGTCGGTTCATCGACAATGCGCAATTCCGCAGTGCATTTGTGTTTTGACCATTCGTCTATAGATGCCTGCTTTGTATTGTCGGTTGATGCGTTATCCACTAGTATCACCTCCCACAGTAAATTCGGGTCGGTCTTTTGCTTTGCAATGTAGCTCAGCGTCTGAGGCAGCCTGCTTTCACCATTGAATGTGCAAATGACAACAGAGACACCATCGAGCAGTTTGGATTTTGGATATGAAGGGAAGTGCCTGAGATATTGTGAAATTGAACCGGCAAGCAGTAACTGTCCGGATCTTCTGAGTGATCTCTTTAGCAGGTGGGTGGATGAAGACGCGCTCAGTCCGAAACTTGCCACTGACCGGATCCTCCCCAGCTGGTATTCTACCATTGGAACGTCTGACGATCCGGCGCTTCGGTTATCTCTTCTGAGCAGCTTACGGTAGTTCTTCTTTCTCAATACACTCAGAGCTCTGCGAATCTCGTACTTCCTTGAGTAGATCCTGTCTGCAATAATGTCTTCGTGAACTTCATTGAACTTCCTTCTGTATGTGTCAAGTCCGAATGAAGCTGCTCCAAAACCGAAAAACAATTTTTCAACATATTCCCAGTTCATCCTGCCTGAAGGCATGTAATGCGCAAACTTCAAATCGGGATCATAGTAGATCTTATATCCTGCATTTCGGATGGAATAGCAGATCTCGGTGTCACCTCCTGAAGAGAGAAGGTTTCCCTTTCTGTCGCTCAGCAGATTCCTGAATCCACTCTGAGCCGCAATCTTCCATGCAGACTTTCTGACCGTCATCGACGCTCCCCAAACGTAACCCTTTGAGTATGTTATGTTTCCGGCCTTAGTGTGCTGCCTTCCGATCGCAAAGCTGTCTTTCCAGTCACTGAACCAATAAGGCGGCTCGGATTCAAACTGCGCACGGCTCTGGCCGCCAAGTACTCCGATGAACTCATCGGATTCCATTCGTGAATAAACTTTTGCCACGAAGTCCTTTTCAAGCCTGTTGTCATCGTCACAAAAAATAACATACTCATATATAGATGCCCCGATGCCTTTGCTTCTTGCATTTGAGAGACCGGGCTCGTACTCATGCACTATCCTGAAAGGAACCGAACAACTGCTTTGCATGTAGCATTGTTCCGCTTTTGCCGATGTATCATCAGTTGACGCGTTATCTACAAGTATGATCTCCCAGTTTATATCTGAAGGAACTTCCTGATCGAGAATCATGCGGAGCGTCCTGTTTATAATCTTCGAACTGTTGTAACAGCATATCACTACAGAAACACCCTTCTTAGCTTCTCCTTCCGGCGCAAGCCCGGATCTGTCAGCGCGCAGAACAGCGGAACTACCGTTGCCGGATATGCCGGCTGGAGACGGCTTTCCGTTTGAACTTGCGAGCCGCTTCAGGCGTCCCAGTGAAGACTCGATCTCAATTACTTCTTTGTCATTCTTATACTCGTTTCTGGATGAGAGGATCTTTCTGAATGGCTTCTGAAATAACAGTGAAAGCTCTTTGTTAATGCTTCCCGCCCTGACTGCAAATCCGTTTCCTGCTGGTTCATCATGCTCCTGATATCCGTTTGCAAATGAGATCTCCCTTACTCTTCTCCATTGGATCTGATCCGGCGGGAAGAACCTTTCCGAATGGAGCCTTGGTACATATTTGATCAGCGAGCCCCATGAGGTAAGTTCTTCGGAAAGCATTCCGGACATGTCCGTACACTTCTCTCCCGCGTCACTTATTTCAATTGCCTTAAGTCTCTTGCAGAGAAATTCAAGTGCGCTCTTTCTTAGCAGTACGGGATTATGCTTTATGAATCTTTCCGGATAACTCAGTGCAAGAGGTTCACCGGGAGAGTCATAAGACTCAAACAGGTGCCGGTATTTCCCGAACCATGCTGGCGCCTTGACGGGCAATGCAGGTCTTGAAGATCCTGCAAACATACCTGTGCCGTCATGAACGCGGATCAGTCTGTTAGACACTCTTACAAAGTCTTCTCTGATCAAACTGAATTCGTTCAGTATAATACAGCTGTCAAACTTCATGTTGTCGAGGATCAGATTCGCTCTTTCAACGTTACCTGCTGCATTCGTATCAAGTATCCTCAGACGGGCAGGGCAGTTTGTTCTTTCCCAGAAGTTGAGCAGCTTCAGTTTTGTATCAGTATCCTTGTCAAGCCCGGTTGACAAAACCAGGACTTCCCAGGGAAGACCGGACTGTGTCTTTTGTTTAGAGATGAATTCCAGGCACTGCTTAAGGTAAGCCGGCGAAGAACCGGAATAATTCAGGGCAACCGTCACTCCGCGACGGTCATTCGGCTTTTTATAAGACGGGTATCTGAAGAAGAAATCGCCGCTGACCTGAGGAATGAATCTCAAATCGGATTTTGAAGAATATCTTCTCAGCAGTCTTACCCTTTTGTTGTAATCTTTGATCCTCGGGAGAAGTTCATTCAGAACTGTAAGCGATGCATGTATTGTAAGAAAGTCCTCGTCACCGCCGACATATTCGGGGTAGATCTTCTTTTTCCATAATGGAATCCTGCGGATGTTCCTTAGTCTGTTTCGTACTTCTTTCCTGACAGAGATCCTGCTTCTGAGGCCATCAAGAGACCTCAGTCTTTTATTCTTCGGAAGCGATTCAAACCTCTTCAGATTGAGTTCCTCAAGCGCAGACAGCCCGGCACATCTCATATGGTATTCCCAATTCAGCTTCTTGCCGGGGATCTGCTTCCGAACTATGAGATCCACAATGTACCAAAACCGCCATCCGAGTGCACGCAGTGCATAGAAAAATTCCTTATTGAAGACATCAGAAGGATACTGTGCCGGAATACTGCTGTTGAAAGGCATGTAGCCGCTTTTCTTCAATGCAGTATAGGCAGAGCGCCGCATTACCAATCCCGCAAGCCATACATATCCTTTTGACCATGTTATATCAGAAGTGTGATCAGCAAGTTCTCCGGACTGGTAAAATGTTTCCTTATGCTTATCAAACCACTTCGGCGGATCTTTGGGAGGGATGATCTCGCAGTAACCCGACATTCCGGCAAGTTCAATATCATTCAGCATGTTGAGTGAAGCCCGCTTTATGTAATCCCGGATCAAATACTCACCCGGGTTGCAGAACAAAATGAACTCGTGCCCTGCAACAGCCACGGCTTCGTCTGCCGCCTTCCGGAGATTCTGTTCATCGGAACGGAGGATCTTGAGTGAGACCTTTCCGCCGTATTTCTTCCATGTCTGTTTTGCAATCTCAATTGTCCTGTCTGCAGAACCCGCATCGGAAATTATCACTTCCCACGGAATATAAGCCGGCACTCTTTGGATGATCAGATGCCTGAGCGTTCTCTCAATGGTGTCTTCGGAGTTGAGTGTGCTCACTATCACCGAAACGCCTGTGCCCGGAACGGGTACGCTGAACTGCTCAAGAAATGATGACTCTGAAAGCACCAGTTCCGGATCAAGCTGTATTGTTTCAGTGAGCTGAGCCGCCGCACCCTCAACATCGTCATGCTCCTCGATCAGCATCTTTGCATTCTTCAGCGAAAACTTCCCGTAATACTTCTGCCGTGTTGTCTTTACTTCTCTTTGAAGTTCTTCCGGAAGATACTCGTTGAATATTTCCGCAGATTCGCGAAGGAACCTCATGTCCTGACCCGTCCTCATGTCTTTCAGAGTCATTGAAGTGCCGTGGTGTACGCGGTATCCTGCCAATGCACGCGGTTCGTACACGACCGGGAACCTCGACGCAATTCTCACCCACATCTCCCAGTCTTCGCAACCTATGTTCTTCTTTATGAATCCTCCAACCGATTCGTAAACGCTTCTCCTTACGGCCATTCCGCAATACTGTATCCGTTGCCTCTCGGCAAGATGCACAGCGGCATTCTCTATGACTCCGGTCTTCGGCAGATCAGATTCTGAGAAGAACTTGATCTCAGATTTTTCATCAATGTAGGCTTGCCGGCAATAAACGGCGCCGGCTTCAGGAAACTGCTCGAAGTCATTCTGAAAGGTCTTATAAAACTCGCGGTAAACAATGTCGTCGCAGTGGAGAATGTGGATCAGTTTGCCTTTGGATTGCCTTATGCATTCGGTGAAATTGAAAGAATGCCCGACGTTCTGCGGCTGTACATAGAGTCTTACCTTATCATTGCCGAATTTCCGGATCATGCCATTCACATCAACCCTCGTTGACCTGTCGTCAACCACAACGATCTCCATTTGATCGTCATCAATATACTGAGCCGTAACGCACTCTAGGGTGTCGTAGAGATAGTCATCGGGATTATATGTAGGTATCATCGCAGACCACAGCGGCCTCCGCACTCCTTCCGGTACGGGCCTTATGGGATCTGAGATCAATCGCGGGTCAAACATGATTCTCTTAATTCACTTTCCATTTAACGGGCCTTTCCGTGAGTTCGCTGAATTCCTTCGGATCCCTGCCTTCAAACAAGATGGAATATATGCGGACCAAGTCCTTTGCATTGTCTTTTGCAAAACCGCGGTCTGTCATAACCAGCTTACGGAAGTATCTCTTCGCACTAGCGAGATCATTCTCTCTTATGTGGTGAAGAACAATGTCAAAGTATCTTTGAGCAAAGATCCTGTCAATAAAACGGGAGTACTTTCCGTTGACCTGTCCTCTCATATGCCTGTAAAATTTCAGGTCTTTCAGAAGATTGTTGTACAGCGAATCTCCCTGCCATTGCCCGCTCTCGTGAATTCTGTATATGCTCATGTTCTTGTCAATGTAGCGGATCTTGCCCTTCGCGGCCAGTAAAAGATAAGTCAGCATGTCACCGTAGGGCATTTCGCAATACCAGTCAGGCAGAGGGAGTATGTTCCTCATCATAACTGTCGGAGTCATTATCGGATTGTAGCCAAGAAGCAATGATTCCGGAGGCAGGACATCTGTTTCTTCAAGGTAAACCGTCTCAAATTCATGTCCTGTGTCTTCGTTCATTACAGTGGCCTTGTGAAAGCACATGACCGTATCAGTGTTCCTGTCAAGGAAATCGGCCTGTATCTGAAGCTTGTTTTCGTCGGTCCAGTAGTCATCGCCGTTGAGGAGGGCAAGGTATTCGCCTGTGCACATCGGCTGTGTGGCCATGTCCATTCTCATCATTCCGATGTTCTTTTCGGGAAGATAAAGCTTGAACTTTCCCGGATACTTCTCTTTATATGAAAGTACAATCTTCCTGGTGTCATCGGCTGAACAATCTTCACCAAGAACAATGTCAAATTCAAAATCCGTTTTCTGAGAAATCACGCTGTCGAGACACCTCGAGATATACTTCGCGTGATTGTAAGCAGACATCCAAACCGTAACCTTCATGTGGGCAAAGATAACCGCCCTGCAACTAATTTTTAACCCCTATATACATGCCTCTGCCAAACAGCCCGTCCTTGTCGTAATATACTTCAAGGCCGGCTTCTTCAAAGGCCTGCCTGTATTCGGCATCGCTGAAGAGTCCTAGTACATGCTTCTCCGTGAAGTGCGTTACGCCGTGAGGTGTTCCTGTCAGGTAATGTATCTCAAGCACGGAAAACCCGTGCTCGATTTTGCCGGTGTACATCCAGGTTATCTTAAGGTCCCTTGTGTCGTAGTGGTTTGCAGTCACGCGGTCAGTCCAGAATGTGTCTTTGCTGAACCACGGCTCTATTATGAGAAGGCCGCCAGCATCAAGATGTTCCGACATTGTCCTGACAGCCTTGAAAAGATTCTCCCTTGTCCGAACATAGGCGATGGAACTGAACAGGCACGTGACCACGTCATATCTTCTGCCTGCATCAAAGTCAGTCATGTCAGCACAAATGAACCTTACACCGGGGCATCTTTCAGATGCTATTTCGAGGAGGTCCTTGTTCATGTCAAGTCCTTCGCATTCGTACCTGTTCATCAGCAGCTGAATGTGCTTGCCCGTGCCGCAGGCAGTATCAAGGAGCGATGCGGCATTCGGTGAAAATCTCCTGATCGTTGCGTCAAGCTTCCCGGCAGCTGCATTATAGTCTTTAAAATGGTAGATCGCATCGTAGAACTTTGCGGATTTTTCGAACATCTCAGTCTTTGTTAGATTTCAGATTCGGGTCTCTGTAAGCCGGAAAGTAACCCCTGGAAAGATCACTGCTCAAACGGCCGGAAAGATCGTCATACTTCTGCTTGTCATATACCTGCCTCAGTGAGAAGAACGGAAGCGCAAATGCACCGTATCTCTGCTTTGACAGTGCAACATTATCTTCATCGGTAGTCCCTCCTCCCAGGTTCATCACAGGGATCTTCCGGGACCGGAAGTATTTCAGACCGCACCAGAGAAGAAGGGGAGTTGTTGCCTTTGCTTCCGGAAGGGCAATGTTGAACATGCATTGTCCTTCATGAGGCGTATGTGCAAAGATGTAAACTGACGCAATGCTCCCGTTGATCTCCGTTCCGACCATGAATACGTTTTCAAGTGAGCAGATATGCTCCAGGGTTTCGTTCGTAAAGTAATTTGCTCTGGACAATCCGAACCTCTCAAGGTAGTCCCGGTAATTGGCCTTGAAGAATTCCGTCAGTCTTGCCCTGTCATAAACAAATGCCGGTTCGTATGTTCTGTAGTCTTTTATCTGTCTCTTTCTGTTTCTGTCAAGTCCTTCAAAAATATCGGTAAGGCTTTTCTGAAGGTCAATGAAGTAAAGACTGGTTGAGCTGAATGCATCAAGCGGGGAGAAGTAAGTCTGGTTTTGAAACAGCGGATTAATGCTGATGAAACCGCATATATATCCTTTTCTCTTTGCGAAGTCCCTCCAATCCTGAGCAAACTCCGGGCAGTCGCCGGTGCCTGTGAATCCGGAAAATCCGTAAGGCGTTACGATGTCGGAGTCATTTCCCACCGGACGCTCAGCAATAGGGCAAACGATCTTTCGGGATCCGTTCTCGTATCTGTACAGAAACGTCCTGTATCCTGTTGTAAGGTGCATTGCCAGACAGCTTTCCCGTGTATGAGCAAATGAGTGCTTCACATCTTTGAGAGCATCACTCCATTCATCCGCTGAGGCAAGCGGGATCAGATGATGTGAGCTCATTTGAGTCCGTACTTTGATGCCATTTCAAGAACCTTTTCCGGCGGGTTGAACATCATAACATCCAAGATGGAAAGTGAAGGCACAAACGGTTTTCTGAACTGTCCGTACTCTTCGATCACCGGTTGGAGAAACCTCAGACCGATCGAGTTTTCACGGAATTTTTCTCTGCTGTAAATTCCTTCGCCTCCCGGCAGATTGATATAAGAAGTTGCACTTTCCCTGCGGCACAGTCCGATGATCTTTTCCTCTCCTTTTCCCGGAGTGTCAGGCGAGCTTTTGCCGAATTCTCTTTCGAGTCCTATGTACCGGCAGACTTCAATGATGCTCTGCAATGAAATTTCCGATATTAGATCTGATTCCGTGCTGAGCACTTTTCTGACAACGGTAAAAGTATTCGTATAGAAAGGCGCGCGTGAATAACTGATCCTGAGTTTCTTCAGCAGATCTTCCTTCCAGTCTTCTGTGTTCAGGATCTCCGTTTCGTTTATCTTTCGGTTCTGACTGGCATCAGCGATCTTTACGGAAAGATAAGCCGGTTCGTTGTTGATGAGTATCCTGTTCCTGTTAATCCATCCCCCTGTGATGTAGTTCACATCTTCAAGCGATATAAACTTGTCGGAGGCATAAATAAGCTGAAAGAAGCCTATGTACGGAAAGAAGTAAGGTTGATTGACGGAGATCGTTTTTGTGCTCAATTATGATTCTGGACTTTTATTCCCCCGTCATTTTGCTGACTTCTGCACATTTCCGGAATCCGGATATATCCAGGCATTTGAAGCTCGCAATTCTCCTGATCTTTTTGCAAAGCAGACATCAACCTGCGCGATAGCATTATCATAGGGCCTTCGCAAATATCCTGCAATATCATATATCTCATACTCTTTATCTCTCATGTACAATATGACGTCGGATAACAAAGGCATACCTTTGCTGAATTCAAACAGCGAACATTCAATAATGAACAACTCCGTCTTACCGAATAAACTGTTGCTTCCCTTGAGTACTTCAAGTTCAAAGCCCTGAACGTCGATTTTCACGGTATCAGGAACGGGAAGCCTGCCTTCAGCCAGGAGATGATCTACAGTGACGATCTCAATTTCCCTTTGCTGGTTTCGAGCTTTCAGATGAGGGTTCTCATCCACCATGAAATTAGCCCCTGCAAGTTCTTCCCCCCAGGTTGTCATAAACCTTTTTTCAATTCGGCTTCCAATTCCATAAAGAAAGTACTTTGAACCTTCATTGGCATTGCAGAATTCAGAGAGCGATTTCTCCATTTCAACAAGCGGCTCTATCATATAAATATTGGAAAAGGGGAAAACCTTCTTCGCGAGTTTGCTCCAATCACCTTTATTGGCACCAATGTCGAGAATTTCCTTGCAGGCAAATCCTCTTTCATGCAGTGACAGAAGAAAACTTCCCATTGAACCAAAATGCCCGTTACCGGCCGGTGAAGGCTTGTCGTTGGATTGCCTCGAAAGAAATTTTTTGAAGTTGATAGACATTCGATTGCACTGTTTAACAATGATAAGCAAATCTGATGATGCAGCAAAATCAAGGCCTTATTCAGAATCGGGGTGACACTCGGATCACTCTCTCAAATGTCAGACCTCAATGTCTTGAAGCATTAAATAATCATACCCGCCGCAACGGTCTCCTTTGTGCCTTCGTCAATAAGCACCAGGCTTCCTGTTATGCGGTTCCTTGTGTAGCTGTCGTAGAACAGCGGATTCGTCACACGAAGCGAAACTCTTGCAATATCGTTCATCCTGATATCTTTGTCATCTTCAATTCTGTGCAATGTGTTGATGTCGATCTTGTAAGCCACCTCCTTCACAATCGCCCGCGCATCTCTGGTTGTATGCATCAGCATGTATTTTGCCCTCGGGTTCATCGGGTTCTGATTCAGCCAGCACATTATCATGTCAATGTCCTGGCCAACATGCGGCTGATTGTGCGGCCTGACGATCATATCGCCCCTGCTTATGTCTATGTCATCTTCGAGATTGATTGTGACTGACATTGGGGGAAATGCTTCTTCAATCTCACCTTCATAAGTGACGATTGACCTTATTCTTGATGTGAGTCCCGAAGGCAGAACAGTAACCTCGTCACCGGGTTTGAACACACCGCTGGCAATCCTTCCGGCATAACCCCTGTAATCATGAAACCTGTCAGACTGCGGCCTGATGACATACTGCACCGGAAACCGGCAGTCAATGTGATTGTTGTCGCTGCCGGTGTGAATGTTCTCAAGCAGATAAAGAAGCGTCGGTCCCTCGTACCAGTCCATATTCTGTGATCTCTCAACAACATTGTCTCCGAGCAATGCGCTTATTGGAATGAAATGAATATCCTTCACTTCAAGCTTTGCGGCAAATGCCCGGTATTCCTGTACTATCCTGTCATAGACTTCCTGGGAATAGTCAACGAGGTCCATCTTATTCACACACAGCACAATGTGGGAGATCTTGAGAAGAGATGCTATCAGCGAGTGCCGGCATGTTTGTTCCACAACTCCGTTTCGCGCATCAACCAGTATCAGAGCAAGGTTTGATGTGGATGCGCCGGTGACCATGTTCCTTGTGTACTGAATATGGCCCGGAGTATCTGCTATTATGAATTTCCTTTTTGGTGTGGTGAAGTACCTGTAAGCAACATCAATTGTAATTGACTGCTCGCGCTCTGCCCGCAGTCCGTCTGTAAGCAAGGACAGGTCAACATACTCAAGGCCTTTATGCTCACTCGACTTCTTTACATGCTCAAGCTGGTCTTCGAAGATCGACTTCGAATCATAAAGCAGTCTGCCGATCAGGGTGCTCTTTCCGTCGTCAACGCTTCCGGCGGTTGTGAATCTCAGCAGTTCGTTCGACTTGTAATCTATCATCAGAAATATCCTTCCTTTTTCCTGTCTTCCATTGCAGTGTCAGAACGCTTATCATCTGCACGCGTTCCGCGCTCGGTCTGCCTTGCCGCGGCCACTTCCATTATGATCTCATCGAGAGTGGAAGCCGTTGAAACAACCGCTCCTGTGCAGGTCATGTCGCCTATTGTCCTGAACCTGACGATCATCTTCTCGGGTGTCTCAGTTTCGCGCAGCTTCATAAAATCCGAATATGCAAGTATGGTTTCGTTCCTGCGGAAGCACAGTCTTTCATGAGAAAAATACAACGTCGGAAGTTTTATCTTTTCCATGTGAATGTACTGCCACACATCCATTTCCGTCCAGTTGCTGATGGGAAACACCCTGAAGTGTTCTCCGGGATTCTTCTTGCCGTTGAAGATATTCCAAAGTTCGGGTCTTTGGTTCTTCGGATCCCATTGTCCGAATTCGTCTCTGTGTGAAAAAAACCTCTCCTTTGCACGCGCTTTCTCTTCGTCTCTCCTGGCACCACCCATGGCTGCGTCTATACTGTGTTCTTCAAGAGTGTCAAGCAGTGTTACGGTCTGCAGCATATTGCGGCTGGCATTGTAACCGGTCTCTTCCTTAACTCTTCCCTTGTCAATAGACTCCTGAACATATCCGACTATGAGTCTTACTCCCAGTTCGCTGATCAGCTCGTCCCGGTAAATGAGCGTATCTTCAAAATTATGCCCTGTGTCTATATGAATGAGCGGAAATGGTATCCTGGCAGGGTGGAATGCCTTTCTTGACAAGTGTGCGAGAACTATTGAATCCTTTCCTCCGGAGAACAGCAGCGCAGGCCTTTCGAATTGCGCGGCCACCTCTCTTATCACATAAATGGATTCCGCTTCCAGTTCCCGCAGGTAGTTCAGGTTGTATGATTCCTTCAAGTCCGATCCTTTATCAGAAGTTTAGTTATATACTTATCCAGAACTTCAGCGCTTTCCTCTATTGTCATAGAAGAAGTGTCTATGGTAAGTTCCGGATCAACGGGCTCTTCATAGGGTGAATCGATCCCGGTAAAATTGGATATTGACCCGTTCCTTGCTTTTGAATAAAGCCCTTTCACATCCCTCGATTCGCAAACATCAAGGGGACATTTGACATACACTTCATGAAAATCTTTCCCCATCAGCTCCCTCACGCATGATCTGTCGCTTCTGAAAGGGGAAATGAAGGCGGTCAGCACCACAACACCGGCATCTGTAAAGAGCCGGCAAAGTTCACCAAGCCTGCGGATGTTCTCAATCCTGTCATTCTCGCTGAACCCGAGGTCTTTGTTAAGTCCGTTCCTGATGTTGTCACCGTCGAGGATACAGGTCAGTATCCCTTTGGAATGAAGGTTCTGCTCCAGCAGGTTTGCAAGTGTTGATTTTCCGGAACCGGACAAACCTGTAAACCAGATCACAAAAGATCTGTGTCCAAGGAGTTTTTGCCTGTCGCTCCTGTTGATCTTATGTTCCTGGGGAATTACGTTCAGATCAGGCATACTTTATGAACCCCCGACTCCCAGAAGAGTGGCGGGCTTTGCGTAGAAGTCATTTTGAATTTGACGAATATACGATTACCTCCTCTGCAATTCAATGAATGTTTGAAGTAGCCGAAGACTAAGAGTGCATTTGATGCTTGCTTACAAATGAAGCGGAAGCAAACAATTCTGATTCATGTGTACTTTGAGAACTGAGTTCAGTCATATGGAATAATCCAGATTGCTTTGACTGTCGACTTTCTGCTTGAGAAGAAGTTGCCTGTCTGAAATTACCAGCTTGCAGGATTGGCCGCTAAGAATAGAATATGTTTCTTACAAAAATCCTTAACCGATTGAAGAAACTCAATGCGTCAAGCTGAGTAATGAATTGAAGTTTGTTCAGCTAATTCCAATATTACTAATCAAACATGTTCAACAAACACATACGCAGACCCTTCAAGAGATGGGTTAGGGGAAAGCTCAGGAACCAATTGGTTGCCCTGGAGGCTGAAAAGGCAGTACTTGATTCAACTGATCCTTTCAGGATTCCCGTATCCTACTTACCATACAGCGGTCAATCCAATTCATATATCTTCAGAAGGAATCAGGAAGATCAGGAGGTTTGTGAATACGGGTTACCGGTTCCTCCAAAAGAACTATGGCTTGGGTACGGCAGAAACAGCAAGGAATATCTGTACAGCGGCAAAGATCAGGTGAAGAAAATGACTGATATACTTCTTGAATGCAATTTCGAAGCGAAATCAGCCGGCCGGATCCTTGAACTTGGATGCGGTGCAGGGAGAATGCTCAGGTGGCTTCATCCTATGGCTTCAGATAATGAGATCTATGGAGTGGACATAAGCGCTGAGCACATTTTCTGGGCTAACAGAAATCTGAAACCACCGTTTTCATTCGCAACCACAACAATTGTTCCCCATCTTCCTTTTGAGGACAATTTCTTCGGACTGATCTTTGCAGGATCGGTTTTCACACACATCGATGATCAGGTAGAAACGTGGCTCTTTGAGTTAGCAAGATGTCTTAAGCCCGGAGGAAAGTTCTACGTCACTATACATGATATGAAGACCATTGATCATCTGAGGAATACTCCGGTCTTCAAGGATTCGTTTCTCTCGAAACTTCTGAGCGAAGACCAGAACTACAAGATCCATGGCAATAACTTTGATATGTTGGTTATAGGGAGAGGCCCGGATTCACAGGTGTTTTTCGATCCTTCCTATTTCTATGAGATTGCATCCCCCAGGTTTCGAAGCCTTGGATTGTGGGAAAGTGCCTATGGCTACCAGAGTGCAGTGGTGCTTGAGAAGATCTGAATCTTACCCGGACTGAATTTCATTACACTTCATAAGATTTGACTGAAGAGAATAACATCTACGATCAGTTTACATATTCAAAGCGTTCCCATTTTGAGCTGTTCAATAAAGAAGCGCTTGATATGAAGCTTTTCGGGATCAGTGTCAATTCAGAGTCATGCGATCTGAAGGCATATCAGGACCTGCTTTCGCTTCATATGCTTTGCAGTGCAGTAACTGAAGGTTCAAAGATTCT
Source organism: Ignavibacteria bacterium (assembly GCA_019694675.1). Lineage (GTDB taxonomy): Bacteria > Bacteroidota > Ignavibacteria > Tepidaquicellales > Tepidaquicellaceae > JADJAH01. Next base: position 40,902 of record JAIBBK010000051.1, read on the forward strand.
CGAAGTGGGCGGAGGCGATTCAAGAGTTCTCGGTTTTCTGTCGGCAAACTACGAGTGCTGGAATCTTGACAAGCTTGAGGGAATAGGCAATGGCCCGAAAGAATTGAAGGATAAGGGTTATAACATTGTTCTGGACTACATCGGCAATCACAATCCGGAATTGCCAAAGAACTATTTTGACATTGTATTCTCCATATCGGCTCTTGAACATGTGCAAATAGGCGACGAGAGTGTTTATGAAGCAATCAGGTCAGAGATCAATAATCTGCTCAAGCCCGGTGGATATTCCTTTCACTGCATAGACCACACAACGGATCTGCTTCTCGGAGAAGTGGATGAAGTATGGACTAATCCGCTTATAGAATACCTGTTCGCTCATCAGAATACACTGAACAAGTTCATTCCGTTGTTGGAAGCTGAGTCAGATCCGGACCTCTTTGTTGTAAGCAGTGAAACTTATTCGAAATATTGGGAGCCTGTCACCGGCGTGCCCTATGAAAAATTCGGCAAGCCATTCTCTTATAATGTGTTTTGGAGGAAATAATGTAATGGATAATCAACGAATGCAGAGCTAATTTGCATTACTTCGAAAAACAAAACAGACCTGAATAACATATGTTCGAACTGGGCAAAACAGATCATTGGTGGGAAATCGCCAAAAGACATCCCATGCTTTCTAATCATCCGAACACGCTTAAGCCGCTTGGATATGCACACATCGTAAATTTGATAGAGAGCTTCAAGCCAAAGACAGTATTGGAAGTAGGACACGGCGCAATGTCTTTCATATTCAAGATCTTCGCTGACAAAGTTGAAATGTGGGGGCTGGATGATGTAATTGAAGACAGCTCGGTGTCTGCCGAGGATCTGGAAAATGTCAGGCTGTGGAACCCTCAGGTGAAGTTTGTTGCCGGGCTTCTGGGTAATAAAGTGAAAGACCTTCCTGACAATTACTTTGATCTGGTGTATTCAGTTTCGGTTATTGAACATATTCCTCATAACGTGCTCCCTGCAGTTTTTGAAGACACATTCAGAATATTGAAACCCGGAGGGATCGTATCGCATTCCTATGATGTATATTATAAGCAAAGCACAAAAGAAGTGTTCGATGCTTATGAGGGAGCAAAACTTGAGTGGCTTAAACCCAAGAACACTATGAATGTATTCTGGGAAAGCTGGATGCCCAAGCCGAATGAAGAGGCAATGGACGAGTTGTTTGAGAAGATTGTATTTGAAAATCCGATGGAGGTAGCCGAAAAATACATGTGGCAGCAGGAAAGGAACTACAGAAGTTCACCCATTAACTTCGTAACGGTGCTCAATGCTGCAAGAAAACCTTTGGAATCCGGAAACGGTGAGTATGTTAACTCAGGACCGCCTGAAATAGACAAGAACATTGATGACTATACTTATTCGAAGAAACAGCAGATGGATGAAATGCTTCTGAATAATCTGGACAGCATTGTTTACGGCAGAAAGATCGAACCGGATTACTGTGACATCAAAGTTTATGAGAATCTTCTGATCTATTCTTATATAAGCAATAACCTGAAGAAAGGAAGCAAGATACTTGAGATCGGCAATCACATATCACCTGCTTTGAATGCAGCGGCAAAAGAATACGATTGTACATTGTTGCCCATTGATACGATCCCTTCTGCAGGTGATTCGAATGTTACTATATGCGAATCTTTTCTGGGGAATTCTGCCGAAAAGCTGAATTCAAATGCATTTGATCTGGTATTTGCAGTCTCTTCTTTTGGGCAGGAAAAGCAGGGGGATTTTGAAAGATATGATCAGGTGTATGGGGAGATCATGAGATTGCTTGTTCCCGGGGCAGCTGCAATTATTGGTTTCATAGGTTTGTACAAGGATCCCGGAGTCTGGACGCCCGAGATCCTGAGCCACTTCTTCGAAAAAGGAAACACTGTTAATAAATTTGTTCAACCAATGAAGATTGTCGTTGACAGGAACCTGTATTCGATGTCCGAAAAATACTATGCCGACAACTGGCAGAAAGCAACACAGAAGAGTTACTACAAATTCGGAAGACCTTTTGCCTACAATTGTTTCATCAAGAAATAGCGTATACCCCTGACATCAATCTTCTTTCAAGAATCTCCGCATGAGTAACCAAGACTTGCCGGTCATTGGTTTGAGTCATATCCGGTTGAACTTCTCAATTGCATAGTTGTATATCTTATAGTCAAGGCTGTTTTCGTTCTTTACCCATTCAATGAATTCAGGTGAGAGATTCCTGACCTGATCATCTTTTTCCGTTGTGTTGTATCTCCCAACCTGCATTCTTTTCTTCCCGATGAGGTCTGCGAGTTTATCAAAAGACTCCTGTATCCTTTCCACTATTCCGACAAAGAAATATCTGTCAATTCTCTCCCTGTAATTAGTTTCATCACAGGGAATGATCTTCGCAAGAAAATTCTTCGTTACACTCAGATAATCTTTCAGTGAAAGATTCTGATAATCGTAATCCCTCTTTTTTCCAAAGTAGTAAAGCGAAATGAGTACATCGAAAGGGTCCCTGATAAAAGTGAAGACCCGAATATCTTCCCTGCCGAATATCTCTGGATACCTTTGGTGAATGTGAATGCCGTCATGCTGAAAGTGCCCTCTTATACAAACATCGCTGTAAAGTGTCTCAAGATTGTATTTGAACTTCTTGAACAGGTCAAGGTTGTTTTGGAAGACCTTGACCTGCGCACCATCGTCATAAAGATCTTCTCTGAACTCAAACCATTTTTCCAATGCAACGCCTAAGGAAGATCCTCCGCACTTTATTAAGTGGTGAAAAAAATATGCCGGCCTCTTCTTTCTGTAAAGCGGCTGATTTGAATCTATGAATTCGCGGATAAGTGCGGGGTGCTTATGAGTCAGAACATTATATGAAAAGCTCTTCTTGAACTTTGCTTTGGTTCCAGTAGTCCCTGGTTTCAGATCACTGTTAAAGGCAAGCAAACTATGTGCTTCTTTAGCGCTGAAGGGGTGGGCATAATCTATTACAGTGTTGTTCATCACAAAGATCTCTTTGTGCAAAGAAAACAAAGCCAGACTGAATCTCAATTCCCAGTCTTCAGTGAATGATACAGGCAGGCAATGCAAGTTAACTCCGCCAGGGCGGGTGAGCATATTAAGATTGCTGTTGAACTGTCTGTATTTACTCTCGAAGAAATCATTAGGAACAGTTCCAATTATGTCTCCGAAAGAAATTATTACATCGAAATAATTGAAAGGGACAGGCAATGTTTCGTCAGGATTATCTTCTCGGAATATCTTAGGATACGAGCCGGGTTCAAAGTCTTTTGTGAGTGATGCAATATCATCCAGCTTCCAGAATTCAAATCTGTCTGCAAGCACTTCAGACAACCGGCTCTTCACCCCGGATATTATCAGCACCCTCGATTGCTGCGGAGTAAATTTCCTCAATAGATAGAAGGCAAACAGCTGTTGGTACTCAAGGATGGAGATATTCTCATCTTGTATCATTCCTCTAAACAGCTCAATCCTGGCGTTATCTTCGGAAAACAGCCGGAGCTGCTCCTTTGTGGAAAATGTGAAACCTCCAAAATTGCTTTTGAGCTCATGAAAATCGAATTGAAGTCTTTCGGTGCTGTTAACAGATTTGAGCATAGAACTTTAATCTGAATTGTGTCAGTTAGAAAATAGTTTCGTCACTTGCAGTGTTTTATAAGATAGTTTCTTATGATCCATAACTCAAGGAATTACCAAATCAGTCAGTTATCCAGCAGATCTCTGCGATTATACATGCAGATGCCAAGGATTGGATTATAAAGTTTGTCAGGCATACGAATTCGTTCGGGGGTTATATCAGAATTGAAATATTAAGATCTGAAGACTAATTTAACCAAAAAACGGAGAAATCTAAGATGAATGTAGTGAAGAAGTTGCTGCTTGTTGCGGCCCTTTGCATTTTCGTAAATGTTCCGTCGTTTTCCGCTTCAGTACAGTTTAATCAGGTGATTGATCTGAAAAAGACAATGTGGGGGTATGCGACAATAATTTACTCGGCAAGTGAAGACCTGGTGAAGCAAAAGAACTATCTTATTGGAAATCTGACCTTCAACAAGGATAAGTTCAATGAGTACTTTACCGCAGCAAATGTCGAGATTTTCAAATCGTCTGTAGGCAAGAACACTAAAGATGCTTCGCAACTCCAGGTTGACATTGTTCTGAAGTTCAAGAGCTTAGATGACTTGAATAAGATAAAGGCGCTGACGGGAACCAAGATCAGTACATATCAAAGTGATACTGGCCTGGTAATTACCAATACGATCTCGCCTTCTTTCGTCAAGGACAATGACCTGAGCCAGATTTATGGCAAGTTGTCATCAGAAGATGAGATTCAGTCAAGCAACGGAAAGGGCAATAACAAAGAAGTTACATTCTTCAGAGGCAAGGGTTTCATCGAAGGTCCTAACGATATGTACTTTGTGGCAACGCTGGCAAAGGAAGGAAAGCCGAAGGCAGGAAACAACGCGGCCAATAAAGAAGAAACTAATTCAAAGAAGGATGAGAAATCTTGCGGCCTGTTTGGATTTGAACTTCCGTTGATACTGTCACTGGCGTATGCTTTTTCCAGAAGTCGAAGGTCAAAGAGCTGACCCGGAAGGGTTTACAGCAAGAATGTCCCGGATCGGAGTCAAGCGGTCCGGGATTTTTTTTAAAACTGATTTGGGTATTAAAACACCTGCATGATTACAAAATCAGTATTTCATATAAATATTCATCAGATTGGTTCTTTGCAACTTCTTTCATCTGCAAATTTCTGACTCCAAAGTCTTCCTTAAGTTTCCTTTCAACGGTTTCAAGAGTATTAAGATTGTTAAAATCCTTTCTGATTTGAAGATACAGTCTTCCTTTTCTTCTAATAAATTCATCAGCTTTGAAGTCTGTTCTGAAACTCCAAATCTTCCCGCTGTAAATTTCGAAGAATGCAAGATCAGATTTGAATCTGTCAAGAAAGAACGATGTGTAATGATTCCGGAGCTTTCCTGCTGAACTGATTCCAAATGCAAGTGCATATGGTTCTGAAGAACTTCCGTAGCAAACTATCAAACTCTCATCACGCGTATAGTCTGTTATCATAGTGCTGAAGACCAGACTATTTAGATACTGCTTCTGACTGTAATCATTGAACTTCTTCGCATTGATAGTAAAAGACAGAATAATGAACAGGGAAATCAGGAAACATATCGGATTTACAGTGCCAAGACTATGAGTCCACCTGAGCCATCCGGGGAGGAGCCTGAACGAAAAGTAGAAGGCAGGCAAGATCATCATAAATGCAGGAATGATGTAACGCGGGGTGTATTGTTTTGCACTGATAAAGATCTGAAGAATTATTACCAGTATCATTGCTTTCAGAAACTGTGCTTCCCCCGACTGATTCTTTTGTGGACTCTTGAAAATGAATCTTATGAACAAGAGAAACAGGACTGCTACAGACAGCCACAAAAATAGACTCTCGTTGGTTATCAGTTTCCACAGATTGTTCATGTATGTTCCCGGGTCAACAATATTCGATTCACCTGTTCCGTATCTTCCGCTCCTGGTAAGAAATGCGGACAGCCAACCTAAGGTTTTTCCTAAGCTCAGAATCCCGGGAATTGTGAAGAATAGGAAACTTACAAAAGTAAGGATCAGAAGTGTAAACCGTCGGCCAAAGCCCTTCAATAATATGAGTGGTATTATCAAAGATGGCAAAAAGACAAACTTCGTAGCAAGCCCAAATCCACAAATTAATGAGAATATGAATGTGCAGTGCTTTGAATGTGTAGTGCCAATGTAACGAATGGAATAGGCAAGCAGCAACAAAGTCGCAGACATTAAAAGGCTGTCGGGTGAATAAGTCGCTGCAACGTAAGATATGTTAATTGATATGATAGGGGAGAGTTGGATCATCATAGCTGCATATATATCGCCCGAATATCGGAAGAGAGCATATCCTGCCAAAAAGGCTGACATAGCAAGGATCAGTGCAAATTCAATCTCCAGTGCGCGGAGATATGTCTCCGGGTTATAGATTACAGACTCTGTCATGTCTGCAGGGTAATCGAAGAGCCTGAAGAACTTAATGCTAAGCGCACCTATTGTCTGCAGAGTCAAACCCGGCTGGATTGTAAAATCCGAAGGACTCAGATTGGCAATATTGAGGGAATTCATGAGAAATATATAAGACGGATCATATCTGCTCTTTATGAAATCAGGGCCAAGTGAGAATTTGTGGGATATAACCACAAAAAAGACGAAGGCAGGAAATATGAATAAGTAAGGTAATCTGGAAGTTTTCATGACGTAATAAAGTAAAGTTAGTTAAACTTTGCCAACATTACAGCCTCACATACGTGAAGCTCAGTATGTCTTGCGACGGGTCTTGTTCAATACCAAATAGCATCTGAAAGCAAAGAGGTTTCCTAATGGCCTCAATAATTGCTCCCCTGCTTTAAGTACCGGCACTGCAAAATCAGGAAACAGCGCCCTGTTTTCAAATCCGCCGGATGCCGGATAGACCAGGAAACTCAACCTCTCTTTCTTCAAGATCACAAAATCTGCTCCGAATTCTTCTTTGAATCTTTCATATCTCTTGTAGAATAGAAGATAAGGTATTGCCTGATTTGATTCCCAGGGGTGTTTTTCCAAATCAGGTTCATAGCTAAAATAGTCAATATCATAAATGAAAGGCTCGGGATGAAACATTTTGTAAACTACTCTGGAGAAAAGTGAAGGGTAAGGTTCCAGCATGATCAATCTGCCATCCGTTTTCAGAACACGGGAGGCTTCGTGAAGAAATCTTACCGGATCCGCAAGGTGATGCAGTACATCTATCATGACTAAGTTGGCTACGCTCTGATCTTGAAATGGCATTTCATGTGCATCAAAGGACATATCAAGCCAATCCCTCTTTTCTATATCAGCTGAAAGCGCTTTGGGATAATATTCCTTGAAATTACCGCCGCCTGCGCCGAGTTCGACAGTCGGCCCTTCCGCTGAGCTGAGATCGGATATGATCATCCGGTACCATTCCTCGTAAATTTCGCGGAGGATCTTCTTCTTCTTCCAGACTTCCCTGTGCTTCAGCAGTATGTCTTCTGTCATACAAACTTGAACTTGTTCATGGCATAAACTGTCATCTTCAGGAGCATCCAGCCGTGACTGAACCTTGAAATGTTTGTTTCACCGTAGACCCTTGCTTTGTATCTGATTGGAATCTCCCTGAATTTTAAGTTGGCTTTGGCGGCTCCGAAGATCAGGTCAAAGTCGCCAAAAGGGTCAAAGTCGCCGAGAAAACTCTTGGCTGACTTAATCTTTTCGTAATCAGACCTTGTGAACACTTTGGTACCGCACAGTGTGTCCTTTATGCTCTGGTTCAGTATCCACGAGAACATGACTGAGAAGAACTTGTTGCCCAGTATGTTCAGTGTTCTCATTGCGTCCTTCTCAAGCGGATACACGAGCCTTGAGCCGTTCAAGAATTCACCCCTGCCTCTTGCAAGGCAATCATAAAACTTTGTCAGATCTTCAGGAGGTACAGTCATATCCGCGTCAAGGATCATGAGCACATCCCCTGTGCATTCGGAATAGCCCTTGCGGACAGCATCGGCCTTTCCTTTGCCTTCCTGCACAAAGTGCTTTAGTTTCAAAGGACCGGTGTAATCACTGCAGACCTTCCTGATCTCAGCCAGTGTGTCGTCTGTAGAATTTCCCTCAACAAAGACAACTTCGGTCTCCTTTCCCATTTGAGGAACTCTCCTGACGATCTCTGCAATATTTCCTTTCTCATTCCTTGCAGGGACAACGACACTTACGCTGAGATCTTCTGAATATCTGTGAACCGGCTTTGCAATAATGAACGACATCAGGCAAAGAGAGTTCAGCAAGGGGAGATTACCCATGTAGTTATTGATGAAATCCGATAGCAATGGGATTCCGACAGGAAGTAGCGTCATCTTGCCGGAGCGGATCTCCTCAAAGCCGGTCATTTCAAGCAGATTGGTGATATCATTGATGTTCATCCAGTTGTTTCTGCTTGCTTTCATCTTCAGTCCGAGAAATTCAGCAAGCCTGAGAACCGGAAGCCAGAGGAAATTTATGTATGTGATGATGAACCTGGTTTCGCTGTGGCATAGCTTGAGGATCGATTCAAATGCTTTTTGCACATCTTCGAGATATCCGATTGTGTCTGAGAGGATCACAAAGTCAAACTTCTCTTCAAGGGTAATGTCTTCCGCATCCATTTCGTGGAATTCAAATTCCGGATTCTGATCCCGCGCAATGCGGATCATGCCTGACGAGAAATCAATGCCGACAGCCCTGGAAGGCTTCAGGTGCCGCAGGAAATGCCCTGTGCCGCAGCCGACTTCAACTACTGACTTGCCCTCAGGAATATTGTACTTGAGGAATTTGGTTAGGCGCTTGTAATAGTAGGAATTAGATTTGATCTGATCAACACGCTTGACTGCGATATGATCCATTTCGCTCCTGATGATCTCTTTTGCTGAAGACATCAGAGTAATTCTTTAGATTAATCAATATGCGTCACATGTATTTTCAGTCTGCTAAAAACCCTGAAAATGATCCCAGTTTCTATGGTCTTCGCTCATTTTCCTAAATGCAGTGGCACCGTGTCTGGGAAGGGTGCAGTGTCGTTTATCAGTAATATTTCTAAGTTTGGATCGTACTGCTTGTTTCAATGGGCTCACATTTCTTTTGTAAGTCCTTGGTGGTGTGCCTGCAATATATTCATAACTTCTGTTTGAATCAATGAATGAGACTAACCTGGAAATCGCGGGCCAGTCAGTATCATCAAGAATTACAATGCCTCCTTCGCGAAGTAATTTATCGGTGAAAAAGAAATCCACCAATGTATGATCGAATGTATGCCAGCCGTCGATGAATGCAAAATCAACAGTTACATTTCTTTGAGCGAGTTCGGGAAGAGCCAACTGCGAGGGCTTGTCTATGAACTCAATGATGTCGCCGAATCCGGACTTCCGGATGTTGTTAAGTCCTATGCCTCCGTAACTTGCTTCATACATCTGATAGGGATCCATGATGTAATGTCTTGTCCTTTCGGTCTTTTTCAGACTCTCGCAAATTATCATGGCGGATGTTCCGAATGCAAGCCCGACTTCAAGGCTCACTTCCGCTCCGGTCAGCTCAATGCATTTCCTAATGAGTTCGCCCTCATGCCTTGAGATCTGAGCATTCACTTTGACCGTCCGGCCATCCACGGACTTCGTGGTCCGCTTCTCAAATATTTCTTCGAGTATCGGATTCAATTGTGAGAATGTGATATAAAAAGCATGTTAACAGTTTGTGATCCGTTTCGCAGATCTTGATTAATCTTCAAGAAGTAATTTGCAGTTCAATTGTCAAGTCAATCGCATGTTAATTCTTGTCAGCCGGCATTCCATGTCACGATATCAATGCACTGTCCTCTCAAATTATATCAGATAAGAAAGCAATTCAATCGAATTACAATTATTCCACAATCCTGAAGCCGGATCAATAGCCCATAAACTCATTCACTGAACGGCTTATCCTCAGAACATCCTCATCTTCAAGCTCCTGATACATCGGCAGGCACAGGACCCTGCCTGCAATATTCTCAGATACCGGACATGATGACGGATTCAGATAGGGCAGGGTGTTCAGGGAGGGGTGAAAATACCTCCGTGTGTTTATGCCCCCTGCAGACAAGTGCTCTTTGAGGGATACCGCCTCAGCCTCGTTGCTAAGCAGGACAGGGAAGTACGAATAGTTGTAATCAATATGTTTCGGTATCGCAGGAATTTCGATCCTGCTATTATCCAGAGATCTTCTGTATAAGTCGTTGAGATCTTTTCTCCTTTGAATGAACGATCCGACCCGCGGAAGATTGCACAGGCCTACTGCGGCATGCAGTTCGGAATTTCTCGCATTGATGCCGATGCTGATATAGTCGTCATCCTTATGGCCGAAGGCTCTGAACAGGAATAGTTTCTCCGCGATCTCGTCGCTGTCAGTAATTACCGCACCGCCTTCTATGGTGTGGAAGAGCTTTGTGGCATGGAAACTCACGGCCGAGACATCCCCGAATGAAAGAAGTGATCTTTCTTTGGTCTTTACACCGAATGCGTGCGCCGCATCGTAGATCACTTTGAGTCCGTGCTTCTCCGCAATTTGCGTAATTGAACTTGTGTCGCACGGGAAACCGTATACATGCGTCGGAAGTATTGCGGAAGTTTCGGGTCCGATTAGAGCTTCGATCTTTGAAACATCCATGCAGAAGTCACTCTTGTCAATATCGCAGAAGACAGGCTTGCATCTCTCCCATAAAACCGATGTTGCTGTTGCAACATAGGAATAAGGAGTTGTGATGATCTCCCCTGTAAGCCCGAGAGCTCTGATCGCCAGCTGTAGTGCAATAGTGCCGTTGGAGACAAACAGCAGATGCCTGACTCCCAGATACTCCTTTAGTTTTGTTTCAAGTTGTTCGGCAAGCGGGCCCTGATTAGTGACCCAACGGGTGTTCCAGGTTTCTGAAAGAAGTGAGGCAAACTCCTCAAACGGAGGAAGGTATGTCTTTGTTACGTTTATGAGATTCCGGCTGTCCAAGCCTTCAGGCGGAGAAGTTCTTTAAGAATTTCCTTTGGTAGAAGTCGTAAACGATCTTCGGAGGATAATCGAAAGTTCTCTCGTAATTCCTTCTGAGCCATTTCAGTCTTCTGATCACAGGTATCCTCATAATGTATTTCTGGAAGAACTTTGCTTTCTTGACGGCATACTTGTCTTCTCTCGGCAGGTTGCTCAGGTCGGTCACTTGCTCAATCTCCATATGATACAGGTCGATCTTCTCAAGTGACAACTGATCTTTGGTCCTGAAACGGAAACCTGCCAGAATGGTGTCAGTACAGTAGAGCTTTGCAAACTTGAAGAACCTGAGCCAAAGCTCGTAGTCTCCGGCAACTTTAAGACTTGTATTAATGAAGGATCCGGCTTTTATCCAGAGGTTTCTTCTCCAGAACACCGACTCCTGCTGAATCCACTGGTAATCACCCAGATAGTAATTCAGCTTGGACCATTTTTTGAAATCCTTTACATCAACAATGCTTCCTTCGTCATTGTAAAAGGATGCGCGCCCTAATATCCAGTCAACATCATCCATGTCCGAGAAGATAGTGCCGACCGTAAAAAATGAATTGTGATGGTACTTGTCGTCAGAGTTTATGTAGGCCATGATCTCACCCGTTGCTTTTGCGAATCCTTTCTGAATTGCATCATACATACCGCTATCCTTTTCACTGATCCAGTATGAGATCCATGGTTCATACTTCCTGATAATATCAACTGTACCGTCCTTGCTTCCTCCGTCAATGATAATATACTCAAGATTCGGATACCCCTGCCCGATGACAGATAATATGGTCTCTTCAATATATCCTGCCATATTAAAGGATGGTGTTACAATTGATATCTTCGGCCAGGGTTTGCCGTTAGGCGCTGTTGAAGGAATATTCTTCGGAATAGACCGTGCAGGTAATTCACCGGGCACTATGTTCCGGGCGGGTTTCTCAGGATTGATCTTTGAAGGCAGTACTATTTCAGTGATCAATTCGTCAGAAGTCATAGCATCATTTCAGTTTCGACATTGGCCTTCACTTCCCAGTCGAGTTTCGGTTTCAGCAATCCGTCAATCCTCCCGTTATTGCCGTGTTCATAGGCATAATCACTGGTGATCTCAAAGCTTAGTATCTCATTATGCTCATAAATCAATTCCGAGTAGTTCCTGAGGACAAAAAGTTTGGTTACGGTGAACGTCCCTCCGTTAAGCAGATCCGGCGGGATCCTGCACACTGTTTTGAAATAACCTTTGCCCGCAATGTATTTCAGATTTGTAAGCGCGGTGCTGCCAATGAATACCAGATTCTCATATTCGTCATTCAAATGAAAGGTGACGGTAACATCGCACTCTTCTTCAAACATGAAGTAAAAGACAAACTCAAACTCAAATCCGTCTCCCGGCCTAATTACCGGAACTCCCGGACTTGAAGGCCTGACTTCCGCCTTAATCAGCTTCACATCATCTGAAGACGGAGCCTCTTCAAGGCTCCATTCCTGTATTGTCCTGTCCATTGTAACCCCTCCAAGATACCTCTGCATCACTTCATCGGTTGCACCAAAGTCTGTGATTCTGCCGTGCGTAAGAAGTATAGTGTTCTTGCACAATTGCTGAACTGCAAGAGGGTTATGGCTGACAAGAATCACCGATGTCCCGCCCTTTGCAACTTCTATCATCTTTGTAAGACTCTTCTTCCTGAACGGCGCATCGCCCACGGCAAGCACTTCGTCAATTATCATCACATCGGGTTCAAGAAAAGCGGCCACGGAAAATGCGAGTCTTAATCTCATTCCGGTTGAATACTTCTTCACCTGTGTGTCAATGAATTTCTCAACTTCGGAAAAATCCACTATGGCATCAAACTTCTTGTCAATCTCCTTTCTTGACATCCCGAGAATTGTCCCGTTAAGATAGACATTCTCCCTGCCAGTGAGTTCGCTGTGAAAGCCCGTGCCAACTTCCAGAAGGCTCGATACTCTTCCGTTAACTTCCACATAACCGTGCGTGGGATTGGTAATGCGTGAAATGATCTTCAGAAGTGTGCTCTTGCCGGCGCCGTTGTTGCCAATGATCCCGAGCGTTTCGCCCTGTCCCAGCTTGAAGGAGACATTCCTCAGAGCCCAGAAGAGATCCTCGCTTTCCTCACTGTAATTGTAAGTGTTCAGCCGCTTGAGAATGTTGTAATTCTTGACAGGAGATCTTACCCAGGAGAAAATGGCTGCACCAAGAGTCTCTTTTCGTGACTCCTGCAGTCCGATCAGAAAAGCTTTGCTGACATCGTTAACTTCAATTGTGTGGTTTGGCATTTTGCTGTCCTATGCTACGTCTGCAAAAATTCTTTCGGTACGTTTGAAATAACTTCCTCCTGTTACAAAAAGTATTATTGAACTGACTGCTCCTATCGCAATCAATTCCCACGGCATTGGTTTAAATCCGAGCAATGCCGCACGGAAACCTTCGATCACTCCCACCATGGGATAAATCCCGTACAACAGGTATGCAGTGTTGCCGAACTTCTCCAGAATGAGCGAAGCGGGGAATACTACCGGAGCTGTGTACATCAGAAGCGTTGTGATGTAACTTAAAGCAAACTTCACGTCCCTGTATTGTATTGCAAGTGACGACAGCCACATTCCCATTCCCATTGCCGAAAGGATCATGATGATGATCAGCAAAGGCAGAAACAAAATGTTCCATGTCGGGCTGATGCTGTAATAGAGCATCATGAAGATCAGTATAACAAAAGCTATGGCAAAATCAACCAGCTTGGAAAGTACAGGCGTAATAGGGATGAGTATCCTCGGGAAATATACCTTTGTCAGAAGCGATGCACTGCCCACAAGGCTCCCGCTTGCTCCGGTAAGCGACTGCGAGAAATAGTTGAAAGGCAGGATCGCGGCAAATGAAAAGATGGGATAGGGTATTCCGTCACTTGAGATCTCGGCAAGCTTTCCGAAGATCACGGAGAAGACCACCATCTGAAAGACCGGATTAATTACCGCCCAAAGGAAGCCGAGAACTGTCTGCTTGAACTGCACTGTGAAATCCCGCAATACAAAGAAGTACAGCAGGTCTTTGTAGTATGCCAGTTCCTTCAGATCAAGAAGCTTCCATTTCCTGCCCGGCTCGATCCTGAATTTTGTAGGCCGCCTTGAAATACTCATATCTGATCCGCGAATGTTCATCACTTCACCTCAGCACTGCAAGTTTCTGAATGGATGTTTCGATCTGCGAATTTCCCTGAATTATCATCTTGTAAAGGTATGTGCCGTTTGCAATGTAATCGCCGTCGTCATCCTTGCCGTCCCAGTAAATGCTGTTGTATCCGACATATGCGGGTGTATTGATCTCCTTTATCAGTCTTCCTGCCGTTGTGAAGATCTTTATCTTGCATGAAGTCGGATTGTTTTCGCCGGTCAGGCTGAACATGAAATTGGTCTCTGTCTTCATGGGATTCGGGTAATTTGCAATGTCTATGATTCCCATGTCCGGATTCACAACGACTGTATTCACTATCGAATCTGCAAAGTTTCCGGAAATATCGGTGGCTATGAATCTCAGTCTGTGCTCTCCGGCAGACAAAGTGGGCTTGTATGTGACAAGCGCCTGCAGAAAGAGGTCATCAGGAAACTCAATGGTGAGATTGGGATTGGCCGCTCCGTTGATCGAATAAGGGACATACCTGTTATCCAGATACACCTTCACGTTTGATGTATCGCTGATCACCATTCTGCTGTCGTCAAAGAACTTCAGCAGAACCACCGGATTCTTCTGCACATAATCTCCGTTGATCAGCTGCTTGCCGTCGTAGGTCACTTCTATCACCGGCCTTACCGAGTCTCCTTCCACCACAAAACTCCTGAGTGCAATGTTGTTGAACGGAAAAAGTTCGTTTGTATTTCCGGTCAGGGAAGTTTCGAAGTATATATCCATAGTGTCCAGTCTCAGCTTGGGATCCCTGAGCCCTGATGTTGAGAATGTGACTTCGGAAGTCATGCCGCTGTCGATCAAAAGCGGGCTTGTTATCGTATCTACTCTGAGGACGGTCTCTATCCCCTGGTTCTTGACATACCATCGGTTCACATAAGCAGGAATGTCCCTGAATCCGATGTTGTAGTACTTCACCGAGAAAGAGATGCTGTCACCCTCCTGCACGGAAGAATCACTGCCGACGAGAGAGTTGTTGTACGGAGCCAGCTCTGCCGGAGGCACATACCTCACACTTGCTGATCTGAATACGGGAGAACTGTTTCCCGTAACAGTGTCAATTGAAAGCCTTGCATCCAGCCTGATGGAAGGATATTCGTAACTGTCGATCGTATCAATATTCACAAGCTGAGACGATGACAATCCTGAAGCAAGCTGAACGTTTTGAATGCCGTCTCTCGAAATCCCAAATACATCAAACACCAGTTGATTGCCTGGGCTTACTATTGACTCCCACGAGAAGTTCCTCCATTGGTCTGCAATACCGAATGACTGCGAAATGCTTCCTCCGGGATTAGTGAACTGCGGTGAGATCTGGCAGTCAAGAGGCGTCCATACTGTATTGGAAAAGAACCTGTGGAATCTGTCGCAGACCTGACTCTGCTGAGCCCCCAGGAATCCGAAAAACGCCCACGTATCGAACTGATCAAATCTCTTGACCGAATCAACATTGAAGCTTCCGAACTCCCGGATCTTCGCGCGCGCATTGGAGCGGAGAGAATCGGAGTCGGGTACGTATGATGCAATGTAAAGCATCATATAATGCGTTGTGTCGAATGTGTTGAGATAAGCTACAACGGAATCCGAAGATGAGGGCGAGTTCATTCTGAAGTGCCTGATCTCAGGGACCTGCCCGGTGAACTTCCTGATCTTTGCAATGTTGAGTCCTACGTTTGAACCTCCGTCGCTGTAGTAGTTGATATTGTTGATTGTGAAATATGATGCTTCCGGACCGTTGCTTCCGTAAGATTTCACATAGAGATTTCCGGTAAATGTGGATAACGAAAGTCCTTCCGTGGTCTGACTGATGTTCACAAGATTCTGAAAACCGAATTGCTCGCGCCTGGATACGTAAACAGTGTATGCCGAATCTGAAACCAGTCCGTCTGTCGCACCCGGGTTGTAGATCACGTTCCTGATTTCAGACCACCCGGAACTGTCATTTCCGACAATTGCATTGGTTCTGAGGTGATAGAGCGTGTTGATCTCAGTAACGGGCAGATTAACATTGAAACCTGTTACAAGGCCGCTGAGCTCCGATGTTGTAAAGGTCTGTGAAACAGGGGAATTGAAAAACACGCTGGTATCGATCTGCATTATGACCTTTGCGTTTGTACTCGCATAGTCTACATTCGGATTCAGTCCTGTGAATCTGAATGAAGATGTATTGAGCAATGCATTCTCAAGGGGCCTGATCTGAACATAAGACAGATTCCTTATTGTCAGCGGAATTGTGATCGAATCATTGCTCGTATATTGCTGATTGAATCTCCTGTCAGGATCAAGTATCACCGTCATCGTATAGTTTCCTGCAGTATCGATCGTAAACGAATGGACAAGAGTATCAATGTATGCGAACGCTCTTATAACAGTGTCTTTGGCAGAGCTTATCTGGTCATCTCGCTTGAGTTTGAACCTTATCTTCACAGAGTCGGCAAAGGTCCCCAGATTGCGCGGGTAAACGAACAACCCGACCGATTCGCCGAGCGCGGGAAACGGGTTTGACAGAACATAGTCGTTATCCCGGATGTCGAATTCAGGCCCCTTCGGGATCTTCAGTTCTGTAGCCGGATCGCCTATCAGATTATAGCAGTTCACCGTGTTCCTTGATGCGAATCCGAGTGAATCGGCACCGATGAACTTTGAAGCATAGGAAACCATTTCGCCAACGCTCCTGACGCTGTCCAGAGAATAATTCTTAAGCATCAGCTGGTTGTATGTATCTCCTATTCCTGAAAAACTCCATCCCGTGGTTCCGACAAAACCGATCGCGCATTTATTTGGCGTCAGGAAAAACTTCTCACCGAAACTGCGCAGGTTTGGTTCTGCGCATTTGCCTGTAAAACAAGTGAAGCTGAGGACAAGCGGTTGTCTCGGGCCGTTGTTAAGAGTGCTCGGATCTTCGAGGCCGATCTCCCAGTCCTGTGCTGCGGCGTGCCCTATGAAATTCGCGATCAGAGTTCCACGGTCAAACTCTTTCTTAATTGAATCCTTGTAATTGTATGTGATATAACCGGCAGAGTCGCTTCTGTAAACCCTTGAGACATTCGAGCTGATAGGAGGATACAGAATGTAGTTATTCAGAATGAATTCAGACTTTGCCTGGAAGTTCTGCTGTTCCTGCCTCGTTCCGCCTCCGGTGATGGTAAGGAATTTCTTCCACCAAACCTGAGGGGAAAGCTGGTCGTAAGCAATGATCTTGTCAACTGATGCCTGTGCTTCCGCTACTGTGTATGAAGGTATCCTTCCAACGGAAATCATATGGTAATAAGTGAACGTGCCCATGTTGAAATTTACAAAGTAACCGTCCGTGGGCGGATTTCCGTATGTAGGCACGAAGTTCTGATAGTACTCGTTTGAAGCAACGTTTCTCTTCGGATCAAGCGAGGCTCTTCCAAGAAGACTGAGATATTTTGGAGACGGCTGTGCCCAGTTCTGTGAGGCATTAAGCATGAAGTATCTGACCGCCACAGGATCCTCCATCCCGTAATTAAAGATATCATAGATATCCCGGATCTCTGCTTTTACTGAGCGGTAATTATTGTGTGACTCTCTGTGGCTTCTCAGCTGTTCGGCCTGTGTTTCAAACAATTTGTTATATACGATCACATAATCTGCGCCGTTGCCTGAGGAAACAAGATCCGGCACTCTTCTTTGCTCGATGCGGAACGGCTTCTTCGTAATGTTCTGATTGATCACTTCAAACCTGGAATTGGACTTTCCTGAGAATATGAGATTGTTTCCCGAAACGGATGAGTTCTCGATCCGGATCCCGTTCTTTATGTCATAGATATTCAGGGGCAGTGACGAATTTACTCCCGCTACTGAAATCTTTCTGCTTACCGTATCCTGCAAAGTCAGCAGGGCTCCGAGCCTGCCGGAAGTAAACTTTAATTCGGCCGGATAAAGGAGTGTTGCAAAGTCAAGAAACAATACCGGATAATAATTGCCCGTCAGCAGGGGTATGTATCTCAGAGTGATCACATTGTCAGAGCCGTTGGTCAGCAGACTTGAAGAAAAGGGGACCGAAGCGTCTATTCGCGCAAGATTATTGGCAAAAAGCGTGTCAACGATCGTGTTGTTTATCTTAACTTCGAGCCGGTGCTCATTCAGAACTGAATCTGTGAATGAAACGGAGAATGCAAATACTTTAAGTGTGCAAAGCTGTGTTGAAGAAGCAACATCACTGAGACTTACGGACTGCGTGAAAGTATTGTCGTCAATCGTAAGTGAACGCCAGAACCAGGCTTCGCCTACTACTCTTTCGGTGCTGAAGTATCTGAAATCGCTGTTCGGGTTTCTTGTTTCTCCAAGGTAGTAGAACGCATCAGTTTCGAAATGCGCCTTCTTCAGATGAAAATTATTAGGAAAGTTCTCAGGAGCAATATATGATGAGCGCTGCATTCTCAGTCCGTTTGCACCACCCCAGTCAACCCAGTAAATGCTTGTATCTGAGAACATGTTATAGTATTCATTGGTGGTGTACACGTTCTGATTGGTGTTTGCATCGAGATGTTTTGTAGGGCCGCCGTAGTTGCGTTCAGCATAGAAGTCCATGAAATCATTCTCGTCAAATGTACCGTCATCCTCCCCGGAGAAATACAAAGGGATCTGATTTCCTTTATAAAGCACTTTTACGGTCCTTGGATCGATCCCGCTTGTGGAGATTCCCGCAGAGGCAAAGTCCGCCCTGCCGAGTCGGTATATTCCGTCATCGTTGACGTATAGCTTAAGGTATGTCTTGTTTGGGGTGATCCAGTTGAAATTCTGGGAATGACTCTTGTCCGCAAACAAAAGGAGTAAAGCAATTGCCGCAAGAAGTGTCTTTTTCATATGATGAATACAGAAGTTAATGCATTAAAATACAGTAACCTTTATTCATGCTCCGTCTTTTGTTTGGGATGGTGTTTGATAGTGCCAATATAGTATTTCCTGCCAATAATTTCAGTCAATTTCCCTTATTCACAAGCCTCGATCCGGGATATGGTTCACCGTGAAAGAAGTTTCTGTCTCAGTACTTTGAAGGCAAATTCCGGGATCCCGGACGCATATCTGCGGAAATAGACCGAGGGCTCGGCGGCGATTCTCGCAAGCCATTCAAGTCCGGCTTTTCTCATAAAGACCGGGCCCCGTGATTTCTCGCCCGAGAACACCCTTATGCCGTCACCGACCGCAAGGATCAGGTTGCAGTTAAGTGCTTCTTTGTGTGCGGCTATCCATTTTTCCTGGAGCGGGAAGCTGAGCCCAACCAGGAGAATCTGTGCGCGGGACCGGTTAATCCGGCGGATAACTTCTTCATCCTCAAAATCATAACCCTCATGAACTCCGGCAATGCTCAGTTCCGGGTAATTCCCTTGAATGAGTTCCAGGTTCCTTTTCCTGTGCCCAAAGAAGTACACACTGTGGCCGTGTTCAATGCACTGTCTTACCAGCATGGGATAGAAGTCCGAACCGGTAATTCTTTCAGGAAGAGAGTCACTGCCATACAGAAACCTTGACGCAGAAAATACTCCGGCTCCGTCCGGATGAATGAAA
Organism: Ignavibacteria bacterium; assembly: GCA_019694675.1. Classification (GTDB taxonomy): domain Bacteria; phylum Bacteroidota; class Ignavibacteria; order Tepidaquicellales; family Tepidaquicellaceae; genus JADJAH01. Next base: position 60,280 of record JAIBBK010000051.1, read on the forward strand.
TCCATTGAACCCAATGCAGTCCTTGACCCTTCATCCCTGCTGCAGAGCGTAAGCGTTAGCGCGTTTGCATATCCGACTGACACTTTCTTGTTTTCAAAAACAGCATTCTTCACCAGCTCAAGAAAGGAGCGATATGTGAAGGCATTGACATCAATTCCCAGAATTCGAACTCTTCTGTTCATTCCGCTTTCTCTATTCATCCGCCTCCCGCGAGTTCATCGTAAATACTGATGATCTTTCTTGTGTTCACTTGCTCAGTGAACTTCTGCATAACCTCTTTGTGAAGATTTCCTGCCATTGCCCGGCATGCTTCAGGATTTTTCACTGCAAAGGTGACTGCATCCGCCGCGGCTCTTGCATCACGCGGCTTAAACAGCAATCCGTTCGCTCTGTCACTTATGACCTCGGAAATGCCGTCAGTTCTTGCACCGGCAAACACTTTTGAATGAAGTCCTGACTGAAGGAGGAAAGTCGGCAGAGGGTCCCTCACGGACGTAAGTATGCAAAGATCTGCAATTGAAAAGAGATCAAGAAGATCTTCCCGAGGTTTTATGAATTCAACATTAAGATTGTTTCTTGCGGAGTATTGTCTGAGATCATCCTCCAATTCCCCGCTCCCGGCAAGCATGAGTTTCACATTTGCTGATTTCAGTATCTTCATCATTTCCAGGAGTGTGACCGGATCCTTTTCCTCATGAAAACGTGCGGCCGAAAACAGTGTGAATATGGAAGACGCTTTCCTTCGTACTGAAATAATCTTTCCAAGCTCCGCTGAATCAGCAAAGTTTGGTATTGTGACGATCCTGCTTTCACTGATCCTGAACTTGTCTGTCAGCATTTTTCGAACTGAATCGCTGACCGCAATTATTCTGTCGGAGCGATAATCTATAAAGTATCTTCTGTCAACTATGCTTAATGCAGTCATCACCGTCTTCACTGACCCGGACTTTACTGTATTTGCCAGAAGTTCGCAGTACCTGTGGTGAGTATGAACCGTGTCTATTTCATTCTCATCAATGATACGTGAGATCTCTTTCAGCGTACGGGCAATTTCCCGCTTGTTCATGAGGCCTTTCACAACATCAACCCTGCATTTCGCCCTGCCCAATGCATCGCCTCCGCCTGTTGCAACAATGACCTTGTGCCCGAGTTCCTGCTGAGTGCGCGAAAGCAGTGTAACATAGTATGACCTGCCGTCAACGTAATTGAGATCGGGTGTTATGTGAAGAATCCGGTGTTTCAAAATCTCAGCTTGCTCAGCTTTCCGTTGTTCATAAGATATACCGGTGTTTGCGTTCCGCTCGTTTCAAGTATTACCCGTGTCGGTTTCATGAAATCATTCTGCCCCTCGAGTCTGATCTTCACTCCGTTTACGGTTGCTGTGTCCTGCCTTGAGCCTGTGATCTGAAAGTACTGCGTCTCTCCGGCTGCAAAGATCTCAACCGAGTTACTGTCTGTCGCTCTATGCCTGATCTCAGAATAAAGCGATGCCTCATCAAGAGCCGATGTGTGAACTGCGTCACTTATGCTGACAATGCTTCCGTCACTTGCGGGATTAAGGCAGTTGTATGTTCCCGTCACATACTCTGAAATATGCGACTGTCCCAGTCTTCCCGGCAGGCCTATTATTACGGCATCCGAAATTTCATCAGCCGGGATCTGCCTGAGAAGGGCGAAAGATCTCTTTGAGATCTCTGAGGCATCCTTCCATTGGCCTATGATTTTGTAAGAGATCAGTGTCCACAGAAGGACCAGCAAGAGCGCAGGCAGAAAAGCAAGTTTGCGGACGGAGAACATTCCGGACAACAGAGACATGAAAAGCGTGGCCGTAAGTGCAAACGGGATAAGTATGAGCTGTGGCCTGAAATAGCCTGCGAACAAATTCGGAATTATGGTTACAAAAAAGAGCACAGAACATTTTGCTGTCACTCCGGCAGAGCCGTTTCTGATCATGATCAGAAGGATCAACAGGCTGAGCAGTGAAAGAGCAGAAATGGTTGCGAGCGTCAGCGGTGTTAATGCTGAAAGTGTATGGCGGATCGTAAGGTAATCAAACGGAATGAATGCAGACAGCACCGCCTGTATGAGTACGACGGCTCTTCCTGCTCCGCCTCCGGAATATGCCGTCATCATCCCGGCCGGGCCGGAACCGGTAACTGTCAGGCGGAATACAATATAAACAGCTGTAACAAGCATCTGAATCGCAAGCAGTTTCGCACGCCTGTTCTTTTCTGCCGGCATTGTCCAAAGCAGGAATAGAAAGCAGACCAATGCAGTTATCACTGCGGTCTCTTTTGTAAGAAGCGCAAGCGCAAGGCAGACGACAGAAAGCAGTGCGGATACTTTTCTGCCTGAAGTTGCATATCTCAGAGAATACAGGAGGCAACTCAGTATCAGCGAACCGCACATGAGATCAACCAGTCCGATCGTCCAGCAAATGCTGTTTATGTTGTTCGGAAAAAGCAGTACGGCCGCGGCTGCACTGAGCGGCATGAAAACATTTCCGGACAATCTGAAAACCAGCACAGCGACCAGCGATGCGAGAACAAGAAAAAGAAGAAGATTCAATGCTCTGGAAACAATTGCACTTTCCATTCCTTCTCCGAGAATTTCTGACAATCCCCGCGAGATTTCTATTGCAATGAACCATGCCGGCCTGTAATGGTGTGGGCTGTAGTACGGAACTTTGCCCGTGAATTTTTCACCGAGAGTTGATGAAGATGCGGATATGATGTTCAGATGGTCGTCAGACAAGTAACCTATGCCGAAATAGCCGGCAGAGCCGACGAACATAACGTACAGTGCAAACAACAACAGCAGATAAGCCGCCAGTCTCTTTGAATCCTTCATTCTGCCGAAGTTTCATTCGGAGCAGTGATGTGCAGGAGTTCTTCCTGCAGGCGGAACCTTTCAGCCCTGCTCATTTCCAGTCTGTAGCGAAGGCGTAAATTCTTGAGGCGCTGAAAACTCTTCTCAGGAAGAAGTGAGGAAAGATATGCCGCCAGCATTTTAGGATCATTCAGTCTGAACTTCTTTTCCTTCACTCTGTCTTTACTGCCGTAGAAATACTCGATCCTGAATTCACACTCGCTGAGATACTCGGGTTCTTCACCCTTTTCCCGTAAACTTTTCAGGTTAGCATTCAAAAGTGAGTACAGTTTTCCTGCTTCGGCAACTGAGGTCATTGAGCCTTCCCTCAGCCTTGTGAACGCGAGGTTTTCAGGGATGATGCTGAAAGTCACTTTATCCCGGATCCTTAACCAAAGCTCAAAGTCCTCGAAGCAACCGAAACCCGCATCATAACCTCCGGCATCAATGACGGACCTCTTGCGGAAAGTCACTGTGGAGTGATTTATGGGATTGTGAACGTCCATCATCTTCCTTATCTCATCGTTTGAAACGGGCGGCTTCACGGCAAACTCGATCTTGTTATCTCCTGTGAAATAGACTGAATAACCGGCTACAACATCTGTGTCCGGTTCCTTTGCGATATGCTCGGCCTGGAGCTCAAGCCGCTTTGGCACAGCAATATCATCGGCATCAATGCGGGCGATCCATTCTCCTTTGGCGAATTCAAGCCCCATGTTAAGCGAGTCCGCGAGTCCCGTGTGATCCTTGCCGATGATCCTTATCCTTTCGTCATTGAATGACTTGACAACTTCCGGAGATTTGTCGGTTGAGCCGTCGTCAATGATAAGAAATTCAAAGTTGCTTAGCGACTGATTCAGCACTGACCTGACTGCCTGGGACACATACTTCTCACAATTGTAAACCGGCATCAGCACTGTCAGCCCTCCGTCAAAGGATCTTCTCATAGACATCCATATGCTTCTTGCAGAATTTATCTGCATCAAAAAGTCTCTTTGCCTTATTGCAGAAGTGCCTTGCCCTCTCAGCAGATTCTTCCTTGTTCTGTGCAGAGTGAATGATCTTCCTTTTCAGGCCCTGAAGGTCTCCGAGTTCAAATTCATGCCCGTCGAGTTTTTCATCAAACACATACTTAAGTGAATCGAATCTTGACGAAATGACAAGACATCCTGCAATGCCGGCTTCAGCGATAGTCATCGGAAAGCCCTCATTTGGTATTCTGCCGGGAAACACAGCTATGTCGGTCATGTCAAGAACGGCAAAAGGATCTTCGGCTTCGCCAATGAATTCAATGCTTTTCTTTGTACCGGAAAGTGTCCGCAATATTTTCTCTTCAAGCGATCCGCTTCCCGCAATCGTAAACCTGAAACCCGGAAGCTTCCCTGTGATGTCCAATGCCGCTTCAAAGAAGAGGTCAACTCCCTTTTCATGTTCAAGTCTTGAAATGCACGACACTCTGATCTCATCTTCAGTGAATTTCGCTTTGGGCGCGGCAGAATGCGCAACGCCCTGACGGATCAGATGTATCCTGTCCTTGCTGATCCCGCGGCCAATGAGATGTTCAGCGCAAGTCTCGCTTACGCATATGAACCTCTTCGCTTTGAAATGCCCAAGCCATCCTCCTTCCGGAATGATGCCGTGTACTGTTTGAACTGTTGAAGTGCCGGCCAGCCTGGAGGCATACCACGCGATGTTTGCCGCATAGTGGCTGTGCGAATGTATGATCTTCGCACCCGAATCTCGGAGAAGTCCGTAACACTTACTCACGGCTGCACTCATTGTAGCCACCGATCTTCGGGCATGCAGGAATTCCGGCATTTCAAGAGGAGTGATTCCCTCTCTTTCAAACTTGCGTGCTGAGATGATCTTCCCTGCCACTATCCTGCAAGTCACACCGTTTGCCGAAAGGAGCTTTGTCAGCTGAAGTACATGCATTGAGACTCCGTCCGAATCGCTCACTGAATTTAGCAGGTGTATTACCTTCATCGGTAAAGGGATTCGTAAATTTCAAAAACTTTGTCCCAGCTGAGAATGCCGTAGATCTTCATGCCTTCATTTGCTGCTGATGCAAGAAGTTCTCTGTCGCTGTTGAGCTTTGCAATTAACTGCGCAAGCGCTGACGGATCTCCCGAAGGGAATATGAATCCGTTGATCCCGTCTCTGATGTACCGTGACATTCCCGTACTGTCAGATGCTATGCAAGCAAGCCCGGAAGCCATTGCTTCCGTTGCAGACATGCAGAACGGTTCGTAAATGCTTGACGAGATGAATATGTCCTTGTCAGAGTAAAATTCCGCCAGCCCTTTTCCGCTCATCCTCCTTTGCACAACTATGTTTCTCCCGTAATCTGCATTGCAGTCTGTAACAACATGAAGTGTGTAAGGTAGATCAAGCAGTTCAAGTGCAGTTGTGAGCACTTCAAATCCCTTTTCCGTTCTTCGCGGATCACCGGTGAATACCAGTTTCAGCTTATTACCGTGCGCCTTGCGGAGAACCCGTGAATTAAATTCATCATCAATGCCGTTAGGAACAATCCTGCATTTGGATCCGTCAAAGTTGTAAGTTGCCCTTGCTGTATCAAGTGTCTGCGCTGATAGGAATGCGATCTTGTCACAGAATGTAAACAGTGAAGATTCGGCAATGCGGTCACGCTTCGCATAATCTTCCGTAACGTTTCTGAATCTCCCGTTCTCCGTTGCGGCAATGCCGTGCACGGTATAAACAAAAGTCGAACTGACAAGCGGCTTAACGTACTTGAGCGCCGATGCGAACCTCTCGAAGTTGACTATGTGTATTATGTCGGGCGATGTTCTCTGCAGATGCCGCATCATGGGGACTATGCCCATTACGACGACTCTCCCTGAACCGTCGCTGTGTTCCTTCCTGCCAAAGAACTTTTCCTGCATGCCGTGCACTCTTCCGTCAAAGAAGTATGTGATGAATTCAGCATCGTGCTTTTTGCAAGCTTCCTCAAACAGCCGTGCGGCAACTTTGCCCGGGCCGCTGAGGATCTCACCATGTTCATACCTTCCGACAAATGCGATCTTCACTCAGCCGTCCCTTCTCTTATATATCTCAATCACAACATCGCTCAGCACGTCGTACGACTTTGCAAGTTCGAAATCCTCAAAGCCCGGATCCTTCGACATCTCTTCATAAACAGGAGCGGCGTACTTGAACCTGTATACTCCGTTCTCATCCTTCTTCTTCCACATTATCAGAAACTGCGGATCCTTTGAGTAGACATATTCCGGCATAGCACGCTCGAACCACATACCGGACCTGTAACCTTCTTTCGCAATTGTCCTGTCAGTAAGGCCTACCATATCAATGACCGTCACATCTCTGAGGAAGTAGGGGATTATTCCGCAGGCACCGCTTGCCGCAACTTTCCCGGGGCCAATTATACTTCCCATGGACGGCGCAACCACTTTCACATTATTCCAGAGTATGGTTTCTCGTTCGATGACGGACTTATCTCCGAACACAAGGCTTGCCGCAGAAACAGCACACAGCAATGCCGCGGTCACCGCGCCTGCAAGCTCACGGCCTCTGCTCAGTTTCGCTAACAGGCCTGCCGTGAGAAGCGCAAGCAGTGGTATTGCAGGCACTGCAAATCTGTGCTGAACCATCCAGTCGCCGCCGGCAAACGTGATGAATGCAAGCTGGCAGATCAGCATCAGCGACAGCATCATAAGAAGCCTTTCTGACCTGTACCTGATAAGAACGACGAATGCAAAGATCAATCCCGGTATGAACTGCGGATTGTCCTTCAGAAAGAAGATAAAATACAGAACGCCGTTCTTGTATGAACGGGCCTCATAGTCCCCGAATATTCCGTGCCCGATCTTTGCATAATAAGTATTGGGAAATACATCGCCAAAGTAGGCAAGTCTGAAGCCGAAGAAGACTGAAGTTAGAGTAAGATATATCAGAAGCGGCAGTCTTAGTCTTCTCCTGTTACCTGTTGTGAACAACGCATAATAGATCAGACAGATCGCGAACAGAATTCCCTCAGGCCGGGTGACAGTCAGCAGAAACAGGACAAAGGCAGATCCGGCAAGGGCAATTGCGCCGGAGTTTTCATTGCTGAGAATGAGGACTGCAAGCAGGAGAAGGAATATGAAAAGCATCAATTCGAATCCTGACACTGCCCAGATCACATAGGGAAGGCAAAACATTGTAAGCACCGGAGCCGCAATCGCAAGTCTTCCCGGCAAGATCCTCAACGAAAGGATCTGAACGAGCAGTATGTTAAGAACCGCGAGGGAGAGAGAGGAATATTTTGCGACAGTCTCAAGATCTGCGCCTGCACTCCTGCAAAGTGCAAGCCATGCAAACCAGAGAAAGCTGGAAAATCCTTCCACATGCTCGCCCCGGTTGAAGACAATGCCGTATCCCGATACAAAGTTCTCGACATAACGGAAGTAGATGTACAGATCATCAACAACCCAGGCAAAGTACCTGAATGAAACGATCAGAAATACTGTGATGAGGCCCGGAAGCAGGACAATATCTCTCAACCCCACTCTGAATGTCATTTCTCTCCGGAGATCAGATTTACAAGCCTTGCCAGGCCAAGCTTGTTCTTCATCACTGACTTCAGACGGAAGTGCTTTCCGTACGCCGCGGTCAGGTCAATGGGATCATTTGAGATCAGGATGACTAGAAACTTCCTGAGCTCAACATCTTCAAACACTTCCGCAATGTTGTGCCTGTAAGATGCGAAGTCGGATATTTCCCAGAAGCTCCTGTGCCTTTCATATTCATTGCCGTTGATCGCACCCTGTTCCCAGTTGCTTCCAAGCGGAATGTTTATCAGAAGGTGCTTTGACTTATTCAGGCAAAGGCCGATCAGTTCGGTTGCATCCTTCTTTTCGAAGTGCTCTATCACGTCACCGCAGTTGATCAGATCGTATCTTGTTTCAAGCTTACGCATGAAATCAAGTGCATCACAATTGTAAACATTGCTGTAGAAAAAATTATGATACTCTTTAATATAAGGACTGAACACCTCCACTGCATCAATTCTTCTTCTCCACTTGCCGGAAATATTTCTTTCGCCCCACACTTCAAGAAACTCCCTGAAAAGAATGCCCCATCTTCCGAAACCGGCGCCGATGTCAAGCACAGACTGCGGGTCAAGGCGCTTCACCAGGTCTATGTTGTAGGAGATGTTCTGCCAGTTGGATGTACCCATAGTTACAGCGTTTTGCTGAAGTGTTTGCTTATGTAATGGCTGTCAAGCGCAAGCACAAGATACTCGGTAGCGATAGTTGCTATAACCGCGCCGAGAATTCCCATACCCGGGATGAGCATAAGGTTCATTCCAATATTAACAGCCAGTCCTATAAGCGTAACATACAGATTCTGCCTGTACAATCCGAGTCCGTTCAATGCCACGCCGAAGAGGTTGTTCAGTCCGATTCCGATCATTGCAGCAGAAAGTATCCTGAGATAAGAAATGGATTCTTCATACTTTTCTCCGTAGGCAAGGGTCACAACAGGGGCGGCAAGAAAGTAAACAGCCGCCGTGGTGACAAGGCAGATCAGGAAAATATGCCAGGTGTACTTTGCAAGTAGAAGTCTGAAAGCCGGCATTCTCGAGGACATTGCGGATAACTTGGTCAGCGCGGGAATCAGCAGGAATGCAAAGGAGAAAGTCGCGGTCTTGTATAAGCCGTAGGAGACGGAGTAGATCGCGCTTTCATGAAATCCGAGAAGCTTTGTTATGATCAGAATGTCGATCTTGTCGTAAAGAAAGTTGAATGCAACAGCACCGCCGAGCGGAATGACGGAATAGAGCTCGCGAATTCTTCCCATGCTGAATCCAAACGCATCGCGGAGACTAAGGTGCAGTGAGAGTTTGCGTGCAAGGATCACTGTCTGAAGCAAGGCAAACACAGAGAGAGAGATGAGATAAGATTGCAGGCCGGAAGAAAGATAGAAGGCCGTCAGGACTGCAATCAAATTAAGCGCTCTCGGAAAAAGCACGGAATTGAACTGCGACCGGAAGTCGCCGAAGCCGGCCAGCGCCTTGCTCAGTATGTTTGAAACGGAGAAGAGGAACACCGGGATGCTGATCAGCGCCATCGTCCATGCATCGATCCCGTACAGATAAATTCCTGCGGCCAAAGAAACGGCAAAGAACAGCGGAAGCAGGAGAGTGTTAAGCGAAAGCACCGGCGGCAGAAGTTTCTCGGCCTTATTGCCTGCCGCTATCTCTCTCTGAAGATGTATCGGGATACCGAGGTCAAAGAGTATGGCAGATACATTTGCAATGGTGAATGCCGTGATCACCATTCCGTAATCTTCGACAGTGAACTGTTTTGCCACCAACAGGAAAAAGACGAAGAAGAAGATCCGCTCGATCAGAGAAGTGAAAAGCAGGAATCTGCTTTCACCTATGAACTTCGATATTTTCAGAAATGAACTTTGTGCGGCCATCATTTGATTTGTGAGGCAGGAAAGAATTTCATCTCACCGGATTGAAGCAGTCAGGCATCCCGCAAGATCCTTGCCGGAACGCCTGCAACAACCTTTCCGGGAGGAACGTCCTTCGTGACAACAGATCCCGCTCCGACCACGGAATTCTCGCCGATCGTCACACCGCACATGATGGTTGCCGATGAACCGATTGAAGCTCCCTTTCTGACAAAGGTCTCCACAACGCTCCAGTCCTCTTCGTTCTGAAGCTCGCCTGTATCATTCACAGCTTTGGGAATCTTGTCGTTTATGAATGTCACATTGTGGCCTACAAAAACGTTGTCATCTATATGAACTCCCTCGCAGATGAATGTGTGAGATGAGATCTTGCAGTTCTTGCCAACGGAAGCATTCTTCTGGATCTCGACAAATGTTCCGATCTTCGAATTATCGTCTATTGAGCATCCGTAAAGGTTGACAAAATCATAGATCTTAACATCTTTCCCGAGTTTCACATTGTTGATGTTCTGTTTCGGGTTAGGGGTCACTTCGCGCCCCTTCCGAACATCATTACCGGAAACGTCTTGAGTATGAGCTGAAGATCAAGCCAGGGCGTCATATTGTTGATGTAGTAAATGTCAAGCACAACGGAGTCCTTGAATGAAACAGAACTTCTTCCCGACACCTGCCAAACGCCTGTGCATCCGGGCATTACCACATGCCTGCGTTTGTGCCACTCGTCGTAAGACTCGTACTCGTAAGGCAGGCAAGGCCTCGGGCCAACAAGGCTCATGTCGCCTTTCAGTACATTGTAAAGCTGAGGGAGTTCGTCCAGCGATGTCTTTCTCAGGAATTTTCCGACTGGAGTGATCAGCTTCTCGTCAACGACTTTGTTGGATGTTTCCGTGAACTTCTCCTGATTCCTTATGAACTCCTTCATGAATGCCTCCCTGCTCTGAATGTTCTCTGCATTCCTGTACATTGACCTGAACTTGTAGAACGTGAACGGCTTGCCGTCCTTTCCGATCCTGGTTTGCCTGAAGAATATTTCTCCTGGTGAAGAGAGTTTGACAAGGATGGAGATCACGAGAAACACAGGGGAGAGGATCAGCAGACCGACCGCAGAAGCTACATAATCGAATGTTCTCTTGTAATAGTAGTTGAGGTTATGGTTCACTTTGGGTGATACATCCACCACGGGTATCCCGGAATAATTGTCGGTCACGATCTTCTCCGGCACGATATTGAAAAGCTCTGACGTAAGCTTGACAGTCTTCTCGAGATGGTTTGCCCTGTCAATGAGTCTCATAAGATTTTCATAGGAGATGTTGTCGAGCGCAATAAGTATCTCATCTATCTCCTTCTCTTTCACAATCGCTTCAAGGTCCGAAGTGCTTCCGAGGCACTCGAGTTCCTTGAAGATCTTTGCACCCTTCGGAACATCATCATCCGCAAAACCGATGATCCTCACTCCGTAAAAGTTCTCGAAGATAAGCTTCTCGGCAAGAAGCCTCCCGGGCCTGCCGCCTCCGACTATAAGCACGTTGCTGTTGTGGAGGATCTTTGTAAAGTTCATGTAAAACGGCCGGAGAAATCCGATCCTCATCAGGGTGATCCCGGACAATGCAAACACAAAGAAGCACAGCACGAAAACCCTTGAAGAGAGGAGGAGGCTGAACTTGATGATAAACGAGAAAATAATGAGAATGAGAATGCCGTACAGAAAAGACTTGATGATCGCAGTAAGATGTTTTGCCCTCGTCAGAAAAACATTGATCCTGTACAGGTAATTGTTCTGAAACAGAAGAATGAAGACAACCGAAAACGCAAAGAAAGTGACAGTGGTCAGCAGTACATTCTCTTCAACGAGTATTCTCTTGTTCAAATACACCGCCGTCACATACTCGGCAATGTGAAACGAAAAGAAGATTATGATAAAATCAAAAAATGCAAATACGTATTTGTATCTGGGATACTTCATCGGGAAAGATAATGGCTTCCTTAAACAGTCTAAGAATAGTTGATATTAACGTTTGAAGAAATGCTTAATTTGTTCGCAAACGAATGAAAGCTGTCCTTCCGTTATCCCGGGATAGACAGGAAGTGAGAGGCAAGTCTCGGCAACTGATTCGGCAACCGGAAAATCACCCTTCCTGTATCCGAGTCCGCGGAAACATTCCTGAAGATGAATGGGCACCGGATAGTGAAGCCCTGCCGAGATCCCGTTCTCAGCAAGATGCTTCATCAGCTCATCGCGCTTCTGAGTTCGTATGACGTAAAGGTGATAGACATGCTTTGCATAAGGCATTTGTTCCGGGAGTGTCAACTGCTCAATCTCTTTTAGTGCACTGTCATAAAACGCTGCTGCGCTCCTTCTTTCATTTGTCCATCTTTCAAGATACTTCAGCTTGATCTTAAGGGCCGCACCCTGTATGCCTTCCATTCTGTAATTGTGGCCTGATGTCCTGTGATAGTATTTTGCATCGGAGCCGTGGTCCCTGAGCATTCTGAATCTCTTATTCAGATCTTCGTCGCTTGTGGTGAGAGCGCCTGCTTCTCCTATTGCTCCGAGGTTCTTTCCGGGATAGAAGCTGAATGATGCCGTATCAGTCAGCGAACCGGCCC
>JAIBBK010000031.1 GCA_019694675.1 Ignavibacteria bacterium
CTGCGCTACAGGCTTGCGCCTGAAACACCCGGGAATTTCTCCCGGCATCACTGCCCTGAAGGAGTCCGGACTTTCCTCACATCCCGTTTTACCGGAACAGCGCGATTGTCTATAATGGAACGGAAAAGATCATTTAAACTCCAGCGTCTGCTGAACCTCCCTCTTGTCAATTGCTTCATTGGCAAGCTTGTCGGCCGCAGAGTTCGCACTTCTCGGGATATGGTTCATCACAAACTCAAGCTTCAAAGATCTCATTTTCTTTCTGAAGGCCTTGACGAATTCAGATATTCCCGGGTCTTTCACTTTGTACCTTCCGGTGATCTGCATTACCATCAACTCACTGTCAGAAAAAAATTCCGCGCGGCCGCTCACAAGTTCCTTATCAATACTTCCTATGACATCAAGACTCTTCAGCAACGCGCTGTATTCTGCTGCATTGTTCGTCATCACTCCGAGGAACTCCGAATGCTGCCTGATCACATTTCCATCCTCATCTGTAATGAGAACTCCGGCGCCTGAGAGCCCGGGATTTCCCCTTGATGCTCCGTCTGTGTAAACCTTAAGCAAGATCTTTATGAAGCGCCGGCTTAGTTGCCGAGGATCTCTTCAGCAACAAGAATTCTTCCGCATGACTGGCATGTGAAGATCTTCTCAGCGCTTCTGATCTCTATCACTCTCTGAGGAGGAATTGAATTGTAACAGCCTGAGCAGTTCCCTTTTCTAACGATCGCGGCGGCTTCGCCCTTATACATCTTATTCACATTCTCGTAAAGGAAACGGTTGCTCTCATCAAGCATGCCTATCTCGGAATTCCTTTTCTCCCGCAACGCCACTTCGTCCTGCTTGTACTGTTCGTTCAGCTCGTCAAGAAGGTTCTGCTTTTCCTCCGCTTCCTTTTCCTGATCTGCTATCTTGTTTTCAAGATCTTCTATCTCAACATCAAGTCCGGAGAGAATACCCTCTATTTCCTTGAGCCTTGACTCGTTCTTCTTCACTTGTTCAAAAAGCGAATCAACCGCCTTCGTTATCTCGTCATACTCCTCATTTGACCTTACATTGTATTTCTGCTCATCATACTTGCCAATCTTTTGTTCAAAGCTCGAATCTTCCTGCTCAAGTTTTGATTTCTCCTCCACAAGCGAATTGAGGATCTGTTTCTTTTCTGCATACTCTTTCTTCATCGATTCATTCTGAGTCCTGAGCTTCTCTATGCTTTCGGGAAGATCACCCTTTTCTTCTTCGATTTCCGCCAGCTCCGCATCAATTTCACGCAGCCTCAGAAATGCACGGAGTATCTCAGTCAGTTTAGGAGCGTTGCTCTCCTCCTCTTCAAGAAAGTAATGCTGAAATTTGGATGCACCGTCATCTTCGCCAATGCCTGTTTCAATGTGTGAACCAGACTCAGCAGTCTCGGATTTCAATTCATTATCTTCGGTATTCGGATTGATCTCGTTCATATATTGTTGGTAATTGATTTTATGATCAGTTTGCTTTCGCCTGCAAGAATCACAACTGCATCACATCCTGCGATCCTCGCTGATTCCAGAAGTTCTCCGGATTCTCTCTCTTCAGTCACGGCTATCTTTCGGCACAGCATATCTTCTGCTCCTTCCCGGAACTGTATGTTCCTGTTAAGCCTGGAGATGATCTCAAGTATGCTCATCGGTTTCTTCAAAGTGATTACCTCACCGCAACTCTCAGGTTCCCTCTTAATGAATTCGTAGACCTCGTAAGCGACCTCTTCGTATGGATGGATCTTCAGAAGGGCGCTGATCACATTGCTCAGATCGCTGTCATTGCATTGCATCTCAAGCCTGAATTCCGGCTCCTCCGACATGCGGTTCCTTCTGCCTGAATAAGGACTTGCCTTGCTGTTTGGCCTGAATGTCCCGATGCCTGAGATTCTGAACGAACATGAATCATAGTTTCCAATTACTCCAGCTCCTTGCTTGGAAAGCCCGGTAATCAGAGCCTGCACATGATCCCGGGGTACGAAGGTCACCAATTTTCTGGATCTTCTGAAAAGAAAGAACTTCTCCTTACAGGCAATTTCAACTTTTCTGAAAGGCAGTTTCATCTGTTTTCACGTAAGCAGGCAAAAAAAAAGTGTACCCCTTTAAGATACACTTTTTGGCTGATATCCGCCTGAACTCTTTCGGAGATTTGGACTGTACACTTTTGCCGGAATCCCGTTGCGTTCCGGAATCGCTGAGTAAGGACTTGAACTGTAACTCATTTCTTGAAAATATCAACGAAGTGCTAGAAAAACAAGATAATTTACTGCGGCAGTCGGGAAGCATGCTAACAACCAAGGCCTGCTCTTCCGGATCTTAAATCAATATATCACTTCACAGATCAATCAGCGTATCAGAGTTTCAATCTCTGGAAAAGTTTGTCAATGGGTTTCGAATTCTGCATGATGTAGAAATGAAGTGATTTGACTCCCTTATTGAGCAGCTCTTCGCATTGCTTTGCCGCCCATTCAACGCCGATGTCGGATATGTGCTCCGGCTTTGCTTCAAGAACTTCCGCAGACAGTTCTTCAGGTATGTCCACATAGAAATTGCCCGGAATGGACTTCAGCTGATTCTTTGATGTCAGCAGTTTGAGTCCGGGAATAATGGGCACTTCAATTCCGGCTTCCCTGCATCTGTTCAGATAATTGAAATAATGGCTGTTGTCAAAGAACATCTGGGTAACAATGTAATCTGCTCCGGCGTCTATTTTCTCTTTAGTGAATTTTATGTCCTGCATAAGGTTTGGGGATTCGAAATGCTTCTCCGGATAACCGCCTACTCCGATGCAGAAACTTGTCGGCGCCGCATCCATAAGATCCTCTTCAAGATACTTGCCGCTGTTCATTGCCTTTATCTGCTTCACAAGATCAGTTGCGTACAGGTTGCATGTCCTTCCTTCCGGAACCGGCTTCTTGAATGCGGGACTGTCGCCCTTTATGGCAAGCACATTCTCGATGCCGAGGTAATTTAGCTCTATGAGCGCGTCTTCGGTTTCTTCTTTTGTGAAGCCGTCGCAAAGTATGTGAGGCACCGTATCCACATTGTACCTGTTCTTTATCGCAACGCTTATACCAATTGTGCCGGGCCTCTTTCTTTTTACCTTCTTGCGGATTCCCGAAGGTGTTTCTTCGTAAATGACCTGCGAGGAGTGTGACGTAACATCTATAAAGGGCGGATTATATCTGATGATGGAATCTATGAACGAAAACAACTGCTGTATGTCGCCACCTCTTTGCAGAGGTATTATCTCAAAACTTATCAGCGGCGATCCGGATTTCTGTAGATGCTCAATTACTTTCATTTGACAGGTTTGGTTGACAATTCACTATTGATACTGCCTTTGCTTCAGTTGCCTTTCCAGTATGCAGGATGAAGATTGAAGTCTCCTTCCGCAATGATCGTACTGTTTCCGCTTGATATGTCAACTATCCCGACAGACAGTTTCGTTTCACTTCCCGCATCATAAAGTATCCTGCTGTTGTCTATCCACTCAAATGTTCCGAGACTTCCACCTCTTATGCTCACTTCCCTTTTTCCGTTGCCGTCTGTATCCATCAGGTACAATGCAACATCCGAACTTGAAATGACTGCAAAAGCAATCAGCTTGCCGTCGGGTGAGAATCGCGGAACATTTGTGCTGGGCATGCCTTTTGTAAGAGCCGTCTCCGAACCGTTCTTGTTTATTCTTATTGTGCCTTTGAGGTTGTCGTCAAAACTTGCATAGGTTACCATCTTACCGTCTGTGGAGATGTCCGGCTCAAGATTGGCTTCTTTGTTTGAACTGATTATCTCAACTGAAGAATTATCCGGATTCTCCATATCAATCATTACAACGGCTTTTGTTCCGTTTATAAATGTTGAATAAACCAGTTTGTCTCCTTCAGGAGTAAGGTCCTGCATATTGGAGTATCCCGCTTCAGACAATTGCATAGGCTCTGAACCTGCAAGAGTGTCAATGACAAGTATCGAAAGCACATCGTCCACTTCGTTATTGAAGATCACTTCTTCGCCGCCCGGAAGGAAAGAAGGGTAATATCCGTTCCACAAATAGTACGGCTCAGTATTCGCCGCCTTCGAGATATCCCTTATCAGATAAACTCTTCCCCTGTCTGTATAGAAAACGATCTGCTTTCCGTCAGGTGACCACTCCGGCCTCATACAGTTCTCATCCATTCTCGTAAGCTGTGTCTTTCCGCTCCCGTCCTCATTCATAATAAATACCTGCAAAAATCCGTTTGTGCCGTTATTCGAACAGTAAGCTATCTTTCCGGCATAAGCAATGTTTCCAAGCTGAAGTGCAATTAAAGCCGATAGTGCAAAGACCAGTTTTCTCATTAAGTGTAATTTTGATTGAACAGCCTGCAAAATATCTATGTGCAGTCTCAGTTGAAAGTTAATTCAGAGCGGACCCGCTAAACCTGTGTATTCTCTTTGTACTGAAGCTGATACAGCTTGAAGTAAAGTCCTTCATTCCCGAGAAGTTCCTGGTGAGTGCCCATCTCCTTGATCTCGCCTTTGTGCATCACAATTATTTTGTCGCAGTTTTGAATTGTTGAGAGCCTGTGTGCTATGATAATGGATGTCCTTCCTTCTATCAGCTTCTTTATGGCCGACTGAATAAGGATCTCCGTATTGGTATCAACGCTCGATGTAGCCTCATCAAGTATGAGTATCCTCGGGTCATATGCCAAAGCCCTGGCAAAGGAGATCAGCTGTTTCTGCCCCACGGAAAGCGTTGCGCCTCTTTCGTTCACTTTTCTGGAAAGTCCGTCTTCAAGTGAATTCACAAATTCCTCCAGCCCTGCATTCTTGACCGAAGCATGAACTATCTCCTCTGTAATGTCCTGATTGTTTAGAGTAATATTTGAACGAATGTCTCCGGAGAACAGGAACACATCCTGCAATACAACTGCAATGTTTTTCCTCAGTTCCTTCTGTGAATACTCCCTGATGTCGGTTCCGTCGATCAGGATCTCACCCTTGTTCACGTCATAGAACCTTGTGAGAAGGCTGATTATTGTAGACTTTCCCGCTCCGGTTGCACCTACAAATGCAACCTTCTCGCCCTCCGATATCTTGAAAGATACGTTTTTCAGGACGTAATCTTCCTTGTTGTAAGCAAACCATACATTCCTGAATTCAATCTCCCCCTTGAATTTGCCGGCCATCTTAGGTTCGGGAGGATCGCTGATGGAAGGCCTTTCATCCAGCAGTGCGAAGATCCTCTCGCTGGATGCCATAGCCGTCTGAAGTATGTTGTACTTTTCGGAAAGATCCCGTATAGGCCTGAAGAACATTTCCGTGTACTGAATGAACGAGACAATCACTCCGATGGTAACTGCGCCCTGGATGACCTGTCCGCCGCCGTACCAGATAATGAGCCCGACTGACAGTGCACCTATAAGCTCCACTACGGGGAAGAACACAGCATAGTAGAATATGCTTCTCTTGTTTTCCTCCGTATGCTCCCTGTTTATCTTTTCGAATTCTTCTATCGTCTTCTTCTCCTTCACAAAGTACTGAACAACAGATATGCCGGAGATATGCTCCTGAATGAATGCATTGAGCCGGGCAACAAGGAGTCTGATCTTTCTGTACGACTCTCTGACCCTTCTTCTGAATACAGAGGTCATGTACATCAGCAGAGGGATCACCGCAAGAGTTACGAGCGTCAGCTTTGCGTCCAGTTCAAACATGAAGAAAAGGATCCACAAGATAAGGAAGATATCGCCGAACGCTGTAACGAGTCCCGAAGAGAATACTTCAAACAACACTTCAACATCGCCTGTAACCCTCGTAACAATTCTGCCGATCGGGTTCTTGTCAAAGAATTTCAGGTCAAGTGTGAGAATATGCCTGAACACCTTGCGCCTGAGATCGAAGATGATCTTCTGCCCGATCCAGCTTGTGAGATAGGCCATTGCATACTGTATCAGCCCCTGCAGTACCAGAGTTCCGGCCATTATGAGAATTATGAACTGCAGTCCGGGCATGTCGCCGTTTGCGATCTTGTCGTCAATGGCAATTGGCGTCAGACGAGGACGAAGAGCAGCAAGTGCAGAGATGGTGACGGTAAGTAAAGTGGCTATTATGATCTGTGTCCTGTATGGCCTGAAAAAAGACAAAAGTCTTTTCAGGATCTTCGGATCGATCTCCTTTGAGAGTGCTTCGTCATTATGTGCCGCGTGTTCAGCCAATTATTCTATGCCGCTGATTTCTTCTTCAAGCAATTGCTTCTGATATATCTCAAAGTACATTCCTTTCAGAGCCAGCAGTTCATTGTGCGTGCCTTCCTCTATGATACTGCCGCGGTCAAGGACAATTATGTTGTTTGCAGACATCACAGTCGAAATGCGGTGTGTGATGATTATGCTCGTTCTTCCCAGCATGATCTTCTTCAGTTCCTGCAGTATCTCTTCCTCTGTCTTCGTATCAACTGCCGACATAGAGTCATCCAGTATCAGTATCTTCGGTTTCATATATAAAGCCCTGGCGAGAGATGTCCTTTGCTTTTGTCCGCCGGAGAGAGTTATGCCTCTCTCTCCAAGCACAGTGCCGAACTTCTTCGGAAATGCATCAACATCCTTATACAACCCGGATGATCTGGCAGCTTCTTCGGCCGCAGTCAGGTCTGCCAACTCTGCTGAATAAGCAATGTTGTTCCCGACAGTGTCGGAAAAGAGAAATGATTCCTGCGGCACTATGCCAATTGATCTTCTGAGCACTGAAAGCGGAATGGTCCGTATGTCTCTTCCGTCTAACATCACACTCCCTGAAGTCACATCCCAGATCCTCGGTATGAGATTTACCAGAGTGCTCTTGCCGGAACCTGTAGGGCCAATGATCCCGAGCGTAGTTCCTTTTCTTATGTTAAGGTTGATGTTCCTCAGAGTGTCGGAAGAAGAAAGCGGATATCTGAAGCACACATTTCTGAACTCAATATCTCCCTGTATATCCTTTTCAGTGATTGCATGGTCAGTCTTCGAACTGTCCGATATGTCAGGCACCGTTTCGATTATATCCATTATCCTTTTCATTGAAGGGGCTGCACGCTGTATCAGGTTGATTATCCAGCCGAATGCGATCATAGGCCACGTAAGCTGTCCGAGATAAACCAGAAAGGAAGAGATGTTGCCTATCGTCATGTTTCCCTTCATCACCTCAATGCCGCCGAAGTAAATAACTATTATCACAGAAAGACTGGTAAGGAGAAACATCATGGGGAAAGAGAATGACTGCACTTTTGCAAGAAGAAGATTCTTCTGCTGATAATCGCCTGAGATCCTGTCAAATTCGTCCGCCTCGTTTTGCTCCCTTGCGTACGACTTCACCACCCTGATTCCCGACATGCACTCCTGAGCTTTTGATGTGAGGTCTGAAAAGATCTCATAAACCCTCAGTGACCTGTTGAAAGTTGCCTTTCCGACTTTGTAAACAATGAATGTTATCAGCGGAAGCGGCGACAAGGCAAGCACAGTAACGAGCGGATTAATGCTGAACAGAATGATGAGAGTAAATAATATCCGGGTTGTGGTTTGAACCGAATACATGATTCCCGGCCCTATGAAGTTGCGCACATTACCAATATCATTTGTTGCGTGAGCCATGATGTCGCCCGTTGAGCGGGAATTGTAAAACGACTTGGGCAACAACTGAAGATGCGCGAAGAAATCATGCCTGATGTCATTTTCCACCTCCCTTGACATGACTATCAGATTCTGGCGAACGAGGAAAAGGAATATCCCCCGCAAACCAACCATTGCAATGCCCGCCAATGCATAAGTGAGAATGCTGTATTTCAGCTGACCTGTGGTAAGGGCATCCACTGCAGCACCAACAATAAGCGGATAAATGCTGTCGAATCCGTTTGCCAGAATTACAAATACGGAACCTTTTGCGATCTTTGATCTATATCTCGCTAGATAGGGCCTTAAGGCTAAGAGTGATCTCATGAGGTAGGCAAAAATAACTCTTTGAACACACAATTACAGACCAAGATTAAGTCCCGGCAAATCTGCACACTCAACAGGTGATCTTCCGGTTTACATTTACAGGTCCATGATTCTCTTAAGTTCCTGATCCGGAAGTTTAACAAGTCCTGAAGCAGGAAGCCTCCCGAAGAGCGTCCTCCAGTTAGGATCTTTATCGAATACCTCTTTTAACAAAGGAAGTGAATCTTCCACTTTTCCGTTGTTTGCCAGCATCACGGCATGCCAGAATTTCATTTCAGCATTTTCCGGAAACATGTCTGCGGCAAGAGAATACTCACGGCCTGCAAGTTCCATATCATTCTTTTCCGCCGCAAGGTCGCCGTTATTCATGTGCTCGTAAGCCCTGTGCACTTTAAGAAGCTTTGCAAGCTCTGTTACGGGGTCCGGACTGTCCTCAACACGAAGGTCAATCAGCCTGTCTTCCCACAGCTTGCCGGTTGATTCACCCCTTACTACAAGAAGGCATGCAGACTGTTTGCCTCTGATGTCGCCGCCGGAATTCTGAGCCGCTTCAAGTGCGGCAATAAGCCTTTCAGCCAGTCTTCCCTTTGTATTTTGAAATGCCTCCGACATTGCCGGCCATACTCCGTCATTGAGCATCATGTTTGCCTGTACAGAAAAATTCTCGCCCGTGACATGACCGGCATCCTTTATGCAAAGTTTGCCTGAGTAGCAGGCCGATCTTCCTTTAGAATCAACAATGGCAACCTGCCTGTAATCCCTGCCTTCATCAGCGCTTATCATTTCATCAATTGCCTCTTGTGGTGATTTGCCTGACTTAAGTAATTCCAGTCCCCTGGGACCGAAAGAAGGATTCACAAAAGACTGAGTTGCTACAACTCCCACACCTGCTTCTCCCCAGCTCACAATAGATCCCACTGAAAACCAATGAGACTGAACCGCAACTCCCATTTCACCGGTATCCGGATCTCTTGCAACAATTGAATAAGTATGTGCCAGATCTCCCTGTGAAGTGATCTGTCCTGAAGCCGCGGAAAGGCAAACTGAAGCCATGATGAAATGCAGTATGGTTTTCATGATAATTAAGATTTGAAGCAAATTATTAATTGGAATACGCACATTCAATGTTACCGCCCATGCTTTACGATGGTTTGAGACCAACCCCGGGAGTCTTTCAAAATTGCGCTGAATCTGGTTGCATAAAGGGGAATGCTAATCCTCTGCAACATGCCCCGGCAATGCCGTCCAAAACTTTTTCATAAAGAAGAGAAAGTTATGAAAACAAATCGATATCAAACACTTTTCCGAATGTCGAGGGAACAACCCGCATCAGCATAATTGCCGTTAAGAAATTGTGAGCGAAGGCGTGAGCGAGAATTTCCTGTTTGACGAACCCAAACGAAGTATTCGTTTGGGTGAGGAGTTGAAATTCTCGTAGCCTGAGCGAACAATTTCAGGCAATTATGCTGCAGCGGGCGATTTTTCTTTGGAGCTTTCTTTTGATCGTTCAAAAGAAAGCGGTTAACTTTCTGCGGATAGAAACCCCGCTGCAGACGGCAATCGTAAGCAAATCGTTTTGGACAAGAATGATGCCCCGGACGCGAAAGTCCAAATAACTTCATTGGAAATCAAGCACTTGATGACTATTTTTGCAAAAATTAAATACCCTGAATGGCAAAAGGCTTTAATGTTTTGTTCGTTACCAGCGAAGTTTTTCCTTACTCAAAAACCGGCGGCCTTGCAGATGTCTCAAATTCCCTCCCACAAGCTCTAAACTCTCTTGGAAATGATGTAAGAATAATTACGCCCAAGTACGGACCGCTTGATGAGAGAAGGCTGCAGATACATGAGATCAAGAGACTCAAGGACCTGAAGCTTACGGTCAACGGCAAGGATACCAGGTTCAGCATCAAGTCTTCGTTCATACACAGCAAGAACACGAAAGCCCAGATGTATCTTCTTGAAAGCCTTGATTACTTTAAGAACAAGGGGATATATCAGAACATCAATACTAAGAAGGATTTCCAGAACAATGATGAGCGTTTTCTGTTCTTTTGCAAGGCTGTGATCGAGATCCTCGAGATCCTGCAATGGAAGCCTGATGTAATACACTGCAACGACTGGCAGACGGGACTGGTACCCGCTTTCATTAAGACAGTTTACAGTGATAATCCTTATCTTAAGGACATCAAAACAGTATTCACAATTCACAATCTTGCATATCAGGGCAATTTCCCAAAATCCAGCTTTGAAAAGACGGGGCTTCCCGAAAGCGTTCTGACGGAAAAAGGCGGACTTCACCATGATCAGTTCAGCTATCTGAAGACCGGCCTGAACTATGCAGATATGATCTCAACTGTGAGTGAAAGATATGCTGAGGAGATCCGGACAGACCGTGAGTACGGTTACGGACTTGAGGAAGTGCTTAGCGCAAAGAAAAAGAAGATGGTCGGAATTCTGAACGGAATTGATTACACTGTCTGGAATCCGGTCGTGGACAAGCTTATTCCGTACAGATACACATATCAGGAGATACCACTCAAATACGAGAACAAGCGCGAGCTTCTGGAAAAGCGCAGGATCGAATACGATGAGGACATTCCGCTTATCGGGGTCATCAGCAGACTGGTGGACCAGAAGGGATTTGACCTGATCGTTGAAGCACTGCCTGAACTTATGAAAGAAGACATACACATGATCATACTAGGAACGGGAGAGGAAAAATATCAGAAGTTCCTGAAGTCGGCAGAGAAGAAGTACAAGAATAAGCTTGCTGTTGAGATCGGATTTGATGAAACCTTGGCACACCAGATCGAAGCCGCATCCGATATCTATCTGATGCCTTCGAAGTTTGAGCCCTGCGGGCTGAATCAAATGTACAGCCTTAAGTATGGAACGGTGCCGATTGTCAGAAACACCGGCGGACTTGCAGATACGATAATTGATTACAGAAAGCCGAAAGGCAACGGATTCCTGTTTGACAAATATGATTCGAAAGAGATGGTAAAGACTGTTAAGACCGCGCTGAAGCTGTTCCAGGACAAAGAGAAGTGGAATAAGCTCGTAAGGCAGGGGATGTCGCTTGATTTCTCATGGAAAGTATCGGCGCAGAAGTACATGAAACTTTACAAGGACGTCAACTCTTCAAGGTCATGATCCGGAACAGGGCCGTCTTTCTTGACAGGGACGGCACTTTGAATGAAGAAGTGAGTTATCTGTCAAGAGTTGAAGATCTTAAGATAATACCGGGCGCTGAGACTGCATTGAAGGAACTTAGAAAGGCCGGTTATCTGAACATAGTAATTACAAACCAGTCGGGAATTTCGAGAGGTTTCTTTACTGAGGAAGATCTTAATGAGATACACACCGAGCTGTATGCAAGACTTCAGGACGGTGGCCGCAGTCTGATAGACGGGATCTACTATTCACCGTATCATCCTGAAGGCAAACTGGAAAGATACAGGATTGACAGTCCCGACAGGAAACCCGGTACCGGAATGATAATAAAGGCGGCTGAGAGATTTGACCTAGATCTGAAGGAATCATTTCTCATAGGTGACAGTTTGACTGACATGCAATGTGCTGAGAATGCGGGACTAAGAAAGATACTTGTACTGACGGGATACGGAAGAAGGACCGAAGAAGTGTGCGCCGGCATGGGAATCAATCCGGATTATGTAGCAGAGGATATCCTTGATGCCGCCGGTTATATAACCGGCGGGTTCACAATAAAGCAAACAGGAAATTAACTTTTGACAAGAACATGTTTCAGGGCCGCGGCAATATATATTGCCGCGCTCATTCTGACCTTCAGCGGCTGCCAAAACGAACCGGGTGATGTTGGTCTCAGTTTCATTTCTCCGAACGATACAACCGGCGTCAAGTACCTTGACTCGGTCACTGACTCCTTGACCGTCACTTCAAGCATTTACGAAAAGGCAGTCAACACTTACGGTGCAACCTTCTTTTTCGTCGGCAAGTATGAACAGTTCGAATCGAAGTCGGCTTTGAAATTCGTAAATATTCCGGCCGATTATGACAGCGCAACTGTACTGTCTGCCACAATAAACCTCCGGGCCGGCGATGTTGTGTTTCAGAATAAGACAGGTGTCACGGCTTTCACCGTTTACAAGATACTGACGGGCATAAACCTTGCCACGGTCACAATCGATTCCATTACCTCATCAACAGTAGGCACTACTCCGCTGGGAAGTTATTCCGGAGTTGTTCCCGATACACAGTTCATCAGCGTTTCCATCGATAATCAGACTGTCAAAGACTGGCTTGAATACGCCGCCGATACTTCATATGCTCAAAAGAATTACGGCATAATGCTCCAGCCGTCCTCTGCTTCAACCACGATCCGGGGTTTTTATTCTTTTAATAATCAGACGGCGAATCTGCCATACCTCTCTGTTGTGCTGACAAAGAACGGGGAAACTGATACGGTCAGGATCATAGCGCCTGAAACAGTCAGTCTCTCGGATGCTCAGTCCGCAAATCTTCCGCCGGAAAGAATGCTTGTTCAGAACGGGATTGCTTACAGAACATCCATGATGTATGACCTCAGCAAACTCCCGTCCAATGTCATAATCAACAATGCGAAAGTTGAACTTCATGTCGACGGCAAAGCATCTTATATTTCCGAGAACGGAAGCAGGACTCTTGTCTTCGGACTGATCAACGATACTTCCGGTTTCGGCGACACGCTTTTTACAAATGCGTTTCCTCAGGATTCCGTCACTTATTCTGTTTCACTCAATCAGATATTTCAGAACTGGAATTCCGGTTTTCTGCCAAATCTCGGGCTCTCCATAAAAGGAAGCTTTGAACTCCAGAACCTGGACCGGTTCATATTCTATTCCAATGAAGTTGCCGATACAACACTCAGGCCGCGATTGAAAATTTACTATACACTAAGAAACTGATGAACAGGATAATCTCATTACTGGCACTTCTTTCTGTCCTGTGTTCGGTTCCCGCAGTTGCGCAGGAACAGGATGCCGGAGGTTCGCCTTATTCATTGTTCGGCATCGGCGATATTATCAACTATTCAAGCAACAGGGCTTACTCCATGGGGATACTGGGTACTTCCCTTTTCGGCAATTATGTGAACGCCTACAATCCCGCTGCGCTTGGCAAATTGCGGCTCACTCAACTTACATTCGCATTCGATTACGGGTTCTTCAATACTCAGAATGCAACCACAGAAAGCAAACTTTCCAACGGGACAGTTCTGGGATTCAATCTCGGAATTCCTCTTTCCGTTGCAAACGGATGGACCTGGTCGCTCGGATTCAATCCTGTAACAATTGTAAACACAAAAGTGAAGCTGAACGGAAATACCGGCGGACAGAACTTCACTCAGACTTACTCATCCAAAGGCGGACTCTCGAGGATCAGTACGGGAATGTCATATACTCTTGCCAGAACTCTGACACTGGGCGCAGAATACAACTACGGATTCGGTGAGATCAAGTCTCAGAACTTCATAAGCTTCAATGCGCAGGGCTTCATCAATACCAACATAAAGAAGGAACTTGATTTTGATAAGTCTTACACAAAGCTCGGCGCTATTCTCGAACCGGGAAGGCTTTTCAGAAGCATTCCTCTGAGGAACCTCACGATCGGATTCCTTTACCAGTTCGGATTCGGGCTCAACTCCAGCGAACAGGGCATTTACAATTCATCACTCTCCATTGACACTGTGAACCTCGGCTCGGGAGAGATCGAAATTCCTTACCAGATGTCATTCGGCATTACAAACGTCTTTTCAAATAAGTATGTAACCAGCGCGGATATTGTCCTGCAGAACTGGAGCGACTTCAAAGAGACGAGCGCCCTTGACGTGAAGCTTGGAAGCTCCTACAGGGCAGGTCTCGGCATTGAGATCCTTCCTTCAAACGAACCTTCCGGACTCTTTGGAAAAATGAGTTACAGGTTCGGCGGTTACTACGAAAAACTGTTCTACAATGTCGCAGGAAACGACATCAATTCATGGGGAGTAAGAGCCGGTGCGAATATCCCGTTGAGCGATTTCAGCTCTCTTGAACTTGGAGTTAACTATTCACAAAGAGGCACAACCAGCAACGGCCTTGTAAAAGACCAGTTTCTCAATTTCACGGCTTCTCTTAACTTTGGCGAGATATGGTTCATCAGGCCGAGAGAAGAAGATCAATAAAAACACAAAATGAAATGGACCCGATAAAGCACACACTCGAAGAGTACGACAGGAAAATACTCGACGCGATCAGGAATGAAACTGCAAGGCAGTCCGATAAGCTCGAACTGATCGCCTCCGAAAATTTTGTTTCATACGCAGTCATCGAAGCCCTCGGTTCAACTCTTACAAATAAGTATGCCGAAGGTTATCCGGGAAAGAGATATTACGGCGGATGTGAATATGTTGACGTAGCGGAAGATCTGGCGCGGGACAGGGCGAAGAAGCTGTTCGGGGCTGAGTATGTTAATGTTCAGCCGCATTCCGGAAGCCAGGCGAATATGGCTGTGTATTTCACTCTTGTTAAGCCGGGCGATAAAGTGATGGGTATGGACCTCTCCCACGGCGGCCACCTTACTCACGGGTCGCCTGTCAATTTCTCGGGACAGCTGTACAATTTCACTCAGTACGGTATAAATCCTGAAACAGAGCTCCTTGACTATGAAATGGTTGAGCAAGCGGCGCTCAAAGAGAAACCGAAGATGATCACGGTTGGCGCAAGCGCATATTCAAGGAACATTGATTACAAGAGGTTCCGTGAAATTGCCGACAAAGTCGGAGCCTTCCTGCTTGCGGATATTGCTCATCCCGCAGGGCTTATTGCAAAGAAGCTTCTCAATGATCCGGTGCCTTACTGCCATGTTGTAACTACCACGACTCACAAAACTCTTCGCGGTCCAAGAGGAGGTATGATCCTGATCGGAAAGGATTTTGAGAATCCGTTCGGCATAGTTGCACCGAAATCGGGAAGAGTGAAAATGATGAGCGAGCTTATTGATTCAATGGTAATGCCCGGAATTCAGGGAGGTCCGCTGATGCATGTCATAGCAGCAAAGGCAGTCGCATTCAAAGAAGCGCTCGAAGACAGTTTCCTCGATTATGCCAAACAGGTTATCAAGAACGCTCAGGCGCTTTCTGCGAGACTCTCAGAGCACGGCTTCAAGGTCATCTCAGGCGGCACTGACAATCATCTTATGCTCGTTGACCTCAGGAACAAGAACATCTCCGGCAAAGCCGCACAGGAGACTCTTGATGAAGTTGGGATCACAACAAACAAGAACTCCGTTCCCTTTGATGACAAGAGCCCGCTTGTTACAAGCGGAGTAAGGATCGGAACGCCGGCGCTCACAACAAGGGGCATGAAAGAAGATGAGATGAAGGCCATCGCAGATATAATCAGCATGGTGATCAGCGATCCCAAGAGTGATGCGGTTAAAACTGAAGCCTCGGCAAAAGTTAAGGATATTACTTCCGGCTTCAGGCTTTATGACGGCCTGAGGATCGGCAGGCAATAAACTTCCCGCTTAATGATCACAGATCCGGACAGAACTCAGGAAACCGCAGAGGAAGGTGAAATGACCTTTCTCGAACACCTTGAGGAGCTTCGGTGGAGGATCATAAAGTCAGTAGTGGGCGTGATTGCAGGCGGAATTGTTGTGGCTGTCTTCATCAACACCATCGTTGACCATGTGCTTCTGCTTCCGGCAACCAGGACCAATCCCCCACTGCACCTTCAGAATATCAAGCCCTTCGGACAGTTCACACTGTACATGGAGATAATCCTTATCGGCGGCGCGGTGATCAGCATACCGAATCTGTTTTACCAGATCTGGAAATTCATTGAACCGGGCCTGAAACCAAGTGAAAGGAAATACATTAAGAGCATTGTCATCTTCTCAAGCATATGCTTTATATCGGGAATTGTATTTGCTTACCTCGTAATTCTCCCGACTGCGCTTGAGTTTCTTGCAGGTTTCGGTTCTTCAATCATTGACAACAACATCGCAATTGACGAGTACTTCAGTTTCATTATCTCCACAATGCTTGCCGCCGGAGTAGTGTTTGAACTGCCTATGGTTTCCTTCTTTCTTTCAAAACTCGGTATCCTGAAACCGGAGTTCATGAGAAAGTACAGGAAGCATGCAGTGGTGATCATACTTCTGGTTGCCGCAATTCTGACTCCGAGTCCGGATATTACAAGCCAGCTTCTTCTTGGAATCCCTCTGCTCATACTTTACGAGATCAGCATACTGATATGCAAGTTCTCACAAAAGAAAGACCCGGGTGAATTTACTGAAGAACAAACCGCATAAAACAGTATAGAATTTGAATCTAAAGTCGATCTCAGAACCGGTCACAAAAGAACTTGAAGAGTTCAGCGGAATATTTTCTCGCTCGCTGAAGTCCAATGTTGCATACATTGACCTTATCACCAAATACATTCTCAGGCAAAAAGGCAAGAGGATCAGGCCCTTGCTGGTCCTGCTTTCGGCGAAGGCCGGCGGTGGAATTACGGAAAGGACTTACATCGCCGCCACGATGGTAGAGCTTCTTCATACAGCCACTCTCATTCATGACGACGTAGTGGATGATGCCAAGACAAGGCGGGGGCTGGCTTCGATCAATGCTGTGTGGAAGAACAAAGCCTCGGTTCTTATAGGCGATTATCTGTTGTCCAAAGGACTGCTCGTTTCACTCGACAATGATGAATTTGAGTTCCTGAAGATCACTTCGGAAGCAGTCAAAAGAATGAGCGAAGGCGAATTACTGCAGATACAGAAGGCAAGGAATTTTGATGCAACCGAAGAGACATATTTCAAGGTCATTTCAGACAAATCTGCTTCGCTGATCAAGACCTGCTGCAGGCTCGGCGCGGTAAGTGCAACCAAAGACAAGGCAGTCGCCGAAGGGCTGTCTGTTTACGGAGAAAACACCGGCATTGCCTTTCAGATCAGGGATGATATTCTTGACTATGCGGGCAGGAAGAAACTTCTGGGGAAATCAACCGGCAATGACCTGAAGGAGAAGAAGTTCACGCTACCGTTGATTGTTGCACTGCGCAATGCGCCTGATTCGAAATCGCGGGAAATAATGAAACTCATCAAAAGCGATTCAAAGAAGAAATTCGAACAGGTCTATGATTTTGTTATCAAGTACGACGGGATAGGCTATTCAACTGAAAAGGCCGAAATGCATTCGGCGCTTGCCAAGAATGCAATTTC
Organism: Ignavibacteria bacterium; assembly: GCA_019694675.1. Taxonomy (GTDB): domain Bacteria; phylum Bacteroidota; class Ignavibacteria; order Tepidaquicellales; family Tepidaquicellaceae; genus JADJAH01. The sequence continues at coordinate 17,192 of JAIBBK010000031.1, forward strand.
GGCCCTCAAGAACAGTGACGCAAAAAGGTCTCTTATAGAATTTGCAGATTATGTGATTGAACGGGATTCCTGAAACCCCGTAAGCCTGCTACTGTTTCTGCTCCGTCTTCTGAACGTCCTTACCCTGTGCTTCGTATTTTGAAGGGCACTTCGTCAGCACCTCGGAGGCATGGAACTCGCCGTTCTTCACCTTTCCCTTCGCAACAACCGCTTCGGCAACTTCAAAATTGTTCGGCTTGGCTCCTGCAAGTACCACCTTCATCTCATTGTTAAAGTCATCTTTCATGTAGAAGCTGAATGTGTTAGACTCCGGATCAAATTTTGACTCCTTGTCCTTGAGCCACTGGCCCTTCACTTCCACCTTCCTCATCTTGTCCTTTGCTTGTGCAAAATTTACATATTCGATCTTGCTGTCCATGAATGACATGAAGCCGACACCCACAAACACCAGGACTATAATAAGCCCTGTGATCATTTTTGCTTTTTTTGACATGTTGTTATTCTTTTGTTTCCAGTTTTTTAAGT
>JAIBBK010000024.1 GCA_019694675.1 Ignavibacteria bacterium
CGTACTTTGCATTCAGGCCTATCTGCCCTAGTATCTTCCCGTGATCAAACTCCGAATCCGGATCAGAAGGATCACTGAGACTGCTGCCCTGTGTGCCGAGAATGTACGGAAGTATCTGAATGTCCTTTCCGCGCTTTACACCTTTGATCCCCTTGAGATAACCCGACTGCCCCATGAAACTCGGGTCATCCCTTGATACTGAAGCCCAGTATATCTCCTGCCTTGCTCCTCTCGGCCTGTTACGGAGTATGTGAATGCGCCATATCTGTTCGTTTGTTTCCGGGAAGCGCAGACTCTTGAAGGGAATTCTGAACTCGGCAGTCCACTTGTCCTTGTACTTCTTTGCCTCGGAATCATAAATAATATCAAAGTTGGAATCCTCGTTGTTGGTAGTCCAGAGCAGGTCGCCCTGTATTCCGTTCGGATTGCAGTACATCTCAAAGCCCTGCTTTAGTCCGCCGTATGTGTCAATGAACGGTCCCACCCAGTCGTCCGCATACATCCTGTCACGGTCGCCTATGGTGGCGCGCACGTTCTTCATGTCGTTTTCGTAACAAATGAATCCGAAGTAAAGATAGTCATCGTCGTAAAACACCCTTGCTTCAGTTTCCACTTCGGGCTTTGCATTATCGCCGGGACTGATCTCGGTAAAATTATTTGCAACAGCGGCTTTTTCCCAGACATATTCGTTCAGCTCACCGTCAATCTTAATATTCTCTGCGGCCAGCCGAGGTATGTTCAGCTCGGGCTTTATGTTTGGAATGAATGTGGATGATGAATCAGGATTGTCATCTGCAAAACTGCTTCCTGCAAGAAACAATAACAGTAAAATGAAACGAAATGCTCTCCCCGCCAATGCTGCTTTAAATTTGTTTTAATAGCTTTGACGAAAATACGAAAATCAAGTTTCAATTATCGTGAAAAACTTTTAAGCGGCATTAGCAGTGAATGATGATCACACCCGGATCTGCCGTAGTTGTCTTTAGTAAGAGAACATCAGCAAACCAAGCGGGAGACTCCACCTAGTGGCAGGCAGCGGGGACGGAAAGTTTAAAATTAGGTTCAATGCTGTCGAGGATAATTTCTGATTGCTTCTTTTCGCTTCTAAAGGAAATGATAAGAACATTGTACCTTCTATCTAAATCCCACCCTGTTCTCCCCTTTACGATAGGAGGGTTTGGGAATTGTCAGATTCTATTTCTTCAATCTCTTGTCATTTGCTTCTTTTGGGGAGGAATATGGGGAAAAGCATTCCATTGTTATCTGAAAGAAAGTTGAATGGTGAAGTAATTTGTGTTAAGTTATGTGAAGATTCTTTTGAAAAAGACTGATTAATAAGATGTAGCAAATCCTAGTTACAGAAAGCAAAACCAATCATCATGAAGACAATTAGAATCCTCCGTATCGTCATTCTGTTGTTTCTGTTTCAATCTTCAGATTCAAATGCATGGGATACCACAGCCGCAAAGTATTATCCTTTAAACATTGGCAATGTTTATGTTTTCTACAAGTATGAATTGAGGTTTGGTTGCTACCCGCAGACCTTTCAGCAAAAGAGCAGGGTGTATATCTCGGGTTTGGAAACAAAGCCAAACGGAAAACAATATTACAGATTTTCGGGTTGGTGGAATGATCAACATCTGAGAGCTAATCCTTTTTTAAATCTCCAGCGAATAGATTCCAATTCCATGAATGTCTATGTATATGATTCTGTTTCAAACACTGAATTTCTCATTGACAGTCTGCTGGCAAATGTGACAAACAGGTTTGACTGCAACAGACTGACTTCGGTAATGCCGAATGGTATCTATGACTTAAGCCGTCAGGCATTTTTTCTCGACTCCTTAAGAACCATAAAAGAATTCCAATGCAGTCCGACGCTCGTGTCCCATCATTATAAACTTGCGGAAGGAATTGGATTTTCTGAGATCACAAGTTGCGAAATTGGCGCAGGCACCGGTTACTTTCTCAAAGGCTGTGCAATAAACGGATCAGTTTACGGAGATACTTCGTTCATCAATGTTGAAGATTATTTCCCTCTTAGGGTTGGAAATGTTTGGTCATACAGTTGGATATACAACGGAAATCCGGCGGCGGGTGGTTTGGTAAACATATATGTTACAAGAGATACTTTGCTCTTGAGCAACTCGAGGAGATATTTTTTGTGTCTGTTTCCTAATTCTGCACGTTGGCTTAGGATTGATCAGTTGTCGGGAAATATTTATGAATATTCAATGAACGGAGGCTGCTCGTATCATCAGGGTGAGGTTTTGGTGGACAGTTTATTCTCCGGGAAAGGTGACTCAACGAATTTCTGTTCTTCTGTGCGAAGAATTTGCAGAGATACAGGGAATGTCCAGTTGTTCGGTCTTACATTTCATAAGAAGAACTTTGGTCCCCTTTTTGCTTTAACTGCATCCGGCAGGAACTATGCAAAGAACATCGGATTGTATTTTTACAATGAAGGTGAACCATTCACAACAGACTACACTCTAAGAGGTTGTTATATTAACGGTGTTCTTTACGGAGATACAACGCTGACCTCTTTAACTGAATCTGAAAATTCTGCACCGCATAACTTCTTTCTGTCACAAAATTATCCGAACCCCTTTAATCCGAAGACAATTATCAATTATGAATTGGGGATCAGGAATTTTGTTTCACTGAAGGTGCTCGACATAGCAGGAAAGGAAGTAGCAACGCTTGTCAATAAGATCATGCCGGCGGGCAACCATTATGTCGAGTTTAATGCGGCGGATCTTTCGAGCGGGATTTACTTCTGCGTTATGAGAACCGGCGGCTATCAGAAGTCTATTCGGATTGCAGTGGTGAAATAGTGTCAGGTGAAAAGTTACAAGTAACAAACATTCGTTGCTTAAGCTGCTACTCGTAACCTGAAACTGCTATTCCCGGGAAGTGGCTCATGATACTGACATGAATTCCGCTGCCTGCCACTAGGTGGAGTCCCCTCTGAGAATTTACGAAGAGAACATCAGCAAACCAGGCGGGAGACTCTATAGATTCTGTGTTGCTGTTTGGTGTTCTCAAAATTACCCATTCACTCAGGTAACTCTCAAGTAACAGCGCTAGAACTTTACATTTCCCGTCCACCTAATCCGGCGAATAATTTTCAACTTTCAACTTTCAACTCTCAACTCTCAACTCTCACTTCAAAACAACCATCTTCCTGCTCGCGACCGCAATTCCGTCAATGTACATTGAATAAAAATATACACCGCTCGGGAGATTGTCCGATGGAAAAATAATTTCATAACTCCCGGCGCTTTGTCTTGTGTTCACAAGCGAGCTTATCTCTCTCCCGGCAACATCATGAATCCTTAATGAAATGTAACCCGGCATTTGCAGTTTGTAACTGATCTTGGTTGACGGGTTGAACGGATTCGGATAATTCTGTGACAGCACATAACTCTCCGGAGATTGAGAAGTTGAGTTGTTAATAATAACAAGCTGCTGCCAAATCTTGTAAACATTGTGGTTGTTTGCGGCGTAGATTGTATCTCCATCATTCTTGTATTTCACTATTCCGGTTACACTTAAGGAGCTGTCGAATGCATCAAAATATTTACTCCAGCTACTCCCGGCATTTGTACTCTTGTATAAGCCCGAATAATATACGCCGAGATAAAGAACATTATGGTCATCAGGATCTATCAGCAATACATTGCAGTTGTAATTGTTCATCAATGAGAAGTTAAGTCCGCCATCAGTAGATTTATAAAGTCCATTGTAGCTGGTCAAATACAAAGTGCCATCCACACTATCAATGTAACTCCTCCTGTCTCCTCCCGGATTCTCTGAAATACTGTTAAAGCTATTTCCAAAATCAGATGACTTGTAAATGGTGTCTCGTGTGATATAATAAATTTCGTTCGCCGAAATCGGATTAACCTTAACAGAAACAAAGTAAGTATTTCCTCCGAGGGTTAAACTACTCCACGTATGTCCTTTGTTTGTTGATTTCCAAAATTTCAATGGTTCATAAACATTTGAGCCGGCTCCATAGATCAAGCTATCATTAAAAGGGTCGATATCAAAAGATCGCATAACCCCGTTTTGCGTTTGAAGAGGATTAGAGATGTTCTGACCTGAATTATACGAGATCAAATTGTAAGAACCTCCTTCGGGTGATCCGCATGGACCCTCTGCATATAGTCCGAGAACCAGATTTGTATCGGTATTGGAAACTGCAAAAGTTCCAATACCTGTGGTTCCCCATCCCCAGGTTGAAATGCAAAAGCCGCCTCTCAAATATCCATAGTGAGGTAATGAATCATATCTGCTTTCATTCTTATAATACCTAACCCAGTATGGAGATCTGAATGTGAACCAATTACCTGCAATGTAAATGTATACTGCTGAATTGTCGTTGTGAATATTCCCAAATGAAACCAGCTCCCCAAGATCCCGTGCCTCCGGATCGGTGAAAATGATCTGGTATTGTGAAAATGAAGCAGAAGAAATTGTCAGTAACATCACAATTAATACAAGTGTTCTCATTTCCAATATATTTAAGATTTTTAGATTCCGTGTTGTTGCTTGGTGTACCCAAAATCATCCATTCAATCAGGTAACTCTCAAACAACAGCGTCTGAACTTTACATTTCCCGTCCACCTGATCCGGCGGATAATTTTCAATATTCAATTTTCAATATTCAATTTTCAATTTTCAATTTTCAACTCTCAACTCTCACTTCAAAACAACCATCTTCCTGCTCGCAACCGCAACTCCGTCAATGTACATTGAATAGAAATATACACCGCTCGGGAGATTGTCCGATGGAAAAATAATTTCATAACTCCCGGTGCTTTGTCTTGCGTTCACAAGCGAGCTTATCTCTCTCCCGGCAACATCATGAATCCTTAATGAAATGTAACCCGGCATTTGCAGTTTGTAACTGATCTTGGTTGACGGGTTGAACGGATTAGGATAATTCTGACTTAGCGTGAATTCGCTAAGCTGCAGTCCATCTGGCCGGATCTGTGAGAGAAAAAATAATCCTGTGCTTGCCTTGATCACATATCTTCCGTTCTCAATATCATTCCATGTGATCCAGATTCGGCAATCATAATTTTCCGAACTTCTCACAAGCGGACTTATTGAAATGTTTCTTTCCTGAACATTTTGTCCAATCCTGTACCTCTTTACCGGGTAGTAAAAGTGCTTACAGCAAGCCCAGACTGAATCCCCCTGTATATTCATCCAGCTTCCTGCAACGTATTGTGAAAGTTGTTCGGTCAATATTGCCATAGCAGTTCCGCTTCCTGAAATGTTATCACCCGGCAGGTTTTCCTGTGGGAAGATGCTGAGAAAATTCGAACCCGGACATGTTGCAGAATAAGATTTAAGCGAACCTCCGGTTTCATAGTTGAAGTTGAGAACAGGAATAAGAATTGCATTCTGCGAGAAACTGCAGATACTCTTGCTTCCATCAGAAGGAAAGTACACAGAATAATTTACGGTGCAGGAGTCAGGTGAATGCGAAGTGATGCCGCAATAGAGTATCTTCTTTACCCCGGCCGAATCGTAATTAAATGCCGCATGCGCAAATCCGAAGAATGTGTAATCTGCGCTGTGAATCTCGGGTGAAGAATAAAGTCTGTTTGAGACATCAGGAGATATTCTTATCTCTCTTCCCCACGTGCCGTCATCAAATCTTCTTACATATACCGCATCTTTTTTGATGTAGGCAAGAAGGAAATTGTTTCTGTCTCCCTGCCCGAGATTAGTAACAGACGGTGAGATGCACTGAGAAGTGTCTGCCGGTATGTGCATAGAACCGGACCAGGAAGTTCCGTTATAGTATGAATACCGAAGTCTTATACTACCCTGCGAATGCGTTTCGAATACCGCGAGTGCATATCTTATCGCCTGCGATCCCTTTGAATATGCAAGTGTTGCATTTGTATTGAACAGGGAATCGTTTGTGAGCATAGTCTCTTCTGTGAGACCGCTGAACGTAAGCTTTCCGGAAGCTATGTTCCTCGTGTTGCTTGTTCCTTTCTCATAGAGAATGATGTGCTCCCTCAGATCAGGTGCCACCGGAATTGGGTTGGTGCCTTTGTAAAATACAGGGTTCAGGATATTCTCGGTCTGCGAGCTTAATAATGTGTAAGAGGAATCGAAGTACTGTATCTGTGAAACTGCGACTTGAGGAATGATGATCAGGATCGCTGCAATGAGATGTTTCATTTCTTGCTCCTTTTGTTTGTGGCCGTGCGGACAATATTGCAGCCCGCACGGTCCTTATGCCGGAGCGCCGAAGCAATACTCCGGCATTGAATTCTGTCTAAAGACTACTTGAGAAGTATCATCTTAAGTGTCTCTCTCATATTTCCGAAACTTATCCTGCAATAATAAATACCGCTGGCAAAGTCAGCGCCGTTCCATTTCACGCTGTAAGTGCCAGCGCCCTGGAAATCCCTGACAAGTGTTGCCTGCTCCGTACCTGCGGCGTCATATATCTTAATGCTCACATTGCCTGCTTCAGGTATGGAGTAATTTATTGTCGTCTGAGGATTGAAAGGATTGGGATAGTTCTGCTCTAATCTGAATGCGGATGGAACTTCCGCACTCAACTGCGTTACGCCGGTCAGCGTGGAGTCGTAATCAACCACTCTGAAATTGTCAAAGTAGAATCCGTCTCCCGGTACACCGTTGTCCGTAATGAAATTGAATCTCAATCTTATTCTTTGCCCGATGTACGGATTCAGATTGATCTGCTCACGCTTCCAGTGCCTTATGTCTGTGTAAGACGGCTGGCCCGATACAGTCTTTGTAAATCTTCCCGAAAGGTTTGTCCATGTTGTGCCGAAGTTTGTGCTGACCTGGAATCTCGCATAATCAAATGTTGACTCCATAGCCCACTTGGCTGTAAATTCAACCCTTGGATTCTTTGTCCCGGCAAGGTTTATTGTGTCTGACAAAGTGAAGTAGTTGTTCGTGTTGTCCTTCGCATTGCCGTAACGGGAGTCTGCAAAGCTCTTGTTTCCGTCAACAGGATCTATGAAGGTCGTGTCCCATTGTGTTCCAGTCCCCGACTTGATCCACCTTGCAGTACCGTTCTCCGCATTGTCGCTGAATAGTACATTGCTCTTACCGACATTCACAATAATTGTATCGGTTGACGTAACGACGCCTTCCTGCTTCACTGTCAGTATGTATTTCATCTCATCCATATAAGCCGCTGACGGCGTGATTCTGAATGCAAACAGGGAGCTCGGATTCACATTCGACTGCCTCGGCTGAATGCTGTCGTAACTTACTGAGGAGACCACCGGCACCGCATTCGGATATGATGTCGAAAGTTCCGCCGTTACGTTTTTGGATGTCCGGGACAGCCCCCTGTTCTTCAGAGTTACCTGAAGAAGCAAAGTGTCATTTCTGGTGACGTATCCGTCGCCTGCTATTTTCCAGTTCTGCATGTCTGCAAATGCACCGGAGACCCAGCACAGATACTTTATGCCGTAGAGGTTTTCACTTGCAACGGGAATGATCTGTGACTGCGCCGGCCAGAAACTTCCGCCGCCAACTTCCGGTGTCCAGCAGTAACATCCGATGGAATGCAGGAAATCCCTCGTTGTGCCGCTCGAATAATAAGCCAGCATTTCATTCACGGTACCGTATGTGTAATTGTTGGAACTTGCAAAGTCAGATGAGAACTCGGAATATATGTCATAGTTCACCGCAGAGTCATTATAGCCGTAAGGATTTAGGTATCTGCCTGCAACCGAATGATAAGAGAATGAGATCTTGGGCCTGATTTGCAGAACATAATTCATGATCGCCTGTGTCTCCGGTTCTGAATTTGCCGAGGGTCCTCTGTATGTTTCAGAACAGGGATCACTGCTCGAGCCGCTGTTCAGCCCCCAGCCGTAAGGATAGTTCCTGTTGAGGTCAACTCCGAAGCATGTGCCGTTGTTCCTTCTGTTCTTTCTCCAGGATCCTCCGCCGTTGGGATTCGTGGTCTGATTCCTCACATACCCGTCAGGATTTGCCACCGGCACGATGAAAATTTCGCGGTTGTTTGCAAGATAGGTTGCTTCGGGATCGGTGCCGTAGTTCTCAAGTATCCAGTACATGAAGTACATGACCGATGCCATTGCCTGCGGCTCTCTTGCATGGTGAAGTGCGTCGAAATAAACAGGCGCTTCGGTTGATGACTCATTCACATCAGGATTGTCGGATATCTTAACTGCCCAAAGTGTCCTGCTTTCAGCCGTTGTGCCGATTGACTGCTTTGCAGTGATAAGATTGGGAAATCTCAGCCGCATCGAATCCAGCTTCTGCACAACCTCATCATAAGTATAATAACCTCCCATACTGCCGTATGAAAAACCGTCGGTGTTGTCCTTCTGCCTTATCAGCATTGAAGGCACAAGCTCATCAGCGGTCGGCGGCTTCCTGTTTGCATAATACTCATCCATGTCGGGTATTGTAACTTCGTATCTCAATCCTGTTGCCGTAAGCCGTGTCAGTTCATATTGGTTCAGCACAAGGTCAATACCTTCGCCGATACGGCCCGTATAGTGGTCAACCGTAATGTCATTTTCCGCAAGCCTTCTGATGTCATCTCCCGAATTCACGGAAACTCTGACCTGGCAATAAGTTTCTTCAGGCGCCCTTTGCGGCTTTTCATCATTTGTGATGCTTCCTGATAACGCGGCAATAACAGCGATAGCCGGTATCAGCATTAGAATGGATCTTTTCATTTTGATAAGTTCGTTTTACTTCAGCAAAAACTTACTCTATTCCTTTCTTGTAATAAAGGAACAAATGAGAGCAGAACGGCAGAGTTCAAAAGCAACTTGAAAGATTCCTGCTGTATGAACATCTTGCAAAAAAATCTTATGGATAAACCTCTAACTTACTGCGAAGCCGTTGAACGGATGGAGAAAGACAACGTGCACAGGATCTACCATGATACGGCCTACGGATTTCCGATCAAAGACGACAACGAACTCTTCGGGCGGCTCATCCTTGAGATCAATCAGGCAGGACTTAGCTGGACAACCATTCTGAACAAGCAGGAGAATTTCAGGAAGGCCTACCACCGCTTTGATATCGCAAAGGTCGCTTCATACAAAGAGAAAGATCTTAACCGGCTTCTTGCAGATGCCGGCATCATACGAAACCGGCTCAAGATCACCGCGGCAATTCACAATGCGATTGTGATCAAAGGACTTCAGAAAGAATTCGGTTCTTTCAAAGACTGGCTCGATCATCATCATCCGCTTGACAGAAAAGAATGGACGAAACTCTTCAAGAACACTTTTCGCTTTACGGGTGGAGAGATCGTCAATGAGTTCCTGTTAAGTACCGGCTATCTCCCCGGCGCACACTCCGAATCCTGCCGCATCTACAAAAAGGTAATGAAAGCAAAACCGCCGCATACGCGCGTTCCTAAACGCTAACGAAGAATTACCAGCTTCTGCGTTGCAGTTTCCTTTTTTGAATCGTCTTCGGCAACGAGCTTGTAAAGGTAAACACCGTTTGCCACAAGGTCTCCATCCGCATCTGTTCCGTTCCAGGAAACCTGATTGAAACCCACGGAAGCTTCTACCGGCAGTTCTGCGATCAGGCGGCCGGCCGTTGTGAAAATTCTGATCTTGCATCTTCCGGGATCTTCAGCGCCTGTGAGATTGAACAGGAAGTTTGTTTCGTTCCTCATCGGGTTGGGGAAGTTGTACAGATCTTTCACAAACATCTCATCGCCAACTATCAGGGTTATCTCGCTTGACTGTTCCGCGCCCGACTCATCCGTGTACTCCACTTTCAACTGATTCTCGCCCCGCTTCAGCTCGGGCCTGAATACCAGGGACCTGTCGTTTGCCTGCAGGCCGCTCAGATCCACCTTCTGCCTGTTGTCGCTCAGCCTGCTGTTGCTTCTCTCACTAATTGCATAGTTCAGATAAGCGCCGTTCACGTACACTTTCACGCGGGCAGTGTCTCCCGACCGGATATTGTCGGGAAGCTGTCCGTTCACAACAACTTTGAGCTCCGGCTTTTGCTTAACATAATCGCCGCTTCTTACCGGCGTACCGTCACTGTAAATTTCTATCGCAGATGCAGTCTGATTCAGCTTGAGCGCTACGTTGAAGTCTGCCGAATTATTGTAACTGAAAATGTCATTGTTCTTTCCAAGCGGCTCAATCATTAAGAAGAACTTTACGTATCCACCCGAAGGACGTATGTAAGGGATCCTGAATTTTGTGACCGCCGTTACCGTGCTGTCAATTCTTATTTGCCTGTAGACCGTGTCTGAACTTACAAAATTCTCCTGCGAAACCGAGTATCTGTAGATCTTGCAGATGACTCCCGGCAGGTCAACATACCCGCCGTTGTAACAACTGAAAGTGACCTTCATCTCGTCATTCACCTTCAGAGATGTGTCCGATCTTACAAGTGAAAACCTGTTCAGCATAAGCTCGGCGGGAGGCGTGTACTTTGCATCCAGAGAACCGAGCACCGACGAAAGCGAATTGCTCAGCGTGTCTATGGCGAATTTTGCGAGCAGATTTATGTTCGGATACTGATAAGCATCTATTGAGCTTATGTTAACGAGCTGATTGGTTGTCTGATCTGAAAGGAGGACACTGCTTGCTCCGTTTCTGTCAGTTCCCACAACGTCAAACTTCAGACTGCTCTGAGGATACAGCGTTTGTATCCATGAGAACTGATCCCATGACTGCGCCGGCCCGAAGTAATTTGTAACCGTGCCCGCAGTTGCAGACTTTGTGGTGCTTATACTGCTGTTTGACTCGACCCATCCCGTGGAACCCGAGTACTTTCTTACCATTTCAGAAACCGCCGACTGCGGCGCGCCTGAGTAGCCGATGAAACTCCATGTGTCAAACCATCCGAATACGCTGAAGCTGTCTATCTTCGTACTGCCGAATGAGCGTATCTTTGCCTTTGCAGTTGCGTTTAACGGCACGGCCCCTGCAACATAGGATGCATTCAGCGCCATCAGGTAATAAGTAGAATCAAATGTGTTCAAAAAACTCGTAACCGAATCTGAAGACTGTCCGCTCGTCATCCTTACATTCTTGTACTGTATGATCTTACCGTCAAGCTTTCTTACCTTCAGCATGCTGAGCCCGGGTGATCTTCCGCCGTCAATGTTGATGTTCTCATAATTAACAGTGAAGAAAGATGCCTCTGCCCCGCTGCTTCCCATTGACCTCACGATCAGATTGAGAGCAGACCTGTTAAGTGCGATACCCGTCGTTCCGAATGAAGTATTGTTCAGTTCGCCGGATGTATACTGCGCGTCATCTTTCTTCTGGAATACTAACTTGCCCGAATCAGGCAGAAGTGATTCCGCTTCTCCGCGGGAACCTGCCTGCACGGTCATGTATGCTCCTGGATTGTAAGAGAATGCCTGAGGGCTTGTCCAGCCGGAACTGTCGCCGTTGATTACGGCGTTGGTCCTCCAGTAGTAAAATGTTCCTGCCGTCAGAACGGGAAGCGGGCAATTGAACTTTGTAACAAAGCCGCCCACATTGCTTCTTGCAAAGGACCTCTTTGCCGGAGAATTGAATGCGGTGGTTGTGTCAACTTCCAGCAATGCCTTTACGGTCTTGACCGAATAATCCACGCTCGGATTAATTCCGGAAAATTCAACTGTGTCCGATTTTATTACGGCATGATTTACGGGCTTCAGCTGAACATAGGAAAATTCTTTCAGCGGGATGTCGATTGTCAGATAGTTGTTTGTCTTATCTTCTCCCGTATTCCAGTTGTCCGGGTCAAGGATCACCTGTACTGAGTAGTCTTTCAGAGAATCGGGAATGAATGTGACTCTCACGGAATCCTTGAAGTCAAAATTCCTGATGACAGTATCCTTTGTCGCTGCGGTCACTCCGCCTTTTTTAACCACAGACCTGACCTTGCAGGAGTCTGCAAATAGGCCGTAGTTGTTTGGGAACAAAGTTATGCTTAACTGTTTGTTGATCTCGGGAAATGTGTTGGATAACCTGTAGTCGGTCGATGAGATCGCATACTCCGGTGTCGTCGGTATTATCAGCCTGCTGGCCGGATCGCCGATGAGCCCGTAGCAATTTACTGTATGCCTTACGGTTGACGAGCTTGAATCCTGGATCAGCTCAAGCTTACCGCGGTTCAGTATTTCACCGAACCTTCGCATTGACTCGTTCTTGATCCCTATATACATCCCGGTCTGAAGTTCGGTCTGACTCAATGTCCACCCCCAGCCTGAACAACCGATGAATCCGACCGCGCCTCTGTTAAGCATTCTCACAAACTGCTCGCTGAATGTGCGCTTGTCAGGATCCGCCGTCTTTCCGGTGTAGCAGGTCATGCTCATCACAAGCGGAAATTTCCCGTAATTCGTCAGAGTTGAAGGATCCTGCATTCCGTCTTCCCAGTTCTCATATCCGGCATGGCCGAGGAAGTTAACGATCGCACATCCGTTGTTAATGTCCCGTCGTATTGAGTCTTTGTAGTTGAATGTTAAAGATGTGGTAGTGTCATTCCTGAAAATCTTGTGAACGTCCTGAGAAAGCGGCGGCGGAAGTGCGTAGTTGTTTATGATCGCCGAATCAAGAGCCTGAAATGTGTTCTGATCTTCAGCTGTGCCGCCGCCCACGATGAACGTATTGACTTTCCACCATGACTGCGGTTTTTCAAGCTCATTGGAGGTTATGTTCTCAACCATAGCGGATGCCTCGGAAGTGTTGAGCGCAGGAAGTCTTCCTATGAGGACTTTCGGGTAATAGAAGTAAGATCCGTAGTTGAAATTTCCGAAGTAACTGTCCGTTGTGGGATTCCCGTAAGTAGGAACGAGGTTTTGCGAATACACAGTTGAAGTTGCATTCTTCTTCGGATCGGTTGTAGCTCTGCCCAATAGCACGGCATACTTCACTCTCGGCTGAACCCAGTTGTCGTAAGCATGTTTGAGAAAATTCCTGACGGCAACGGGGTGCTCTATGCCGTAATTGAAAATGTCATAGATATCCCTGATCTCCGCATTCACGACGCGGAAGTTGTCATACGTCTCCCTGTGGTTCTGAAGCTGATAGACCTGCTGAAGGAAATTCTGATGATACACAATGATGTAATCCGCAGCGTTGGATGAAGAAGCAAGATTCGGCACCTGCCTTTGGATTATTTTGAACGGCTTCTTTGTGATCGTCTTGTTTATCACTTCAAGCTTCGCATTCCCCTTTGCGGTGAAGATCAGAGTGTCGGCGTTTGACGTGTAGTTGGTGATCCTGACGCCGTTTACAACGTCATACACATTGGTCTGATTGCCGGATACATATCCGCTGATCCTGAATCTTTTGGAGCTGGTATCTGCAGAGGCGATGTTTGCAGAAATAGCGTTCGCATTGAACTTGAAAAGCTTTGGAACCTGTATCTCAAAGAAATCAAAGTACATGTTTCCGTTGAACGACACATTGCTGAAGTAAAACACCCTTATCGTGTTTACTGAAGAACTGCTGAGCAGTGTGCTCAGGAATGTCTGTACGGTGTCAATTTTCTTAAAGTCGTTTGTAAAGATCTGCGGAAGGTAAGTGCTGTTCACCTGCACCTGCAGACTGTGCTCGTTATTTATTGATGTGGTCCGGTTGCCGGGATAACCGAACATCTTGACAGTGGCATTTACGGTCTGAGGCGTCAGCGTTTTCAGCGAGAATGTATCCGAAACAAACTGGTTCGTCGTCATCTGCGTCCAGTACCAGCCCTCTCCCTGAAAATTCTCGTTGCTGAAGTTCCTGAAATCGTTTCCGTCGATCCTTTCGCCCTGAGTATAGATCCTGTCCTTCTCAAAATGCAGTTTGTCGTAATAATACTCTAAAGGATACAAAGTGCTTACAGTATATCCTGATGATGAATACCTTACTCCGTTCGAAACTCCCCACTCCACCCAGTAGACATTGGTATCGGAATAATTGCTGTAGTATTCATCCTTTGTGTATTGCAGGACGTTGTTCTCGTTGTAGTAATTGGTCTGGCCGCCGTATGTCCTTGTGCCGTAGAAATCGAAGTAGTCTGCATTGTCAAACACACCGTCGCTCTCTCCTTCGAAGTGGATCGGGATCTGATTTCCCTTGTTGAAGATACGTACCGTCCGGGGATCTACTGTAGCTGTATTGACGCCGGCATTGGTGAAATCGGTTCTTGTTATCCTGTACATTGCATCCTCTATGACGCTTAGCTTGAGGTACGCCTTGTTGGGAACGATCCAGTTATGATTTTGCGGAAACGCCTGAACTGAAGCAAACAAAAGCATTGCCATTGAGAAGATGATCCTCAGGTAATGAGATTTTTTCATGGTCTTGGTTGGATTTGCCTGTTACAGTGATTGAGGTTCTCGAAAAGGTAAAAAGGCGGTATTTGTCTTCTGTTTGATTTGCCTCAAGATATAACAATTTTCTAAAAAATGATATGGAAGCGGTCTGCCGTCAGTCTCTTTTGGTTTGAATTACCGTAATTCTGCTGATTCAATGCACATGCATGGTAATTTCTGATGGTTTAGGATAAATTGCAGTTTTCAATAACTGATCCTGTAATGCCCTTATGTCAGACGCAGACAGCGTAACAAGGTTCTCTAACCGCGTTGAAAATTACGTCCGCTACAGGCCGCGCTACCCTGAAGGAATGGCCGGAATGCTTGAAGAGAGATTCGGACTCAGCAACTCAATGACGATTGCAGACATAGGTTCGGGTCCTGGAATTTCTTCCATGCAGTTCGTTGAAAGGGGATATAAGGTATTCGGAGTTGAACCCAATGAGGCCATGAGGCTTGCCGCGGAGAAACTGTTTGCAGGCAGTTCAAACTTCGTCAGCATCAGCGGCACTGCGGAAGCCGTTCCCCTCGGTGACCACAGCATTGATATCATTCTTGCATGTCAGGCGTTTCACTGGTTCAGTAAGAATAACACAAGGGAAGAGTTTATCAGAATTCTGAAGCCGGGCGGCATTGTATTCCTTATATGGAACAAGAAAGGAAGAAGGCCCGGATTCATGGAGGAGTACTTCGGACTGCTTGAGAAATTCGGCACTGATTATAACAAGGTGAAGCACGAGAATTACGATGAACATGACATCGAAGAGTTTTTCAGAGGCGGAAGTTATGAGACACTCGTAATGAAGAACGTTCAGAAGCTTGACTATGAAGGCATTGAAGGAAGGCTTCTGTCTTCATCGTACATACCGCTTTCAGGCGATGCCTTTGATCAAATGCTTTCGGAATTGAAACGTATGTATGATAGATCTGAGGTAAACGGCCTGGTCGAACTTGAGTATGATACCGTTATCTATGCAGGGAGGTTTTGAATCTGTCACACAGCCGAGGCGAGCCTCTCAGCCCTGTCGGCAGTCTTCAGCTTGTCTATCACCTCGTCAAGGTCTCCTTCCATTACTTCGGAGAGATTGTAGAGAGTGAGGCCGATGCGGTGATCTGTCAGCCTGTTCTGGGGGAAATTGTAAGTTCTGATCTTGTCGCTCCTGTCACCGGATTTCACCATCTGCTTTCTTTGTGAGGTCAGTTCTTTGTCGCGCTTTTCAAGTTCGAGTTCGTAAAGCCGTGACCGGAGCACCTTCATCGCCTTGGTCTTGTTCTTAAGCTGTGACCGCTCATCCTGGCACTGAACCACAATTCCCGTGGGTATGTGAGTGATGCGTATCGCAGTCTCAACTTTGTTCACATTCTGCCCGCCGGCGCCGCCTGACCTGAACACGTCTATTCGAAGGTCATTCTCGTTTATCTCAACATCAAAATCCTCTGCTTCCGGAAACACCGCCACCGATGCAGCCGAAGTGTGAACTCTGCCGCTTGATTCTGTCTGCGGAACTCTCTGCACCCTGTGCACTCCGCTTTCATACTTGAGTTCACCGTAAACATTCTTTCCCGTTATTCCCACAACAACCTCCTTTATACCTCCGGGAATTGAAGACTCGCTGAAATCCATGGTCTCAACTTTCCAGTTCTTCCGCTCAAAGTACCTTGTGTACATCCTGTACAGGTCAGCGGCAAACAGCGCCGCCTCTTCTCCGCCTGTTCCTGCGCGTATTTCAAATATCGAGTTCTTGCTGTCTTCGGGATCTTTAGGAACAAGAAGCTCCTTTATCTGAGCTTCTATGGCTTCGAGCCTGGCATCAAGCTCCTCCTGCTCCGCCTTTGCAAGCTCTTTCAGCTCCGCATCTGTGGCTGAGTAGAGAAGTTCGCGGTTGTCTTCGGATTGCTTCTTTGTAGAGAGGTAGCTTTCGTATGCTTCAACGATCTCCCCGAGGTCTGAATACTCTTTTGAAAGTTTCCGGAACTGATCCTGATTTCCGGTAACTCCGGGATCGGCAAGCTGTTCGGCGATCTGCTCATAGCGCGACTTCACCTTCTCCAGTTTCTCAAACATCGTATTTTCCTGTGATGATTATCAGAATCAATAAATGCCCCGCTCGCGGAGAAATGTTTTTGAACTTTCGCTTCCGATGTTGTTCAGATTCAGTATTCCGAATATGAAACTGATCACATTGCCCGTGACTATAGTGACGATCTGAAAGACCGATGCCGTCTGCATCGTATCGTATGTCCCGGTTCTGTTGAGTGTGTTCAGCTTGTTGTATGCGATGAAATCCATAATACAGCTTATGATATTTATCACCGGCAGTATTCCCATCAGACAGCCGATTCCGCACGAGAAAGCGCCCCCGACAATTGTCGAAGTTCCCCAGCCGAAAAAGGCAAGTATGTTGATTATGCCTGAAACAAGGAAGAAGGTCTTGGCAGTCTGAAGTTCAGATGGCATTGTATTCATAGTTCAGTTCTTTTCCCGGAAATACGAAACGCTGAACGGAAAGTTATGATGAAAAGAATGAAATGACCTGCCTCTGAAAATTATTTTGCGAGGCCGAATTTTTCTCCGAACTGTCCGATAACCGGAAGCGGCTTCATCTGCCCGTTTGCGGCATTCATGATGCCCATTATGAGAAGGATCAGCCACGGTATGTAGAGAATAAGTCCGATGCCGCATGTCAGCGTTCCCACTATGCCTGCGGCTATGTTGAGAAGAAGGAGCACTATTGACTGTTCGGTGTGATACATCACGAACGGATTCTTTCTCATGTCATCCATCAGCAGAGGAATGAAGAAGATAATGTAAGACACAACCGCCATTGTCTTTCCTGATTCGATCTGCTCGGGAGTAGCACTTACATTTCTTGTAGATTCTGACATAGCTTTCCCCTTCCTTTATTTTTGATTGCGAAGAATAATCTGTTCCGCGCTATCTGAAGATAGCCTTGATACTGCCCCAGGTGCTTCTTATGCCTGAAACAGTGTGAGTAACGGTTATATGATTTGTGTAAGTATAATTGCCGTTCGGCTCTACACATTTCAGCCTGTAGAAATAAAGCGCTGAATTCCTGCCGTTACCGATATCCACAGAATTGTCCTGATAGGAATAATAGGAATTGTTGCCTGTCGCCGTAACTTCATCAATGCTAATGAAGTTATCCGGCCTGTCTGCACTGCGTTCTATCTCGAATTTTGATGTACCGCCTTCATCGCCTGTCTTCCATTCAACGAGAACGCCGTTAGCATTGTCCCTTGCGGTGAAATACTGAAGCGTTACCGCTGCAAATGCAACAGTTGATAAGACGAACACAATACAGA
>JAIBBK010000017.1 GCA_019694675.1 Ignavibacteria bacterium
TGCATCATCGCCGACCACCGAGACATTCATGTGCGTCTTTGCAAGCATCTTAACTATAATGTACTGAGCCTTATTAGTGTCCTGATATTCATCAACCAGAATGTAGCGAAACCTCCCGCCGTATTTTTCGAGGATCGCGGGAAATTTCTCAAAAAGTTCAATCGGTTTCATGAGCAGGTCATCAAAGTCCATGGCATTATTCTTATGAAGTGCTCTTCTGTAGTCACCGTAGATCTGCGCGGTCTTTTTGTCGAAGTCGTTGAACGCCGTCCTTGCAAAATCGTCGGGATGTATGAGTCTGTTCTTCAGATTGCTGATGGCATTCTGATAAGCTTTCGGAGTCGGCTTATCGAGCGGCATGTTGTTTGCCTGCATGATCTGTTTGATAAGTCCCACCGAATCTTCAGTATCATAGATGGTGAAGTTGCGTGTAAAGCCGATGTGTTCTGCCTCCATACGAAGAATTCGTGCAAAGACGGAATGAAAGGTTCCCATCCAGATCCTCTCGAAGCCGGGGCCGGTAAGGTCTGCAATCCGTTCCTTCATTTCATTCGCGGCCTTGTTGGTAAATGTCAGCGCCAGTATTTCGAAGGGGCTTACGCCGTTTTCCAGGAGGTTTGCGATCTTATAGGTAAGCACTCTGGTCTTTCCGCTTCCGGCTCCTGCAATGATCATACTTGGTCCGTTCATGTGCTCCACGGCAGCTCTCTGCTGGGGATTTAGTACGTTCAGGTCTAAGCTCATTTGGTTTTCATATGTTCGGACTGTTAAAATATGAAATTTCAAATGGAGTGTAAACGGAGAAGGGGGATACCGGGCGGGTGCTTCGGCATTACTGCTGGAATATTTCGGAAACGCGAGTCCGTGAATAGATTGGCTGGCTGTGTATTTCCGTGTTGACAGGACGGTTGATCTCCATGAGCGGACCAGCGGGTTATCATACCGTCTTCAAAAGCTCGTCTATCTTAGGCAGAAGCCAGTACTTGGCGGATACATTTGAAGAGGCAATTTCGTCTCTCAGCATCCGGAGCATCACATCATCTTTGCCTTTAAGGACTATGCTGAGGATCCTCTTCAGACAGCTCACAAAGTTTTTGTGTCTTTGCAGAAGTTCCCTGCCGGCAGATCCGCTGTTCTTGATGAACTGGGAATAGGAGTTGAGGTGCGACAGCAGTGACTCGTATGAACCTGTTTCATAATAGACTTTTGCGATAAGGTTCTTCATATCGAGTTTGAAGATGATCTGATTGATGTTAACCTTTCCCGCTGAGGAAACAGCCGTGTCGAAGTCTTTGCGGCTGAAAGCAAACATTGCATCGCAATAGTGACTGACATCCTCACGGAGTTCCGGCTGAAGCCTGTGAAGATACTTTTCAACAAACTTATGCGCCCAATCATATTCCTTTTCGTTGAAGGCCTCAAGCAGAGTTGACCTGAATTCGCTCAGCAGGATGTATCTTGATGTTGACATAGAGAAGAGATCCTCGTCAACAATCTTCTTTCTTATCGCAAAGGCCTCCTTCTTGAATTCCTTCCGGCCTCTTACAAATTTTGCGCTGCAGATCAGAGCGAGAATATTCAGCGAAGTCTTGCGGAATGAATCGTCGAATGTGTCAAAGTTCTCAAAGATCTGTTTCTTGAGATCCGCATAGTGACTGTCATTGTCAAAGTCTTTCATGGTTATTGCCATGGTCCGGCAGATCTTCAGGAAGGCATAATTGTCTTTGTCGTTCCCGGAGACCAGTTCAAGAATTCTGTCATAATCAATACAGCCGATGACCTGTGAAACAAAGCTTTGCGAATAATCGGATTCCCAGAAGTTCCTTTGCGTATGAATTGAGAAGTCATTGGCAAAGACCTCAACGAGGAAGCTGTAAACGGACTCTCTGAGGACATCCATGAGAGCGCCCGGGATCTCGCTGCGTTTGTTGATGGCATAGATGTATCTGGCGGCTTCGCGCCTGAACCGTTTGCGGCTGAGGAAGATATTCTCTTCGAACTTCAGACGGCTTGCGGCATCTGTAAGTTCCTCAAGTTGTTTTCCTGCTTTCGAATGCAGACCTCTCAGATGAAGCGCTCTCAGCCGCAGGCATTCGCGGTAGAATGATTCGCCGTTCTCAAATTCCCTTTGTATGAGGTAATCTTCGCTGATGCG
Source organism: Ignavibacteria bacterium (assembly GCA_019694675.1). Classification (GTDB taxonomy): domain Bacteria; phylum Bacteroidota; class Ignavibacteria; order Tepidaquicellales; family Tepidaquicellaceae; genus JADJAH01. The sequence goes on from JAIBBK010000017.1 coordinate 2,156, forward strand.
GTAGAGCCTTGAGAGCATGCTGTTGATCGCGCTTTCGCTGTACTTTCCTTTGCCGTAGAGTTTTGCATGGATCTTCTCCTTGGTGAAATCGGGTGAGACAAAATCCGGCCGGTGTTTTTTGATTGCGTTGAGCAACGGAATGTAATTCCGGCCGTCGGAGAAGTAAGCGGATGAAACGAATTTTTCATAGCCGGGCCATTCGTCATCTGCGAGAGACCTGAGCAGTCTGACGAGGTTGTGGTTTTCGAGATTTTTGTCGTAGCTCATGACCGTGCAAATTGGTGGTTTGGCGGGGCGAAGCCCCGCGGTTCAGACACGGGGCTTCGCCCCGTCAGCAAAATGATCACGCGGGGCTTCGCCCCGCCCCCTCAAAAAAACGCCTTCACTTCCGCCCGGCCGGTGTGTATAACTTTCCTGTCGGCTCCTTCCACACGGCCGTCGTAGTTAATCGTCGCCTGTAAATTCTTGCTGATGCTGTAGTCAAATATCCCCCGCCAGATATATGTTAGGCCCTCCTGCCTGCCGAGGGTCAGTTCGTAGGGGTATATTGTGTTCGACTTGTTCAGCTTCACTTCGCCTCTTTCAAGCTCAAGTCTCAGCCTGCCCTGCAGGGTGAATGAATATATGAACCTCAGTATCTGAGAATTGATATCGGCTATCGTCGGCGAAGATGGATATACGTCCTTCGCCTTCGAGATCCCGATCGTGAATCCGCTTTCGATCTCCTGCACGGGCCTGTATGAGAAATCCGAAAGCAGGCCGTCCGTGTAAATGTTCCTGTTCCTTGCAGATCCCAGAGGGGCTTCATTGCGGTCAACCTTGCTGAGATACTCAAAGTTGAATGTCAGGTCGCGGGTGAGGCCGAGCTTCAGTCTTGCTATCTTCTGTATAGTGAAGAATCTTTCGTTGCCGCTTACAAACTGGTTGAATGTCTTCTGCTCAAGATACCTCAGCTTCAGAGAATACTGCGGATTGAATTCGAAGAAGTTAAGGTCCTGCTGAAAAAGCTGTGTTCCGAAAAGTGTGTTCGAATCGTTCTGGAACGTCGGAAAGTCGAGCAGATAAATGTTCTTCGTGTCCGGATCCTTGCTGTTCTCCTCTGCCCTCAGATAAGTCTCCGCAGTGAAGTTGCGCAAGAGCTCGCTCGCAAATCCGGAGCCCGTGATGCTGAAGAACCTCGACGGACGAATGTTGAACCTTGCAGATGTGTTGAGTCCGGTCACAGGAAAAAGCTCATTCGTCGGACGGTTAATTCTCACGTAATTTCCGTCATTGAAACTTGTCAGCACAAACTCGTTCTCGTCCTGCAGGCCGTTTCCGTTAATGTCTCCGATGTAAATGTAATTACCCTCTCCCACCGGCACCGGCACAAACACTCGCTCAACTTTCGCCTGCCTTTCGCTTGTGATGTTGTAATACAGGTCTGTCTGAAATCCGCCGCTGAACGGATCAACCCTGGTCTGCCAGTTTACTAACAGTGTGTTGTTGTTCTTGTTTGTCTCCGTTGTAAACTCTTCGGTGTACTTCTTGTTTCTTACAGTCAGCTCGAACAGAGTGCTGAGCCATGAAAGTCCGTCATACCTCATTCCGGCAAGGTATGTGAGTGAGTTTGATTCTTCTTTCAGAAATCCCCCAACCGGCTGCCTGTCCTGCCTGTAGCCGAATTCACCGTAAACCGTTGAACTGAAAAAATTGCTCAGCACCATTCTCGGCTTGAGTTCGTAGTATGCAAAACTGCCCGAAGCAAGACTGTCTCCGCTCAGCACTGTGTTGAAGTTGCGGCGGTTCTCCATGTTGAACACGAAGCCAAGCTCCATGCTGGTCTGCCCCATGAACATGTTTCCGAAAAGATTTCTGTATGCAAGGTTCGCAAACTGCCTCAGCCAGTCGCTCTTGTTCTTTGTCACATCATACTCGCTGTTGATGTATTCTATGCGGTAAAGAATGTCGGGCAATTTCAGAGTGTCGTTCCTCATTGCAAAATCTCCCACGGCGCGCAGTGAATTAAATACACTGCCGCGCTTCAGCTGTCCGAAGAGTGCCTTGAAGTTCATGTATCTTACAGGTGCAAATGTGACCGATGCTTCCTTAAGGTCTTCAGTCAGAACTTCGGTGTCCTGTATGTTGTACTCTCTGTAAAACTCCACGGGATTGTATCTCTCCAGCGGAACAAATGCCTTGTTCACAACTTTCTGCCTGAGATCTGCTTCAAGCGAATGCAGTTTGAGCCCGAACAGTCTGAATCCGTATTTTCTGAGCGACACTTTTCCGTTTAATGCCAGGCCGGAGTTGTTGTTGTCGCCTGCATCGGAGAGCTTGTTTCCGTCATAGAGTGACAGCGCCGACTCAAGATCGATCGTGAATTCTCTCTGCGGTGAAGATTCGTACCGGATTCCAATATCCGCCACCTGGTAAGAGTTTGGAATGGGAATGAATATTACCGTGTCATAACTTCCCTGCTTGATCCCTGCGAAGCTGTACTGCTGAAGCGTTTGCTGGCTGTAGTTACCGTTGCCCTGCCCTACGAACGAGAACACGACCTGATACACGGATGCGGAATCGTTTGGAAGGTATTTGTAGTAAGTTACTGTTTCGTTGTTTACCAGTGTATCGGATCTTATATACAGCCCTTTACCGATTCCCGTTGCGCTGTCCGTTCCCACAAACACGGCGCCCGACTTCACCGCCTTGAACCTGTCGTCTCCCGCCTGCTCGAGTATCTGCCTGTCTTCTTCTGTAAGGGAGAAATCAATTGTCTTGTCAGGGTTATCGTCTTCTCCTATATAATGTGCGAATATGCTGAGTCTGTTCTTCAGGAATCTCGAAACGTTTGAACCTGTAAGTATTGTCCTTGAGTATTTCCTGTCGGTGTATTCGAACTCCACAATTATTCTGGAGGCGGAAGTTATGAGCCGCTTGTTTGTAAATGTTACCGAACCGATCCCGTAGTCAATTACATAGTCAGCCTGCTCACCGCGCGTCATCGGCACTCCGTCAAGGAAAATCTTTTCGGTTCCGGAGAGAACCACAATTTCCGTTTCATTTTCTCTGCCGATCAGCCGGTATGGACCCTGCGTTCCGTCTATTCCGTTGAAAGTGTTTATGTTGAACTTTCCTCTCTGCACTGCACCGCTGAACTCCGCTTCGCCGAAGCCGTAATCCGCAAATGCCTTCGCTCCCTGTATCTTCCTGCTGAAGTTGATGAACTGCGTCTCCGCCACGCCGACGTTAATGTCGCCTATTGTGCCGGTGAAATTACTCCCCTTGATCTCAATGAAGACCTTGTCAAGCTCCTGAAGTTTCTGCGTGTTTCCCTCCGGCTGGATAGGTGAATCCTCATCCGTGAGTGCGGCGTTTATTTCAAGGTCGGATGCAAGCTTGCCGTTAAGCTGAAGGCGAAAGCCGGAATTGAGCGTGAGGTCCCTGTTGTTGCCGACGGAAAAACCCCTGAACAGGCTTCCTGATTTGGTCAGATCCGTTCCTTCAAACACACTCCCCATGAAGTCTGTCTTTTGCGTTGCGATCTCCACCGTGTCGCCGGTTATGGTATCTCTTTGTACAAGAATTTCAAAGTTGGAATATTCATCCCTGAATGCATAAGGAAATACGTCATAGTCAACCCTCACGCTGTAGATCTGAAAAGTGTCCAGTTCGAGATTTCTGAAAAGGTCTTTGCTCAGGGCGATGGTCCCTTCCTTATAATCGATCCTGTAATCGTCTCCGGGCTTGAGCGTCTTTTGCTGAAGAGTGAGGATCTCGGAATACTGCATCAGAAATTTCTCGGGCAGTGCGATCAGGGTGTCTGTATGGCCGATGCGCGCGGTGTATGTCCGGTAATTGGGATTCACATCCTGCGCAAATGAATATGCAGTTGCGAAGAAGATCAGTATGAACGCTATGTGTCTCGAAGTTACCATACCTGTTATGTGCAGATGCCGCCTTTTTCCTGCGTCTGCATTGTGTGCTGGCCCTTTGTGTCCGTTTAGTGTTTTATTGCCCGGTAAAGTAACTTCTATCTGGTTGTTTTATTTGGTGATGATGATCATCAGTATATTCCGCTTTCATCAGTAGTATGAACCTTCTGCGTTTTATGCTCTGTAGGTCTTATCATAATGGTCACCGATGATGTCTTGAATTCGTTCTCCTGAAATTCTACCTCAAACGGAACTTCCTCCGTGAGCTTCATGCTCTTGCCGGGAGATGTTGTGTTCTTTGAGTATTCAAAGGTAAGTCCTCCGAAGAGGGACTTCTTTATTCTGCCGAGATCGCCTGTGTAGCCGTGCGATACGGTGTATGACGAGAGTCCGCCGAGACAGATATCGCTTTGCGATTGGTTGTCTATCAGAAGTTCAAAGCACTTCTTCTTAAGTATCAGATAAACGAACAAACCGATGACGGCAAGTGCGGCCGCAATCAGCCCGATCAGAACAAAGAGTCTCCACGGTCCGTACTTCATCTTTATCTCAAGCGGGATCTTTGTGATGATCTTCTTGTCCTTGAGCACCGGCTGAAATATCTCCGGAACCGACTGCAGAGCAAACAGCTCCTTGAAATTATTTACATATCCCTGATCAAGAACGATGTCAACCTGCGAAACATCAAGCACAAGGTCTCCGCCTATCGTGAAGTCTTCCTTGAAGATCGTGTTGAAGGAGAACCTCGGAGTGATCTCGGGAAGATTGAATATAACAGAGAACCCGGTCACTTCGCCCTCCGGGGAAACGTTGCTCACGCTTGAAGGTGAGATGGACTGAGTGCCGAGCGATTTCACCGAGTAATCGGATGAAGTAAAATTTTCGAGCCCCACATTCAGCCGCGCGCTCCTTATAATGTAAGGGTAAAGGTTCGACTTAAGGCTGAGGTCGTTGAATGTTTCCTGGACTTTCTCACCTTCCTCAAAGCCGAATCCGCGCAGTTTGTTTCCGTCATAATAAAGCTTTCCTTCGGAGATCTTGCTTTGCGTTACCTTCGGCTTAAGCACAACCGTGCCTATGTCAAGCGGCTTGAGAGTGATCGCCTTTTGCCTGATTCCCGCACCACGGATGATTCCGTCGTAATACTCAAGATCCTGCTGAGTGAGAGGATTCTCCGAGTAAACAATTCCGTATGCAACATATCCCTTTGCCGTATCCGCGCCTTCAGCTACTTTCTCGGGAATAGGATAGAGAAGTATCTTTCTTATTTTCTGATCTGATCTGAGTCTGTTGTAAAACTCAAGTGTGTTTGAATATGATGAATCACCGGTTCCGCTGTTGTCGTTTATGTTGTCAGTCACGATCCATATAATTCCGTTCGGGCCGTCAATCGCCTCTATGCCCTTGTTCAGAGCTTCTATCAGATCTGTTGCCCCTGTCATCCTGTCCGTGCCCAGGGTTATGCTGAATTTCTGGATCACCTGCTCGGATGAGAAAGTGCTTCCGGTTCCTTCAAAGATCGTGCGGGGAGAAACTATGCCGCGGGCTTTGTCTGATTTTGTGAAAAGCAGTACCTTCGCCTTGTCATCCGGTTTTATGGAGTTCTTCATCAGCGCTTTGCTGAAAAGATTGAAAAGGCTTTTGGGGTCCTGATAATACACTGCCATACTGCCGGAATTGTCGAACATGAAAACGAAGTCGTTGCTCTTTTGTGCAACGGAAACTGCGCTCAGGAATGTCAGTAATGTGATCAGTAACTTCTTCATGGCTTCAGATGTGAATGTTCATTTTGTCGTTTGTGAATGCCGAAAGTATTCCGTTTGATGTAAGAGTGTAGATATCGTTGTGTGAGATCACCGCGGATATGATCTCGGTGTTGAACATTGTCTCAGCTGCGGAGATCACAAAGCTCTCGGCTTCCTGAAACCTGTTCAGGTTTCCGAATACGATCTTGTTCTTCTGTGAGATGATCAGAAGGCTCCTGTTTACGGCTTCGATCCTGTTCTCGTACTCGTCATCAAAAGAGAATATCTCCAGTCCGCTTGACTTGTAGCATTTCCAGCCCTCCTGCGTTCCGATAAAGATGTTGTCTGCAAATCCCGCGACCGAGTTCATGAATGTGTTTCTGATCCCGGTGTTTCTGAAAATATAATTTGCCGCAGGCAGGTCAAGATAAAACAGTTCGTTCGAAAGGGTTGTTGCATACAGGCGGTTGTTCATTGAGAATACGAACGGCGCCTCGCCGCAGTCTATGTTCAGCTCATGCACCGCTCCGGCAAGCGTGTCTGTGTTCATCACGGCAAGCTTGTTCCTGTAGACTGAAAATGCATACGACCCCTGACAGCAGATCTGCTCTCCTGCAAAGTCGGGGATCTGAGGAGAAGATATCGCCTTGCCGGTGTTGATGTCCAGCGCGGTGATCCTGCCCATACGTTCTGAGGGGCTGTGCTCGGTAAAGATAAGATGATTACCCTTCCTGTTAAGACTGCTCCAGATATATGTGCCCTGTCCTGATGCATAGATCTCTTCATTCATCAGCCCGTTCTGATCGTTGATGCGGAAGATCTTTGCGGGGGAATTCACAAATACTGTGTTTGAATGAACCGTTCCCGTCTTTTCAAATGTCTCTCCGGGAAAATTGATCTTGTCGCAGAACACACCGTCAAACCTGTCCGCAAAATAAACACTGCCGTTCCTTGATGCGGCGATCACATGAAGATTGTTCACGAGCAGTGAGGAAAGGAACTCATCATTTATCTGTATCCGGAACTTGAGTCCGAAACTCCTGTCAATTCCCTCCGGAAATCTTAACGGAGATTCGTAATAACTGCAAAGTCCGATGTTGCCTTTGTAATAGAAGTCCGGTTTTGAGTTTCTTATCCTGGCCTCATAACTCTCTTCAAGAGCTTCGATCTCGATCTTCGGTTCGGGCTTCTTCATGTCCTCCGGTATCTCCACAATGATCCTCTCCCGGCTGTCCTTCGGCTCTTCGTGAATATCGTCTATGTCTATTATGATCTTTTCAGGCATGCTTCATTTCTTTAGTCTTCTTTATCACAGGCAATCCTTTCTCCGTTCCAAGATATCCGCTGCTTGCCCTTGACAGCCTGTCGTTGATCGCAAGTCCGATCCCTTCGTTCTTCACAGGTACGCAGATTATCACTTCGCTGTCTGATTCATCGCACCGCCTCAATTCGGAGAAAAGATTGACCGCGATACCGGTAAGTGAGCCGAATCTTCCGAGGTCCATGAATTCGGCGTTAAGTTCCGCGAGTATCTCCTCTGAAGGCCTTGTTTCCGCTATCAGCAAGGGTTTGCCCGGGGCATAATGTGATTCAAGCATGCCCGGTGAAAGCATCTTGCCGCCTCTTGCTTCGTTCACTTTTCCTATCACCATTTCAGCCATTTCTCTGGTAACCGCACCGCTTCTCAGAATTACCGGCTCATCTTCTATGAATGAGATCACGGTTGATTCTATACCGATGCCGCACTTGCCGCCGTCGAGTATGAAGGACACTTTACCGCCGAGTTCCTTTTCCGCCTCATCGGCAGATGTCGGGGAAATTCTTCCGAACATATTTGCAGAGGGGGCTGCCAGAGGAAATCCGCATGCATCCAACAGTTCAATAAGAACAGGGTGATCCGGGATCCTCAGTCCCACGCTGCCATGTCCCGCTGTTACAATATCGGGTATCACATCTTTCTTCTTCATTACAAACGTGATCGGTCCGGGAGAAAATTCAGCGGCAAGCATCAGCGCCTTAACAGGAACTTCTGCGGCGTACCTCCTGAAATCTTCTGCGCTCCTCACATGCACAATGATCGGATTGAACCTCGGCCTTTGCTTGATCTCATATATCTTTGCAACGGCCGATTCGTCTAACGCGTTTGCAGCAAGTCCGTAAACAGTTTCAGTCGGAATCACATCCACATTGCCGTTTCTGAGATCTTCCGCCACCATCTCAACATCTTTCGTGATCATCGTCTTCATCCGTGGTTTGCCGCAATTATTTCCTCAAGCCGTCTCACGCGCTTTCTCAGATTCAGTGACGAGTTGATCGCCTGAAATGCAATGCCGAAACAAAGGAACACAAGCCCTGCGAAACCGAACATCACTCTGTAAAGATAATTCACCGCCTTCACAAACGGATCATATACGGCTCTTTCGATCATGAAATTCTGCTCGCGCGCATACTTTGACTCATCGATCTTTTCACTCGAGAAAAAGTTCCTGATCTTCTCGATCTGCAATTCGATCTGCTTTGACTTGTATATGAGGTCATCTATACGGTTATCGGCTGAAACAACGTACTCCTTTCTGAAGCCGGCCTTTTCGATAGTCTTTTCGGAGAGCGAATCCACTGCGGGGCGCATGAGCCCGCCGCCGAGCAGTGCCGTCAGAAACATAAGGCCGCTGATAATATACGCGGCCGCAAATGCAAATTTCATGAGGCAAAATAGCTTTTATTGCTCAAAAAGTATATGAATCCGCTACTGCGGTTGATCTGGCAAGACCGGCGCTGTACTGGATGACCCGAAGAAACCAACCGGCTTTGATTTGCCATCAATAGGGAAAGATTCAAACCGGATTGAAGACTTTGTCAAAGGATTTCATAGGTTATGGAAATTTGCAGGATGCCGGACGATTCTTCTCGAAGCATTCTTCAGCATGCCCTGAGCCTGCCGAAGCGTTCAGAAGAAAGCGGTTAACTTCCTGCGGATAGAATCCCCGCTGCAGACGGCAATCGCAAGTAAATCGTTTTGGACAAGAATGGGATAACTGCTTATTCTGCACAAGCATTTCAATTTCATCTCACTTCTCACCCGCTTATCTTGAAAATGCCTATGAAGGTAAAAACAAAATACGTATGCCAGACGTGCGGATACTCTACGCTTCGCTGGAGCGGTAAATGCCCGGAATGCGACAGCTGGAATTCGCTCGTTGAAGAGATCACCTCAACCGACAAGAGAAAGAAATCAGCCTCTAAGAATATTCGCCTCAACGGCGACTCGTTCAAAGCTCTTTCCGATATTGCATCACAAAACGAAGCCCGCGCCGCGACCGGCATCATTGAACTCGACCGTGTGCTTGGAGGAGGCATTGTTGAAGGCTCTGTGGTGTTGATAGGAGGAGATCCCGGAATAGGGAAGTCAACTCTCATGCTGCAGATCGCAGAGAAGCTCAGGCATAAGAAGATACTTTACGTGAGCGGTGAAGAATCGGCCGGACAGATCAAACTCCGCGCAGAACGGCTGAACTTCGGACTCGAAAACTTCTTCATACTCTCCGAAACCAACATTGACATTATCAGGGCCGTGATCGACAGGGAGGAGCCTGACATTGTAGTGATTGATTCCATTCAGACCGTCTATGTTCCCGAACTTGAAAGTGCGCCGGGCACCGTGTCACAGCTACGTGAATCAGCCGCCGCAATAATCAGAACTGCAAAGGAAGACGGAGTGTCGGTCTTCATTGTCGGCCATATTACAAAAGAAGGTTCGATTGCCGGGCCCAAGGTCCTGGAACATATGGTGGACGTTGTCCTTCAGTTTGAGGGAGAAAGGACGCATTCATTCAGGATCCTCCGCGGCATGAAGAACCGTTTCGGCTCAACGAACGAGATAGGCATATTTGAAATGACCGATGCGGGGCTGAGGGAAGTTCTCAATCCGAGCGAAGTGTTCCTTTCGCAAAGGAATTACGGAGCATCGGGCTGTGTGATCTCCTCTTCAATAGAAGGTACAAGACCGATCCTGATAGAAGTGCAGGCGCTCGTTGCATCCACAAGCTACGGCATACCGCAAAGGACTTCGATGGGATTCGATTATAAGAAGCTGAACATTCTGATTGCCGTTCTTGAAAAAAAGCTCGGGCTTTTACTCAACAAGTCTGACGTGTTCATAAACATTGCCGGCGGCGTGAGAATTGACGAGCCCGCAATTGACCTTGCAGTCGCGCTAGGGATCTACTCCTCACTTCGGGATATACCTGTTGACTCGGATACGGTCGTGCTCGGTGAGATCGGGCTCTCCGGCGAAGTGCGCACAATTCCGTTCGTTGAGAGAAGGATCACCGAAGCGGCAAAACTCGGCTTCAAGAGAGTAATTCTGCCTAAAGGAAACCTGAAGAATCTTAATCCGGCAAAATGGAAAACCGAAATTCTCGGTGTGGAGAGAATTAAGGATGCTATGGATAAGATTATCTGAGAGAAAGTTATTTTGCTTTCGCTATCTCTACTGCAAATTTCTCCATATTGCCTATGAACTCCGACCAGAAGGCTATTGCTTCATCCTTCTTGCCCGCTTTGCACAGTTCGAGAAATTTGTACTGCCCCTCCACCTTGTACTGCTTCGATTCCGCCTTTCGGAAGAACTCACACAGCAGTCTCGTACTCTGGCTGTAGATCTCCTCGAATATGCACAGCATGAAGTCGTACTTTGAAGGGCTGTAGATCACCTTTGCAAAATCCCACAGCAGATAACCTATGTTTGTAAAGTCTTCGGCCTTGTCGATCTTGTCCAGTATCGCGTAGGCCTTTCTGTAAGTGGATTCTTTATAGTTTGGAATTGCCTTCTCAAGTATCACAGGTGCAAGCAGTTTGTAAACCATAGCCGTTTCCATAACATGGGAAAGAGATATCGGCCTTACAAAACTTCCCCTGTTTGGGATAACATCCAGATAGCCCTCGCTCTGAAGCAGGCGGAATGCTTCCCTGACAGGTACCCTGCTTACTCCGAACTCGGATGAGATGGCGGATTCCTTAAGATGCATACCCGATTCATAGCTTGCCGTATTTATGCACTGGCGTATCGAGTTGGCGATCTTTCCTACCATAGTGTTGTTGCTAATTGTGTTGACAGATTTCATAACGTATTCCTCCCGAATAGTTTAGACCTTTACAAAAAAGGTGATTGCAATATACCATAATTATCCTTACCTAATGTGTAATAAATCTATCCCTTATTCCGGCCGCATCTCCCCGAAGGTTGAAAACGCGGCAATTTGCCTGAAAACAGCTCATTCTGTTTCTATTGTCCGCCTTGCAATGTATCTTTGCAGAAAAATTTTTCATGAGAATCGCGCTCCTGATCATACTGGCGCTCACCTGCGCCACGGCAAATCCACAGTCGGTAAGCAACATGTCCCTTCTGGGAACAAAACATGAGTTCTTTTCGGGAGGAACACCGACAGGATGGTATTATGCGGCCTGCTGGGGCTATGTGGCGGGAGGCAGGGAATACGCAATCATCGGGCATTATGCGGGCACTACGGTTTATGACATCACGGATGCGCCGAACATAGTCAACAAAGGTACCGTCCCCGGTCCGGGCTCGTTTTACAATTACCGCGAAATGAAGACTTACTCGCATTACCTTTATATAGTGTCTGAAGGCGGCGCGGGCGTGCAGATAGTTGACCTTCAGTATCTTCCCGATTCCATACACTTCGTAAGAAATTATACGTTCTCCGGATACACAAGAAGCCATACGATCTCGCAGGACGGCCGCTATCTCTACTGCAACGGCGGCAATTACAACAACGGGGGAGTTTTCATCCTCGACCTTCTTGATCCGGAAAATCCCGTGAAGCGCGGACAATGGGGCACAAGATATGTGCACGACTGCTTCATAAAGAACGACACGATCTACGCCGCTGCTATCTCAGCCGGTTATCTCGTGCTTCTTGATGCACGGAACAAGGACTCAATAAAGTTCATACGCGAATTCACTTATCCCGGAGCGGTCACCCACAATGCATGGACATCCGATGACAGATCCATTCTCGTTACAACAGACGAAGGCGGTTCAAATCATGCCAAGCTCTGGGACATCAGCGACATTTCAAATCAGGTTCAGCTCTCGGAGATCGTTCCCTATGACAATGCTTCAATGGTTCACAATGCTTATATAAAAGGAGACTCGCTTTACCTTGCACATTACAGGGCGGGTGTGGTCGTATACAACATACAGAATCCCGCAAGCCCGGTGGAAGTGGGGCATTACGATACTTATCCGGGCGTGAACAGCACTGCATATCAGGGATGCTGGAACATTTATCCATTCTTCCCTTCTGGCAAGATCATTGCAAGCGATATCGCAACGGGACTCTATGTCCTGCGGCTCGGCGGAACCACCTCAGTCGGTTCCGGCGCAGATGTAGCGGAGAATTTTTCTCTTTCACAGAATTATCCGAATCCGTTCAATCCGCTTACCGTCATAACTTACCATGTTCCCAAAACATCAAGAGTGAAACTCACAGTCACTGATGCTCTCGGAAGGAACGTGGCAACTCTTGTGGATGAAGTTCAGTCCAAAGGAAGCTATTCGGCTGAGTTCAATGCGGGCAGCATTCCTTCGGGAACATACTTCTATACAATTCAGGCAGGAGACTTCACATCCACCAAAAAGATGGCTCTTGTGAAGTGACGGGAACATTCTGAGTCAAATTGTTAGGTCTGCGGAAGAGTTCTTCTGCATACCAACTTCATCTGAAACATCAAAAGCTCACGGCGCCTGTTCGCGCAATTGCGCGGTTCGTCTGCAAAGCACGGCGATGGATCGATCACTCAAAGCGCTCATCATTATTGCCGTTTGAAGATGTAGATAAGCGCAACCATAATTACCGAACCGGTTGTCCGCTTCCGCCCTGAACCTATCCTCCGGAAAAATTTTTTTGATAATAAAAAAATAATTTGCTTAGTTTGCTTCTGCACTTAAAAAACAAGATCAATTATGACAAACTTATTCCGTTCAGCGGCTCTGTCCGCTTTATGCCTCTTTGTATTCCTCACTAATGCATTCAGTCAAAAGGCTGATATCAGTGATTGCATTCCTGATCCTCCCGGCCTGAAGCCCGGCATGCAGGTAACCGGGTTCCTTGATGAAAACGGAGCACCGCTTGCGAGTGATCCCACTTCTTCACGAACAACCGAACCTGAAGGAGATGCCTTTCAGGAATATTCATTTACGGGAGAGGCATCTGTTGACTATTACGGATTTTCGGTTGCGTCTGCAGGTGATGTTAATGGTGACGGCTACTCTGATATTGTGATCGGTGCGCCGTTCAACGATGCCGGAGGCGCCGATGCGGGAAGAGTGTATGTTTATTACGGAGGGCAGATCATTGATTACGGAGCCGACGTTGTGATCACTGGAAGTGTTGCGGGCGGAAAGCTCGGCTTCTCTGTTTCATCGGCGGGGGATGTGAACGCAGACGGATACGCAGATATCATTGCAGGTGCAACGGCTGTTTCGGGAAATGACGGCAGGGCTTACATCTTCCTCGGCGGAAGTCCGATGAACAACACCGCTGATGTGACGCTTCAGGGCGCCGGCGGAGGAGAGCTTTTCGGCATTTCCGTTTCGCATGCCGGCGATCTTAACGGCGACAGTTATTCCGATGTGATCATCGGTGCGTATGCATATTCGGGCTACACCGGCAGGGCATATGCATTCTTCGGCTCGGCAGTGATGGACAGCGGGATCGACCTCATCTTCTCTTCGGGTGATGCGGGCTCGGGATACGGCTACGCTGTTTCATCCGCAGGCGATTTCAACAGCGACGGTTACTCAGATGTGATCGTAGGCGAACTGCTTGGTCCGGGTAGCTACGGCAAGGCGTTCATTTACACCGGAGGAGCCGGCATGGACAACACAGCTGACCTGACAATGACAGGGGCAACACCTGCAGATTATTTCGGTTCAAGTCTTGGCGTTGCAGGTGATATGAACGGAGACGGTTATGATGATGTGATAGTGGGGGCGTACCTGTTCAATTCACAGCGCGGTGCGGCTTACGTATTCTACGGCGGCACAGTTCTGAATAATGTGGCTGATGTGCAGTTGTCCGGAACCGGTGCAGCCGACTTCTTCGGCACAAGCGTTTCGGGAGATCTTGATGTGAACGGCGACGGGTTCAGGGATGTGATAGTGGGAGCTCGTCAGAACGACAACGGCGGAACGAACTCCGGATGCGCATACATTTTTTACGGAGGCATGAGCGTCAACAGCATTCCCGATGCTGTACTCTCTGCAAACATTCCGAATGACCTTTTCGGATTCTGTGTTGCTTCGGCAGGTGACGTGAACAGGGACGGCTTGGGAGATATTATCGTCGGCGTTCCGTATAACGATCAGAACGGCACAGACGCGGGCAAGGCATGGCTTTACACAAACACGCGCAACCGCACTCCGCTTCCGATCGCAAGCTTCTCCGGCCCCGGTGGTTTCGATTACTTCGGGCTTAAATGTTCCGATGCCGGGGATCTTAACGGTGACGGTTACGGTGATGTCATGGCAACTTCCATAAATTACGAACAGGTATATGTGTACTTCGGCGGTCAGTCGCTATCAACTTCCGCAGGCCTGATAATCTATGCACAACTCGGTTCGGAGAGTTTCTCCAATTCGGTCTCATCGGCAGGTGATCTGAACAATGACGGGTACGGTGACATTATTATAGGGGCTGAGATCGCTAATTCTTCAACGGGAAGGGCTTACATCTATTACGGAAGCGCTTCGATGAATAACGTTCCGGATCTCATACTATCGGGTTTCACGCCAAACAATTACTTCGGTTCAGCTGTTGCATCTGCAGGAGATGTTAACGGAGACAGCTATGATGATGTGATAGTTGGAGCAAGAGGAAACGGCGCGGCATATATTTTCTACGGCGGTGCAACCATGAACAACGTTTCGGATGTAACGCTCACCGGAAATCTCGGCGCATTCGGAATTTCAGTTGCCGGCATTGGAAGTGTTAACGGAGACATTTACGATGACGTTATCGTGGGCGCTCCATACGAGGGAGCAAACAGCGAAGGCAAAGCATATCTCTTTCTCGGAGGAAGTTCTATGAATAATGTTGTTGATCAGACCTTTACGGGGGCCGGAGTTAATGCAAAACAGGGTTCGGCGGTGTCTGCCGCCGGTGATGTAAATTCTGACGGCTATGACGATCTGCTTATCGGCGGACTCAGTCCCTCCTTCCTTATACCTGACACAAAAGGACGTGTTGAACTGTATCTCGGATCTCCGGCAATTGATGCAGTTGCAGATGTAACTATGATCGGGCTTGATGCAAACTATCAGCTCGGAGGAAGTATTGCTGATATCGGTGATTACAATAAGGACGGCTACGGGGATTTTGCAGTAACTTCATATCCCGCAAAAAGAGTTTATTTGCATTTCGGTTCGGCATCTCCCGATAATGTGCCTGATCTTGTGATAGCAGGAGAAGATGTAAATACAAATATCTACTTCGGCATGTCGGTCTCGTTCGCGGGTGATGTGAACGGTGACGGAAACACGGATATTATTGCAAGCGGATACGGACTTTCAAGTCCGGGAAGCGCATACATATTTACATACACACAGTCTTACACCGACGTTCACGATGCCGTATTTGACGGTGAAGCGGCCGGGGACTGGATGGGTTACGCTGTCGCCCCGGCAGGCGATGTGAACAGCGATGGTTATGCGGATGTGATTGTGGGAGCGCGGCTCAACGATGCGGCAGGAGCCGACGCCGGACGGGCTTATATCTACTTCGGCGGAAACCCAATGGACTTCATTCCCGATGTAACTCTGAACGGCCTTGCCCCGGGTGATCAGTTCGGATTTTCCGTTGCAGGCACCGGAGATGTGAACGGTGACGGGTACGGAGATGTGATAGTGGGCGCCCCGCTCAATGATGCGGCCGGATCTAATGCGGGACGGGCTTACATCTATTACGGCGGCGCTTCGATGAACAACGTTGCCGATGTCATTCTCACGGGTGAGTTTGCAGACAATCAGTTCGGCTTCAGAGTGGCCGGTGCGGGAAATTTTAACGGTGACAACATTGGCGACATCTGGCAGGATGTGATTGTCGGATCACCTTACAACGATGCAGGTGGCAGTCATGCAGGAAGGGCCTATGTTTATTTCGGAAGCCCGTCCATGAACAACGTAATAGATGTTGTCTTCACGGGAGCCGCATCTTCCTACAACTTAGGCGTATCCGTTGCTTCCGCAGGGGATGTGAACGGAGATTCATTTGGTGATATCATAATAGGAGCGAGCGGAAGCGATGCATTTGCAACAGATGCGGGACAGGCATTCATCCTGTTCGGATCACCTTTTCCCGATAACATTGCCGATGTGACGTTCAACGGCTCTGCCGCGGGAGACTGGTTCGGATACAGCACTGCATCCGCCGGCGATGCAAACGGGGACGGGTTCGGCGATGTGGTTATAGGTGCATTCAGAAATGATCAGAACGGAACTGATGCAGGAAGGGCTTACTTTTATTACGGAGGACTCCCGATGAACAATACCGCGGACATGAACTACTACGGTGAAAGCCCCAACGACTGGTTCGGCATCTGCGTAGCTTCCGCAGGCGATGTAAGCGGCGACGGCAGACCGGATCTTCTGATCGGATCATCATACAATGATGCCGGCGGTACCGATGCAGGCAGGGCGTATGTACATTTCAGCAGCAGCAACATAAACAATAACCCGGACATTGTCCTAACCGGAAGGACAGGTGAATACTTCGGATGGTTTCTTTCCGGAGCGGGAGATGTGAATGCGGACGGACAAAGCGATCTCCTTGTCGGAGCTTATCAAAGCAGTATCACATCGCCGCAAAACGGACGGGGCTATCTGTTCATGTCATCGCATCCGGAGAATCATCTCGTACTCAAGCTCAAGACTGTCCTACAGGCATTTTACGATCCTTCCGCCGAGACACTTAACAAGCAGGACACGCTCACGGTCAATCTGCACAATGCTTCTTATCCGTATGCAATTGCGGGCAGTGCGAAGGCGGTTGTGAGCAAACTGAACTTCACGGCAAGGTTCTATTTCAAAAATGTTGCGCCGGGAAATTACTGGATAGACGTGCGGCACAGGAACAGCATTGAAACATGGAGCTCCGGCTATATGGAATTCAAACGAAACATTGCAACGGAATACGACATGGCCGTTCAGCAAAACAGGGCGTTCATGAACAACACCGTGCTTGTTGACAACTCACCGGTGCGATATGCGATATACGGAGGCGATGTGAATCAGGACGGGATAGTGGATGCCACTGATGCTTTGCTTATAGACAATGACGCAAATAACTTTGCATCGGGGTATCTTGCAACGGACGTTAACGGAGATTACTCGGTGGATGCAACGGATGCACTTATAGTTGACAACAACTCATCCAATTTTGTGTCGAAGATGACTCCGTGAATCCGCGCAGGGCATTGTTACAAAAGCATTCATGCAGAGATTAGAAGCGTCCTTCCGGGGACGCTTTGTCTGCTGTTCAGATAAGGGGATAGTAGCTCTGCCGGATGTTCTCGATCTCTCAGCTCACTATACAGCAGGGCGAAGATGCACTGACTCCGGTCATTAAGGTCAGAGCATCTCCCCGATCTTTTCCATGAGCCACTTTCGCTGAATCAGATTCTTCTCCGCATCCATCTCCTTTCCCAATATCCGTGCGTCCTCTGATTTGCTCTTGGCATCCGATACTCTGAGTTTTAACAGCTTCATGTAAAAGTTCAGAAAATTTCTGTATCCTGTCCTGGAATGATCATTGAACTCCCTGGCCGTCTTTATGTAATGTCTTGCAGAATCTGCCATAGCCGCCGCCTGATCTTCAAGCTTTAGTTCGAAAAAGATCCGCAGCATAAGCGTTTTTACATCGCTCTTGAATGCAACCAGGTCGTATTTGACCTTTGCAATGTTTGAAAGCGACTCTTCATACTTTCCAAGCCGGTAGTCTATAAGCGCCCTTGAGTAAAGAGAAAGATTATCCCTCAGCTCAGGCCGAAGTTCGGAGGAATATTTGTCTATGAAACCGTATGCCCATTCGCACTCCTGAAGATAATCAGCGCACAGTATCACGTTTCTGTAAAACAGCGGATGCATGAAGTCTTCATCAGAGATCTTGTAAGCCCTGTCTTCGATACAGGACCTCAGAAGTTCGAACAACTCCCTCTTTGTTACAGGATTGACCGGTATGAACCTGGTCTGATACATGTTCGTGAGTTCTGAATAATAATAGACAAGCTCGAGAGCGCTTAGCTGTTTCCGGCTTTTGAGGAAAAGGTCTCTTGCAATGTGAAAAGATTCCGTATCATTCCCGGAACTGAGGAACAGGTAAAGCCGGTAGTGAAACTTCAGATAAAATTCATTTGCCGTATTATCGTAGAGAGATATGATACTGTTGAGATCTGTCTTTGCTATAATGTCCTCAATGAAACTGTTCTTCATGATAATGTTGTGGTTATCCTTGCCGAGAATCCGTGACTTTGCATTTGCAAGAAGGTCTATCCAGAACTGAGCCGACAGATGCTTCACATATTCCATATTGTGATTGAAATAATCATCCATCTCCATCGTGATATAGGAATACCTTGAATTGAGCTTTTCGATATAGTAGCGTTCCATGTTATCCAGACCTTTGCGGCTCTCCGGTTCGCGAAGGTCTTCGTATGCGCTTTTAAGGTACTGCGGATAGCTTCTTATCATATTGCGGTCGAGAAGCTGTGCAAGAAGCGTCCTGTTGCGGAGTGTGTTGCTGTTTCTCACATCCGATATGAACAGGAACTCTTCAACTGCTCTGAGAAGATACGAGGAAAGAGAGCGCAGAGTATTGAGGGCATTTTTGTTGTCCTTTCCCGCACCCGGAACAAGTTCCCTCAGCACTGCATCCTCGCTGAAACCGTTCTTTGAAAAATCCGGGTGATATTTCCTGAGTATTGTGAACAGCGGCAGCGGGTCTCTCCCTCTTATGTGATAGGGCGATGAAAGAAATTTTTCCAGTTCATTCATCTCATTACCTGTCAAAGTCCTGAGAAAGACTATGAGCTTTGTATCCTTATATTCCATTTGCCTTTTATGATGAGCGCCAAATTAGTGAATTACAAGTGTGAATTCACTTCATAACAAATACATTTCTTCAGGAGGTCAGGAGATTCCGATCGTGCCCGGGCACAGCATTCAGCCATTGCGGCAGATCTTACGGCGGCAGTGAATCTGAGCTAATGGCACGGTACTGCCGCTGATGAAGCTGTAAGAAGCTGTTCCGCTCTCCACTGTGCATGGCTTGTGTTTAGGTGTGAAGTTAACATCTTATCTAACATTGACCTGATCGCAGAGAACAAAGCCAGCGGCCGTCTATGCCGGGCACAGACCATTTTTCTCCATTGGAAATTATAAGTGTTTGATTAAAAGTAATTTCTCTATTTTTGTACAAGTTCGATAAATTGTATTTTAAACAGAACAAGAGATTGATACAATAGTTTAGTTGGTATTTTATGTTTCACAATTAAAGGTGCAGATACGAAAGGAGGCTCTTCACACTGCGCTTGAGCTAAACCCAAATTAACATTTTTAGAAACTGATCATAAGGAAGGCAAACCATGCAACCTCAATGGGTATTGCAGATACCGGTTTCCCCTGACAATTAATAGCCCTCACTATGATCTTAATTAAACTTAGGAGATTGATCATGAAAGCCATTTCAAACCTTTTAACACTTATCTTTCTTGCCGTGAGTACGATCATGCTGGTGCCCGCGGGTGCTTTTTCCCAGCAGTGTGAATGCGATCCGGACCCTCCGAGATTCAGGACCATCAACCATCCGGATGCAACAGGCCCCAACCAGCAAGGCAGATACATTTATGACTATTCAAACGATACTATTTTCCGGAGGACATTCTGCGGTGCAAACCCGTTTGTTGAAACAGATCCCTGCCGGCCATGGACACTGGAATTCTTTGGTGTTATGACAGAGGTCAACGGCGACTGTGTTATTTTTGATTCGGTTGGAATAAACTGGGATACTACAGTCTGCCATGACTTCAGGTATGAATTCGTTTACCCCCTGGGTTATGTTGCAGGAAATCCGGCTGACTCGATTGCCATAAAATTCACTATGCGCGCAAAACCGGCAGACACATGCGACAACGAAGACAACTATTACTGCCTCAATGATACAGGACATTACATTGATCTTGACTGCTGGATCAATTGCCTGAACCAAAGGATCTCAATTTATGGCCATGATGTTTGTCCGATTCCCAATACTGTGCTCTGCAGGATAGAGTGGGATTCCCCACTGCCTGTAGAACTCAGTTCGTTCTCATCATCCGTAAACAGGAATGATGTTACGCTGAACTGGTCAACGAGCAAGGAGACCAATAACTCGGGATTCAGTATTGAGAGATATTACGAGGGACAATGGAAGGCCGTAGAATTCATTGCAGGTTCAGGCACAACTTCCGGCATCAGAGAATATTCATACACTGACCGTAACCTCAGGAGCGGAGCTTACAGCTACCGGCTCAAACAAGTGGACTACAACGGTAACTTCGAGTACTTTGACCTTAACGGAGTTGTGACCATTGGATCACCTGCTGAATACGATCTTTCACAGAACTATCCGAATCCGTTCAATCCCACAACTACCATTGTATACGGCATACCTGCAGACGGTAATGTGACACTGAAGATATATGACAACACGGGAAGAGAGATCAGGACGCTGGTGAACGAGCTGAAGAGCGCCGGATACTATTCGGTCACATTCAGCGCCGGCGATCTTGCGAGCGGAATGTATTTCTATAAGCTCGAATCCGGAAACTTCGTAACTGCAAAGAAGATGATCCTCATGAAGTGATCCGGAATTCAGGAGTGCTTTATCTTTTTGGTTAGGAAGAAGAGGCGGGAAGTTTTGAACTTCCTGCCTTTCTTCTTTTTCTCCCGTCTCTTTGCCCGGCATAACCGTGACTGTCTGAATCAGGATCCGAAAGGTTGGAAGACTGTGCGATGTCATGCGGCAACAGTTGCTGTGCGCGAACAGCACAGGAAAACAGCTGAAGACATTACGGAAAAGAGATCCGCTCACCCGGGCAGAGCCGGGGGAAAGAGATCATTAATTGGATTTCAGAAAGCATCTGCCAACTCAAAGATTGCCGCATTCCGCACTTCTTACTTCACTACAACCATTTTCCTTGCATCTTCAAAATCTCCGGCCAGCAGTCTGTAAAAATATACGCCGCTGTTAAGAGTCCGCGCATCAAAATCTGCACGGTAAGTTCCCGGTCTCTGAAACTCGTTAACAAGCACCGCAACCTCTTTTCCGGCCGGGTCATACACTTTGAGAGTCACTGCTCCGGGCGAGGCGATACGGTAGGTGATTGAAGTGTAAGGATTGAACGGATTGGGATAATTCTGCTGTAGCAGATACCCGCCGGGTTGTTCTGAATTAATGAGATTTATGCCGACAGATCCGATGGTGTCTGTGAGCAGTTCCGTATTATTCAGATAACCGGTATTGTACCCCGACGCGCAAATCAGCTTCCGCACACTGTTCGGCAACTGCACAGACCCGCTTTGTCCCGTAAGCCATGAAGTGGGTTTATCCGGCAGTCTCGTCCATGAATTCCTGCCCGGACTGAAAGTATAGCACTCATTGGAATAAGTGTTGAATGTGTTATCGGTACTGCCGCCGGTCATAATGATCCCGCTCGCGCCCCATGAATGAGCATCAAAGAACGTCCTTGACTGCCCGGGAAAATTTGCTCCCCGCGTCCATTTTATTCTTGCCCTGTCGCTCTGACTTATCACGCCGACATATACACTGTCAAAGTAGATCGATGAGCCGAAGGAGCTTGTTCCGCACATATAGATCAGCGTATCGCCGGTAACTGCAAAACCTCCGAATGTTCTTCTTGTTGCCGAAGGAAAGAAATCTGCAGGCCTCCATGTATTTGAAACAGCATTGTATAAATAAACTATGCCTGAATTTGGCCCTGCAAATCCCCCGGCAACATATATCAGACTGTCCTGATATGACACAGCTTTTCCGTCACCCGTTGCAAAGGGAAAGTTTGCCGCCTGCGACCATGAATTTCCCTGAATATTGTATTTGTACACGATGCTTGATCCTGAACCTGGAGGATTAACTACTCCGCCGATCACGTACAGCGTATCTTTCAGCACGGCCGTTGCTCCACCGAGAAGCCCGGTTGGATGCGGATTCAGAGTGTCCCAGCTGTTGGCGCTTATGCTGTATCTCTGAACTGTCTTAACTATTGCTTCATTCTGATCTCGTCCGGAAACAATGAACAGATAACCGTTGCCGCTCTTCGAATAGGATGCCGTATTCCCGGCTCTTACGGGAACAGGTATGTTTGCCGCTGAAGACCAGACAGGTGCCTGTGCCTGCATTTCAAAACCGGGTATTGCAGGAAAGATCAGAACTGCTGCTGCCACAATTTTTAGAAGATGTCTCATACTTGAATGGTTTGATAGATTAATGAAAATATCTTAGAAGGGTTGTATGAGAGTTGCTTTCCGGACTTTCTCCGGCTCTGGAAAAGTTGGGAATGTTTACGAAACAACTGCCCTTAAGTTGCACTTTTTATCTGAAACAGAAAGCAGGCCTGTCGTCATTCAAAAAGCAATCTAATGTCTCCCGGTGTTATTATGAGCGCCGCGGATCAATTGAAAGAATTGACAATGTCCTGACTTTTCAGTTGAGATGCTTAGTGTTTTCTGATACAACTGCATCCTGACAATATACTTAGCTCTCACGGGAGAGGACTTGGCAGAGATAGTGAATTATATGGTCCTCTCCCCGGGCGCAAGGGGAGAGGACATAGTGAATCATAAGACAGACAAAATGTGCTTGCCGGATTTCGTTGAAACAGGAGTCACCGGCGAATACAAATGAAACAGATCTTCTGCGCCCGGCAATTTCATTGCCGGATCTGTCATCATTACGGCTCAATTGCCGAGATGAAATTTGACGCGTTGTTGTCCGCCATCGCAAAGTCCGTTCCGTCAGCAAACCCGTCTCCGTTTATATCAGTCTGCAGATATCCGGAATTGTAAGAGGCGGCATCATTGTCAATCAGACTGAGATCTGTCGCATCAACGGTCTTGTCCTGGTTTGCATCCCCCGAGTATAGCGCAAACCTCACAGGAGAGTTATCAATCTGAACAAGGTTACTGCCGTAAGCCTGCGACGCGGCTGTGGAAAAACTGAAGCTTGCCGGACTGCCGGCAGTAAGCGCTATTGCGGAAGAGCTCCACGTCTCTATCGTATTTCTGTGCCTGACCGTAATGAAATAATTCCCGGTCGAAACATTGTCAAACTGAAACTCTGCAATGCCGGCAGAATCAGAAATTGATATTGCAGAATCAATCACCGCATACGGAAATGACGAACTCCTCACATGCACTCTTACAGTATCGGCAATTTGTTCGTCTGCAACGGAATTGTAGAAGCCCTCAAAGAATACGCTCAGAGTCAGGCTTATGGAAAGATCCGGCGAGTTGAATTCATCCGCGCCGATATCCGGTGCGGATACATTCCTGGTATCGCCGTCAAAGTCCGTGATTGCCCCGGCAATGTATCTTCCCGCATCGGATGCGGGAGATGCCTGCGAAGTGTCAATGTGAAGATTGCCTGCTGAAATGAATTTCGGATCACCGGTAACACTGTTTGAATCTAGTCCGGTTGCCGATAACCAAGTCGCCAGAGAAGTCCTGTCTGTGCCGTTGTAAAGTCCGAGCACTCCGCCAGTGCCGTTGGAGAAAAGGAGATTGTTATTGCTGTAGCATCCGGCAGGAAGCGGCGCGGTTCCTGCAAGTGAGACCGAGTAATGCTTTGCTGTTGCTCCGCTGTTCGACCTTGAATTAAAGAGGATGTTGCCGATGAAGTTTCTTGGATTTGAAATCACATAACTCCTTAACGCAAAAGTGTTAAGTGAACCTGAACCCGGATTACCTGCAATGTACACGCTGTTGAAATAATAATTGTTAACACCTCCTGTTTCCTGAATGCCTGCAACGATGCACCCGGTGTTCATTCCGGTTCCGAGAGAGATCATGTTGTTTCTGTAAGTTGCAGTTCCGGTGTTTACAAGCATACCGGTTATTGTAGCGTTCAGGCTTGAAGATGATATGGAATGAATGAAGTTGTTTTCAATAAGGATGCCGACTGTGGCTGCATTGACCGCAATTCCGGTCAGGTTGTTCGGTTGCGTTGTGTTTGTGTTTGAAAGATTGTGTATGAGGTTGTTTGCAACAGTATGAGTTGCGCTTGATGTATTGAGAAGAATTCCCATTGTTGATGATATGTATGTTCCGGGAGTGCCGCCGCCCGCAGTGAAGTTTCTTACAGTGTTACCGGTTATCAACGAGCTTCGCCCGGTATTTTGAATTCCGATAACAATTGTTGATGTTGATGTTGATGTCGTCTGCATTGAATTTGCAATACTGCCGCCAAAGGTATTGTTCCGGCAGATCCAGTCGTTGGTAGAAGTGTTCTTGATTCCGAAGAGATTCACTCCTCCGCTTGAAGAGGAGACTCCGTACAATCCCCCTGCATTATTCTCAGAGACGTTTGTGGTTGTTCCTGTACCGCAGTGGATACCGACAACTTCCGTATTGGATGCGGAGCTTGAAGTCACAGATATATTCTGCAGTGATGACTGGCTTCCTATGGTATTGCCGGAGACATTTGCCGCGCCGGATGATAGAAGTATCGCAATGAACGAAGCGTTTGACGCGACGCCGTTGAATGCTCCCGACATTGTGATACCCGCTATGATATTTCCCTGGATATTTGAGTAAGCGGTACTTCCTGCCTGCAGGAAAACGGGATTGAACCTTGCCGTATTGCTCCCCGTGATCGTGTACTTGCCGGTTCCGCTCTGAGAGGAATAGCCGATAACGTTTCCGCTTATGGTAAAACCTGTGCCCAACGAAGATACGATCCTGACAGCCGAATGCTGAGCATCTGGATTAAGGCTGACTGTTGAGGTCTGATAGAACCGGTTGTCTTTTATCACAATGTCGGTATTCCCGGAGAGCACTGCCACTCCGCTCTGAACAGGCCCGTAACCGTAATCGTATATGTTGCAGTTGCGGATCGTATCGCCCTTGTTGTATGCCGAAGTGAGCGTGCTTCCAAGAAATGCTACTGCCTTTGTAAGCGGACCTGCAGAGTGTTTTGAAATATTGCAGTATGAAATGAGATTGTTATTGTTTCCGGTTGCGGTCCCCGTGCCGAAATTCACTGCGCCGCCATCAAATGACTGATGCACCGCCGCCGAGCTGAGAATGGTGCAGTTGGTCACAACATTATCACTTGCATCGGATCTGAAATTGATCGTGCTTGTCCCCGATGTGAATGAAAATGTGGTATTGATCAGTGTAAGCGAGTTGCCGCCTGTATTGAGTCCGTCAATTTTCACTCTGTCGGCTCCGTTTAGATCGATCAGCGGCAATCCTGCGGTAATTGCGCCTGAGACAGTTATTGCCGAACCACCCGACGGCACTATTGAAAGCGTGCTCCAGTCATTTTCATTCAGTGTAATGCCAGAGCTTGGTTCGGTTGTGTTGCCGTTGATCTGAATCAGTATGTTTGAACCTGTCTGCGCGGCGGAATTCATCTCAGCAAATGCAGAATAGAGATTTGCGTACATGCCGTTTCCGGCAACCGCGCCTGAAACGCTGACATTTAAATTCTGAAAAGTGAAACTGTTCATACTGCCGCTTACCGGAAATGCGGCTGAAGTCAGCGCCGCTGAGAACGGATATTCACTGAATACTGCATTGCTGACGCCCACATGCGCAAATGACGCAAGGTCCTGTGCGACAACAAAGTACAGGATCGTATCTGACTGCGTCACCGGAGAATCCAGCCTGCTGAATAATAATGTGAAATTGAACGGAGAGGATGAGTTGTTCGCTTCCGAATACTTCCAGCCGGCAGTAGAGCTTGTGTTGTCATTCAGTTCATTCGGATCCGATTTCTTCTTATAATAAACTCTTGGTGCTGTGCCGGGAGAAACGTTCACTCCGTTTGAATCCGTTATGGTAACGCCGCCGAATGCAACATTTGAATTGTTGGCTGCAGGAGGTATTGCGGTGTAGGAAATTGACATTGCGGATGTGTCAGACTGGGCAAAGTTTCCCGCATCCGCTCCCATATCATCAGGAGAGAATGAGGTTCTCATTTGTCCGTCAAAATCTTCCGTCACTGATCCGATTGATGTGCCGTTGCTTTCAACGGGTGTCGGAAGAGCTTTGCTGATGTGCAGGTCAACAGTTGAAGAGTTTCCGGCCGGATTAATGTAGTTGGGGTTAGCGCTCTTGCTGTTTGCATCCTGTCCCGTTGCTGTTCTCCAGTTCTGAATTGTTGATCTCTGGGCATTATAATAACCGGTAATTCCCCCGCTTCCGTTTGCATAAAGAACATTGTAGTTGGACGTGAATCCGGTGAGATTGTTTATGCGGATGGCGGCATGAATGCCGGCAGATCCGTTATTCGACCTCGCATTGAAAAATATGTTGCTGATGTAATTCCTAACATTCGCTGCAGTTGAGTACAATCCATAGGTCGAAGCGTTGTTTCCGGACACAGGATTGCCTCCAATGTAAATGCTGTTGAAGTACAGATCATTGTTTCCTCCGACATCATAAATACCATAGTGATAACATGGGTTATTCACTCCGTTCCCGGCGGCATCCGTACCTATCCGGATCATATTGTTGCGAAGTTCAGAACTTCCGGAGTTCAATTGTATCCCGGAGATAATGCCTATGTTGGAGTTGATCTTCAGCGAATGTATGAGGTTCTTCTTCACAGTGTTACCGGCTGAATTGCTGATGAAGATGCCCTGGAGATTTGATGCGCCGCCGTTACTGACGACATCGGGATTTGAATTAGTGAGTGTATGGATAATGTTGTTTGAGATCGTCTGGCTTCCTGATGCCGTGGATGATATACCGGTGAAAGGATTTGGGGAAGATCCGTAGATTGTTCCGCCGGAAGTGCTGATGTTGCGTATCAGATTGTAAGAGATCTCCGCCTCGCCGCCGGAGCTGTAAACTCCGGAAGTTACAGTGTTCACATTTGTACTGTTGTTGCTTATGGAGTTTGGAAGTCCGCTTCCGATGATGTTGTTCAGGCATGTCCATGAACCTCCCAGAGAGGATGAAATACAGACGAAGGTAATGGGTGCCGCATTGGTTCTGTTATAGCTTATGCCGTAGATAGAATTGCCGCTTGCCGTACAACTGCCAGAGCCTGAAAGGCTGATAATGTATGCGGATGATACATTCCCCGACCAGCCACTGAGATTTATGCTCGATGTCAGTGCCGAATCTCCGATCTCGTTTCCTGTTACATTCACATTTCCGTTCGTAACCCTGACAGCAGTGAACAATGATGTGTTCGACAGATTTGTTCCCGTAACAATGAATGACCTTATCAGATTGTCTGATACCTCTGAGACTGTCGCCGTGCCTGCCGAAACATCTATCGGAACAACTGCAGATCCTCCTGTGACTGCAACTTCATAATTTCCTGTACCTGCAGAGTCAGAAAATCCCACAGTGTTGCCTGAAACAAGAAATCCGCTTCCGGATGTGTTTGCAATGTCCACAGCTTTGTTCACTGCTGATCCGGTGACTGCTGTCCTTGCTGATGTCTGATAAAACTTATTGTTCTTTATAATGAAGTTCGTTGATCCCTGTGAAACAGATATTCCTGCGCTGTTTCTCTCTGCATTGAAAAAGTCATAAATGTTGCAGTCGCGCAAAGTGTCTCCGCTGTTGAACATTGACTCGTCTGATGCTGACCCCAAAGACCTGACCGCATAAGTGGGAAGATTCCCTCCGGCAGACGAAATGTTGCAGTGAGAAATAACATTGTTGTCATTTCCGGTTACTGAGCCCTGTCCCATATACACAACCGATGGTTCGTAGAACAGGCCTGCCAGTCCGGATCCGAGAAGCGTGCATCTTGTTATTGTGTTGTTTGATGCATCATTTATAAGGCAAAGTGTCATTCCCTGATAGAAGATCACTGCACTGTTATTTGAAAATGTCAGTGAATTGCCGCCTGAATTCAATCCGTCAATGAGCACATTGTCTGCTCCGTTAATATGTATCAGCGGTGTGTTGTAAGATGTGGATCCGCTGACAGTTCTTGCTCCCGATGGGACAACCGTAAGCGAGTTCCACGAGTTGGCATTCAGTGTTGCTCCTGCCGGTGGCTCGCTTGTATTACCCTCAATTGTAACAGTGATATTTGCACCGCTCTGGGAATTGCTGTTGATCGCGGAGAATGCATCTGCAAGAGTTTCATATTCTCCGTTCAACGCAACGGCTCCGGCCACAACCACGCTTCCCGAGTCCGTCAAGCCCTGATTCACATTTACTTTGTATGTGTCACCGTCCGCAAGAATACCCGTGAATCCGTCGCTGTCATTGAACCCGGCTGTTGCAGTACTTCTTCCAATGCCTATCAGCAAAATCGTCAGCGCCGGGAGTATGCAGTTGAATGCGCCGTATGAAGCCAAACTCTTCTTCAGTGCCGATTTCCGGGATTTCGAAACCGTTCCGGAAGACTTTCCTGAGCGTGAAGTTACAGTCCGGGCTGAAACCGCACTCTTAAATTGCTGTGCAATGGTGATTGAGTTCTTCATCTTTCTTCCTTTCATTGGATGAGTGTAATTTGATTGAATGCAAATTAGGGCAGGCGGAGTGTTTTGACAAAGAAATATTTTGCCTGAAATGACGGATTTAGAATTCGCTTCAGCATAAATGCTTTGAAAACTGCAAAGAAACTCAATTTTACATATCTTGCCGGTAACAATATTCGCATTCTATAAACGGTATTAAAGCAGTGGAAAGCAGATGAGAGATTCAAAACTGATTGCGCTTTTGAAGAGCTTCAGCCCCGCAGAGTTCAGGGACTTTGAGAAGTTTGTCTCTTCTCCTTACTTCAGCAAGGGCCGGGACCTTGTTCCTTTCTTCAAGGCCCTGAAGCCCTTTTATCCGGATTTTGAAAATGAGATTCTGAACGCCGAAAATGTTTTCAGGAAGCTGTTTCCGGGAAGGGAATATGACAAGGTGAAGTCGGCAAACATCATCAAGACACTGTCTTCGCAGATGTTTATGGCATGCAAGAACTTTCTGACACAGCTCGGACTTCAGGAAGACGAATTCCGAAAACAGTTCTATCTGATCAATGAACTGAGAAAGAGGAAACTTTACACAGAGTTTGAAAAGGATCACAAGAGCATAGGCAGAACTGCTGACGATCCTTTTAAGGGTACCGTCCGGGATTTCGTTGACAGATACTTCACCGAACTTCTGGCCAGAGACTATTCCCTCGACAAAGATGATTTCAGAAATTCATACGAGGCAAATCTGAAATCAGCCGAGTACTCGCTTCTTGCAGGACTCATAAATACATTCAAACATCAGGACGAGAAGAACATAGCAAGAGCATATAATCTTCAGGTAAGGGACAACCTCCTTGACGCAATGCTTGACAATCTTGATGCAGACGGTCTGATTGCGCGGTTGAGGGAAACTTCGCACCCTATGAACGATTACCTTGAGATATACTTCCTCATATACAGAATGAACAAGGCACCTTACGACACATCCCTCTTCTACAAAGCTAGAAACCTCCTGCAGGAAAGGCGGGAGCTTTTCGGACAAACGGAGAACTACACCCTGTGGAACACATTGCTCTCTTTCTGCAATATTGCAAATCTGCCAAGCGATGAACACTTCTACATATTCAACCATATACTTGATAACGGCATTTACAGGAAATCAGACTCGGAAGATTTTCACATAGTCCTGTTCAGAAACATCGTGCTTGTTGCATCTGCAATGAAAAAGACGGAATGGCTTGAAAATTTTCTGGGAAAGTACTCGGATGAGATACATGCTGATCACAGGACCGATATGAGACTGTATTCTTATGCGGCGCTGAATTTCTTAAAGGGAGAATATTCAGCCGCACTCGGGCTGATACAAAAGATCCGTTTTGAGCTTTTCCTTTACAAGCCCGACATGCGCGTTCTTCAGCTTAAGATATTCTACAAGCTGGGATATACCGACCAGTTATTTTCAATGATAGACAGCACGATTCACTACCTGCGAAATACAAAAGAGATCCGGGATGATTTTAAGGAAAGTGTGAAAAACCTCACGAAGTATTTGAAGGAGTTCATAAAGATGAATGAAGGCAGGACAAGCCGGAAGGATATCGACTTGCTGAAGAAGAGAGTAAAGGAGGAACCCTATCTCGGACAAAGGAACTGGCTTCTTGAAGAGGCGGACCTGCTGGAAGGCAAATGAACCGAAACGGTATTGAAAATTATTGCTTCTTCTGCAGGTTTGATTCAAACAAGCGGCATCTGCATTAGCAGTCCCGAAAACGATTTGTGTTTTCGGGACGTGACGAAGACGGGGACGCGAAGGCTCTATAAAAATTCACACTTCATTAATGCCTCATCACGCAACGTCCCACTTAGACGCGTCCCAATAACGCCTTGCGTTATCGGGACTGCTCAGTGTGCGTTGATTCAAACAAGCGGCGTCTGTCTGAGCAGTCCCGAAAGCATTTTGTGTTTTCGGGACGTGACGAAGACGGCGCCGCGAAGGCTCTATAAAAATTCACACTTCATTAATGCCTCATCACGCAACGTCCCACTTAGACGCGTCCCAATAACGCCTAGCGTTATCGGGACTGCTTAGTGTGCGTTGATTCAAACAAGCGGCGTCTGTCTGAGCAGTCCCGAAAACGATTTGAGTTTTCGGGACGTGACGAAGACGGCGCCGCGAAGGCTCTATAAAAATTCACACTTCATTAATGCCTCATCACGCAACTTCGCACTTCGACGCGTCCCAATAACGCCTTGCGTTATCGGTACTGCTCAGTGTGCGTTGATTAAACCAAGCGGCGTCTGTCTGAGCAGTCCCGAAAACATTTTGTGTTTTCGGGACGTGACGAAGACGGCGCCGCGTAGGCTCCATAAAAATTCACATTTCATTAATGCCTCATCACGCAACGTCCCACTTAGACGCGTCCCAATAACGCCTTGCGTTATCGGGACTGCTCAGTGTGCGTTGATTCAACCAAGCGGCGTCTGTCTGAGCAGTCCCGAAAACAATTTTTTGTTTTCGGGACGTGACGAAGACGGCGCCGCGTGGGCTCTATAAAAATTCACACTTCATTAATGCCTCATCACGCAACGTCCCACTTCGGCGCGTCCCAGTAACGCCTTGCTTTGTCGTGACTGCTCAGTGTGCGTTGATTCAAACAAGCGGCGTCTGTCTCCTTTACATTCCTTTATGTTGAGCGAGCAGGACAAATAATCTCGAGTACGGAGCAGTTATTCTTGTGAATCAATCGGGCATAGATGCTAAAATGCACTGAAGCCATCCGCCCACGGATGAATCCGTGGGCTGAGTGCGAGCGCTGTTACTTCAGAACTGCAGACTTCCTCACCGCAACAATCTCTCCCGCCTCACTGCTTACCGAAAGCCGGCGACGGATTTCTTTTCTGATCCCTGCATCAAATCCACATAACAGCAAAAAACTCCCGGCCAAATCGTAAATATTTCCATTCAAACAACCTCAAAAAACGTACGGAATCGTAACATTTCAATCTCATTTACCTTTCCTGCGAATAATAAACAAAGAAAAATTTCTTTGGAGAATCTTCTTCTTAGTGATAGTTTGCGCATACTATTTTCATAAAACGAATGAACATCTCCGAAAAGACAGCTTTGCTGAAGAAACTGATACGGGACATGAAAGGCGCAGGGCATGACGCACTGCTTAACGATCTGATACTGCTTTCGGCCATCGCCGAAATGAAAATGAGCGGGAAACATACGAACGGGCTTGATGAACTTGAAACAAAAATTGACGATGCAATCAAAATCCTGAATTCCATTAATCAACTTAAATCATAAAACAATGAAAACAATCCTGATTCTCTTTTCCGCGTTGCTGTTCTCCGGGTTCGTAAAGTCCGGGGAGAATGCACACAAAGATACCGGCGGTACTGTAAAACTGCACTGCCCTGATCCGGTATTTGCCGGCCTTATCTCAACAGAATCCGGCCGTGTCAAGTCAAACGGTTCCGGGAAGGATATAATTGATGAAGACTGGTACGGCAAAGCCGTTCAGCAGATCGCAAGAGATGAGTACAGCATTTCTTACAGCGATGATCTGAATGCATACCAGTCGCCCAACAGGAAGAACAACATCCGCTTCATTTATCACAGCAACGGATTCACAGCAAAGACAAGATCAAACAAGATCCCAAAGCTTGATGCGGGCGACAAGTCTCTCAGCAGGGATGAAATGAAGTATGTGACAATTGAAGAATGGGAGCTGAAGATGTCGGTTGACAGTGAAAGGTGGGGACTTGAAGGAAAACAGGTAACAGCAAGCGGGAATACGGCAAGCGTGGAAAATGAGAAGATCCGCATTCAGTATCTGAACAACGAGGAAGGCATGCGGCAGGACTTCATCATAAAACAGAAACCCGCAGGAGAAGGAAAGCTGAAACTCGACGTGAATGTAGATACAAAACTGAAGGTGACAGTCGGCGCTGATGTGCTCATGTTCAAGAACGACAAAGGCGAAGAAAAGATGAAGTACACATCTCTGAAAGTATGGGATGCGAACGGGAAGCCGTTGAGAGCGTACTTTGAGAAGAAAGAACTCTCAACTCTCAATTCACACTTCTCAATTCTGGTAAACGATGCTGATGCTGTCTATCCCGTTACAATTGACCCACTTTCAACAACCGCAAGCTGGACAGCAACAGGCACGCAGGGGGATGAACATTTCGGACATACTGCTGCAACGGCAGGAGATGTGAACGGAGACGGATATTCTGACGTGGTTATAGGCGCGCCGGAATTTGACAATTCACAAAACGAAGGAGGCAGAGTCTATGTTTACTATGGATCAGCCACAGGACTCAGCTCAACAGCAAACTGGACAAAAGATGAACTGGGTATTACAGCAGGAGGAAGATTCGGTTACAGTGTTGCCACGGCAGGCGATGTAAACGGTGACGGATATTCTGACCTGATTGTCGGTGCAATGACTTTTACCAATTCACCAAGTGTGTACGGACCCGGCAAGGCATTTGTGTATCACGGTTCTCCATCAGGACTCTCAGCCGGAGCTAACTGGGGATACGCATACACTGTTGCAAACAGCGGTTTCGGTTACTCAGTATCATCAGCCGGAGATGTAAACGGTGACGGATACTCTGATGTAATAGTGGGAGCCCCTTATACTGGCATAAACTCTGATCCGGGAACCGCTTTCGTTTTTCACGGCGGTGCGGGAGGACTTAACCCCAATCCAAACTGGCAATACACTAACATATTTTCTTTCACTTATCTCGGAACTTCTGTTTCCACCGCCGGCGATGTGAACGGTGACGGTTACTCGGATGTGATTGTAGGAGGGCCTCGAGAGCCAAACGGATTTACGAACGCCGGCAAGGCAATTGTATTTCATGGTTCGGCAAGCGGGCTTCCGGCCAATCCTAACTGGACTGTGCTCGGGAGTCAGGTGGGTGCCGAACTCGGACAAAGTGTTTCGACAGCCGGCGATGTGAACGGCGACGGATATTCTGATGTGATGGTCGGGATATGGTTGTTTACAAACGGTAACACATCTGAGGGCAGAGTGAACGTATATCACGGCTCCTCAACAGGACTGAGCGGAAGTGCAAACTGGGTTGCCGAATCAAATAGTGAAGATGGTAACTTGGGAAGGTTTGTGTCATCTGCCGGCGATATCAACGGTGATGGTTACGGAGACATAATAGCAGGAGCTCCGAATTTCTCAAACGGTCAGTCAAATGAAGGAAAAGCATTCGCCTGGTTCGGCTCTTCAACGGGACTTGGCGCAAACGGAACACCGGCAAACGCTGACTGGTCAGCCGAAAGCGATCTTGACACAAACTATTTTGGAAGTTGTGTTGCTACAGCAGGAGATGTTAACGGTGACGGATATTCAGATGTCCTTGTGTCTTCAAACACTTACCCGTATGATGGTTACAACAAAGCAGGAAAGGTTTCATTATTCACCGGCTCACAGTCGGGACTGAGTACAACATTTGCATGGTCAAACGAAAGCAATCAGCAGGATGCACTCTACGGATACTCCGTATCAACAGCAGGCGATGTGAACAGCGACGGGTACAGCGATGTGATAGTGGGCGCATACAGTTATGACAACGGTCAGGCAAACGAAGGACGGGTTTACATTTATCACGGTTCATCCACGGGTTTAAGCACAACGGCAAACACTGTCAGCGAGAGTAATTCCGCCTCAGCGCTTTTCGGTTATTCTGTTTCAACAGCCGGTGATGTGAACGGTGACGGATTTTCTGATGTGCTTGTGGGAGGACCGGGCTGGGCAGGTTCAGGAAGGGTCTATGTGTTTCACGGCTCGCTTTCAGGAATATCCACAGTCTGGAACTATTCTCTCAATGCAGACGGCTCAGGTTATTATCTCGGCTGTTCAGTTTCCACAGCGGGCGATGTGAACGGTGACGGATATTCCGATGTGATAGTCGGCGCTGAGAATTATTCAAATGGTCAGACCGAAGAAGGAAAGGCATATATTCATTACGGAGGATCAACGGGACTGAATACTATTGCAGCCTGGAGTTCAGAAATAAATCAGGCATTTGCAAAACTCGGACATTCTGTTTCTACTGCAGGAGATATAAACGGTGATGGTTACAGTGATGTAATTGCCGGAGCGATCGGCTATGATAATGGTCAGACCAATGAAGGAGGAGTCTGGGTATATTATGGCTCTGTATCGGGGATCAGCGGAAGTTCATTTCTGGAAAAGAATGTTACCAGTGCTTCTTTCGGGACAAGTGTAGCTTCAGCCGGAGATGTCAATGGTGACGGATACAGTGATGTTATAATCGGGGCTGACGGATACTCCAATCCCGAGACTACGGAGGGAGCTGCATTTGTCTACAACGGATCAGCTGCAGGATTAACACTGACTCCCGGCTGGAGCGCAGAAAGTAATCAGGCTTTAGCAGGCATGGGATTTTCGGTTGCAACAGCAGGCGATGTTAACGGAGACGGTTACAGTGATGTAGTTATCGGAACCCGTTATTATAGCAATGGACAAACATATGAAGGCAGAATACAGGTGTTTCACGGTTCTGGCAACGGACTAAGTGCAAATGCAAACACGTCAGTTGAAAGCAACGTGTCAAATGCAAATCTTGGAAATTCAGTATCTTCAGCCGGAGATGTAAACGGAGACGGGTACAGTGACGTTATTGCAGGCGCAAGTAATTTTTCTAACGGAGAATCTCAGGAAGGCAAAGCATTTGTGTATTATGGCGGAGGAGAAGGTGGAGCAAGGGCTACAGTTCAGCAGTATAGCCCCGGTTCAAGCAGTGTGATAGGTTCAGGCGGACTTACATATTACAACGGTCAGGTGAAGCTTGCGATATTTGCCAGAAGTCCGTACGGAAGGACGAAGGCAAAAATTAACCATGAGTATAAGACAAACGGAAATCCGTTCAGCGGTACTGTTGTAAGCAATAGTACGGGTTCAACCGGAACGGGAGTTCTTACAAACCTCGGTCTTACAGGCACTGAGATATTCCACAGTATAGACGGGCTTCAGACAGGTAAGCTTTACAAGTGGAGGGCAAGAGTTCAGTACGACCTTGCAAGCAATCCTTATCAGAAACTTGGTCCGTGGAAGTACTACAATGCCTATAATCCTTTACCTCACGGCAACTTCAGGCCGAGCAACGGACTCACGCTCAACAAGGTTCTCAATCTCACCATGTTTGTTGAAGGATTCTACAATCCTGCGACGAACAATACTGTTCAGGACACTGTGAGAGTTTACATAAGGAACAGCACGAACCCTTACGCCATAATTGATTCATCAAAAGCCGTGTTCAGTTCAAGCGGCCAGGCAACTGTGAGTTTCACCAATGTCACAAACGGTGTCAATTACTACATACAGGTCAAGCACAGAAACTCGCTTGAGACATGGAGCAAGACCGCGCAGGCATTCACTTCAGGACTTTTGAATTACGATTTCACTACGGCGGCAACGAAGGCATTCGGCGACAACATGAAGCAGGTTGATTCATCGCCGGTGGAGTTTGCTGTTTACTCGGGAGATGTGAACAAAGACGGGACTGTTGACGCAACAGACCTAAGCCTGATTGACAATGATGCCACTGCATTTGCCGGCGGCTACATAGTAACTGATCTCACAGGTGATAATTTCACGGATGGAACTGACTATGCGATTGCAGACAATAATGCGGGAAATTTTGTGAGCGTGGTCACGCCCTGACGGGGATTTGCAGTATTTTATGATCTTACTTAGCGCCTGAGTCCCGGGAATGCACCGGAGACTTAGGCGCTGACAAGGAAGAAAGAATCCCTCAGGGATTCCATGTTTATAGAAATACATCATATTGATGCATCGACCCTAAAGGGGTCGCATATCTTTATCTTCATCACAAGTCAGGTAATATGCTTACATTTAACATGATTCAATGCGCACGGGTAAGCCATCAGATCTACTACCTTGACTGACTGAATCTAACTGCATACCTTTGCGCGGTGAAAAAAATGCTGGATAAAAAAGAACTCATATCGGCAATGGAAACTCTTCCGGAAAATCCCTCACTCGAAGAAGTACTTGGGAAGATCATTCTTCTTGAGAAGATCAATCAGGGCTTGGATGATGTATTGAATGACAGAACTTATACTCATGAACAGGTAATGGAGATGGTGAAAAGATGGTCAAAGTCAGATGGACGCAAAGAGCAGTAGATGATCTTGAACAGATTCACAACTACATTTCTCAGGAATCCCCGCACTTCGCTTCAGCAGAAATTCTGAAAATTCTCGACTGCGAAGAACTTATTCGCGACCACCCCAAAAGCGGAAGAATAGTACCTGAAATCGGCAGCCCTAAAATAAGAGAGATCATCAAAGGCAGTTTCAGAGTTATCTATTTATTTGAAGAAGCAGGATCTGCAAGTATTCTGACAGTATATCATTCGTCGAGATTGCTGAAAGGGGTTGAGTGAATTGATCGCGTCAAGCGGCATCTAAATCGTTTGTGGAATTCATATTGCATTCACATAATCCTCATAGTATCAATCTGCAAATGCGAATCTCGAACGAATGATAACAGATGCTCCCAAGTCCCGGCAAAGCACCGGAGATTCATTTGCGGACAAAATATGTATCCCGAAGGGATTCCATGTTTATAAAAATTCATCATAATGATTCAACGACCCTGAAGGGGTCGCACATATATGTCTGTTTCACAAATCACGCATTTGCGAGATCTTCATTATTCGACCCCGTCGGGGTCGGGCGGTGATGCAGGCTCGTTTCTATAAACATGGGATGCCTTCGGCATCTGATTCGTTTGCGAAATTCATACTGCAAACACATGATCCCCGATTGAAACAATTTGTAAATGGGAATCCCGATTGAATGATCACAGATGCTCCCGAGTCCCGGCAAAGCACCGGTGACTCAGTCGCGAACAAGGGAGTAAGAATCCCGAAGGGATTCCATGTTTATAGAAATTCATCATTATGATTGAACGACCCTGAAGGGGTCACATATCTTTATGTTCTTCACAAGTCACGCAATTGCGAGATCTTTATTGTTCGACCCCGTCGGGGTCGGGCGGTGATGCAGGATCGTTTCTATAAACATGGGATGCCTTCGGCATCTGATTCGTTATTGAAATTCATGAAGCAAACATATGATCCTCTTAGTATCAATCTGCAAATGCAAATCATGCGGAGAGTCATTCTTGCTCTCTGAGAATTTTTTGTCCTTCTTCATACTTTAATCTCTGCATATAATTTTCAAACACCGGCGGAATGTCGGTCGACACCGGATTTAAAACTGTCGGCTCTGCACCCGGAGGGGCAACCTCCGCCACGAAGTTGGCAGCATTGTTATCGGCAAGGGCAAAGTCGGTTCCGTCAACAAAATTGTCACCGGTGATGTCTGTGACAACATAACCACCGATGTAGTTCGCTGCATCATTGTCAATGCTCCCTACATCAGTGCCATCAATTGTTCCGTCCTGATTTACATCACCGCTGTACATTCCTCTGAACAATGGCGATTTCTGTACTATCGCCTGATTGTTACCATACGCCTGACTGTCGGGTTGAATGAAATTCCAGTTGCCGAAACTAACACCCCTTGTCAATGCCTGTGGTGTTGCATTCCAGGTTATAATGCTGTTTCTGTGTCTGACAACTCTGTAGTAATTGCCGGATAAAACCTTGTCGAATACCAGGTTATTGGATACTGCATTGTCCTCAATTGTGGCAACAGCAGAATCTACGACTACGCTTGGCAGATCCCCTCTGTGGAGATATACTCTGATTGTATCCTGCAATCTCCAGAAGGGGTTTGTGGGAATGAACATTCCCTGAGACGCAAGTTCAACCGTAGCGTTTGTGCTTTGTGTCGGCAGATTTTGCACGCAAACATTGTCAATGTAAAGATTGTTTCCAGAACCACTTCTTGCTTTCATCCTTATCTTGTTGGTTCCAACAGGAAGCGAATAGATCTTTGGCCTCCATTGACCTGCAGCAGGAGTAAACGGGGATGCTGTCGGAGGAGCTGAATTCAATTCCCCGGTACCGTCAAATCTACCAAAAAGCCTCTGCAAAAGACTCCATGAAACACCCTCGTTGTTTGAGATCTCGATATCAAGTGTATCCGATCCGAAGCTTGCACTTGTGTCAGGAGCGTATGCTTCGTCAAAGGTAAGATAATCACCCGCGACTGATGAAACGAAGTTGTTGGATACCAGCGATTGCAGATCTCCAGCAGCAGCAGAATAGAAATCAAACTTGGCGGACCCGTCACCAATTCCGTAGGCGCTCGCTGAATTTCTGCTCCAGTAATTCGTCCCGCTGTATTCCTGATACAATCCCGCAGGTGGGAACTTCGTGTTTGAGAAATCTTCGCAGGGCGCGGCATTTGATGTGTTGGTAACATTAACAGTCACAGTTCTCTTGTGAACCGGTGTGCCGTTTGAACCTTGTCCGGTTACTGTTACAGTATAAACACCGGTCGGGGTCACTGTACCAACAGTCCTTACCTTTAAATACTTCGTGTTGGGATAAGAGCTAAGTGTGTTGCCACCCAGGAACTCGAGACCAATACTGCCGGTGGCAGGCGTTGGTGTTACTGTAGCACTGAAGGTTGTAACATCGGCGTAAAGTTTGACTGACGGAACTGAAATAGTCACATTTCTGCTGTCGTTTGTCTGATCAATATTCTGATTGGCCGGGCTCGCAAGTAATCCGAAATCCGGTAAGTAAGATCCGACATTCTTGTATGTGCCCAATCTGCCATCATACCAAACTGCAAAGCCCGCTTTGGGATTTGCTGTCATACCGTCATAGTCTCCGCGATAACAATTGGAATTAGGCGGGCATGAAGGATTGGGATAAGTCCATGACTGAGTGGTCAATTTCTGATTAGCCGCAAATGATGTTCCGCCGTTATCCGTATATGTAGCGTAAACATTCACTGCATATGTTGCGGGATTCTCCCTTGTGTCATACCATTTGATATACAGCCTGCCCGTTTCCTTCTCGCACCAGATCGCCGGGAACCATTGATCGCCTGTTGTTACATCATTAACAGTTACCTTGTTCGACCATGTAGCTCCCTGATCGTCAGAGTACTGAAGGATTATGTCAGGTTTGTTGCCGTTACCCGCGGGTACGTTTGAAGCATAGACCAGATAGAACCTTCCTCTGTAAGGACCATAGCTGTTGTCCATGGCGATCATCGGATACGGCCTGGTTCTTCCGTTGTTAATGACAAGTCGGCCTACAGAGTTGAGAGTACCTACAAAACCAGCCACTGTCAGACTTGATCTGACAGAGAAGTTTGCTCCTCCGTTTGTAGAACGGTGAAAGGTATATGTGGCATTTTCCGTTGAGCCGGTATTTGTTACATACATTACACATCCGCCCTGAGTACTGCCGTTCGGACCCACGGCAATCATTACACCGGGGATAGTGTTGCTGGAGGTGTAGGTCTGCGTCCAGTTTGTTCCGCCGTTAGTGCTTCTGGCAAAGTTTCCCGGAGTGATGGCAGCATAAAGATAGTTCTTATACGGACCGTTAGTCTGATCAGCTGCCAGAGTGTTCCGGTCGTTTCCGTTGACCGAAAGGACTGCAGAGCCATAAGTTTGTCCCCCGTTGGTTGACTTGTAAACATACTGTCCGCTGACTCCTGATCCGTAAAACAAATTGCCTGTGCTGTCCCATGCTGACCACGGGTTACAGCAAGTTGTAGGATGATAAGTCGGATTGCTTTGTGTCCAGTTGTAACCGTCCGTGGTATAATATGCGTTCTGTCCGTTCGTTAGGTTGTTCACCCCGAACTGCATGTTCAGAGGATTCCTTGGATTTGACACAAGCATCTGTTGAGCATAGTCAACTCCCATTTCAAAATTGTCAAAACCGTTTGCATCTGTGATGATATCAAGATCATCATCCGTTGTTTCGACTACATGTGTCAGCGCTTCCCTTGTCGGCCTGTCAATATAGGGATCGCTTTCATCGTAATTGAACATTGCTTCATTGTATGGAAGCGGAGCTTTCTGACCTTGAAAGATTTCGAATCCTACAAAAGCTAAGATCAGCAAAACCGCAAAGCCGGAAATACTGCTCGCGAAGAAGTTTGAATTTTTCATATTTGTTGATTTGTATTGTTATTGAGCTCCTATGAAGCAGAAGGATCACCTCTCTATTACACTCAATCTTACTAATTAATGGAGAGGCAGAACGAAAGTTCTGCCGCATTCTATTTCAAATTATTGAATCTCAACAGAGACAAAGTTTGCAGCACTATTATCTGCTATCAACAAATCTATTCCGTCAACAAAGAAATCCCCGGTAAGATCAGTATTTACATATCCAACTGCTCCTATGAATGCAGCATTGTCTATAATTCCGACATCTGTGGCATAAACAATTCCATCCTGGTTTATATCGCCACCGTAGATACAGAATTTAGTTCCTTTTAGAATTTGATTGTCTCCGATGTTAATACTAATTCATACCATTCCAGTTGATTAGATCATTTTCCTGCATGATATTTCTGACAATAAATTTCACGGGCTTATGATCGGATTCATCACACAGACAAAATTGTATGCGTTGTTCTCCACTATTGCTGCATCGCTCGCATCCACCGTTCCGTCACCGTTGATATCAGTGCTGACATAACCTTCAGCAAAGTTAAAGACATCGTTTTCAACTGATTCATAATCAGATGCATCTACCATTCCGTCTTTGTTAATGTCTCCTGCGTAAAACCCGAATTTCACTGGAGTCCCGGGCAGTTGCGTCATATTACTGCTGTATGATTTTGCTATGTTGTCTGTGAAGTCATAGCTTGCTTCGCAGTTGTTGAAGTAGAACGGATTTGCATGACTCCATGTCTCCAGATGATTCCTGTGAAGAATCACAAGGTAGTATGCTGAATCATTGTTGACTCTGATGAAATTGAAATTCCCGGTTCCTGCAGAATCAAGACATCTTCTGCTTGAATCAATTATGACTTCAGGATCATTGTAACTGCGAACTTGCACTGTAACTGTATCCGGTGTCATAATTCCTGTGGTGGAATTATAAAGTCCCTCCAAAAGAATGGTGAGCTGCAATTCTCTTGAAGTTCTTGGGGAAATGTCAATCCGGAAATTCTTTGATGAGTCAGAAAAGTCGTGCCATACTCCGCTTGTATCCGAGTGGCTGAAGTAAAACGCATTTCTTCTGACGGGAATTTCATGCTGATAAGATGCTCTGATGTTTTCAGAAGTGGTCTGAATATACCCGACATAGAACCTTGTGTTTGGAAGAATATTAATTGGAGAATCCAGTTCATGCACTTTGGAGACAACCGAACTTGTTCCCTGCGGCGTTTGCAGTTGCGGAGATACATACATTGCAGCACCGGGCATTCCGTTTCCGTCATCCTCATAAATTGCAAGCTTGTAAAAAACATCACCGCTTGAGGAATCAAGGAAGCTGTGATCTATTGCATAAATCGGGAATGTATCCGTCATGCTCTGATTTCTGAAAGCCGCCGCCATTCTCCCAACACTTCCGTTGAATCCGGCGCCTCCGTTCATCCCACTGCAAGGATCTGTGTAATTGAATGCATCACAGGAAAGAGAAAAACAATATTCCTTTGAATCATAGCCATTGAGCGGAACAAGTTCATCCGGAATTGCCTGAACAATAACCGAATAAGAACCGGGGGGACCAATGGAAGGCATTTGCAAAGAAACAAGTGATGTTGAATCCGGAAAGTAAGGGATTGTTAAGTCAGTGTCGAATATAATGACGAATGTTTCCATATTCTTGATCAGAAAATTCACTTTGACCGAATCGCTTACAATTTGCGGACGATTGATAACGGCGCTTATCGTATCTGAGGCACCCCATTTCTTGCAGGTCTTTCCCTTAGCATATAGGTTGTTCACAAGAACTGAATCATCCTGATTGCCTGAAGTATCGCGGC
Source organism: Ignavibacteria bacterium (assembly GCA_019694675.1). Classification (GTDB taxonomy): domain Bacteria; phylum Bacteroidota; class Ignavibacteria; order Tepidaquicellales; family Tepidaquicellaceae; genus JADJAH01. The sequence goes on from JAIBBK010000017.1 coordinate 44,512, forward strand.
CAGCAGTCCATAAAGAAAAAGTGTGAACATAATTCAATGCAATCAGATTATTGATCGTATCAACATATCCACCTTCAGAAGAATAGCTCTGGCCGCCGTCTGTTGAATGATATAGTCCGAGAGCAGACTCTTGAAGAGTATCCAACTCGGAATCATCATACCTGAAAATGAAATGAGCATTTAAGGCGGAGTTGTTTTGGGGCTCTATTAAGAATTGCCTTCGTATGCCCGGGAAGCTTTCTGCAACTTCCAAAGCGGTATGTGTCCTTGTAATTCTGGTGATCCCAAAATTTTTATTCGAAGTAAGAACAGCTCCCAATCCTCCGACATTCAGAAAGAATGGATTGTTGATAAACCTTGTCGTAACTACAGATCCGTTTCCTCTGACAGTATTGCCGGCGCTTTCGAAAAGTCTCGCCGTGTCGAGAAGTGTGATTGTAAATCCGTTCAGATCAAGATTGCCGCTGATAACCGAAAGCAATCCCGGAAGTGAATCGGCAGAAGACAAACTTACTCCAGAAGCATTGTTGATCGTTATGTTTGAGTAATCTATGTTTTGAGTTGTGAGTGACTGTGCCGAGTCGCCATTGTATTCGATCGTTCCGTTTGCGGTGATAAATGTGCCATGGTTCGTAATAGCTTCTCCGGGGTGGGAAAGCTTCAATGTCCTTGACGAGGCATTGAGAGAGCCGAGGCTGTTGATTATAATCTTTGAAAACTGATGATCGGTCTGTAATGACACATTACTTCCGCTGTCTATAAGAGCGACTGCTGAGCCCGTGAATCTTCCCGCACCTGAAACGGAAGTGGTGCCTTTGAAACTGAATACGGAAACATCTATATCGCCGTTGTTCATCAATGAAGGACTGTCGAATACAATCGAACCTTTTCCTGAGATCAGGCCGCCGCTGTTCAATGTTATTCCCGTTCCTGATTCGCCGTTTACAAATAATGATTTTGAAGAATCAATTGTTAACTGCGCATTGGTATTTACAGTGAGAAAATTGGCACTGATATTTTCCGTCACGGTAACAGTATGAAAACCCTGAATGGAAACAGAAGCGCTTGTATTGTCAGGCGTGCTCGTTGCCGGAATCCAGTCAATACCGCCGTTGTTTGACATTTCCCAGGTCAGGGCCGAGCTCCAGATTCCTGATGCTTTGCTTCTGAAAAATTTGGCTGACGGCGAACCGATGGCAGATGCGAGGTAGAGGTAAGCTTTGCCCGTGTTTGAATTTTTCTCAGGCGCTCCAACTAGTATATCATCAAATCCGTCATTGTTGACATCTCCGGCTGAGGATACTGCAACACCAAAGCAATCACCCTGCAATTCACCGGTCATAGTTATGTCTACAGTATTATTCATCTGTGCTCCGCCATAATAAATGTAGACCTTTCCTCTTTTGTTTTCAAACTGCTCTGAACCGACAATAATATCCGAAAAACCATCACCGTTTATATCACCGGCAGAAGGAGTACGCCCAAACTGACTGCGTATTTCTCCATACAATATAACATCTGCAACATTGTTCATTATGGAATCTCCAAAATAAATATGAGCTCTTCCGTCTTGCGAGCCATAGATATTATTATATGTCAGTGAAGTGACAATAACATCGGAAAAACCGTCTCCATTAACATCACCGGCAGATGAAACATCACCAAAGTCGTCTGCTATTTGTTCTCCGAACATTTTGACATCTGCTATTGTGTCCATGTTCGCACCGCCAAAATAAATGTAAGCCTTTCCGGTATCCGACCCATTTGGAGGTAATTCATGAGGAGCTCCGATAATCACATCAGAGTATCCATCTCGGTTTACATCTCCGGCTGATGACACAGTGCTTCCAAAAAGATCATCGGTTTCTTCACCGGTCATTCTCAAATCGGCAAACTCATTCATTGTTGCTCCGCCAAAGTAAATGTATACTCTACCAACATCAGCTCCATATCTGTATGCTCCCACAATCACGTCTGAATATGAATCACCGTTCACATCACCTGCTGATGAAACGTCTGTGCCAAAATAACCTCCTTCATTTGCGTCAAGTACAACATCTGCTGAAGCATCCATCGGTGATCCGCCAAAATAAACATAAGCTTTACTAGCCCCGTGAGATCCGACAATTACATCAGAGTAATTGTCATTATTCACATCACCTGCAGAACTGACACTTTTTCCGAAATTACTAACTTGCCGAATCAAGATTATATCAGGCGTGTTATCTAAAAGCTTACCGCCTAAGAAAATATATGCTCTTGCATAACTCGGAGCACCAACGATTATATCTTCATACCCGTCATTGTTCACATCACCTGCTGATGATACAGCTCCTCCAAAATAGGAATTTGTTGTTTCACCGTTCATGACCATATCAGAAATAATTGGTGCTTCGGTTCTATATTCATAAACATAAACTTTACCGGCATTACCGTTAAACCACGGCGCACCCACTAAGTATTCAAGATGACCGTCACCGTTTATATCACCTGCGGCGGATACGAAGGCGAAGTTCTCACCGGGGGTATCTTCACTCTTAATTATGTCCGGTATAGTATCCATCGGTGACCCGCCAAAATATATCTTTGCTTTTCCTTTTGCAGGCAATATGATATCACAGTATCCGTCTTTGTTCAGATCACCAAGACTTGAGAGCGTCATCCCTAATCTGGCATTTGAATCCGTTCCGTTAAATGTTAAGTCTGCGGAATTGTTCATAGGGTTACCGCCGTAATATATGTACACTCTTCCAGCATCGGATGAACCATACTGTGAAGCTCCTACAATCACATCTGAAAATCCGTCTCCGGTCACATCGCCTGCAGATAACCAGGAACCGAAGTTACCGCCCTCACCAAACAATGTCAGATAAATGTTCGAACTCATGTTACTTCCGCCTAAATAAATATATGCCCTTCCTGTCTGTCCATCATAATGAGTAGCGCTTACTATTACATCGGGATAGCTGTCTCCGTTTACATCTCCGGCGGGTGAAGAGAGAAAACCAAAGTAGCTTCCAGCTGTCTCACCTGTCATCGTTACATCAGGTACATTGTCCATTGCTATTCCTCCGAAGAAAATATATGCATTGCCTATGGACGAAGAAGAACCCGGTTCACCTATCAGCACATCGGAAAAACCGTCGCCATTGAAATCATCGGATGAAACTGACGCGCCAAAATAACGATCTGAAGACACGCCTGACATAATGATGTCAGCAACATTGTTCATCTGTGCTCCGCCGAAATAGATGTAAGCCCTGCCAGTGTTTGTACTATAATGAACCGCGCCGACAATTACATCATCATACCCGTCTCCATTCACATCGCCGGCTGTGGAGACCACCTTTCCGAATTCACTGCTTTGCCCTTCTTCTCCACTAAGTATCACATCAGGAATTGTGTCAAAGACCGTTCCGCCATAAAAAATATAAGCTTTGCCTGTTGAAGCATTCCAGGTAGAGCCGACAATAAAATCATTGAATCCATCTTTGTTCACATCGCCGGCAGAGCTGACAGACATACCAAATCCTTGAAATGAACCCGGGCCAAAAAGCCGCTTAACTGAATCAAGAGCAAAATTCTCCGGAATAATATTGTACTCATAGAAGTAAGCTCTACCTACCTGAGAATTATGTTCCGACGCGCCAACCAGCAGTTCCGTATATCCGTCACCGGTGAAATCTCCGGTGGCCGCCACTGAAACTCCGAAATTATCGGCATTGCTTTCTCCCGTGTAAGTCACATCAGCGAATTCATTCATCGAAGCTCCTCCAAAATATACAAACGCTTTTCCCGGCTGTGTCGGATGCGCCGCACCGACAATTATGTCCGAGTAGCCGTCTCTGTTCAGATCGCCGGCAGAAGAAGTTGACATTCCGAAAACAGCGCTGTCAATCCCTCCGGATATGGTAAGATCAGAAATTTTGTTCATAGAGCTCCCGCCGAAAAACAAATATACTTTACCGGCATTCGCATACCTGTACGCTCCGACAATTACATCCGAGTACCCGTCGCCGTTTACATCTCCGGCTGCGGAAACATTAACTCCGAAATTACCGCCTTCACCGGTCAATGTGACATCAGAAACATTGTTCATTAATGAACCGCCATAGTATATGTAAGCCCTTCCTGTGTCTGAACCATACCTGTACGCACCGATGATCACATCATCAAATCCGTCATCATTCACATCTCCGGCTGAAGATGCTGAACTTCCGAAATAGTCATTGCTGTATTCACCGTTCATGATCACATCAGGTGTGTTGTCCATTGTTTGTCCTCCAAAGAAGACATAGGCTCTGCCTTTATTTGAGCTGTGTCCGTATGCTCCGGCAATGAAATCGTCATACCCGTCATTGTTCACATCTCCCGTTGATGAGAAGTGCTGACCAAAGAAATTGCCCGGTCCTTCACCCGTAAAAATCACATCCGCGACAGCATCCATGGAAAGACCTCCGTAGAAGATATATGCTCTGCCGGTATTTCCGTTGTACTCGTGAGCTCCAATGACAACATCTGAGAAACCATCGTCGTTAAAATCTCCGGAAGAGACACTGCTTCCAAATTCACTTGAGTCTTCACCCTTCAAGATCATGTCCGGTTCACTATTCCAGATAGCGCCGCCGAAGAATATATAAGCTCTGCCTGTATCTGAATTGTAATGCAACGCTCCTACAATTATGTCATTAATTCCGTCACCGTTAACATCGCCTGCGGAACTTACACAACCGCCAAATGCCTCACCCGCTGATTCACCGTTTAAAATTCTTCTTTGGATAAAATCCGTTTCAGGTTCTTCCGGGATCAGCCTGTTTCCGTTCTCATCACGAAGTCCGCTCAGCAGGCTTTTCGTAACACCCGGCGGAAGAGAATCTTTGTGTTGATATTGAGGCGTTCCGAAGCTGTGGCGATCAGAGACATGACCGGCGGAAATGGTAGATGACTTGAGGGAGGCCGAACCGGATCTGATCCAGTTTGCATGTGCTTCTGCATTATGCAGAAAAATTGCCGCGAGAATTACAATAATGATCTTGTAATTGAGTTCTTTCATATTTGTTTTCCTTTTTGCTTGAGACTAAGACCTTCTTATACCGGCTCAGTCTTATAATTTCCGGTTTGGGAATTTGTTAAGAACCTGGAAAGCAATGGGCACTCTTCAGAAGCGAGAAGCACAATGCACTATCCAAAATACCGCATTCTCAAAAATTGCAGGACGCTGTGCTAACAAAGGCAAAACAGCATAACAACCGTTCAGGGTATCCGAACTTTCAAGACTAATGTTAACGTCTTAATGATGTTCTTTTTCTTTGACTTGAGTACACTTTCTTTTCTAAGATCTTCTTCTATATCCCGGAATAAAATGTAATCATAATCAATTTTTTTTTCAACGGCCTCGTTTGATTTCTGAATCTTGTTCTTCTTGCGTTTCATAGGTTTACAGGAAAAAGGTTAGTGCAATTTAGAAATAGCTGCTCTGTTAATTCCAAATCCGTATGTCACCATGAGTGAGCACAACACAGACAAAAAGAACACGGCAGAAAACTCAGCCGGTAAAGAGCGGGCAGAACTTTCATCCTGCCCGCATCCTGTCACTTTACCAAAAACATCTTTCTAACCTGAACATAATTTCCTGCTTCAAATCTATAGAAATATACACCGCTTGCGAAGCGGCTTCCGTCGAACTGAACAGAATATGTTCCCGCATTCTGATTCTCGTTGACGAGTGTTTCCATTTCCTTTCCTGTTATATCGTAGATCTTAAGTGTTACAAAACTTTCAGCCGGCAGTTCATAATTGATCCTTGTCGCCGGGTTGAAAGGATTCGGGAAATTCTGCTGAAGCGAATACTCCTTAGGAACGATCGTATTGTCTTCAGCACCCGGGTTGTTATCTGATGTAGTTTCTAAAGTACGGGTAACATCTACAATTTGATTATCTACGTAAGCAAAGACCTTTGTAAAAGGATTCTCGGGACCTGTTCTGAATTTCAGATTGAGCGGAGCATCCGACATAGATCCCGCAGAAGTTGTAAGCCTCACTCTGGCGATAAGTGTACCCGGCGATTCAGTTGAAACAGAGGGAAGGTTCTCTTTTCCCGGAACGGCATTAGCGGCCATGCGCAGTTGACTGCCTGAAACATTTGGATTTCTTGGTCGGAGATTTTCCGGCAGATCGGAACCTGTTATCGAGAGTGTAAGCGAACCCCCGTTGGCAATTGCAGGATTGAAATCAAAGAAGTACTGTCCGAGGACATATCTGAATTTTGATTCATGAGAATTTGTATGCTGAAGCAGAATGTCGAACTCGTATGTGTTTGAAGAAACGAGCATTATGTTTTCCACCGAGAGTTTGTACGCCGGCATTTCCGCCTGACAAAGATTCACTGCCAGAAGCGATATCACGACTATTACTGCTGATCTTAGTTTTGAGTTTGTCATTTTGGTTTTGTTTGAAGTTTCTGAAAATTCCTTTAGCTATTGCGGAACAGGGCACAAGCCCCGCCCCGCGATAAAAAATAGTTATGGTCGCATTACGGATACGATGTTGTAAGCGTTGTTATCGGCTATAAGCAGGTCTGAGCCGTCAACCAAAAGATCACCGTTCAGATCTGATTTAACATAACCTTCTGTGCCTGCCGATGCATTGTTGTCAACAATCCCCAGGTCAGTGGCATCCACTATTCCGTCCTGATCTACATCACCGCTGTAGATGCAGTATCTCGAGCCCTTCAGGATTTGATTACCTCCGTATGCCTGCGAAGCTGAAGATGTGAAATCGTAATTATTGACGGACCCGTCTCCCTTAACAAGATGCACTCCTCCCGGCTTGGACCATGTTTCAATGGTGCTGCGATGCCTGACCACAATGTGATAATTTCCGGTTGGGGGCTTATGAAAATAGAACTGACCGGAATGAGTAAAAGGACTGATAACTCCTTTGCAGGTATCCCTGAATGTATAAGGCGCAGTTGTGTTCCTTAGAAAGACCGTAACTGTGTCTTGCATTGACATGATATCGGTAATTGGATCGTACATTCCTTCGAAAAGAACTTTCAGGTTCAGGTTGATATAATTTGGAGTGAAATCAGAAATGCAAAAATCATCAAAATATGCTCCGTCAGCATTACCTATACAAGCGTTATGCGAGCTAATGCGATACCTAATTTTGACTTTATCAGTTCGATAATTGGTTAAGTCAAATAGTTCGTTTGTCCACGTAACATTTGAGCCTTGCCATGAACGTAATTGCGTCCAGGTAAAGCCTCCGTTAGTGGATATTTCAAAGTAAATGTAATCGTATACAACAGGTTGTCCGGAACAACCTGCAGCCCATAAACCATATTTATGAAAGAAAGACACTACTGGAAAAACCGTATTGGTCAAATCAAAGACACCTTTCAAGGTAATTGTTGGATCGGAATTGTGAGAATAATTTCCTGTTCTACTGTCAGCTATGCAAAACGTCCCAGAATTAGGATTTGTTGATAAGGTATCCCAGCCGGAAAACCAGTTACTCTTTCCATTTTCAAAACCATCACAGAATGGAAAAATGAGGGTTGGATTTGTTGAGATAAATTCCTCAACTCTAACATCATCAATATACCATCCATCTTCAACCCCACCGCAAGGATTATGGGAACTTAATCTGAATCTGAATTTAACCAAGTTGGATTTATAATTGCGTAAATCAAACTGCTCATGAATCCAGCCACTACCTACAGTCCATTGTTTCAATTGATTCCAATTGAAACCACCATTAGTTGATATTTCAAGATAGATGTAATCGTATACAACAGGTTGACCAGAACAACCTTTAGCCCATAATTTGAACTTGTGTATGAATGTCAATACAGGAAACGTTGCACCGGATAGATTTAGTGGTTGAGACAATGTGATTGTAGGATCAGAATTATATGTGTAATTCCCGATTCGACTATCTGTAATACAATGATTAGCAGAAATATATGTTGAGCTCAAAGTATCCCAGTTCCCCCCGCCTGTTATCCACTTCCCTTTGCCGTTTTCAAAATCATCGGAGAAATACGTCTGAGCTTTCAGAACGTTGGCGCTTCCCAAAATTAGGACGATGAGAAGACAAGAAAGTTTGATTAAGTTTTTCATAACGATTGGTGTTAAGGTTTTGAAAATATTTTTTGGGTAATTGCATAAGTTCTTATTGTAAGATGAAATCGGTTAACTCTCACTTCCCGGAGAAGAAGCAGCCGAATGTTTCCAATGGGAAGAGAAATAGATTTTCCGCTAACAGACAGGCCGGCTCCGGCTATGAAGCCGGAGCTTGATAAGGAACAGGCAGTGAAGGTTGGGCCTGAGCAGTTAGGAAGATATGAATTGTGAGATGTCATGTTTTTGTTTTTCAAAATTCTTGTCAAACTTACTGCCGGTAATCAAGATATTGCAACTACACTTTTGCCCGGTTTCCTCAGTGGAATTTCCTGAATGGGCAGAAGAAATATTGATTTCTATCTGAAATTTAGGTTTTTTGAATCTCAGCTTACTCAAAATCCTTTGAAGGAATCGATACATTTTCGCTGTGATGACGAGACCTTCATCCCGGCACTTGCACAGTCAAGCGTCAGGATTAAGTCCTGATGTCACGGGAGTCCTTCACTACTCTTTTTGCGCTTTCAAACTTCGCCTTTCACTTCTAAGCCAGAAACTCTAATTTTCACAAATTGCGAGGAACAAAATTTCTACACAGCCAAGCGTCAGGACTAAGTCCTGACGCCACGATCGAAAATGCGAGGAACAAAATTAATAGAACTGCTCAAGGCGTTTAGCCGCGAGGAATTGAGATCGTTCCGCAAATATCTTGATTCCCCTTTTCTTAAGCCCGGCCGTGATGTGGTTGATCTCTATGAGTATCTTACTTGTTACTCACCGGACTATACGTCCGATGATCTGGATAAGACCATAGTCTTCAGGAATCTCTTTACCGATAAAGCATATAATGAACGGATCCTCGCCAATCAGATCTTTGACCTGACCAAAGCCGCCGAGAAATTTCTAGCATACAATTCTCTGCTCAATAATGACCCGGAGTTCTATCTAAGTCTCAGCAAGGCATATATGGACAAAAACCTCCCGTGGCATTCACAGCGTGTGAACAAGGCGCTGGAGAAAATTCTGATCAGAGGGTTTTCGGTGAGGAAAGACTACATTGCAAAATTCCGGCGCCTCACACAGCTGAACAACGCATACTATACCGAATACAATGATACTGCCAACCTCATAAAGAGCAAGACGGATTATTTCAATGCATCGGCCGTTCAGTTTGTGATGGATTACATAGACATACTTGGAAGCAGAGAACCTGCAAAGAATAATTGCGACAAGGATCTGAATAGTCCCATAATCGGCGCGGTTGAAGATTGCTTTGATGTTGACAAGTTTGCTGAGCTCGTAAAAGATGATGAGTCTCAGCAACCGTATGTGAAGATCCTCTATTACCTGTTGAAGATTCTGAAGGAACCCGAAGAGACCCGCTATTATTTCGAGTTCAGGAAATTCTTTTTTGATTACATCTCTCTTGAAGATCAGATCCTTGACAGGGAAGAGAAGAATACAGTATTCAATTACCTCATCAACTACTGCACCCAACACTATAACATGGATTTCATGGCAGAGTCTCTGGAAGTGTACAAGAAAATGCTGGAGCACGAGGCATATTCTGAATCAGAGAGCGATTCCATGCAGATACATATTTACAGAAACATACTTAAAGTGTGCGTTTCATTGAAAGAAACCGAATGGTTTGAATATTTCATTGATAACTATGCCGACAAACTAAGCAAGGAATACAAAGATGACATGACCAACCTCTCATATTCACATCTTCATTTCCTGAGAAAGGATTTTGACGCGGCGCTTGAATCTATTAACAACATCAGCGAAAGTTTTGAACTGAGCAAAACAGATGTCAGAAATTTAAAGCTTAAGATCTTTTACGAACTGGAATACACTGAATCTGCCTTTGCACTTGTAAATTCATATAAACAGTTCCTGGCGCATACAACCGAGATCGCACCGGACAATAAAAAGATATTCGGAAATTTTGTAAGGTTTACAAACAAACTTCTGAAAATTAAGGCAGAGCAGTCTAAGGAATCGCCGGGAATGTTAAGATCAAAAATAGAGAAGGAAGCAAAGCTCATAAACAAACAATGGCTTCTTGAGAAAGCAGATGAGCTAAAGGAGTAAACTTCACACTCTGCGAATAGATCTGCAAAGATGGCCCGCCGGTCGCAACGCAGCTCAATCTGACAATGCTGATACAGGGATTCTATAATGTGGGAGCAAACTCAATGACAGCTGATACTGCAACTGTTTACATAAGGAACAGCAATTCACCGTATGCAGTTGTGGATACGGCAATTGCATTTGTTAATTCCACGGGTCAGGGAACATACACGTTCTCAAATGCTTCCAACGGTACTCCTTATTATATACAAATTGTGCACAGGAATTCAATTGAGACCTGGTGCAAGAATCCACAGCAGTTCACGGCATCGGCACTGACCTATAATTTCACTAATGCAAACGCTCAGGCATACGGAGATAACATGATTCAGGTAGATGCATCGCCGGTGAAGTTTGCAATATACGGCGGCGATGTGAACAGAGACGGAACGGTTGACGCGACTGATGTTGCCCTGATCGACAACGACGCTCAGGGATTTGTGAGTGGATATGTGGTGACCGATCTCACCGGCGATGACTTCGTTGACGGAACGGATTTTCTGATAGCGGACAACAATGCGGCGAATTTTGTAAGTGCAATCACACCTTGAAAAGCAATTAGGAATTGAGAATTGAGAGGTGAGGGTTGAGAGGTACTGAAGAGCCTTCATTTCGCGGTGAAAATTCTTTCTCTCAGAGTCCCGGAAGAGCACCGGTGACTCTGCGCAGACAAGACTATTCCGTTTGAAAGAATCTTACTGTGCCGTATGGACCCTTGTATGAATAAGTATGATAAGTTCCAAATGCTCATCAACGGATTACCTTTTCGGTCTGCGGGTTCGGTGAGGATTCAGTTCATTTACTTTGCGGATCAACCATGATGATTCATTTGCTGTATGGCTTGTGATCTCGTCTTTAAGTAGCCGGAATTCAGCCGCATCAGATGTCGATCTCAGATGAAATAGTTTGCCCGTGAATCTGAAATGGTTCTTCAGATTATTCTTAACATATTCATTTACCTTCAGATTGCTTCTCAGAAAACTCTTGAGTGAATCGTTCTCATAAATGAATGCTGAATAATCATTCAGCTCATAATAGCAGATCGCCTTCAGGTGCTTCACATAGATCTTCATGGCAGCATAATCATAGTTTATCTTTGTCAGTTTCTCCAGCGCTTTTTCAAAATCACAATTCCCTATTAACAGACAGGTATCAGAAAATTCCAGAGAATTCTGCTTCTTGTCATGATATAAACGTCCGGCATATTTATCAGTGAATTTCTGAATTCCCTCAAAGTCACTAAGGTTGAAGAGATTCCACACATACAAATTGAACAAGTGAACGGGCAGGTGCATTCCGGGACGAACAAAGATCTTGTTAGCTATCATTATGTCAAAGATCTCTATTCTTTGCCGGTACTTATTGATGACCGCTTCATCAAGACGGAATAATGTTGTGACCAGACAATTCAGAAGATCTTCGAGATCATTCTTGCAGAACAGGGATGCATTCACGGACAGGCTATCCTTAAAATCCAGGTAGAGCTCAACGCTCGGCTTGGTCAGCTGAGACTTACACATTTTCCAGAATACGTTCAACGCTTTGTAGTCCTTTGCTGAGATCTCTTTAACCATGGACAATATCTTTTCGATCTTCTCCGGTCCAACTTCAAGCAAGAAGTTTATCACCAGATTTTTTTCCAGTGTGTAATTGTAATCGTAAGACTGTACTCTTATGTTATTGGTCAATTTAAAAAGATAGAGAAGAAAGCTGTAAACAGTTGTTGCCGAGCCTGCAAGAAAATCCTTCTCAGACGGCCGCTTGAGCTGATAGGTCTTCTGATGAAACCATTTTGTCCAGAAGATCTTTGACATCTCCAGATAATAATCACTCAGCACATAATCGAGGTCACGAAATGATTTATTCAGAAATGTCTTCTCTATCTGATTCAATTTTGATTTCAGAGCTTTCCCGGCATTTCGTGAACTTAATGCTGAAACCGTGAGCACATTGGCGGTATGCCTTGAATTTTCAAGCTCTTCCAGACAAACAAACTTCAGGCAAAGCTGATTCATCTCATGGATGAGATTCTTCATTGTTCCGTAGTTGTAGGGCTTGTCAGGATATAACTTACTCCATATATTTTCCTTCTTAAGCTCCGCATTGTCCGTAACATGGTCTGTCTTCCTTATGATCATGAACATTCTGATCAGACTGCTGTTCTTATTGAAGTATGGAGACTTAAGAAACTCTTCAAACTTTTCAGCCTCTTCTGCCGTAAGCCTGCCTATCATTTCCAGTAAGGAACTTCTTTGCATTCGGATATCAATTTATTTAATGAAGATGCTCCCGGCCAAAACTGCGAACCGGATTCAAAATAGCATTCTCTCCTAATTTCTTACACCAATTAAGAAGTGAATTTCCTGAAAAAATCTCCTTTGGGGTTTACAAGTAACCGTCTTAATTTTGTCCAAACAATTGATCTGTTCAATACTTAAACATAACGAACTCAATAATGACCCGAATCTTAGCAGGCATGCAAGTATTCATAAAGGCATCACCGGTATGCCGGGTTATTATTGATATTACTTTCCCTTACCACAGAAGGGATAACAAACTAAACATCCCCGTCATGAAGACTCTGATACTTGCAGTTGCTTCAATCTTAACGATCTTCCGGTTTTCATATTTGCTGAATCTGACTCGGGAAGAATCTGAACCGGCTCATGGAACAGCCTCTGACTGTCGCTTCCAATGTCCTCCGCCTCCCTCTTTTACGGAACTTGCCAATAGAAGGAACAGCGATGGATCAGGTTCGGACAACATTAACGGGAACTGGTATTCCTCAGCTCTGGAAATGATCAGGAAGGAAGAGTACAACATCACTTACTCCGATGAACTCCGCGCGTATCAGTCACCCAACCGCGCCAACAATATCCGCTTCATTTATTACAACGACGGATTTACAGCCGAGGAAAGAGATGCCGGCGAAAGGGGCAATTGGAGAGTTAAGTTAAAAGTTGAAAGTTCAAAGTTGAATGATGTTCCGGGTGAAAACAAACTTCAGGTAGCAGGCAATAAGGCATGGACAGAGAATGAAAAGATCAGAATTGATTACACCAACACGGAAAAGGGAATGCGTCAGGACTTCATCATAAAACAAAGACCTGCGGGCGAGGGAAAGCTGAGACTTGATCTTGCGGCAGAAACAAATCTGAATACGATAATAGGTGCAGATGCATTGATCTTCAGCAACAACAGAGGTGAAGAGCTGATGAAGTACTCAGCTTTGAAAGTGTGGGATGCGAAAGGGAAAATATTGCGTGCGTACTTTGAACGGAAGAGAGATTTACGAATCAAAAATTATGAGACCGGAAACGGAAACGATGGGATTTCCCAAAAAAGAAAGAAGAGAAGTGAAGAAGTTGTGAATTACTTCAGCGTAGTTGTGAACGATGCTGATGCAGTCTATCCGATCACCATAGACCCTCTCTCAACATCTCCCGGCTGGACGGCAGAAGGAGAGCAAATGAGTGCAAACTTCGGAACTTCAGTCTCGACTGTGGGTGATGTGAACGGCGACGGATACTCTGATGTGATCATCGGTGCACCGGAATATGACAATGGTCAGACAAATGAAGGAAGAACATTTGTCTATCACGGCTCGTCAGCAGGTTTGAGTGCAACTGCAAACTGGACAGCAGAGATAAATCAGGCAAGGGCAAGTTTCGGAAGCGCAGTTTCAACTGCAGGCGATGTGAACGGCGACGGTTATTCTGATGTGATCATCGGCGCAGTGAATTTTGACAATGTTCAGGTTAACGAAGGTAAGATCTATGTTTACCACGGTTCATCTGCGGGACTGAACACCGCCGCTGACTGGATGTTTGAAAGCAATCAGGATAATTCTTTACTGGGAGTTTCCGTTTCGACAGCATGTGATGTGAACGGCGACGGTTATTCGGACATAATTGCAGGATTGCCAAACTATAACGGTGGACAATCTTTCGAAGGCAGGGTTGTTGTATTTCACGGATCCGCTTCAGGACTAAGCACGTCTCCTGACTGGATTTCAGAGAGCAATCAGGCAAATACAAACTTCGGACGTTCTGTTTCATCTGCAGGTGATGTGAACGGCGACGGATTCTCTGATGTCATTATCGGTGCTTCGGGTTATGACAATACAGAAACAGACGAAGGCGCAGCATATGTGTTCCATGGTTCTGCATCCGGACTTTCATCATCTTCAGACTGGACCGCTGAGAGCAATCAGGCATTTGCCAACTTTGGGATCTCTGTTTCTAATGCCGGAGATGTAAACGGAGACGGATATTCCGACGTAGTAGTTGGCGCATACGCCTATGACGATCTGGCAATAGACGCAGGCGCAATATTTGCTTATTATGGCTCAGCTTCAGGGCTAAATGCTTCTCCAAATTTCAGCACTTCAAATAACCAGGAGAGTGCCGCATTCGGTTACTCGGTTTCTCTTGCGGGCGATGTGAACGGTGACGGATTCTCAGATGTGATAGCCGGCGCATACGGATATGACAATGGTCAGAACAGTGAAGGAAGAGCATATGTTTACTACGGCTCTTTGACAGGATTACTTCCGCAGCAATCAGGTCCGTTCCAGTGGATTACGGAAAGCAATCAGGCAAATGCATACTTTGGATATTCCGTTTCAACAGCCGGAGATGTTAACGGAGACGGCTATTCCGATGTAATTGTCGGTGCTTACGGTTACGACAACGGTCACAGCAACGAAGGAAGTGCATTTGTTTATCATGGCTCTCCCGGTGGATTGAGATCTTCGGCAAGTCATACAGCGGAAAGCAATCAGTCTGACGCAAACTTCGGATATTCAGTTTCAACTGCAGGTGATGTGAACGGAGACGGATATTCAGACATAGTGATAGGTGCAGAATCATTTGATAACGGTGAATTGAATGAAGGCAGAGTCTATGTCTTTCACGGTTCAGCTTCTGGACCGGGCGCATCTGCGGACTGGATAGCTGAAAGTGAGAGAGAAAATGCGCGGTTTGGCTGTGCGGTCTCAACTGCCGGTGATGTGAATGGCGACGGTTACTCCGACATAATCGTCGGAGCGAATCTCTATACAGGGGATCAACCCGATGAAGGCAGAGCATATGTTTATCACGGTTCAGCAACAGGTTTAAGTGCATTTCCCGACTGGATCGCAGAAGGCAATCAGGCAAATTCTTTCTTTGGAGGTTCTGTTTCAACTGCCGGAGATGTTAACGGCGACGGATTTGCCGATGTAATTGTCGGTGCGAAACTTTATGACAACGGACAGAACCAGGAAGGAAGAGCACTGGTGTACTTCGGCTCATCTTCAGGTCTAAGCACGATTGCAAACTGGTCTGCAGAAGGAAATCAGAACAATTCAAACTTCGGAGGTTCTGTCTCAACTGCCGGCGATGTGAACGGTGACGGATTCTCTGATGTGATCATCGGCGCAACGGGATATACTGACGGGCAATCATCTGAAGGCGGAGCTTATGTTCATTACGGTTCGGCTTCAGGCCTGAGCAATACAGCAGACTGGATTGCGCAGGGCAATCAGACAAATGCAAACTTCGGCTGTTCGGTATCTTCTGCGGGTGATGTAAACGGCGACGGATATTCTGATGCAGTGATCGGTTCGCGGCTGTTTGACAACGGATTTACAGATGAAGGAAGAGCATTTGTGTTTCACGGATCTTCTTCCGGATTGAGCAGTGCTGCAGACTGGTCCGCTCAAAGCTATCAGTCATCAGCAGGCTTCGGAAGTTCCGTATCTTCAGCAGGTGATGTAAACGGTGACGGATACTCTGATGTCATTATTGGTGCCCCAAATTTTGACGGCGGGCAGGTTGATGAAGGAATAGTGTTTGTCTATCACGGTTCACAAACGGGATTGAATCCGACTCAGGACTGGACAAAGGAAAGCGATCAGATCGGTGCAAACTTAGGAAATGCGGTATCCTCCGCGGGTGATGTTAACGGTGACGGATACTCTGATGTAATAGTCGGAAGTTCTAACTATGATAACGGTGAATTCAACGAAGGAAGAAGCTATGTGTATTACGGAAATCTGGCAGCGGGATTACGTTCAACAGTTCAGCAGTATGAGCCCGGCTCATATGATGTTGTCAGTTCAGGCGGACTTACGGGTTCGGACGGTGAAGTGAGGATGAGTATTTTCGGAAAGAGTCCTTTTGGAAGATGCAACGGAAGAATTGTGTATGACCGTGTTACAAGCAGTGTATCATTCAACAGCATAACAAGCACATCTTTTGCCGGATCAGGATCATACACAGATCTTGGAACAGCAGGTGTGCAATTGACTGATGATGAGGCAGGATTAATGTCTGACAAAGTCTACAAATGGAGGGCAAGAGTTCAGTATGATATGGTGAAAAATCCTTACCGGAGATTCGGACCCTGGAAATACTATAACAGCTATGTTCCGGTACCTTCGGGTGATTTCAGGGCGAGTGACGGAAACTTGCCGGCCGTTCTGCAGCTTGATCTGTCATTGTTAATACAGGGATTCTACAATTCAGGTTCAGATATAATGGTTCAGGATTCAGCCGTCATTTATCTTAGAAACAGTTCCTTTCCGTATTCAATTGTTGATTCAGCAAGAACTTATCTGAATGTAACCGGTTCAGGCACATTCTTCTTCGGCAATGCTGTGAACGGAACACCTTATTACCTGCAAGTCAGGCACCGCAACTCCGTTGAGACATGGAGCGCAACAGCTCAGAGCTTCGTAAGCAATTTCATGACTTTTGATCTCACAACTTCCGCATCACAGGCATTCGGCAGCAATCTGATTCAGGTTGATGCATCACCTTTTCGATTTGCAATATACGGCGGCGATGTGAATCAGGACGGAACAATTGACGCAACGGATGTTAGCATGATAGACAACGATGCGCAGAATTTTCTCAGTGGCTATGTAGTAACAGATCTCACAGGTGATGACTTTGTTGACGGGACTGACTTTGCGATAGCGGACAACAATGCGGCGAACTTTGTGAGCGCGGTTCGACCGTGACTGTCTGGATCAGGGTTCACAGGATCTCAGGGTTCACAGGATCAGAGATTTGTAAATATTCATGCAGCGCCAATAGCTTTGCTAAACAGCCCGGCTCTACTGTAAAGTAATGAAAACGTCATTACTCTGAATGATCTTGGTTATTGATCTCCCGGTATTGTAATCTGCTTTCCATAACCCTGTGTGTTCTTAGTGAAATTGACATAGCTGATTTCAATAATGGATACGGAGAAGATATAAGAATGGATAATAATTGAGACCATTTGACAGAAGGAATCCTAACACAATAATGCTTCAGTAGCAGTCAAAGTTGCTTAACAATCAGCTCACCGATCTTTTTCAGCAGCCACGGTTTTTCAATTACTCTGTCGTTAGATTTCAACTCCTGGAGAAGCATCTCCGGGTCATCCTTGCGGATACCTGACTTCAATTTTGCGACCCGGGAAAGTATGACTGCAAAGGATTTTGCCCTCATCGAAATCTCACCTCTAAGAGATCTTGCTCCCGAAAGCAAGTGCTTCAATGCATCTATCTCCGCAAAAAGAGATTCCATATGTCCAAGTTCATAATACGCTTTCATTTTCAGTATTTTGACATCTTTCTTAAATACAGGCTTGTCAATGTCAACTAATATAGCATGCTCCAATGCCGCCTCATAATCTTTTCCTGCAAATTTGAGAATCGCATTACAGAAATTCAGGAATCCCTCTCTATACTCATCATGAAAGAACTTGCTGTAATCGGAAATGAAGTTCCTGATATACTCAAATTCTTTCAGCGACTTACAAATGGTTACAAGATTCCTGCAGAAACTCAACTGCATACTATTTGCATCGAGAAGGAAATACTTCTCTCTTAGGATGATATCATAAATTCTGAACGATTCCTTTATATAGCGATTGAAATAGTTAAGGTTCTGATACGAACAGAACCGGGACATTATAACAAGACAACTGTAAATCTGCGTGGGATCAAGCATTGCGCTCTTGTCTATCAGAAACCTTTTCAATTTCTCATAACTCGTCCTGTCTTCCGGATCCGCGATCAATTCATGGCAGTAGCAGATCATTCTTATGTAGTTTGAATACTTTCCTTCAATATTTTTTGTTGACCTCACAAAGCCCGGAAAATCAAAAAACTTCCCGAATTGCAATGCCGTTTCAGATGGTGAGTGATATTCGTCAGCGAAAGTTCTTATGTGGTTTATGTATGAATAAAATGCCTCGATGAAGAACGTGATCAGGGCTTCAGTTGCTTCGTCAAAACTCTTGTTCATCCTTTCATCTCTGAGAAATGTTCTGTATCTGCGAACTTCTGTATTCAGCAAAAATGATTCCAAGATCAGCTTAGAATTCAACTTCCCTGAATTTATGATCTCCGAATTCATCTTCTCAAATTTCTTCTGAAATATTCTTCCGAGATCCCGCTTCTGGAGTTCGTTCAGCAAAGCCGCATTTTGAAAAGTCCTGTTGTCCTTGAAATTCTTCAACTTCAGAAATTCCTCGGCATATCGAATCAGGTCTGAAATCATTCTTCTCATCAGACCATCATTGAATTCCTTCTCACCATACAACTTACGGAAAAGTTTTTCTTTGCTGATATTTTCCTCTTTGAAGTCGGGATGATAATGGGAAAGAACTTTGAAGAATCTCACCACGAATTTTCTGCATCCCGAAATCGGCGATTCAATGAACTTCCCGAATTCTTTGATCTCTTCAGGAGAGAATGACTTCAATATTTGAATCAGCTGTGAATTCTTCATTTCAGGTCACAAGAAATATTCTGGAAACTTCATTTTCATTCCCAAAATATGTAATTGAGCGAAAAAGTGAAGCCTAATAGAAGAATTAGCGGTAACAATTTCCCGAAAAAATCTTTGACAGAAGAAGGTCACGGTTGTATGTTGCCGGTAGCATCACGGGAGGGAATAATCACGAACCAAGCCGGTCAGCAAGCATTGTCAGACGGAGCAGTCTGTCCATATGATTATTCTCTCCCGGAACAATCAAATGACTGCTTCGTCAATTTTTAACGGCTAAAACCTGAAAGGAATATTAATTATGAAAATTTCAAAAGCACTGCTTCTTGCTGTAATGATAATTGCCGGGCTAAAACCTGCAACAGGTCAGAACCTGAACAAGAAATATGAAGAGCCGCAAACAGATGCAACATCTGAGCAGATCCTCAACGGTCTGATCGCATCTCAGAGGTTTGGAAATTCTGTTGCCCAGTGCAGTGATCTTAACGGTGACGGGTACGGGGACATTGCAGTTGGTGCGCATCTTACATCTTCAAATATTGGGCGTGTGTATGTGTATCATGGCGGATCCAGCATGAACACTGTTGCAGACCTTATTCTGAACGGCGAAGGAGTGAATAATTACTTCGGGATCTCAGTATCAGATGCAGGCGATGTAAACGGTGATGGCTACAGCGATCTGATTGTAGGGGCTTACGGATATTCTTCCAATACCGGAAGAGCTTACATTTACTTCGGCGGGTTAACTATGGATAATGTTGCTGATGTTGTGCTAACCGGACCTTCGGTAGTGAGTTTTGGTTATTCGGTGTCATCAGCAGGAGATGTTAACGGTGACGGATATGGTGATGTAATTGTAAGCGGACATACTTTTTCTTCCAACACTGGCAGGGCATACATTTATTACGGCGGTTTGAATATGGATAACATTGCGGATAAGACTCTTCAGGGTGCGGTCTCCGGCGGATTCTTCGGCTTCTCACTTTCCAAAGCAGGTGATTATAACGGAGACGGATTCTCTGATGTGATCGTTGGAGCTTATGCCGTATCTTCATTTCAGGGAAGAGCTTATTTGTTCTTCGGAGGAGCAAACATGGATACGCTTGCTGATCTCACATTTACGGGAGAGTCGTCAAGCAACTTCTTCGGACAAATTGTCTCAGATGCGGGCGATCTTAATGGAGACGGCTACTCCGATATGCTGATCTCTGCGCCGTCATATCTGACCAGCGTGGGAAGAGTGTATGTATATTACGGCAGCGGGTTGCCCGATAATGTTGCAGACCTGGTTCTGACCGGAGAAAGCACAGGAAATAACTTCGGCAGGGGTATATCTTCAGCGGGCGATGTCAACGGCGATGGTTATTCCGATTTTATTGCAGGAGCGCAATCATACGCAGTAAACACGGGCAAAGCATATGTTTATTTTGGCGGCACTTCAATGAATACGGTTTACGATATGAGTTTCAGCGGTGAATCGACCGGAAGTCTTTTCGGATATTCCGTCTCGGGAGGAGCAGATCTCAACGGAGACGGGTACAGCGACATGTCAGTTGGCGCTTACGGTTACAGCTCAAACAAGGGCAGGGTTTATATATACAAATATTCTTTAACGGGAAACGATATTCCGGATTTGCGCTCACCCGGCTCATTCCAAAGTCAACTGGGATATTCTGTTTCGATTGCCGGAGACGTCAACGGTGACGGATTCAGTGATTACATTGTGGGCGCACCGCAGTACGGGGACTTTGCAAACGGCAGGATATCCATATTTTTCGGATCGCAGAATCCAGATACAATTGCTGATATCACGATCACAGGACAGACTGCCAACAGTTGGTTCGGCTTATCTGTAGCCGGAGCCGGTGATTTGAATGCAGACGGATATGATGATGTAATTGTCGGCGCACCTGAGTTTGATAACAGCAGAGGCAGGATTTTTGTGTATTTCGGCGGATCATCAATGGACACAATTGCTGACATGTATGACACAGGCCCATCCACACTTTGGAGGCTCGGCCAATCTGTATCATCTGCAGGCGATCTTAACAACGACGGATATCCCGATATTGCCGTCGGTGTACCGGGGGCGAACTCCAGCCGCGGAAGCGCATACTTCTATTATGGAGGAAGCACACTTGACAGCACTTTCGATTACAGCATTTCAGGTGGTCTTGCCAATGAAGAAGCGGGTGCATGCGTGGCAAATGTCGGTGATCTCAACGGGGACGGGATTGATGAAGTTGCTGTAGGATTTCCCGGCTACGACTCCGGCAAGGGATCGACAAGAGTGATCTTTGGCGGATTTGCAGATTCAAAATTCTTGCTAAACGATCTTCCCGGAGGCAGATTTGGTAGCAGCATCACAGGTGCCGGTGATTTTGACGGAGATGGATTTGATGATTTGCTGATAGGTGCTCCTTTCAGTGAGAATACGGGGAAAGCTTATCTGTACAAAGGAAGCGTGTACTTTGATGTTGTAAGCGATCTGACATTTGAAGACTACGCAGAATTTCAGTTTGCCTATTCGCTTTCGGGCGCCGGAGACATCAACAATGACGGTTACGACGACATTGCTATCGGTGAGCCATTTTACGGAGTCAGCAATGGCAGAGTATTCGCTTACTTCGGAGGAATATCTCCCGATAATAACCATGACATACTCATGACTTATAATCAGGTGGATGAAAGACTGGGATACTCTGTTGCAGGTGGTGACATAAACGGTGACGGCTTGTCTGACATTGTTGCCGGAGCAAACACATGGAATGCCTCGGGTGCATGTTATCTGTATCTCTCCTCAGCTCCGTCCGTCAAGCCGGTCTTTGTAAGTGTGAAAGATGTTCCTAACGATCAGGGAGGAAAAGTAAATTTAAAGTGGGTGCGAAGTTCATACGATGCAACAGGAATGAACATGATAACTGATTATCTTATACAAAGAAGCAATCCCCCTCAGAACAACGGATTCTATTGGGAGAATATTGCTTCCGTTCCGGCTACCAGAGAATCCTTCTATTCTTTTACCGACAATACCCCGTTTGATTCTGTTGCAGGAAACAGCGGGACGCTTTACTACAGAATAACTGCAAGAACATCCAGCCCCGACAACTTCTGGCGTTCAGCGATCCTTTCCGGCAGCAGCATAGATAATATCGCACCTCTTATGGTGTCGCCGTTTACTGCGGTAAGCGCAGCTTCAAATGTACTGCTCAACTGGAATCGAAGCACTGCGCCTGATCTGCTCAACTATGTTCTATACAGAAGCACATCGCCGGTTATTGACCCGAATTCGGAACCCGTGTTTGCAACCACATTGGATTCAGCTTTCCTGGATACCGCACCGCTGACAGGGATATATTACTACTTCATAGTTGCGCAGGACATTCACAATAACAAAAGCCCTGTTGCAGTTGCCGAGAGCCCGGGCATGACTCTCAACCTTACGATGTTCATCGAAGGAATATACAATGCTGGCAGTAATACACAAGTGAGCGACACTGTTACCGTTGAGCTCAGGAATGCCGCTTCGCCCTTTGCGGCTGCGGATGTTGCGAAGGCAGTGGTTGGTACAAACGAAAATGCAACTCTGAAGTTCGGTACGGCTGCTGACGGAAACTACTACATTGCTATGAAGCACAGGAACGCACTTGAGACATGGAGCTCTGCTCCTCTTGCACTCTCAAGCACAACGCCTACAAATTACAACTTGTCCGCATCCTCATCGCAGGCATACGGAAGTAACATGATACAGGTTGATTCATCGCCGCTTCGCTTTGCGGTGTATTCCGGCGACGTAAATCAGGACGGAACAGTTGACGCAACGGATGTTAGCATGATAGACAATGATGCGCAGAACTTTGTCGGCGGCTATGTAGTAACAGATCTCACGGGTGACGACTTTGTTGACGGAACCGATTTTGCGATAGCGGACAACAATGCGGCGAACTTTGTGAGCGTGGTAAGACCGTGAGGAGAGTTGAGAATTGAGAGTTAAGAGTTGAGAGTTACGACGGGCAGCCCGCGACTTAAGCCGTGGGCTGAATTGTTTCATCTACTCTCCCAAGTCCAGGCTTGGGAGAGTACGGTGTCCGATCCACGGTACACTGGATTCGGAGGATCATAGAATTGTAAGAAGTCATACGGCGGCAAGAGTTGAGAGTTAAGACGGGCAGCCTGCGACTTAAACCGTGGGCTGAATTGTTTTCATCTCATCCCCCAATTCCCGGCTTGGGAGAGCCCTGTTTACAAAGGAATGAATCCGGATAATCCGTATGTGGATCCTTCACTGCGTTCGGCCGCTGCACGGCCTCACTTGTTCAGGATGACAAAGTGTAGTTGTAACTTTTGAATCAGTTATCATATCTCTTAACTGATTCCGGATGAAGAGCTGTTTCAAATTGCAAAGTGAAATGACAAAGAAATTGTTGCAGTTAAGCTTAGATCAAATAGCTGGTACAGAAGTTGCAGTAGTAAATAAAAAATTTAACACAGGGGAATCCGAATTGACTTATTTGAACTGTTTACTAAAGATAGTTTGCAAACAGAAAGGAGGATTTATAAACCAATAAATTCTACTCATATGAATGCGAATTCAAGATTGATGAGCATTTCGATAATGATCGGAATGCTCATCTTGTTTGTTGGAGCATCATTGAATGCTCTTGCAGCAGAAGTAAGAAGATCGCCGGGTGACACTCTTCCCGGTGCTGTAACTGACGAGTGGCTGAATCAGTTGCAGGATGAGAACGGCAACAGAATCCTTACGGGAAGTGATCCCGAAACGGATGCATTTCAGATTAGAACAATGACGGCCTTTGGAGCTGGCGATCGTTTTGGCAATTCCGTAAGTTCAGCGGGTGATGTCAACGGTGACGGATATGACGACTTAATTGTCGGTGCGTATGCAAATGACGGCGGCGGAACTGATGCAGGCAGGGCTTACATATACTTCGGAGGAATCAGTTTCAATACTGTACCGGATGTTATATTAACAGGAGAACTCGCAGGTGACAACTTTGGCGGCATTGTAAGCAGTGCAGGCGATGTCAACGGCGACGGGTTCTCGGATGTCATTGTATCGGCAAGAACAGGTCCCGCAGCAAGCGGCAGGATCTACATATTCTTCGGAGGATATCTCATGAACAATATTCCGGATGTTGTAATCAACGGTGAGCAGGTCGGTGATGCATTCGGAACTTCCGTATCCGATGCCGGCGATGTGAACGGCGACGGTTACGGTGATATAGTTGCAGGGGCAAGTCAGCAGTTCGGCACAAGGCAGGGAAAGATGTATGTGTTCTTCGGTGGTTCATCAATGGACACGATTCCGGATGTAGTTGCCCTGGGAGAAGCGGTGCAGTATGACCTTGGAATTGCCGTCTCTGATGCCGGTGACGTTAACGGCGACGGCTTCGATGATGTCATTGCCGGATCTCACATGTACAATATCTACGGAACCGGTAAGGCGTACACTTACTTCGGAGGCACAAGCATGGACAGCTTGCCAGACGTTACTTTCACAGGGCTTGCAGCCGGTGATCAGTTTGGTTCCACTCTCTCCGGCGGTAGCGATGTGAACGGCGACGGGTTCAGCGATGTGCTGATAGGGATGAACGGGTTCAATAACGGAAGAGACTTTGCATATATATATCTCGGCGGTGTGAACATGGACAATGTAGCAGATGTGACACTTTCCGAACCCGGACCGTTGATCTATGGTTTCCGCGTCGGCATGGCGGGTGACATGAACTGCGACGGATACGGCGATGTGCTTGTATCCGCGTGGATATACAACACAGTCTCAAAGGTATATATCTACAACGGCGGCCCCGGCATGGACAACAGATATGATATGGTTCTCACGGGTGAAGGAACTAACGACAGATTCGGATTGCCGGCAGTTTCGGCCGGAGATATTAACGGCGATGGTTACGGTGACATCATCATCGGGGCACACGAGTATAATTCATATACGGGAAAAGTTCATGTGTATATGTACGGAATGACGGGCACGCTGATACCGGACTTGACGATGAATGGCACTCAAAATAGTTCCTATGGAAAATCTGTTTCTAATGCAGGTGATGTAAATGGGGATGGATTTGCCGATTTTGTTGTTGGTGCCCCTTACGGAAACAACGGTTTTGGAGGAGCATTCATTTATTTTGGAGGCGAAGACATGGATAACTTGGCTGATGTTAGTTTAATTGGAGAAAACATCTCTGATAATTTTGGATTCTGTGTTTCAGGGGCAGGTGACTTCAATGCGGATGGTTATTCAGATGTTGTTGTCGGAGCTTGGGAAAATAACTTCTCAACAGGTAAAATCTACTTCTATTATGGCGGATCATACATGGATAGCATATGTGACTTTTCGATAATTGGCCCCAATCAGAACTCCTATTTCGGATACTCTTTGTCAGAAGCAGGTGATGTGAATGGTGATGGTTTTGGGGACATAATTGTCGGAGCCCCCGCCTCCGATATTGCATATATTTATTACGGTTGGAGTGAACATTTCCTAGCCAACTTGAACCTTGATGGCCCCGCTGGGAGTAGTTTTGGAATTTCTGTTTCTGGTGATGTAGATCTAAATGGCGACAATTTTTCAGATATTGCTGTAGGAGCATATGCATATTTGGGCTACACAGGTAGAGTTTATGTTTACCTTGGAGGGACAGTGCCGAATCCATGGCCAGTACTGACACTTCAAGGTGAAAGTGCCGGTGGATTGTTCGGACACTCAATTAGTTTGATTAAAGACATTAATGGCGATGCATTTGGAGAAATTCTAATTGGTTCTTACGGCATTGATGATTTTACAGGGAAAGCATACCTGTATTTGGGAAAACCTCTGTTGGATGGCAATGTAGACTTGGAGATTTATGGTGTAGTATACAGTTCGTTTGGAGCTAGCGTATGCGATTGCGGTGATATCAATGAGGATGGGTTCAATGATTTTGCTGTTGGCGCTCCTTCTTACAATGATTATCAAGGTTCTGCCTTTATTTATTTAGGAGGACTTGTTTGCGATGCTATTCCTGACATAATTTTGAATGGGGACAATTTCTCAGAATTTGGAGCATCAATATCAGGAACAGGTGATCTGGATGGTAATGAGAATTCAGACATTATTGTTGGTGCTGCAACATACAATTCATCTAACGGCAAGGCTTATGTATATAAAACATCATTTCCATCTGCCATTCCTGCCATTCTTTCCATCAAAGACATTCCCAACGATCAGGGCGGATATGTAAATGTGAAGTGGGCAAAGAGCGCGTTTGATCAGCAGGTCAGCGGACAGGTGTCTCAGTATCTCATTGAAAGAAGCCTGCCTCCGGCTCTTGCGGGATACAATTGGGTTTCGCTTGGAACTGCTCCCGCAGTCAACAACGCATTGTACAACTATGAAGCAAGAACTCCCTGGGACTCGAGCATCAACGGCAACGGCACTTTCTTCTTCCGTGTAACTGCTCTTACAAATACTCCCGGAGTCTTCTGGAGGTCAAACATAATGAGCGGATACAGCGTTGACAATCTCGCGCCGCTTCCGCCCTCAAACCTTG
>JAIBBK010000098.1 GCA_019694675.1 Ignavibacteria bacterium
CCGGCGGGGATAGTCCTGAAAGCCGGGTAAAAGGGGCAGCTATTGCCCTTCGTTTATCAGCTCTATCGGATCCTTTTCATTCCAGCTCAGGTAATATGCCGGATCGTTCATCTCTTTTGCATATGTGGTCAGCTTCAGCGGACGGAATGTATCCATCATTACGGCTGTCTCATGCGTTTCTCTTTTGTCAAGATTCGCTTCGACGGTTCCGGGATGCGGGCCGTGAGGTATGCCGTTCGGGTGAAGGCTGATGGAAGCGTAGTCAATACCTTTCCTGCTGGTGAAATTTCCGTCAACGTAATACAGCATTTCATCCGAGTCGAGATTGCTGTGATTGTAAGGGATCGGAATTGCCAGAGGATGGTAATCCAGAAGCCTGGGACAGAAAGAGCAGATCACAAATCCCGGCGCGTGGAATGTCTGATGTATCGGCGGCGGCATGTGGATCTTTCCGGTTATGGGCATGAAGTCGTTGATGTTGAATATCCAGGGGAAATAAAATCCGTCCCAGCCGACTACATCAAGCGGATGAAACTCATAATGAATTGAGACAACCTTCTCCCCTTTCTTCACCTTTACCACAAAGTCCCCCTTCTCATCCACCGTTAGAAGCTCCTGAGGCGCTTTTATATCCCTTTCGCTGTAAGGCGCATGCTCCATCAGTTGCCCGAACTCGTTTCTGTACCTCGATGGAGTGGTAACGGGGCCAACGGATTCAAAGATAAGATATCTTGCTTCATCGGTCTCATGCACGAGCCTGTAGATCACACCGCGCGGTATCACTATGTAATCGCCTTCCGTAAACGGAAGCACGCCAAGCTGTGACTCCAGTTTGCCTTTTCCTTCGTGGACAAAAATGACCTCGTCGCAGAGAGCATTCTTATAATAGTAACCCATCTGTTTATCCGGCCTGCAGATGCTCATCACCACGTCGTTGTTGAACATCACGGGCTTTCTTCCGCTGAATGCATCGCCATCTTTCTTTGCAGGCTTGGTCCTGAAATGGTACGGTCGGAGCGCCGCCTCTGTCCATTCCTCAACCTTAACAATTTCAACATCAGGTGAGATGTCCTTTATCTTTGCGGGTGAATTGATATGATAAGCATTCGTGTAAATACTGTCAAATCCGATTGTTGAAAACAACTCTTCCTTGTAGAGCGACCCGTCCGGCTGTCTGAACTGAATGTGCCTCTTTGATGGGATCCTCCCGAGCTTATGATAATACGGCATAGTCTTTTGTTAGTTTTTTGAACTCATGCTTTTGAATGGGACTGTGACTCTTCAAACTCTTTCGCTTCGAGATATCGTTCCGCATCAATTGCAGCCATACAGCCGCTTCCTGCAGCTGTGACCGCCTGCCGGTAATAATGATCCTGAACATCGCCGCAGGCAAACACTCCCTCAATATTGGTCCTGCTCGAATTCGGTTGAGTGACAAGATAACCGTTCTCGTCCATTTCAAGTATTCCTCTGAACAGCATTGAATTCGGTTCATGCCCGATCGCCGTAAAGAATCCGGCGGCTTCAATCACCTTTTCTTCGTTCGTCTTTACATTCCTCACCCTTGCGCCGAGCACCGATTTTCTTCCTTCCTCTTCCTTTCCCAAGACTTCTTCAACAACCGTATCCATCATGATCGTGATCTTCGGATTGCTCTTCGCTCTCTCCTGCATGATCTTTGATGCCCTGAACTCATCCCTCCTGTGCATCAGTATCACTTCGCTTGCATGCCTTGTGAGATAGTTCGCCTCTTCCATTGCGGTATCGCCTCCGCCCACCACTATCACCTTCATTCCCCTGAAGAAGAAACCGTCGCATGTAGCGCACGAAGAAACTCCGTAACCCATATACTTCTGCTCGCTTTCAAGGCCCAGCCATTTTGCCGAAGCGCCTGTTGAAACAATGACCGCGTCAGCAGTATAGGTCCTGTTTTCTTCATCCGTCACTTTGAGGGGAGCGGATGAGAAATCCACTTTCACAATGTTCTTGTAAACCGATTCGGCGCCAAACCTGTGTGCCTGCTTTCGCATAATGTCCATAAGCTCGGGTCCTTGTATTCCGTGCTCAAAGCCCGGGTAGTTTTCCACTTCAGTTGTTATCATAAGCTGTCCGCCGGGCTGAACGCCTTCAAAAACAAGCGGCATCAGATTAGCCCTTGCCGAGTAAAGCGCCGCTGTCAGTCCCGCGGGCCCGGAACCAATAACAATCACACGCCTGTGTCCGGCCGCCTGTCCATTATCAGAATTTGTCATTTGTTATGTAGTTAAGTTATTTCGTAATTCAGCTCACACTTTTGAAATCAATTTTCTGCTTGAGCTTTGCGTTGTCAGGAGCCAGCTCAAATGCCTTCTTCCAGTACCTGAGCGCATTGTCCCTGTCCCCCGAAGCATCGTAAACGTCGCCGAGATGTTCGAGCACAACCGCACTGCCGGGATTCACTTCCAGAGATTTCTTTATGTACTCCATCGCCGGCTTGTACTTCTTCATTTTGAAATAGATCCATCCTATTGTGTCGAGGTAAGATGAATTGTTCGGCTCCTTTTCAACCGCCACTTTTGCCATCTCAAGGGCCTTGTCGAGATTCTTGTCGCGTTCGGAAAGATTGTAAGCGTAATTGTTAAGGATCAGCGCATTGGTAGCATCAAGCTTCAAGGCCTTCTCATAGGTTTCCTCTGAGCGGGAATACATCCCCTGTGTATCATAGGCAAGCGCGAGTGCGGAAAGTATGTTCACATCTTCGGAATTCAGTTCAACAGCCGATTCGTAATTGCGTATTGCTTCATCAAGTTCGTTCTTCGACTGAAGAGAAAGCGCCTTGATGTAATAAAGTCTGTAGTCCTGCGGAAATCTTGCCAGCCCGGCATCAATCACTTCAATGGCTTTGTCTGAATTACCGTTCTGGTATTGTGTAAGTCCTACGCTTACATAAGCTTCACGGGAAGTGTCCGCATTCTCAATTGCCCTGCTGAAGTAATTGTCTGAACCGGAATAATCTTTTTCAATATAGCTGACCGTGCCAAGGAAAAAATACGGAAGCCATGAATCGGGATACTGATTGTTGAGCGATTCAAATATTCCCTTTGAAATTCCCAGAGATCCGCCGTCCTGCATTGCCATATTAAGATACAGCTGTCCGATGTCGAGCTTTTCCTGAAAGCTCAGCGAATCCTTTCCCATCATCCTGCTGAAATTTTCAAATGCCTTCCCGCTTTCATTCTGAATGAAATAGATCTTGACAAGCTCCGTCTGCACTGCCTTGTCTCCGGGGTTGAGCATGAACACGTTTTCATAAATTCTTCTTGCATCATCATACTTGCCGCTCTGCATATACAGCGATCCGAGGATCCTTTTGAACTC
>JAIBBK010000028.1 GCA_019694675.1 Ignavibacteria bacterium
GCCCGCGAATTCATTCGTGCGCAATATGAATGATGCAAACGACACAGCCCACGAATTCATTCGTGGGCGGAACAAACAACCCTCGCATTATCGCCCACGATTAAAATCGTGGGCTGAATTGATTGGCTCAACGAAACAGCCCGCGAATTCATTCGTGCGCAATATGAATGATGCAAACGACACAGCCCACGAATTCATTCGTGGGCGGAACAAACAACCCTCGCATTATCGCCCACGATTAAAATCGTGGGCTGAATTGATTGGCGCAACGAAACAGCCCGCGAATTCATTCGTGCGCAATATGAATGATGCAAACGACACATCCCACGAATTCATTCGTGGGCGGAACAAACAACCCTCGCATTATCGCCCACGATTGAATTCGTGGGCTGAACGGACGACGCATTACTAATTTGTTAATTATCACTCAAAACACAATCAGAGACTATGTCGCATTCTAAAGGAAGAATTTGGATTCATGCAATCTGGAGTACAAAGAACAGAATTAAACTGATCACTCCAGATATAGAGAGGTTGCTCTATAAACTGATCAGAGAACAGTTCAGAAAAACCAAATGCAATTTGAGATCAATTGGCGGCGTTGAAGATCACGTCCACTGTCTCTATCTTCAAAATCCCTGCAAATCGATTTCAGACACTATAAAGCAGGTCAAGGGCGCCACCTCGAAACTAGTTGACGACGCTGGAATTATAATGGATTCCTTTTACTGGCAAACTGGCTATGCTGCATATTCTGTGAGCGAATTTATGGTTCCAAGGTTGATAAGATATATCATGAATCAAAAGGAACATCACAAAACAGAAACACTTTCATGCGAAATCAAGCGACTGGACAGGTGTTACTCCAGACTATAGACACCGCCCACGAATTCATTCGAGGGTGGAACGGGAACCGCTTGCATAACCGCCCACGAATTCATTCGAGGGTGGAACGGGAACCGCTTGCATAACCGCCCACGAATTCATTCGAAGGTGGAACGGGAACCGCTTGCTCAACCGCCCACGATTAAAATCGTGGGCTGAATGATTGGCGCAACGAAACAGCCCTCGAATTCATTCGTGGGCAATATGAATGATTCAAACGACACAGCCCACGAATTCATTCGTGGGCGAAATGATCGAGGCAAACGAAACAGCCCGCGAATTCATTCGTGGGCAATATGAATGATTCAAACGACACAGCCCTCGAATTCATTCGTGGGCGAAATGAACGAGGCAAACGAAACAGCCCACGAATTCATTCGTGGGCAATATGAATGATACAAACGACACAGCCCACGAATTCATTCGTGGGCAATATGAATGATACAAACGACACAGCCCACGAATTCATTCGTGGGCAATATGAATGATACAAACGACACAGCCCGCGAATTCATTCGTGGGCTGAGCAAAACAACCCTCACATAACCGCCCACGATTAAAATCGTGGGCTGAATGATTGGCGCAACGAAACAGCCCTCGAATTCATTCGTGGGCAATATGAATGATACAAACGACACAGCCCACGAATTCATTCGTGGGCGAAATGAACGAGGCAAACGAAACAGCCCACGAATTCATTCATGGGCGAAATGAACGAGGCAAACGAAACAGCCCTCGAATTCATTCGTGGACGGAACAAACAACCCTCACATAACCGCCCACGATTAAAATCGTGGGCTGAGCAAACAACGCACGCACAATCGCCCTGGATCACAATCCAGCACAGTTTGATCTTACGGCAATACCGCCCCCACAAATGCAAATGCATTGTTATCCGCTATCGCAAGGTCCGTTGCATCCGCTGCATCATCTCCGTTCAGGTCTGTTGCGATATACCCCGTGGCGTAAAACGACGCGTCGTTCTCTATCATCAGCAGATCCGTCGCGTCAACAGTTCCGTCCCTGTTCACATCGCCGCTGAAAAGCGCAAAGACTCCCGGCGTGCTGTCCACCCTCTTCGTATTGCCTCCGTAAGCATTCAAAGAATCTGCTGCGAAGTCAAAATAGAAAGCGCCGGTGCTGCTGTAAGCTTCCCCTCCTGCCCTGCTCCAGGTTTCAACCGAATTTCTGTGAACTACTGACACATAGTAAGTCCCGGAAGCGGCATTTGCAAATTCAGCATTGACAACAAGAGTTGCTGAATCGAGAATGCATTTTGAGGAATCAACAGCGGAATACGGCGGGAAGTTATTCCTCAGGAAGATTCTCACAGTATCCCTTCTGCTGTGGCGGCCGGTGTTTGCATCATACATTCCTTCGATCGCAATTCTTAACTGTCTTATCGCCGAAGCTTCAGCGAAGCGTGAAAGAAGTCTTGTGTATGCAGCCTGTGTGTATATGCCTGGTTCGGTTATTGTCCATGAATTCTGCGGCCAGCTTGTGTTCCAGTCTTTGTATGACTTTTGAATCGGCTGTCCCAAAGGCGGCGTGACCAGTGATGTGTTGCATAAGCTGTTGTAAGGATTGCAGTTTGACGGACAGCATCCGTCAAGCGCGTATGTGGGATTGACGCCCCCGGGCACATATCCCGGAGCAGGTCCGTAAACAGACACGCCCGCCCTGTCCCATAACGGACTGCCGTCCGTAAACCATGCGTGATATATTTCATTGACGGAATTCTCAGCTCCGAACTGCGACATGTTGGTCAGATAACAATAAGCAGTCGGATTCACTCCGTGAAAGTAATCGAGAAAACCTTTTGCGGCATTCCTGTAATTTGCATTGTTCAGAGTGTCGAGTGCGTAGGTTATCATGCTCATGAACATATTTCCCTGATGTCCCTTGGTTGTATTGCTTCCCCATGTGTAATTCTGATTCGACAGGTAAGCCCTGTAAGCATCCGTATTATTCAGGTACGCGGGAAGGTTGTCTGCATTATTCGTCTTGAGTGAGTTTCTGTAGGCATTCTTAACAGCCGAAGAGACCGATGATGAAGCACCGGGGAGAGATGCGAAATAAAGAAGAACATCCTGCTGAGGAGTTTCAAACGGATATGCATAAGTCCACTGAATGAGATGCATCTGATTGTAGTTGCTTTCGAAGAAAGTCCTGTAAGCAGATGAACCTGTCAGCGCATACAGAAAGCATGCCGCACTCATCTTCCTCACAAGTCTTTCGTATGAATCAACTTCCTGCTCGCCTGCGCCGATTATTCCGGAGTTGTAAAATGTCACTGAGGGATTGGCAACGCCCCAGTTCCATGCGCTGACTGCGGCACTCTGCAGGGTTGATGCATATCCCGACTGGCCGATTACAGAGAACTGCATTGCTCCGAGTGCAAACAAGGCAGACGCCGTGAAACTTGCGGAAGTTGTGGCAGGGCCGTAGAATCTCTGACTCAAATCGGCTGACGGCGGACTTGCAGATGCATAGTTCTGCACTCCTACAATGCAGTTAACAGAACCGTTTGAGTTTTGCATTTTCAATAGCCAGTCAAGCTCATACTTCACTTCATCAAGTATGTCGGGAATGCCGTTGCCCGATTCCGGGATGCCGTGATCATCACCCCATATCGCTGGATTCTCCTTATATGCAAGAAGGAGATCAAGCGTCGCGGAGAATGTGAAGTTCACATACTTGTTGTAATCACCTGCATCATGCCATCCGCCGGAGAGATTCTTTGAGGTGGAAGGACTGTTATTATTGTATAGTCTGCAGTCATTGTCCTGCAAACTGTGTTTGTGGCACACGCTGTCTGCCCAGCCGGCATTCGCGTAAGGTACAGACTTTGAAATTCCGCATCTCTGATAATAGAAGACTCTCATTGCTTGCTTAAGCAGGTCAAGATATACTGCATCAGATATTCTGAACACATGCGACCTTACATTGTTGCTGACATCTGCAACAAAATATTCTCCCGGCGTTGTCACGGACGAGAAATCAAACCACCAAACTTTGTCTCCGCTCTGTCCGTGAGTTGCGCCGCCGTTCCATGCGGCGATGCCTGATGAATAAACGGCAATGTCATCATCGTATCTTCTCACCTCATATACCGGTCCCGGCATAAAAGGAGAATTGTTATTGTATCCGGATACGGGATTGCTGATGACTGCTACTTTCCTGTCTGACGGCCTGTATCCGAACTGATCAATCTTTATGTGTTCGTCAAAAGGCGGTATTGCTGAAAGATGCTCGGCGAGAACAAGAACGAAGAGAACAGGCAGTATCAAGGAGTGCCTCATGGCGAATGACTATTTGGTTTGCAGATTGATGGGGTTCGGCAAACGTAAAATTCTCATTCGGAATATTCAACATCATTGTAAGTGATCCGGCCCGTTAATTTGCTTTGAATTCTACATATAAGAAGAATTGAAGTTGAAATCTCTGAGGAGCATACATAATTTTGTTCAGTTTGCTGAGAATGATTTTCAGATAAAATACCAAATTCATCAAGGACTCATGAAACACATTTACGGCGCTATTCAAGGATGTATCTTAATTTTGTTCATTCAGTTTGCGGTTAGCTCATACTCCCTGGCTCAGAATGTTGCATGGAGCAGGACTTACGGAGGCCTGAGGAATGACGGCGCCTTTGCAGTTGCACAAACCCGCGACGGCGGGATCATCACTGCCGGATTCAGTTCTTCATTCAGCGGCAACAACATTGACGACGTGTATCTTCTCAAAACGGATATGCAGGGAAATCAGATCTGGAGCAGGACTTACGGCGGAGGACTTCAGGAGATTGCGACGGACATTAAGCAAACTTCCGACGGCGGGTTTATTGTTTCAGGCTACAAGCAGGTCTCAACTGTTTACGATCCGTTTCTGATGAAGACAGACAGTACTGGAAACATATTGTGGGAGCGCACATACGACTACGGACTTGGTTTGGATGACAGGGCTCATGCAGTTTGTCAGACTTCCGACGGTGGCTACATTTTTGCAGGGCAGACAAGGATCGTTGATCAGTTCCCCCATTACGAGATGTACGCGGTTAGAACCGATCCGTCCGGAAACATTCTATGGATGAGAATCTACGGTTATACACAAGGCTCAGGCAATGATGTCGGACTTTCGGTCATTCAGCTTAGTGACGGTGGATTCGTACTCGGCGGTTTCACTCAAAGCAGTATCTGGTCAAGTTATGTTATCCGCCTCACTCCGGCAGGCGATGTGGTCTGGACAAAAGTAAGGCCGAATGACTATCAAAGTGAATGCTACAATGTGATCGCCACGCTTGACGGGAATCTGCTGATCACGGGCACATCGGTATCTTTTGCCACTGACACAGATGTGCTGATTGAGAAACTCGATATGAACGGAATCAGTCTGTGGGAGAAGATCTATGGAGGAGTTGACGCTGAAACAGGACAGTCTGTAAGAGAGCTTGCAACCGGAGGATATGTCCTCTCCGGAATGGCGGCAACACAGTCAACAAGCTGGGATATGTATGTGATGCAGGTCAACGCAACGGGAGATTCCGTCTGGTCAAGAAAGCTTGGCGGATCAAGCGATGACAGAGGCTGGGCTGTGGAGACCACGAGCGACGGTCATCTCCTGTCGGCAGGATGGGTCTATTCATTCGGTGCGGGAGGAGGAGACTTGTATCTTGCTAAGATGAGTCTGCAAAGCATTTCGGCGGTGAATGATCCCGCAGTTTCTTTGAATGCATTTGAACTGTATCAGAATTATCCTAATCCATTTAACCCATCAACGAATATCAGGTATGAGATCATCAGCCGAGGATTTGTGAATCTGTCAGTATTCAACTCTGAAGGAAGAGAAGTTGAACAGCTTATAAGCGAAGTGAAGTCGCCGGGAGCATATGAGATCAAGTTCAATGCGGAAGGACTTCCGGGAGGGGTTTACTTCTGCAGACTGACTTCCGGGAGCAACTCAGTCACGAGAAAGATGCTTCTCATAAAATAGCCAGGGCCTTTTCATTTTAGCAATTTCAGTTCAAGGGCTCAGCATATCTGAAGCATTGCAAATGCACGAATATCCCCTGCTATCCGGATCAGTTAATTTTCATTGAATCATCCGGAATGCCCTATTGAATTTCAACCCGGGTTTTATCCATTCACATCACTGTGAAGGATGCTTCCTCAGGTAATTATCAACCGATATCGGCCCCGAACCGTAGATGAAGAAGAAGACAAGCAATGCGAATACCAACACAAGAAGAAGGAATTCTGAACCTGTAACGAAGAATTCCCTTGTGAGGTCCATGTAAAGCACAGCTGTGAGAAGGATCGGTATCTGAAACAGCGCGGCTACTCTCGTGTACAGGCCGAATGTGAACATCAGTCCCGCCGCTAACTGCACTCCTATCATGTAGTGAACAAACGCCATTGAACGAAGCTGGCCTGAACTGTCAACCAGCATCGCAGAAATGTGCGAGGTGTTCATGATGAATGTGATACCTTTTGCAATGAGTACGATTCCGAGGAGAATCCGGATGATGTCGAGCCACTTTGGATGATGGGCATCTGCCCAGTGCTCGACGCTGGATACTGCTTTCATAACATCCTCCCTTTACAATTTTGTTGTTTCCGGGATGTCCGGCCGATTCTATCAGCCGTTATAAACTACCCTTGCAGGTGGAAAGATGTAAGGACAATTCCCGTGACACCCGGATTCATGCATGATGAGACCTGCCGGAGAGGACAGATCCGCATTTGAAGTCTTTACAGTCCGAATTGCTTCAGGTGATGGTCAATTTGTTTCCACTGAAGTGATGCCCACTGACCGGCAGTCAGCTTGCCGAATACTGGATTCAGCGGCAGGTCATCTTTGTCTTTAAGTGTCTGAAACTGTTCAATGTTCTTCAGCAGCTCCTTCATATCGGCGGCAAAGTCAACCGGCTTCGTTCCTCTGTCTCCCTGAACAAATTCCCTCGCAGTCGGCGCGTTCTTTGGAAAGGGAAGGTAATTCAGCATCAGTGTCTTCATTGGCCACATGCTGAGAATGCTCTTTCTGAATGCTACCGGCCTTGTGCCAAGCGCGACACGCATCGGATCGGAAAGGTGGACAATTGTTTCATGTGCCGACATCTTCCCCCACTTCTGCTTAGTCTCGGGTGTTAAATTCTCCAGTCTTGCCAGTATTTCCCGGAGATCAGATTCATTAAGAATGCTCTTGCCCATGCTGTTATTTGTTTAGTTTGCTTACATGTATTCATTCTGATCATTGTATCATCAGAGTGAGAATGACATGGCGAACACATGCGCATTGTTCTTAGCTCGCACGCAGGTCGTCTGCAAAATTAGCAATTGGGTTCTGTAAAAAAAAGAAGACGGCCGGAGCCGTCTTCTCAACTTAAGAAAGTCAGGGTTTTATGCTGACCCTGGAAACAGCTTCTTTGCTAAAATATTTTTTACAGCTATTGAAGGATTTTATGCTGATCCTGAAAACAGCTTTGGTGCTAATTTACTTTTATCGCGTCTAACAAAATTGCCGTGTCGTAAATGCTGTCACCTACATCTCCGCAGATGAACTCGATCACAATTGTTTGTCCCCGGTAAGGCGTCACGTCAAACGTGGATGTCTGCCAGTCTGTCATAAACACGCCTCCCTGGTCAAATACAATTCCGGGAGATACCGCAACAAGCTGTCCAACCATGTTTGTGTCTGCACCGAACTGCAGCGCGATCTGATCAATGTTCTTTGAAAGCAGAGTAACTTCAGATCCGTCCTGCTTTCTCAGAACTATTCTGAAGTAATCCTGAAACTGCGAGTGAATGTATTCGAGGAATTCCTCGGAAAGGAAGTTCCACCTTACTGTCAGCTGTGACTGGTTGTTTGCCACCGTAAAGCACTGCGAGATCGAACCGCTTGATGTAGTGAATCCAAGACCGGTGG
Organism: Ignavibacteria bacterium; assembly: GCA_019694675.1. Lineage (GTDB taxonomy): Bacteria > Bacteroidota > Ignavibacteria > Tepidaquicellales > Tepidaquicellaceae > JADJAH01. Next base: position 7,810 of record JAIBBK010000028.1, read on the forward strand.
AAATTATTCCCATGAACGTTCCCTGATCGGCTCCGAGTGTGCCAAGCCTGTTGATGACACGGCCGTCGCCAACTTTTGTCCATCCGTCAATCTTTCCGGATTCAAAGTCGCTGTTTTCAAGTGAAAGTGAATACTTGAGATCGTCATTGTTTCCGGGACCCTTTTGAAAATTTGCATTGGGATTCTGAGGATCGGCAGCAACAAAATAGCTTTGGCCCGACGTAAGGCCGGTGATCGCCATCCTCTTTGTAATTGAATCTGCTATCATCTTTGCAAATGCTCCGTTGACTGTCTTATCGTAACCGAAATATGTCTTGCAGCCCTTGCCGATGAACGCATTGGCAAGGTCGGGATTCTTGGTGCTCGAACACGAGTTGTTCAGAATGATAGTGTTCGGGAATGTTCCTGCCAGATTAGATATGAACAGGTTTGTGATCGCCCACACATCTCCCCTGTCTTCCGCAGTTCCTGTGTTTGTGATCTTGATGTTCTTGAAGATTGAAATCCTGCCCGCCTGAAGGAGGGCCTTATAAGTTTCCTTATATACCGTCGCATTTGTATCAACACGCTCCCCGGTAAGTATTGCCTTACCGTTACTGCCGTGAGTTGCGAATACGATGTACCCGTACTGAGTCATGTCAAAAAGTGAGGTCACTGTGGCCTCAGTATTTATGAGCGACTTTACCGTAAAGTTTTTGCACGGGGCATTCTGCAGTCTTGCTATGATGACAGGGCGTTCGTTGTTTACCCATACTGCCTCGTACGGTGAAACGATCAGCACACTCCTGTTTCCTACTGTGTTGTTGTCGATCAGAATGTTGTCTGTGTTTCCTTTGCCCGGCCCCGTACCGAGGAAATCATTTTCTCCGATCGTCTGCCTTGATGCGGGAATCTCCACCACTGCCTGGCGTCTGCCCGTGTCACTGCTCATTCCGCCGCGTGTTTCGTTTACAGACATTATCATTCCGCCCGTTAGCCCGTTTGTATATGTTATGTTCAAAGCGGTGTTACCGTCCCTCACAACAGACGCAACTCCCGGCTGGCTTTCAATCCAGGTCTTCAGCTGTCCTACGGCTGTCTCTATGTTATTGGGATTTCCCCCAAGGTATGTTACCAGTTGCCCCTTGGCATTGTTCTGTGTTGAAAGCACTACATTCACCTGGCCGGAGTTCAGCTGTCCGTAAACCGATACGCTGACTGTCTGCGAACTCAATGTAGCCGTTGCTGTGCCCGAGCTCACATTTCCCGTAGCCTTAAGCTTGATAGTTCCTGCGCTGGTTTCTGTTACAATGAATTTACCGCTGTAAACATTGTCTCCCTTGATGTCATCTCCGTTGAGGATCAGGCCGTTGTCATACATTATGCCGACCTCTGAAATGGTGTTACCGTTGTCATCTGTTTTGACAAGCTTGGCGGACGAATCCGTGAAGTATGTTCCGCTTGGGACCGTCAGCCTTGCAAACAGTGTATCCGGCGTATTGACTGTCAGTATGTCGGGTGTGACGCTCAATGTGCCTATACTGCCTGTCGGAGGATTGACGGGCGGATTAGTCGATGAGTTGTCTTCGCTGCATCCGTGGTAAACTGTTCCGACAAGCAGCAAAAGCGAAACTAAAAACACCAAACGATAGAATCGAATTTTTCCTGTGAATAGATCTGATGTGGTTTTCATTTGTGTGCCTTTCAAATTGGTTGTTATCTGCAACTAATTCATGCCGCATATTTCATACCACAAAAACGCTATATGCGAGCTTTATTGGATGATGTACGAACTTGACTGTGGATAAAATCCACATAAGTGTAAATGAGAAGGGATAATTTCCTCAGTTTTTTGTATTTACAGATCTGTTACTTCTTTCGGCACAGAATTTGCACCTCCTGTTCGGCTCAGAATCTGCCGGGGCACTTTGTATCCTGAGCAGAAATCGCTCTGGACTGTATTAAATACATTGCTATTCGCGCTCCGATCATAAATTTGTTTCTTTCTGTTCATTGCATAATGTACAGTTCCGGAATGACGTTCTTACATGAATATGGAGCAGAACTCTCCTGACATATCTGTACTTAATTTACGGAATTGACACAGTCACAAAATTATATGCATTGTTGTCAACCAGCAAAGCGTCAGACGCATCTGTTATTTCATCTCCGTTCACGTCAGAGCTGACATATCCCGTAACGAAGTTGAATGCATCATTGTCAACAAGGCTTGCATCCGAAGCATCAATCGCTCCGTCCTGATTCACATCACCCGCAAAGATGCAGAATCCACCTCCTACTCTGAGTGCCAAGGCAGACACAATTTTCATGTTACTGCCGTATGCTTTTGTAATTGAATCCGTGAAGTTGTACTCCGCATTGCATGAATCGATTCTCTCCGGTGATGCATGGCTCCATGTCTCGAGATGATTCCTGTGCCTGACCGCATAGTAGTAATTGCTTGCCGGGTTCGAAGCCGGAAAGTTAAAATAAACACAACCCGTGGAATCAATTCTCGATGTGTCTCTTCCTGTGACTGCATACGGAGGATTGAAGTCCCTGAGCTCGAGAATAATGTTATCACGCACCATTGAACTTCCGTCATAGAATCCTTCGAGATACAGTTTCACTTTGAGATTCTTGCAGGTTCTCGGACCAAGGTCAAGCCGGTAGTTGAGTGAATCAGACTCAAACGAGTTCCACACTGTGCCCGTATCAGTAAGTGCATAGTAAAACGATTCGGTTCTCAGAGGATATTCGTGCTGATAGCATGCGTTAATGTTGTTGGCGAATAACTGCAGATAACCGACAAAGAACTTTGCACCTGGAGGAATGAAAACTGAATTAGGAAGAAAGTGCGACAGGTTCTGCGAAAAATTATTGCCCGGCGGAGATACAAGTACGGGAGAATTGTATATCAAAGCTCCCGGCTTGCCAAGCGGATTGGAAAGATATATCTGAAGCCTGTATTGCTGTAACCCGGCCGAGGAGTCATTTACAAAGCAGTGGTCTATTACATCAATCGGATAGATCTGCGTGCTGTAATTATGGAATGCCGCAACGAATTTTCCGTTGATGCCGGTAAATCCAAGACCGCCGTCCTCTGGAAGGCACGGGTCCGCATGATTGTATGCATCCGGTGTAATTGTATGGCAGTACTGCCGCTGAAAGTCCGTTACATCACCCGGCAATGCCTTCACTATCACAATGTCTTCCTGAGGTTCCCAGAGCGTCGGCAGTCTCAGGTCAACTGAAGTAAATGCGGTTGATGCCGAAAACACAGTGTCAAACACAAACGATGAATTCTCTGTATTGATCGAAGAGACGCGAAAATCATTTATAACATGAGGAGTGTTGTTCACGACTCTTATGCCGAGCGTGTCCGGGAAGCCAAACGGAAACGGCAGCTTTCCCATTGTGTGGATGCTGAGTATCTCTACTACGTCCGGTGAGGCATCCCCAAACCTTGTTTCCGGACGACTGCCTGAGATCGTAAGCGTGTCAGAGTGAGCAATACTGCCTGTGTTGAAAGCAATGGAAGACGCAAGCGAGTCATTGCCCGAAACCGTTGGTGAACCTACAGGCAGTGCGAGCGGGCCGGTAGTCTCATACTCGAATGCCACATAGATACCGGAATCGGCGATCGCAGTGAATGGAAATGTTCCGGGACCGCCCGCAGGCACATCTATGCTGTACGTGCCCTCGCCTGCCGGCAGTGAAAGAGATCCGTCAATGAGTTTTGTCATTCCCGATATCGCTGCCGCAAAGCTCGTGCCCTTTGAATAAGCCGTGTCGGAAGTGTTTTGAAGATAGACACGGAGTAGCCCGGTTGATGCAATGTTCTGAAAGTCAAGAGCTATCCATGTCCATCCTGCGGATGTAACCGGGTTGCTTCCGAACTGCGAGTTCTTCATTTCTTCGGGTGTGATAAGATAACAGGCCCTTATGAATCTTCTGCTTCCCTGCGGTGCACACGGCGCGGTAACATTCGCACCGCTGTTCGGGAGTACGGATTTAACCGAACCCGAAATGCTTCTCATTACGGAACGTCCGTTCTCCGTTAAGTGACCTGAAACGGGATGCAGATGCTGTTGATCGCGGCTCTGGAGTTTCACCTGGGAGAAGACGGCCCCGCCGAAGAACAGTACTGCAAATATTACGGTTATTGCTTTCATATTGCTTCCTTTGCTGTTTGGGATTTGTCAATTTAGAATTTATGATATCAAATTGCCACGAAAGTATTGGTGTTGTTGATATGAGCAAGCTTCCGTTGATTAAAATGCCGGAACCGGGCAGTTGAATGCCCGGCGCCGGTTACTGCATTTGTTCTCCCCTTTTCACACACGTGACTGCATATTCGCCTACGGCCTGATCACCGATACGAAATTGATCGCATTGTTGACTGCTATAGCTATGTCCGATGCATCCGTTGTTTCATCACCCGTCAGGTCAGTATTCAGATAACCAGTTGCAAAGTTGTATGCGTCATTATCGATCAGTCCCACATCCGTGCCGTCAATTGTACCGTCCTGATTTACGTCGCCGCTGAATGTGCAGAACCTGTTTCCGACCTGCTTGAGATTCATTCCGAAAGCTGAGTTAGGCGTCATGGTGAAGTTGTAGAAGCTCTGCTTAGCGTTGAACATCACCGGATTGGAACTCCAGGTCTCAATCGAGTTTCGGTGATTGAGCTGGATGAAGAATGGCTGTCCGTCAGGGATTCCGAAAGTGCATGCTTCTCCGGCTCCTGTGGAATCGAGATAGCAGGTAGTTGTGGAAAGTATGCTGAACGGAGGCGCGGGATTTCTGAATGTCACGTTTACATAGTCTCCTTCCATTATGTTGATGAACGGAACCAGACTACCCTCAAAGTATGAACGCAAACTCAGAACTGACGGCCTGATTGAGATTACCGGAGTGATTGTCTGCAAATCCATCTGAATGATTTCGATCTTGATCTGATCGGTGCTGTCGCCAACCATGTTGCTTGCAAGGTGCAGTGACTGCGGAGATGTTGGCCTGATATAGACCTTTGGATCTCCCAACATATTGAATTCGGTCTGAATGAAATTTGCAAACGCCATTATGGTCTGCTGAGGCATCATGCCGGGAATGGTGTTGAAGAATTCCACTTGTCCGTCTACCGTTACCCTGATCAGCCCGTTGCCCGCGGCCGGTCCGTTCATTGCAAGAATTGAATCACCTGTGTCGGTTTTCTTTGTCTTTCCTACCTGATCTCCGTTCTTCAGTGCATTTCCGCCCTTCGTCCACCACCACTCCTTTATTTTGATCTCTCCGGGAGAGGAGAATGTCAGTGTAGCCGTAGCTCCGGGAGGAATGTTAACACCCCAGAAATTGTAGTCGCTGTTTCCGTTATTGTGCCTGACATTTGTAAATGTCGTGCCGGGAGCATTGTTGTCCCATTGTGTCTCGCCTCTTGTGAATACTACGTGAAGGTCATCAACATCCTGTCCTTCTTTATTTTCGAAAGTGATCTTTCTTACATCTGCGTTTGCCGAGCATGTCATGAAGAGCATGATCGCGAATATTGCGTGTAGTGTTTTCATTTTATGATTTCTCCTTTTTGAGTTTTTGTTTTTGACATTTTTTATTGTGTCACTTCACAAGGACCATTTTCATTACCTTCGAATATCCGCCTGCAATGATCCTGTAGAAATACATTCCGCTCGAAAGGCCGTTTGCACTGAATTCGATTTTGTGTTCACCGGCTTCAACATTTCGGTCAATAAGCGTCCTCACTTCTTTTCCGGCAATGTCGTAAACCTTCATCGTCACATTGCTCTGTACGGGCAATGCAAACTTTATCGTTGTCGTAGGATTGAACGGATTCGGGTAGTTCTGTGAAATGCTGTACTCATTCGGGAGCTGAACAGGATTGTCCGGATCAGCAGGAACGTTGCCTGAGTATGTTTCGAATCTGATCTCGCCTGTTACGTCAGTATGTCTGTTGTTTTCGAAGCAGAAGATCTTTGTTCTCAGCTTTGACTCTTCGCCCGCCCATAAAAGCATTGCATTTTGAACAGCAAAGTCTCCGCCGTTTGATGTAACGCGGATCTTCGCAATCAGAAGTCCCTCGCGCTTTGATGCAACCCGCTGAAGATCGCTCTTATCTCCGGGAGCTGGATTGCTTGCAAGCCTGATCATGTTGCCGCTTACAGAAGGGTTTCTCGGCCTCAAAATCTCCGGGAGATCCGAGCCGGTAATTTCACAGCTCAGGTTTCCGCCCTTCAGCAGTTCACTGTTGAATGTTATGAAGTACTGCCCGAGCGAGTAAGTTATTCCGGCGCTCTCCTCATTAGCCGGATTGAGGGTGATCGTGAATTCAAATGAACCGGCGGATGTAAATGCCGGCTCAGAGATCGCCAGTTTGTACGGCGCCGCGTTGCCGTAACCGCTCATTACGAACAGCACGAACAAAGATACCAGAACAGTCAGTGTTCTCATTTTTTGCATCTCCTTTCTTTCACCGCAATCTTCTGTGCGGTTTTGATTTGTTGAATTTTTTCCTGAGGACAGTCCGCCCGCCTTCTGAGCACCTGTCTTGTTTTGTGTCCGGATCATTTCTTTCTCCTTTGGTTGATGTTTATTGTTTGTTGATTTGAAGCAAACTTAAGCGCATGCTGACGGCGAACCAAAGAGAGTTTTGAGAGTTTTCTCACTGCAACTTGGCAGGGAAATTTGCAAAACACCTCAATACGAGGCACAAATGGCTTTTTTGACTGTTTCTATTCTCACACGCACGGGGTAATTTCTCACATGCAAAACAGCCGGCTGGCGGAGATACTGGCAACATTCAGCAAGGAGGAGTTAAAGGACTTCGGCAAATTCCTGCAGTCGCCTTTCGTAAAGACGCGCAGAAACATCATGCCGTTGTTTGAATTGCTGAAGTCGGTTCATCCGGATTTCGCAAAGCTTGATGACAGAGAAAAATTTTTCGGACAGCTCTTTCGCGGAGAGAAGTTCAGTGAAAAGAAGCTTATTAATCTCACGAGCGATCTTACGAAAGAGGCCGAGAACTTCCTCAAGCACGTTGCCCTTGAAAACAGTGAGACCGATTCACTGCTTTTTCTGAGCAAAGGTTACTACGACAAGAAGCTTCTCACACATTCGATGCGCGTACTGAATTCGTTTGAGAAGAAACTTCAACCGGGATTCTCTCCGGGTAAGGATTACTATGCAAAGCTGAGGCAGTCCGAGTTTCTGAAAGGCGCTTACTTTACGCAGAAGAATGACTTCGGGGGACTCATCGAAACAAAAAAGAGGTACTTCGAAGCATCGGCGGTTCAGTTCATCTTCGATTACATACAACTGTTAAGTTCGGTTGAGACGATCCTCACTACTTACGGCAAGCCCCTCGGCAATAAGTTCATTGAGTCCGTTTTCAGTCTTGTGGATATTGACAAGCTGTTTGCCGAGATAGACAAGAGCAACATCTCCCACAAGTATCTGATCGCACTTCATTACTACTATCTGAAGACGATCACCGAGCCGGAGAACAAGGACCACTATTACAGATTAAGAGATGAACTTTACGGCAATCTCGATAAGCTTGATCGGGAGGAGCGTTACATAATTTTCAATCAGCTTTCAAATTACTGTCTCGAGGAAGTGAGCAGGAAGAATGAACCGTTCTTCAAAGAAGCTCTTGACGTGTGCAGGAAGATGATCGAAAGCGGTTCGTATTCATTTTCGGAGAATGAGTTCATGCAGGTGATGACTTACCGGAACATAATACTTCTTTCCAATGCCGTGAAGGATGACAAGTGGTTTGAATACTTCATAGAGAATCACGGTGAACTGCTGAGTCCCGAATACAGGGAAGACATGAAGAACTTTGCGCTCGGCAATCTCTGGTTTCTGAGGAAGGATTTTGAGAAGTCGCTTGTCAGCATTTCGAAGATCCAGAACGAATTCTTCCTTTTCAAGTCGGACCTCCGCAACATACTGCTGAAGATCTATTACGAGCTTGGCTACTATGAGCAGGCATATTCCCTCATTGATTCATACAAGCATTTTCTTTCCAGCACGAAGGAAATCTCGAAGGAGTACATAGTTCAGTACGAAGCATTCATCAGGAGGTATTTGCAGTTGCTCAAGATCAAATCGGGTAAGTCCCGCGACCTTCCCGGAATCATCCGCAAAGAACTCTCCCGCGAAACCCGCATCGTAAACAGAAACTGGCTGATAGAAAAGGCGGATGAGCTTATTAAGTAGTGCAGATTCCAACAACAACCTCTCCCCTTGGGGAAAGGGCAGGATGGGGTGGGAATACAAACTCCCTCTCCAGCGGCGGGGGGTGGGTATACAATCTCCCCCTCCAGCGGAGGCCCGTCTGCCGGTCGAAGTGCTCTATGTAAATTCCAGATTGCTCGCTATTGTGCCATCTCAATTTGTCACAGGATTGACGGGCAGGCCTGACCGACATACACACAGAAGCCTTTGTCTGTAAAACCGCAGGCGGGGGGCCGGGGGGTGGGTATCTCTCCCCCTCCAGCGGAGGGGGCCGGGGGGTGGGTATCTCTCCCCCTCCAGCGGAGGGGGCCGGGGGGTGGGTATCTCTCCCCCTCCAGCGCAGGCCTGCCCGACATACACACAGAAGCCTTTGTCTGTAATACCGCAGGCGGGGGCCGGGGGGTGGGTCTGAATGAACAATGACATTACCCTGCGCACACTGAACATTACCCAACTCCATTGCACAGTTTCAGGAGAAGAAGCTGTAGGGGTACTAACATCCCCTCCAACCTCACAGTACAACATAATTGAACCTGCAACTAAATGCATTGATTAGTAAATTTACCCTGGACTCTATGAAAACAGAATAGAAGATAGTACGGATACTCAACATTGTGGCCGGACTTAAGGCTCTGACGCATCCTGAAGATGTTCACACTGTCCAGGCAACGAGATACACTATTGCGTATGATTTCACTGATGGATTGCTCAACAGTTTCGGCGGCAACAGCGCAGTGCTCAGGAATATGTTTAATCCAAAATACAACATGCTGACAGGTTAATTCCCGGAAACTGAAAACACGCATACAGAAGGATGAACAGTTCACAATACTATGAAGTCCGTAATTTTGTGATTCCTGAATCAGAAAATTGTTAATCCTTAAAATATATGGTTAAGAAGATCCGTATAAATAACTTCAAGAGTCTTGAAGATGTGACGATAGATCTCAGCCAGCTTACGTTTCTCTTTGGAGCGAATTCCTCGGGGAAGAGTTCGTTTTTGAAGGCGTTGATGTTTTTAAAAAGAAACATATATCCTCTCAATTTCGGAAAGACCCAATACAAATTGGAGAATGATATTGACTTAGGATCTTTCGAAGACATTGTAAGTGGAAATGATACTTCAAAGATGATAGATTTCATTTTTCACTTTGAAGGCAAATATGAATTTCCCAATGAAGACATATTTTCCCCGGAGATTTATTCCGACAACGACCTACTGCATGAAATGTTGGGAGAACTTCATAGTGCGCCATTCTTCGCCAAGTTTAGAGAAATTATGAAAAATATCTTCACCCGGGAGTTGGACAGCGCGGTTACATCGATAGATATCAATTCTTGACAACATTTGATTTGAATTGCATTTTGCAGTTCACTTTTGAACACGACGCTAGTGGTCTAAATCTGAAGCAAGTAGTTTTTCACGATAAACTGTTAAATTTGGGATTTCTTGTTGATGGAACTATGACTGGTTTCTCCGGCATGTTTCCGATTGACAATCCGTATCAAGAACTCTTGTGGAAGTTTCGTGAAGGAAACTCTGGTTCAACCGAATATGAAGCATATTATGAGTATGGATTCCCTAAGGAACTTCGGTATTCAAATACACTTTTCGATGAAAGGATAATATTTAGTCCGATCACTTTGTCGGATGTATTGTCTGAAGATTTCAATGAAGAGAATACTGATTGGAGAGAAATGACTGATCTTAAAAAGACTGCCCGGTTTTTCAAGATATTACAGTTCTTGTATTTAGCATATTATTATGTACCAAATATTCTGAGAGGGTTTTTCTTATCCAAATACTTGCCGACCACAAGAGAGATTCCTGAAAGAAAGTATATGCTTATAAATGGTTCCTTTGAGCCGTCCAATTACTACGGGTTTCTGAATGAATTGAAGAGTTCCGGTACTCAGGAAGAAATTAACAAATTGCTGAAAATTGTTGGAATTGAATCACAACTTGTTGTCAATACAGATGAAAATACTGGGACTCTCACTCTGCAAAATATTGGCAGCACAGAGAATATACACGAATCCAGCAGTGGAATTATTCAGTTGCTCCCTATTTTGATAGCATGCAGCATATTGAGCGATAATAAACATTCATTGAACTTCAATCCCAGCACATTTCCCACATTTTCAACTCTTCATAATGAATATTTTCTTACAAAATTTGCAGCTCTATTCATCGAGCAACCGGAACTCCATCTTCATCCGAAACTCCAATCATCTTTTGCCAAAGTCCTTAAGGAAACAATTGACAGATTCGAGATCTATGGCAACATAAACATCTTCATCGAAACCCATTCGGAGCACCTAATCCGCAAGATCCAGGTGCTTATCGCCAAAGACGAACTGGACAGGAAGAAAGTAGGAGTGTGGTATTTCATTAAGGTTGACGGAGTTACGAAAGTCGAAAAGATGGAGATAGACGAGAACGGCCTCTTCAAGCACGACTGGCCAGACGGGTTCTTTGATGATTCGATTGAGCTTACGATGGAGCTGTTTGAAGCTTTAAGGAAAAGGAAAAACTGACTTATGTATCTTCAAGAGATAGTCATCAGCCCTAACATATTTGAAAAGATTGGAAGAGCTTATAGTCCTGACTCGGATGAGGACCTGGATTTTAAAAGCTACAAAAAGAACCTTGCAATGAAGAAGATTGTATTTGAAAAGGATGCAGACGAAGGATCTTTGATTTGGAGTGCCATTAAAGAGATGATGGAAAAGTTTGATTATCTAGGGAAACAGAAAATGAATTCTGTATTGAAGCCATTTTTGCTCTCCAATAGAGTTGAATATAAAACAATAGACAAAGCCGAGACTTTCAGCAAGAACAAGATTCTAAATACAATTCTGAATCTAGCTCTGATTACTGAGAGCAAGATCATAAATGCTGAAGACAAATCACCCAAGGAACTTTCAGAAAAACATTCTGCACTATCTGAACTGGAGATCCTGAACATTGAAGAATTCATAGATCCGCCTTCATTGAGCAGATTTTGTTCACTAAATAGAACTATCAAGATTGAACAGGGTAAAGAGTTTCGGTTTCAGAAAATTCTGAAAGGATATCTGTCCGATTGTACGGAGCTGGAAGTAAACGATAAGTATCTCAGAAGTGAAAACGGTACAAATAATCTTGTTAGACTGCTTTCCCTTTGCACTGATTTAAGGAGAGTAAAAATCTATACAATACTCAGAAATGGCAATCCAAGAGACAATTTTTTCTATACTTCCAGAGAGTTTGAGTCTCATTTGAAAATGAGATTTCCTGGAACTGCAGTCATTTTACAGAAAACGAATAGCAAAATTGGGAAAGATAGGTATATATCTGACGGAAACTTCAAGATGACATTTTCTCCCGGCTTGGATTTTGTCAATGAGAACTATTTAGCCGAGAAAAACCCCATTCTGATCAGGATAGAAAGGATTTCAAACCTTCCAATATCAGTTTAGACACATTTTAACCAGCTCAGTAGAAGCTGTACTCACAAAATAAAAAGTTACTCATTGACATATTCAACAAATCTTCGTATTTTGTAGCTGTCTTACTGAAGAAAATATGAAGCTTAAAGAGATAGCATCAGTTCAATCCGGAATCTACGAACAACCTAAACCATTCGGCGACGTTTATTACATTCAGGCTCGCCATTTTGATTTAGAACATAAGCTTGTTGATTCACTTATGCCTGAACTGCCCCTTTCTTCAAAACTGGAAAATCATTTTCTTGAAAAAGGTGATGTGATAATAGCTTCAAAAGGAACTGAAAACTTTGCAGTTGCATATCAGGAACGAATACACCCGGTTGTTGCATCTTCTACCTTTCTTGTGATCAGACTCCGGGTTAAGGAAGAAGTAGTACCCGAATACGTTTCCTGGTTTCTCAATCTCCGAAAAACTCAGCTCTTCTTACGAGGCCGTTCCAAAGGAACTTCAATACCTTCGATCACTAAGTCAGATGTTGAGAATATTGATATACCTCTGCCTTCGGTCGAAACGCAAAAACTGATTCTGAGAATTGAAGAACTCCTAAATAATGAAAAAGTGCTTAGAAGGAAAATTGAATCGCTAAAGGATTCACTTATTCAACAGAAATTATTAAACGCATTGAAATGAATAACGAACAAAAACTCTCAAAAGAAGAAGTAAGAGGCGTAGTGTGGAAAGCATGCGATACGTTCAGAGGAGTGATTGATCCGAGTCAATACAAGGATTATGTACTCACTATGCTATTCCTTAAATACGTCAGCGACGTTCACAAGGATATTTATCGGAAACATCTCGAACGATACAACAATAATGAAGAGCGCGCTAAACGTGCAATGAGGCAGGAAAGATTTATTGTACCGGATCATTGCAGTTTTGCTTACCTGTTTGAACACAGAAACGAAAGCAACATTGGAGAGGTGATCAACATCGCGCTTAATGATCTTGAAGAGGCAAACCGCGAAAAGCTTGGAAGTGAAGACGGCAGCGGGATCTTCCGCAATATTGATTTTAACAGCAGTAACCTTGGAGATACAAAAGATAAGAATACACGATTGAAGCACCTTCTCATAGACTTCAGCGAGTTTGATCTTTCTCCCGAACACCTTGCAAGCTCTGATGTGATCGGTGATGCTTATGAATTTCTGATATCAAACTTTGCAAGTGATGCAGGTAAGAAAGCTGGAGAGTTTTATACGCCGGCGGAAGTTTCCACACTTCTGGCTAAACTAACAAAGAGCAAACCGGGCGCAAGGATCTGCGATCCTACGTGCGGCTCGGGTTCTTTGCTGATAAAAGCCGGTAGGGAAGTCGGCTCTGACAACTTTTCACTTTACGGACAGGAAGCAAACGGAAGTACATGGGCGCTTGCAGTAATGAACATGTTCCTGCACGGATTTGATAATGCAAAAATCAGATGGGGTGATACAATCAGGAATCCCAAACTGCTTGAGGGTGATGAACTGATGAAGTTCGATACTGTGGTTGCCAATCCTCCGTTCTCGCTTGATAAGTGGGGAGCAGATGAAGCGATGTCGGACAAGTACAACCGTTTCTGGCGCGGAACACCTCCAAAGAGTAAAGGCGACTGGGCATTTATCAGCCACATGATCGAGACAACTGTTGAAGGAAGCGGAAAGGTTGGAGTTGTTGTGCCGCACGGTGTGCTCTTCCGCGGCGCAAGCGAAGGGAAGATAAGACAGAAGACAATTGAAGACAACCTGCTCGAAGCAGTGATTGGTTTACCTGCGAACCTGTTTTTTGGCACAGGCATTCCCGCTGCTATAATGATATTCAACAGAGCCAAGAGAAGCAAAGGCGTTCTCTTCATTGATGGAAGCAAACAATTTGAAAGCGGAAAGAATCAGAACAAACTGAGAGAAACCGACATTGATAAGATCGTTTCGACCTACGAGATGTTTGCTAAGGGAGAAATGCAACCGGGAGTAGTTGAAGAAAAATACAGCTATTTAGCTACGCCTGACGAATTAACGGAGAACGAATTCAACCTGAACATACCGAGATATGTTGACACATTTGAAGAAGAACCGGAAGTTGATATTGCATCGGTTCAGGTGGAGATTGGCCGCCTGGAAAAAGAGCTTGAAAAGGTGAAGGGTGAGATGGATAAATATTTGAAAGAATTAGGTGTCCAATGAAGTTATGATGTTTCGTGAAACTATGTTAATTATTAGTAATTTAAGTATGATAAACCTATATTGGCACAATAAACAAATCAAGTTTATCAAACAATTATCGGTTTATTACAAAAGATGAATGAGTTGAAGCAATATCTTGACAGCCGTATTGGGATAACATCAGAGCCCAAGCTCCTTGATGCCGGTAATATGAAGGGACTTCCTATGTATCTTGCCGAACTTTACCGTCTGTTCGAGGCAAATCTCCTTGGTTCGGAATTGATACTGGCAGAGCAAAGGAATCATGGAAGATTCAGCGTTGAACTGACTCAAAGACAGCTTGGTATCCTTCAAAGCAAACTTGAAAAGAATGTTGTCCTTGTTGCAAAGGATCTTACAGCTTTTCAGAGAAAGAAGTTCATAGACAAAGGCGTAAGCTTCATTGTTCCCGGAAAGCAAATGTACCTGCCTCAGCTTCTTTTTGAACTCAACGAAGTGGGCCTGAAGAAAAGCAGGGATGACAAAGCCTCTAAGCTTATCCCTTCCGCTCAGTTCCTTATCATTTTCCAGATATTCAACCATGACTCAATTCAGAACATTGAAAAGCTTTCGCTTAAGGAAGTTGCGGGAGTTACAGGATATTCATCCATGGCTATCACAAAAGCGGCGGCTGAACTTAAACGGCACTATATTGCAGAACTCGAAGGGAAGAAAGAGAAGCGTATAACATTCCGCGCCAACCTCAGGGATGTTTGGAAAACAGCTTTAGAACAAGAACTACTTATTGACCCTGTATATAAGAGGGTTTTTGCTGAAGACATTCCACACAATATGAAGCTCCTGAAAAGCGGTTACACCGCGCTGTCGGATTACACAAATCTGAATCCGGGAAACCGGAAATTTTTTGCCTTGTACAAAGATACGTTCTATGATTTCAAAAAGCGGAATGAACTTCAGGGATTTACGGATGAAGAAGACGGAGAGTGCATAGAGTTATGGAAGTATGATCCGCAGAGGATCGCCGGATCAAGAAATCTGAATGCCGTGGATCCATTGTCTTTGTATTTAAGCCTGCTTGGCGACAGAGACGAAAGGGTAAGAATGGAATCTGAAAAATTAATTGATGAAGTGAAATGGTGACCGGGATTGAAAAGTTCAAAGAATATTTTTCACCGTATCCTGACAGTTACATAATTATAGGAGGAACCGCATGTGATATGATCATGGAAAAACAGGGACTGACTCCGCGAGCGACAAAGGATTTTGACATAGTGCTCATTATTGATAAACGTGGTGGAGAAGAATTTTTCTCAATTCTATGGAAGTTCATCAAAGACGGCAATTACAAACAAAGGATTCGTGGACAGTCCGGAAAAGAGTACTTTCGATTCTCCAACCCATCCAATGAAGGATATCCGGCACAGCTTGAATTATTTTCGAGAAACCCCGGGCTTGAAGGCCTGAGTGAAGACACCGCTCTTGTGCCGATTCCTCTGGATGATGAACTTGAGAGCCTCTCTGCAATACTTCTTGATGATGAATATTACGGTTTGCTGAAGTCTAATAGCTACGTCCTTGATGAATTGAGAATTGCAGGAGTTGAAGCATTGATATGCCTGAAGGCTAAAGCATATCTGGATTTAAGCGAGAGATCTGGGCAATCGAGCAATGCTAAAAAACAGAAGAACGATGTATTCAGGCTGGGAGCTTTGCTCGAGTCTGGCAAGACCTTAGCTTTGCATGCTGATATAAAGAACGACCTTAAGACATTTTTTGAACAGTTGAAAGATGATCATCCTGGAGATGAAATCTATATAGAATTCGGCTTGAAAGGAGTAACGGCTAAAATTGTAGCGGACACCATAAGCAACTACTTCGAGTTAGAAAAATGAGATTTCAAATGAAAATTTCACAGCTCAATTTAGAGTGCTCGAACGGTCCGACCAAGATTTTTTTCTTATTATCCGTTGATTTGGAAAGAGATGTGAATA
The DNA here is from genome assembly GCA_019694675.1 of Ignavibacteria bacterium. Lineage (GTDB taxonomy): Bacteria > Bacteroidota > Ignavibacteria > Tepidaquicellales > Tepidaquicellaceae > JADJAH01. Next base: position 23,664 of record JAIBBK010000028.1, read on the forward strand.
TGCCTCCTATAGAATAGTAATTGAGAAATGCATAATTCATTTGGCGACGTGATGGCAAAAAAATATAACAATCAGAAACATGTTTTGCAGAATGAAGGAATAAGTAGGAAAGAAGGATCTGCATCCGGCAAACGCATTAAGCCAGAAAGTCCTAATTCAGAAAGATGGAATATCCCGAGTGGATGGGAAGTAATGGAAGTTGCTGATGTTTGTGTCAACTTTCTGAATGGTGGAACTCCTTCCACTTCAATTAATGAATATTGGAATGGGGAAATACCTTGGATAACAGGTGCTGATATATTAGATCAGAAGGTTGCAGTTGTTCGAAAATTCATTACAAAGAAAGCCGTTGAAGAAAGTTCAACTAACTTAATACCAAAGGGTAGTGTCTTATTAGTTACAAGAACAGGGGTTGGAAAAGTAAGTATTGCACCGTTTGATATAGCAATCAGCCAGGACCTAACTGGATTGATTACGCAGGAAGACTTGATTGTCAATGAATATGCCTTTTACTTTTTTCTGGGAAACGTCTCAAAGTTGAAGAAGTTAAATCAGGGAACTTCAATCAATGGAATTACAAGAGAAGTTCTGCAACGACTCAAAATCCCCCTCCCCCCTCTCCGTGAGCAGAAGGCAATAGCCCATATGCTGCGCACATGGGATGAGGCAATAAGCAAAACCAACGAGCTCATAGCTCAAAAAGAACTCCGCAAAAAATGGCTGATGCAGAAATTGCTGACGGGGAAACTGCGGTTGAAGGGGTTTGGTGGGGAGTGGAAAAAACTTGGAGCAGGTGAAATATTTAAGAGTATTACCAAAAAGGGCTTTGCAGATGAAGAACTTCTTTCTGCCACTCAAGACAGAGGAATGATACCAAGAACAATGTTGGAAGGACGAGTGACCATGCCAACAACAGGAACAGAGGGGTATAAGCTTGTAGAGATTGGAGATTTTGTAATCAGCTTGCGTTCATTTCAGGGAGGTTTGGAATATTCGTATTACAGAGGATTGGTGAGTCCTGCCTACACGGTTCTCAAACCAAAGAAGCCAATCAATGAAGAATTTTACAAACAATATTTCAAGAGCTATGAATTTATTGGTCGCTTAGCAACTGCGGTAATTGGTATTCGTGATGGCAAACAAATTAGCTACGATGATTTTTGCATCGTAAAAATTCCATATCCATCATACAATGAACAATCCGCCATTGCCCAAGTGCTGCAAGCGGCAGATAAAGAAATCAGTCTGCTCAAAGCCAAAGCGGAGAAGTTGAGGGAGCAGAAGAAGGGGTTGATGCAGGTGCTGTTGACGGGAAGAAGGAGGCTCATTGTTGAAGACTAAGAGAACGTTTAAGATATTGTCCATTGATGGTGGCGGAATCAAAGGTCTCTTTTCCGCAAGATTGTTAAGCAAGTATGAGGAAATCTTCAATTGCAGATTGTCGGATAGGTTTGACATGATTTGTGGAACTTCCACGGGAGGAATAATTGCGCTCGGACTGTCTGCGGGTAAAGAGGCAGAAGATATTGCAGATTTATACTTGCACAAAGGTCCCCTCATTTTTCCTAATGGAAATCGGATCATGAGCTGGTTACGCAAGAAACAACAGGTGTTTCTTAAGAGCAAATATTCAAATGAAATTCTGAAACGAGAATTGTCGGACTTCTTCGGACAGGTCAAAATGGAGGAAGCAGAAACTCTATTGTGTATTCCAAGCTATAATCTTTCAAATGGAATGCCAAGGGTTTTTAAATTTCCCCATCAAGAGGGAGGATTCACCATGGACAAAGGTATCTTAATGAGAGATGTGGCAATGGCAACATCGGCCGCACCGTCAATACTACCAGTTACTGAGATTGCCAATTGCCTCTACATAGACGGGGGTATCTGGGCAAACAATCCATCTCTTGTGGCGCTTGTAGAAGCGCTTCAGTACTATGTTGGAGAAGGTAAAGAATATTCAGAAGTTGAAATTTTGTCCATAGGAAATATCTCGCAGACGGTAGGGGCAATCCCATCAACCAAAAAATGCAGGTCAATATTTGATTGGAAAAGTGACCTTGTAGAAGTTGTCATGTCAGGTCAAAGTTATTCGATAAATTTCATATTGAGCAAGTTTTCTTCTTTAAATGACATTCCGGTAAAATACGTTAGGGTCGAATCAGAAAAATTATCATCAGAACAGTATTCGATTGTCGGATTGGACAATACCAACGAAGAATCACTTGACTTGCTCTCTTCTCAAGGCGAAAGGCAAGGGCATGTATCTGCCGCGCGAGATGATGTGAAGTGTTTTTTCAAAAACCCCAAAACATACAAGACAAATGGCAAACTGTAACAAATTGTTTCTACGATTCAATGAAGATCTCAACATCACCTCCTCAAAGAGTGCCAGATTGGTATCCTCGAAGGACAGCATTAAAAGAGCTGTACGCGATTATCTCAGAGATAATCATCCAGAGTACTTTCCGGAATTCTTCATTCAAGGCTCGTATAAGCTTAGTACAATGATCAGAACCAAGGATGACACATGCGATGTTGACCTTGGAGTCTATTTCAAGAAAATTCCAGATGTAAAAAGTTATACGATGCAGAGCTGGATATACGATGCTGTTGATGGACTGACAAAGAATCCTCCTCTTCATAAAAACAAGTGTATTACTGTTGATTATCAAGGAGATTACAATATAGATCTTCCTGTCTATTTCGAGCCATCAATCGGCTCACCAAAGATTGCGGTAAGAGATGGCAGTTGGCTTGAAAGTGATGTTGAAGCTTTCGAGACCTGGTTCAATTCAAGGAAAGATCCCAATAGACAGCTTAGGAGAATTGTGAAGTATCTCAAAGCATGGTGTGACAACATTCGATGCTATATGCCAACAGGATTGACAATGACTGTGCTGGCTTCAGAATCATATATTGAACATGAGTTTGATGATGTTGCTTTACTTAGAACGCTCGAAAGGATCAAGTCAAGGTTAAGAGTAAATTTCATATGCACAATGCCGGTTACTCCGTACGATGATTTACTTCATAAGTTTGATCATACAAGAAGAACAAATTTTCTAAATGCCTTGGATAATCTAATTGCTGATGGCAATGTGGCCATGAAGGAAGCAAATCAATTGAACTCAAGCAAACTATGGAAGAAACACCTCGGAGAAAGATTTCCTCTTGGAGAGGATGAAAATGTTGATGAAAAGATTTCAAAGCTAAAGGAAATCATGAATCCTATATTGGGCAGTGCCGCTTACACAAGTCGTGACCTAAGAATTACTAACGATTCAACGAGTTCAATTAAAAACAAGCCCCATAAATTTTATGGCGAATAAGCATTATAAGAAAAGAAGGAGTACGAGCTACTACAAGGACTTGTATCTCCAAATGCAGTATATCAAGCGAGTATTCAATGTTGAAGAATGTACCGTTTCAAGGAACAACGAATTGTTGTGCAATCTTACTGTTACACCTACGAGTCTATCCGAAGAGTACTTGGTTCAGATCAGATATAAACCTCCTGGTAGTCCTAAAGTATTCGTTCTCAGACCGCATATTCCCTATTGTTCCCGAATCCATATGTATTCAAAAGATAAATCTCTATGTCTTTATGATCATAGGTTTGCACCTTGGAATGAAAAGCTGAAGATTGCCAATACGATTATTCCTTGGATTGTAGAATGGCTGATATTTTATGAGTACTTTACGCTAACTGGAGTTTGGAAAGGAGATTCCGCAGAGCATCATGGAGATAAGTGATGGTCGAGTTTTTGCGGTAATTTTTGGTTCTGTGTTAAGGATTTGATTTGAAGCGACAAAAAGCTCATACTGCTTCACGAAGATCCCGAATCAATCAAGAAATCCCGTAGCGCTATGTCGCACAGATATGATGACCTTGTAAAATGGGGAAGACTGATTCCTGTGAGGAAATGGTTTTCAGATACGAGACTGGAAGACATAATTGATTATCTTGAGTAAGACGGATTCTCAGGATGATGAGTCCATTACGGAATAAAAAATTCAATCACAGTTGCATATGAAATACAACATCCCGTTGCTCCCGCTCAAAGCTGATCTCGAAACTAAGGCTGTGCTCAAGAAAACTGCCCTGGCAAGGAGCGCCCTTGCGGAAATGAAAGGAGCTGTCACAAGCATACCCAATCAAAGCATACTCATCAGCACGCTCTCGCTTCAGGAAGCAAAAGACAGCTCGGCTATCGAGAACATCATCACTACAAATGATGAACTGTTTCAGTCGGATTATCTTAAGAAGCAGTTCAAGTCTGCCGCTTCGAAGGAAGTTCATAACTATGCCGGCGCGCTGCAATGGGGCTTTAAAACAGTAAAGCAAAACGGTTTTCTCTCGGGTAATCACATAATGAAGATACAGAAAATGCTGGTAGAGAATGAGGCCGGTTTTCGGTCACAGGCCGGCACGGTACTTAAGAATGAACAGTCAGGTGAAGTAGTTTACAAACCGCCCCAAACGCATGATGAAATAATTGCCTTCATGAATAACCTTGAGCAATTCATGAATGACAATGAGCTCAGCGATTGGGACCCTTTGGTAAAGATGGCTGTCATTCATCATCAGTTTGAGAGCATCCACCCCTTTTATGACGGCAACGGAAGGACGGGCAGGATCATTAATATTCTGTATCTCGTAAAAGAAGGGCTCCTGAATCTGCCGGTATTATATCTGAGTCGCTACATAAATCAAAGCAAAAGCGATTATTACCGCCTCCTGCAAAAAGTCAGAACAGATAATGCATGGGAAGAATGGACGCTGTTCATGCTGGAAGCAGTTGAGAAAACATCCCTCCAAACCTTACAAATCATAGAGGGAATTAAGCTCATTATGCAAAACCATAAGCTAAAGCTAAGACGTGATTTACCCAAAATATACAGCCAGGACTTGCTGAACAATCTTTTCAGGCACCCTTATACAAAAATTGATTTTGTAATGGCAGATTTGGGAGTTAGCAGGCCAACTGCCATGAAATATCTTGAAGAGCTCATAGCAATAAAACTCGTTACTAAACACAAGCTGGGAAAAGATAATTACTACGTTAACCATGAGTTGTTTAAGCTCCTTGCCAACGTAAGCACATGATCTTTAATATGATATGAAAACATCAAAAGTCTTGACATGTTTGCAACACATGTAAAGGAAATGGCACTTTTCTTTACATGAACATGGCAACATGTAAAGGCATTAAAATGTAAGTATTGGCTCTACAAAAAGAAAATGTTGAAAAATCCAGCAAGATTTCCCCTCATGGGAAGAAAACTTGCAAAACTACACACGAGAACAGCATCATGAGTAAAAAACGTTAACTTTGAAAGATGAAAATTGTCCTTGCTCAAACCTTATATTTTACAAACCGGAATGAATACTCCGAGTTTTAAAGAAGACCATATCAGTCAGATACCGGCTTTGGAAATGCTAATGAAGTTGGGTTTCAAGTATCTTTCTCAGGAAGAAGCGCTTGATTTGCGCGCGGGAAAGACCACAAACGTTATACTCGAGAAAGTTCTTCGTAAACAACTGAGAGAAATAAACAGCATAAAAGTATCTTCAACGAAAACTTCCTACTTCTCTGACTCCAATATAGAATCCGGTATTCAGGCATTGAAAGATCTTCCAATGAATGAAGGATACATTGCCGCATGTGAATATGCATATAACTTAATTACGCTTGGAAAAGCTCTCGAGCAAAACATTGACGGCGATAAGAAGAGCTTCACACTTCAATACATTGACTGGAAGAATCCGGCTAATAATGTATTTCATGTCACGGAAGAGTTCAGTGTGATGAGAAGTCTTAGCAAGGACCATTACAGGCCGGATATTGTACTCTTTGTGAATGGTATTCCGCTTTGCGTAATTGAATGCAAACGGCCCGATATGAAAGATCCAATCAAACAAGCTGTATCGCAGCATTTGCGTAATCAACAGGAAGACGGAATAAGAAATCTCTATGCATATTCCCAGATATTGCTCAGCATCTCAACTAATGAAGGCAGATATGCAACTAACGGAACTCAGGATAAGTTTTGGGCAAATTGGGAAGAAAAGTTTGATGGAGATACTCCTGAAGAAAGAAACCGGAATGAAGAGGAGTACAGAACCTGTCTTCACATTCTCAAGAACAGCAAACTCATTGAACCTGAAAAGAACATACTTTTCGGTGATCGCTTCAGGTATGTGAAGAGATATTTTGATGAACTGGAATCTGTTGAACTTCAGCCTGTTATGCAGGACGTATATCTGTACGGACTATGCAGCCCCAAAAGACTAATGGATTTCGCATTCAACTTCATCATCTTCGATAACGGTGAGAAGAAAATTGCAAGGTATCAGCAATACTTTGCTGTGAAGAAGGCGATGGATCAGATAAGAACTCTAAATGATGAGAAGAGAATGGGAGGCGTTATCTGGCATACTCAGGGAAGCGGGAAATCTCTTACGATGGTCATGCTTGCACAGGCAATAGCGCTGGAAAAATCCATTCCAAATCCAAAAATAATACTTGTTACAGACAGAGTTGACCTTGACGAACAGATCACAGGAACATTCCGAAAATGCGGAATGTCGGTTGAAAATGCCACTACCGGTTCAAGACTAATAGAGCTCTTACGAAGCAAACGAGATGCTGTCGTTACAACTGTGATCAACAAATTTGAAACTGCAGTTAAAAAACTCCCACATAAGCTCACAGATCCAAACATATTTGTACTTGTTGATGAGGGCCACAGGACACAATACGGAAGTTTCAACATAAGCATGCTCAAGACTTTGCCTAATGCTTGCTTCATTGCATTCACCGGTACTCCTTTATTCAGAAAAGACAAGAATACACTTGCCAAGTTTGGCAAACTGATTGACAATTACACAGTTGACAGGGCGGTGAAGGATAAAGCAGTAGTGCCATTGCTGTATGAAGCCAGACATGCATTTCAGGATGTTGTTGAGAAGCCGCTTGACAAGTTCTTTGATATGATTTGTAAGCCTCTTAACGATTTTCAGATTTCCGATCTGAAGAAAAAATTCAGCAGAGCAGATCAGCTCAACGTTGCGGAGCAAAAGATTTATGCTGTGTGCTGGGACATAAGCAATCACTTCAGGGATAATTTTCAGGGAAAGACCGATTTTAAAGGCCAGTTGGTATGCCAGTCTAAAGATGCAGCAGTCAGATATAAGATGTTCCTTGATGATATTGGTGTAGTTTCCTCTGAAGTTCTGATATCGCCTCCTGACGATCGCGAGGGTGAGGAAAGCGCGTATGGCGCAGTTGAATCTGACCGAGTAAAAGCTTTCTGGAAGAAAATGATGGATGAACACGGAAACCCTTCAAAGTACGAAAACAATATAATTAGCAGATTCAAAAATCAAAAGCATCCTGAGATAATTATTGTTGTTGACAAACTCCTCACAGGATTTGACGAACCAAAGAATACCGTCCTGTATCTTACCAGAAACCTAAGAGGGCATTCACTTCTACAGGCAATAGCGAGAGTGAACCGCATCTATCCTGATAAAGATTATGGTTATATCATTGACTATTACGGAGTTCTCGGTGCTTTGGATGAAGCAATGAAAACGTACTCTTCGTTTGAAGATTTTGATCAAGAAGATCTACAAGGAACATTTACCGATATTATTGAAGAAATTAAGAAGCTTCCTCAGAAACATTCAGAACTATGGGATGTATTCAAGACAATACAAAACAAAAAAGATGCAGAAGCATTTCAGCAGCTTCTAAGAGACGAAAGCATAAGATTAGGATTCTACGATAAGCTTGCTGCATACGCAAGAATACTCAAGACGGCATTGTCTTCAATCCGTTTTCATGAGACGTCTGATGAAAAAGACATCAGAAGATATAAAGAAGATTTGGCTTTTTTTGTCAATCTCAGAGCTGCTGTAATTCAAAGATATTCTGATGCAATTGACTACAAGCAATATGAAGGTCAGATTCAGAAGTTGATAGATACTCATATACCTACGCAGGATCTTAAGCCTATATCAAAGTTGGTGAACATATTTGACGCTGAAGTTTTCAGCAAGGAAGTTGAGGAAGTTGTAGGATTATCTGCCAAGGCTGATACCATTGCTTCAAGGACAGCCAAACACATTTCAGAGAAAATTGAAGAGGACCCTGCCTTCTATAAAAAGTTCTCTGAACTTCTGAAAGAAGCTATCAAAGAATACACTGAGGACAGAATTACTGAAATTGAGTATCACAATTCCGTAAAGGATATAATGGAGAAAGTAATTTCACATACAGATTCTGAAGTGCCTGAACAACTTCAGAATAAAGATACGGCAAAGGCATTTTACGGTATTGCAAAGGAATCGCTGCTTGAGAAGATTCAGGATGAAGCAATTGCTAAGACTCTATCCGCTGAGATTGCGCTCTCATCTGATGAAATAATAAAAAATCTCATTGTAGTAGATTGGACAATAAAACCCGATATCCCCAAAAAGATGATGCATCTGATTGGTGATTACATTATAGATGAGATCAAAGACAAACATGAATTGGATATGACTTACGATGAAATCGACGAAATTGCAGAGGCTATTGTTGACATTGCTAAAATCAGATGCAAATGATAACAGACTCGATAAGGTTCGGCACTGAGCAGATTGATTACAGAATTGTTTATTCCGCACGAAAGACGCTTGGGATCTCTGTTACTCCGGAAATGGAAATTGTGGTCAGAGCACCGGAAAGTATAAGTGCGGAGAAGATCAAAGTTATTGTGAGGAAGAAAGCAGTATGGATAACAAAGCAAAGGAATAATTTCGAAGCTTTTCAACCAAGAACCAAGTCAAGAAAATACATTAGTGGAGAAACACACTTATATCTCGGAAGAAGTTACAAACTGATTGTAAAAAGCGGCTCCCCAGATTCGGTGATATTGAAGAATGGTGAAATTCAAATTACTGTTAATGGCAAATCAACTTCAAAAGAAGTCTTATCGAAGTGGTACAGATCAAGAGCTGAGAAGACGTTCAATGAAATGATAAATCCAATAATTAGAAGATTTCGAAAATACAAAGTTGAACCCTCTCATATTGCGCTCAAAGTAATGCCAAAGAGATGGGGAAGCTGCACTCCAAAAGGGAAAATCATTTTGAATCCCGAATTAATAAAGGCTCCCAAAGGATGTATAGAATATGTGATGATCCATGAGATGTGTCATTTGGTACATCATGGTCATACAAGAAAATTTTACGAGCTTCAGAAAAGGGAAATGCCGGATTGGGAGAAGTGGAAAATGAAGTTGGAAAGAATTCTGTCATAATACTATTTGAAAACAATCTAAGCCGGAACTCATGTCTGAGTATTCTGTACTATTAGGAATGGAAGATTATCATCTAAGCAAAGTATGCAATAAGTTGATAAGAACTTTACAGAGTTTCAAAGAACGATATATGCAAAGAGAAGGTGCAGGCCTTGGCAATGTTTGGGATGAAATTTGTGTTCAGGTGCAAGGTGAATACTGGGTATGCTGGTATGCATATGAACATACAATGGTGCAATTAATCAAAAAAGCGTATGATGAGATTGATCCAACCATCTCGAAGTTCTTAAGCTATATGTATGATTCCAGAAACGAAGATTCAATGTATGAGGATTTGGAGAAAGTAAGGTTTAGCAAATATACACCAAGTATATCCAGTTTTGTCAACTTGATCTATGATAAATTGATTGAGATTGCAGGTAATTACAGGAACGCCAGAATTGAGAACTATTTGTCTTGATTTAGAAAAAATGCATTTGCTTCAAGAATTGGTGACCAATCTAATAAAGAAATGAGTCTCCGACCCAAGCTGGGCCACCTGCACAATTTACTTTCCAAAGCTCACCATTATTCATATAGCGACTCTGCGGCAGGAAAGTCGGATAAATTGGAATCGGCAAGACAGAAGCCCGAAGGGCTGACATGATTATAGTTCCGAATGCATCAGGTAGTCTAACCCCGAAGTGATGACAATATCTTTCTGCCGTTGTTGAAGTTCCGAAAAGTCTGCGTTGTACTATGAAACATTAATGAACAACCAAACAGACTTTTCGGTCTCCAACAACAACGCGAATCTTGATCCTGTAATCCAAGAACTCTTAACCTTAAGATCCTCATTCGCCACAGGCCCCATATGAAATCGGCCTCAGAAAAGGATTGAGAAGTTATGGATGTATTGAGTTGTGAGCAGTAGTGACATTCTTCTTCAAGCAGTGCGGCAAACCGCAATTCAGCGACGAACCGGAAGATCACTCTAGAGTCTCCTCACATTCAATGCACGCAAAAGGCGGGTGCATGTTCGATGGGAGAAATTTTGGACAACTTGCGGGCAAGGTGGCTCAGCCATTTGAAAGGCGATGGTATCCATCCGCAAAGGCCTTAATCTATTACTACAACTGTAAGTATCATCTGGATCTCTTAACAATTGATTGGCAACTCTTGAAGTAACATTGTGCATTGAAATTTGTCTTTTCAACTCATAATTAGCTTATAAAAATAGTATTTGCCAAAATCTATTTCAGAATATAACAAACCCTAAATCCATGTTGAAGGACCTCATTCCTGATCATCTAAAGAAGATGATCAACTCGAGTTCTCATGAATCAGTAATATTGGTTTACAAGGGCTTCCCTGTACATTTTCTTATGGATCTTAACACGAAAATACCTCACATCAATAATTTGAGCTTTCTTGATGAAAGAAATCTCATTGATATAGGATCGATCAAGGACAATTTTCTGAATCTGTTAATGGCTCTTAACAAACCAAGTGACAAGCTGCAATTCATGATTTTCGAAGAATTTCTGCTTCTTCCTTCTAAAAGCTTGTCTTTGATTCCTGCCAAATTTAGACTGATAAAGAACAATTTTTATGACTCGTACCCTAATCAAACAAACCAGACATATGTGGATATTGAAGATTGTATTAACAAAGATATTCCGATTAAGGAAAATGAATTATTTGATCTATTCTATTCTGATAGTAAAGAACTTGTTGGAGTAAACTGCATTCAGCACATTGATTTTGAAGTTGATTTAGAAAAGAATGGAGTTGAGACTATCGATTTCTTTAATCCTGAAGAAGTTGAACTGCCTGAACTTAAGGATTGTACCTCAGATACAAGCACACTGATTCAATTCAAATCTGCTGATGATTCTTATGTTTCTCTCAAACTCGGGCTGTTTATGAATCAGGTACCCGAATCCGTCGAGTTATTAGTTGATGAAAAGATTTTTCATATTCCCCAGGACTTAAGCGAACTAAAGATTCTATATACAATTCTTAGATCGGCAAATTCTTCGGTAACTCTTTACAAGCAACACAGAGAATTTACAAAACGATGGAGACCTGAACTTGAGATAATACTTAAGAAGCACTGGAATCATACTGCAACATTCAAAAGCTTGAAGATCTTTGAAGACCCTGACACATCTAGTAGGTTGACTGAAGTTTCACAGGGAGCAATAGCAGAACATATTGTGAGACAGGTGGAACTCGCGAAAGCGAATTTACACTTTCAAGACATATTCTTAACGGCACCAACTGGTGCGGGAAAGTCACTGTTGTTTCAATTACCCGCTATCTATTTAGCAGATTCTAATGAACTAAACTCCGTAACTTTAGTAATTTCACCACTCAAAGCTCTGATGTCTGATCAAATCAATTCTTTGAAAGAGAGCAGAAAGTTTCACAATTGCGCCTTTCTAAACTCCGATCTTTCGCTAATTGAAAGACAATCAATCATTGAAAAGACCATGCATGGAGACATTTCTCTTTTGTACATGTCTCCCGAGTTGTTGCTTTCCTATGATATTAAGACATTCTTGGGTGAAAGAGACTTGGGATTATTAATAGTTGATGAAGCTCATTTAGTCTCAACTTGGGGTAGAGACTTTCGGGTTGATTACTGGTTTCTTGGTAACTACATAAGAAAACTTAGAAGAGGATCAACTTTAAAAGGACTTGCAAAAAACAATCTGAAAACCTACCGCTTCCCAGTCGTAGCATTAACAGCAACAGCAGTCTACAGTGGCACAGACGATATGGTATACGAAACTATCGGTAGTCTGAATATGCAGAACTGCAGTTTATATATTGGTAAGATCAGGCGTAATGAAATTTCCTTTCACTACAAAGAACTAAAAGCAAGTGCCCATGAGCTGACAAAGATCAATCGCACATCAACGAGAATTAAGGATTTCGTAAAATCAGGGAAAAAGTCGATCTTCTATTTCCCATGGATTTCACAGGTAGAAGATGTCTACAGAGTCCTAAGTACCAGATCGCGGGCGTTGGTCAGAAGATATCATTCGCGCCTCACTTCAGAAGAAAGAGCTGAATCAGTTAGATCTTACAAACTCGGAACCGCGAAATGTGTATTGGCAACCAAAGCTTTTGGCATGGGCATTGACATTGGAGACATTGAAATAGTTTACCACCATGCACCTTCTGGTTCACTAGCAGACTATGTTCAGGAGATAGGCAGAGCAGCTAGAATTCCTGGTATCGAAGGAAGAGCAATGTTGGACTTTAATCCTAAGGATTTGAAATACACAAGAATTCTATATGGCCTTTCATCTCTGAAGCAGTTTCAAGTGGATTCAGTATTGAAAAAGGTTAATAAGTTGTATTCACTAAAAGGGAACAGAAACATGCTTGTGTCAATCGATGATTTCAAGTATTTGTTTGTAAATGATACGAATCCTGAGCAGAAAGTCAAAAGCGCACTCTTAGTAATTGAAAAGGATTTGTTGGCAAAGTACGGTTATAATGTGCTGATTGTCAGACCGAAGAGTTTGTTCTCAACTGTTTTTGGGTCCGCAACGTTAAATGACTTTTTAGAAATAAAGGCGAAATACGGAGAATTGGTATCTGAAGTAACTAAAATAAAGTATGATAAGCAAAAAATTGTTGTAAATGGAGATACAATCATAATTCGTGAAAATGAGGATGTTAAATTCTTCAAAATTTCGCTAGATGGTCTATGGGAAAAGCACTATCCAGATCAGAGCTTCCCTTCTATCAAGTATAAGTATTTCTCCAAAGCACTGATACCCAATTTAGAGCCTGTTTTGAAAATGCAAATATATTTCAACAGAGATATCAGTGAATCACAAAAGAAGCTGGAACAAGGCTTGCAGGTTCTTGAAACCACACTTTTGCACTTCAGCGGTCACTATTTTTCAAAAGAAGAGTTGACGAAGAAGTTAAACGAATCGATTCAAAAAGAATCGAATTGCAGGAAGCTTGCTGATTTGTTGACTGTGTTTTATTGCAACAATGGTCAGTCCAATAGGTCTTCTCAATATGATTCAGTAAATGACAATTTTCTTCAATCAAAAACAATCGGTTCTGAATTGAAGTATAGAATTGTGAATTACGCATTTGGTAAGGTCAGATCTGCTGTTATGAAGACTTTTGTTCTGCTGTTTGGGTGCATGAATGAACAATCAAGAGAATATGTGGGATATATTTCTATTGATCCAAGAAGTTCTAAGGGCAGACTTAAACTTGCCTATCTTTTAGAAATCTTTGACCTAGCTACATACGAAATTTCTGGAGGAGAATTACCTCAATTATTTGTTAGAATTAATGATCCTTTAAAAATCAGTCAGTTATGTAAGGCTAAATATAGAAACAGCATTGTAGCAGATGTTGAGAGAAGGCATAAAACTTCAATGGAAATCATGAACTATTTCTTTCAAACTGAGATGACTGATTCACAAAGGTGGCACTACATTGAAGACTACTTCCTTGGAAAGGAGGTCCCAACTATGGAGCTTGAAAAATCCACAGGTAAGCGGAAAAGGTCAGGAGATTCGGCATGAAGTTTTTAAAAAGAGGTTGCTTATTCCGCCATTTTTGGAGTTCCAAAAAGTCTGAATTGCACTAAGAAACACTTAATAGCAACAAAGCAAGCTTTTCGGTCTCCAACAACAACGCCAATCCGGTTTCTGCAATCCAAAAGTCCTAGCTCAAGGATAGTATTTCGCTACAGACCGTAAATGAAATAGTGAGTCATAAAAGAACTCATGAGTTATGAAGATACACAGTTATGGGCAAGTGCCGCATTCTTATTAAAGCAGTGGACGACCCGTGTTATAAAGTAAATCCATTAGCAGAAGTACTCTCGGCACTCTACTGAAGTGGATTCGAAACTCGCAATTACAGGAAAGATCTCCGCGTGTTAGCACTTCCTTAATCAACAATTCCCGTCGGTAAGCATCCTGGCAAATCAGCATCGCCCAAATGTACACAATCCTGCACTCTTCACTTACGTAATTCTATTCAATAAATGCTCGCATTCCGCATCTCAGTGCGCGCAATTGGAAAATGCTCCTATACATCCGGGAAATACCTCAGTACATCTCTGAATTCAACCTTTGCACAATGTAATTGATACAGCGCATTGGCGAATCGGAGTCTTACACTGAACCGGAATTCATCCGCACCAGTGCAATAATACCTGACTGCCGCCCGGGAACTGAATTGAAACCTGCGGAGGTTGAATATTGCGCATCATGAGTCTGACTCTGTGGCTCTGATAAAGGAAGAACCCGGTTGGCCGATCAGGAAGACGTGCCGGATCAGATTGTTAACTGCCGCACGGCTCTTTAATGAAGCAGCACAGCTCTTCATTACAGGCGGAAACAGGCGGAGAGTGAAGCGATGAAAGCAATCAATTCGTGAATTGTGCCTGTTAACGATGCAACGGATGTGCGCAGAGGTGCGGAACTGAATTACATTGGCGCAATGAAGGCACACAGCCGGGAGAATGAACTTTCGTTCATTAATAACTGATCAAACATATGGAATATGTGAGGGACCGGGCCTCACAGCTTAAACAACATCCATAAACCAAAAGCGGCACTGCCGCAAGAACGGAGGAAATCATGAACAAGCGACAGTACAACAAGCTCAAAATGATTTACGCAGTTCAGGCCTACCTCAATGAAAGCCGAACTAAATGGCCGGAGCTTCCCGTGATCAGTGAAAAGATCGGCGAACTGAGCCGGGCTCAGGAAATCATCTCATCCGGCAATGAATTTCAGCTTCATGTAACAGGCATTTCGGGCCTCGAAAAACTGAATGCCAGAAAAAATGCCGAGCGCACTTGCCTCAAACTCTCCGGGGCGCTTTATGACTTCGGCATGAAAACATCTAACACAGAATTTTCACAGCTCTACGATGTCACTCCTTCGGACGTGGCTAAATGGCGCGATGTGAACCTCGTGATCTTCCTTAACACTCTGAAGGAAGATGTCAGAAATAATCTCGGATCACTTGCTCCTTACGGCATCAGCGAATCAACTCTCGGAGAGCATACGGCAAACATCACCCGTTACTTTGAGACGATCGGAAAGAAGGAATCGTCAACTGCACGAAGAAAATCCGCCAACAAGGCAATCGCGCAGGCTTTCAGGGATGCCGATGAAACTCTGAGATCGCTTGACAAGCTGATGGAACATTTCAGAGTGTCAGACACCAATCTCTACAACGGTTACAAATCATCCAGGTCAATCTGGGACAGAGGCATAAGAAAGAAGAAGTTACCGGATGAAGTTCAAACGGCAAACACTCAATGACACTGCTTACATACTTTTCAAATCCATAACAGCCGGGCAGAAATGTCCGGCTGTTTTTATTTTCTGGTACTGTTGTAAGTTATTGTCAGACAGCATCCGATCTTCCTGCCCAACCGTTCAATCGCTCCCCCTCCTGAAGGAGCACGTGCGGTGGGTAACCGAACTCCCCCTCCAGCGGAGGCCCGTCTGCCGGTCGAAGTGCTCTATGCAAATTTCGGATAGCTCGCTATTGTGCCATCTCAATTTGTCACAGGATTGACGGGCAGGCCTGCCCGACATACACACAGAAGCCTTTGTCTGTAATTCCGCAGGCGGGGGGCCGGGGGGTGGGTCTGAAGATACGAAGCTGACAACCTGCTCAGCAAGGATCCATCCACAAAACCAAATCTTCGTCAGATCATTATCTGTTTAGACTTCCCATCTGCGCATCGGGATATCTGTTGCCCGAAGCAACTCCCGAAGGTGCAACGGATTCAATTGCAGACAGTTCTTCATCCGTAAAAACAATTTCCGCCGCCTTGGCATTTTCGGCCAGGTATTTTCTTCTCTTTGTACCGGGAATTGCGGAGAATCCTTTTTGCAGTACCCATGCAAGCGCAAGCTGTGAAGGTGTTACTCCTTTTGCGCCGGCAATCCGTTTCACTTCTTCCACCACCTCAAGGTTCTTCTTCATATTATCTCCCTGAAAGCGCGGATTGGTTCTTCTCCAGTCATCCGCATCAAGATCGTCGGGAGATTTTATTTCACCCGAGAGCAGGCCTCTGCCCAGCGGTGAATATGAAACGAATCCTATGCCGAGTTCATTGATCGTCTCAAGAATTCCGTTGTCTTCAATGCTTCTTTCGAACAATGAATACTCCGTCTGCAAGGCGGAGACCGGGTGAACTGCGTGCGCCTTTCTTATTGTCTCAGGACCGGCTTCGCTGAGGCCTATGTAGCGGACCTTTCCATTTGCAACAAGTTCAGACATTGCGCCTATGGTCTCTTCAATCGGAATGTTCGGATCTATCCTGTGAACATAGTAGAGATCAACATAGTCCGTGCCGAGATGTTTCAGAGAACGGTCAATCGCCTTTCTTATATACGCAGGACTTCCGTTTATTCCTTTGAATGCTCCGTCATCATCCACTTCTATTCCGGTCTTTGTTGCGACGACAAATTTGTCTCTTCTGCCTTTGATGGCTTTGCTCAGAAGAATTTCATTCCTGAAGGGGCCGTATATTTCGGCCGTGTCAAAGAAATCTATTCCCAACTCCAGTGCAAGATCAATTGTCGCAAGGGATTCTTCTTCGTTAGTCTCCCCGTAGAACGCGCTCATACCCATGCATCCCAGCCCGAGGTTTGTTACTTTCAGACCGCTCTTTCCGAGATCAATTGTTTTTATACCCATTTGATACTAGTATTTGAATTGTTGTTCGAAGGAATGGAATTTATCAAAATCAGCATTGTATTAAAGCACCAAATGAATATGATTCACCGGTTATCCGGCAAATGCTTATCAGTAACAACTCCCGGCACTCTTTCTGTCCTCAGCTCAATAGTAAAAGTAATTATCCGTCACAGTGTCCGGGACCAGCAAGTCCCCCTCCCCTTGGGAGAAGGCAGAGTGAGAGCGCAAGGCGGATCAAGATAATTCAACGATTTCAAAATCAACAACGTCTCCCCCTCCCTTTGTGAGAGGGCGGGGTGAGGAGCATTATTCAAACACTGATCAAATGAATTCCGACTTCCTCTGCCGCACGCATTTCTTTTGCATTTGAATCTTTCGGACAAACATAACAATTTGATATGCATGACCTGCGGCTTCATTTGCAGACAGTGCGGACTATGAGCTGAATTACTGAGCGCAGGGAATTTTACGAATCCTAATGCAAGGTAAGATGATAAGTTTTCTACTCAATGACCGGATAACAGACACTCCGCTCCCGCCTTCAACCACTTTGCTCGACTTCATCAGATACGAAGCGGACTTGCGCGGCACAAAGATCGGATGCCGCGAAGGAGACTGCGGGGCATGCACTGTACTGATCGGCACGCTGAACGGCAATGACGTGAAATACAAAAGCGTCACATCATGCCTCACTCCGTTAGCAAATATCAGCGGCAAACATGTTGTAACTGTTGAAGGACTGAATCACGAAGGCCTTAACTTTGTGCAAAGAGCGCTGGTAAACAACTCCGGCACGCAATGCGGATTCTGCACTCCCGGCTTTGTTACTTCTTTGTGCGCGTTTGCGATCAACTCAACAGAAGGATCAGTCCCGGAAGATGCCGTCAGTTCTGTTGACGGCAATATCTGCAGATGCACGGGTTACAAGTCAATAGAAAGAGCGGCCGCTGATATTCTTGAGCGACTTAAGTTAAAGGACCATGCTCATCCGATCAGATGGCTCGTTGAGAATGAGTTCATTCCAGAATACTTCCTGAATGTAAGCGGTAAGCTGAAATCACTTTCCAGGAATGATATAATCTCCGGCAGGGTCCCCGCAGGAGGAGGCACCGACCTTTACGTGCAGAAGCCCGATGATGCTGAGCATTTGGGTTTAATGTATCTTGCAGACGTTGAAGATCTGAGAAACATCACGATCCGGGATGGGATCTGCAGTATCGGAGCATCCGTTACTATGACGGAACTTATGGACAACGCGGGTCTGAAAAATGCAATCCCGGGATGGCACAGCTTCATCAAGCTCATTGCATCAACTCCTGTACGAAACATTGCCACAGTAGCGGGAAACATTGCCAATGCTTCTCCGATCGGCGACATCACAATCATGCTTCTTGCACTTGATGCTGTGATAACTTTGCGGGATGACTCCGGCACCGTACGGACATTGCCGCTTAAAGACTTCTACAAAGGATACAAGCAGTTGAATAAAAAGGTCGGAGAGATAATTACGCGAGTTGAATTCCATCTACCGCCACACAATACATTTTTCAACTTTGAAAAAGTCAGCAAGCGGAAATACCTCGACATAGCAAGCGTCAACTCGGCAATATGCCTTCACACTGACGGAGATGTGATCGTTTCCGCCCACTGCTCTGCAGGCGGAGTCAGTCCCATACCTCTTTATCTGAAAGAGACTTCATCATCGCTGACAGGCAAGAGAGTGACGTCTGAACTTGTAAAGCATGCTTTCGGAATTCTCAGCGACGAGATCTCACCGATAAGCGATGCACGCGGTTCCTCCGGATACAAGCGTCTGCTTGCCCGGCAGTTATTCTTCTCCCATTTTATCACTCTCTTCCCTGAACAGATCAAAATGAATGAGCTGATATGATCAACATAGATGCAAAGAATCATGTAAGCGGAAAGTCTGTGTATGTTGATGACATAAAGGAGATCAGGGGAACGCTTTTCGCTCTTCCGTTCGATCTTCCCACAGCTCATGCAAAGATCACAGGACTTGACCTTTCATCAGCACGAACACTGCCGGGAATAGTTTCCATACTGACTGCAAAAGACATTCCCGGTGATAATCAGATAGGCGTTGCTGTTCCTGACGAACCGCTCTTTGCAGATAAGGAGGTTCATTTCAGCGGCCAAACCGCGGGCATAATAATAGGTGTGACCGAACATGCCTGCCGCCTTGCAAGAAGAGAGATCGGATTTTCATTTGAACAGCTGACGCCCGTAACATGTCCCAGGCAGGCGATGAAACAGGGCATGCTGATCGTTCCGCCAAGAACATTCAGAATTGGAAATACGGACGATGCGTGGAGCCGGTGTGACCACATTGTGAGCGGGACTGTTGAGATAAACGGTCAGGAACACATTTACATGGAAACGCAGGGCTCATACGCTTACCTGAAGGAAGACGGTTGTATATTCGTGGCATCGTCCACGCAGGCGCCGACTGCAGTGCAGTGGGCAATTGCGCGAGTTCTAGGAATAGAAATGCACCGCATAGAAGTAGACACGGTCAGAATCGGCGGCGGCTTCGGGGGAAAGGAAGATCAGGCAACAGCATGGGCCGTAATGGCCGCGCTTGCTGCGGTTAAGACCGGTATGCCGGTGAAACTCATCCTTCACAGGATGGATGACATACGAATGACAGGCAAGCGCAACCCTTATTCATCCGATTTCAGGATAGGCCTCGGAAATGACCTGAAGATCATGGCTTATGAAGTTACTCACTACCAGAATGCTGGAGCATCCGCCGACCTTTCACCGGCAATTCTGGAGCGTACGCTTTTTCATTCCACCAATTCGTACTGCATTCCGAACGTTACCGCAACAGCTTACAGCTGCAGGACCAACCTTCCCCCGAACACTGCTTTCAGAGGTTTCGGAGGCCCGCAGGGTATGTTTGTGATCGAATCGGCAATAGTCAGAGCGGCTGAGACGATCGGGGTAAGCCCGGATGAGATACAGAAAGCAAACCTGATAAAAGACGGTGATGAAATGCCTTACGGACAGGTTATGCAGGAGACACATGCGACAGACAGCTGGGCTGAGGCCGAACGGCGGTACAGTCTCAGTGAAGTGAAGAACAGAGTGGCTGAATTCAACAGTCACAGCGACACGCATAAAAAGGGTTTCGCAGTTCAGCCGATCTGCTTCGGAATTTCATTCACAAATACGATGATGAACCATGCCCGCGCGTTGGTGCACATTTACAAGGACGGAAGCGTGGTTGTAAGCACGGGCGCGGTTGAAATGGGACAGGGAGTGAACACAAAACTTCTGCAGGTTGCATCGGCAGAGTTCGGAATCAGTCATGAGAGAGTGAAGATCGAAAGCACAAACACACTTAGGATTGCAAACACTTCCCCCACAGCCGCAAGCTCCGGAGCAGATCTTAACGGCAAGGCGCTGAAGATCGCATGCACTAATCTCAGAGAACGGTTGGCTGAAGTTGCAAAGCAGACACTCGAATGTGAAGAAGTTGTCTTTGCAAATGAGACGATATCCGACAACACACGAAAGAAAAGTATCTCCTGGAAGGAGTTGGTGAACATGGCACAACAGCAAAGGGTGCCGCTTAGCGAGCATTCTCATTATGCCACTCCCGGAATTCACTTCGACAGAACAAAAGAAAAAGGTCATCCGTTTGCTTATCACGTTTACGGAACCGCGATCATTGAAGCAACTGTGGATTGCCTCAGAGGAACTTATTTGATTGACAGTGTAAGAATTGTTCATGACTTCGGAAAGAGCATGAATGCGGATGTTGATCACGGGCAGATAGAGGGCGGGGTTGTGCAGGGAATTGGTTGGATGACAATGGAGGAGGTTATGTTTGATGACAAAGGAAAGCTTCTGACAAGTGCGCTTTCAACTTACAAGATACCCGATATCTATTCTGTTCCAGCAGTGATAGAGATTCATCACCTCGACTCCCCGGGATCTGATCTTGCCATTTACAAATCGAAGGCGGTTGGTGAGCCGCCTCTGATGTATGCGCTCGGAGCTTACTTTGCAATAAGGAAAGCGGTGCAGGCATTCAACAAGGGCGCAGAGCCGGCAATAAGCGTTCCCTACACTCCGGAGAAAGTACTGTTTGATCTATACGGGAAGAAGACGCTGTAGATCATGCAAAGCGGCCGTCCTGCATATTCTTCTCATCTGATCGGCGGACTCATCTACATGACCGGCGACACCATTGCTGCACTGATCACCGGAGATGTAGGCATTGTACGAAGCGCCGGAATGTTTGCGATCGGATCCACGCTCTATGCATTTGAGATCAGGAATTACTTCCGCTGGATAGAAAAAAAGGTCAATGAACTTCCCGGCGTAAAAAGAAAGATCATGAAGACGATGATGGCGCTGACATATTTCAATCCTCTCTGGATAGCAAGGCATCTGTGCTTCATTTACATTCTCAGCGGTCAATGGGCACTGATCTCCGCCGGAGTTCTTAAGACTGCTGCATTGTCTTTCATGTTTAACATACCTGTTTCAGTGACTGCAAACTACATTATACAAAACCGGATACCTTTGACGTACAGATTCTGGGCAAGCGCAGTTTTCAGCGGACTCATGGCGATCTATTATTCAATGAGCGGAAAATGGTTCTGAACTTTTACAGGAATATTCTGAAAGTATTGCGGGATGAAACAAATGCTGTGCTGATGGTTGTGATACGCAGTACGGGCAGTAGTCCCGGCAGGCAGGGATTTCTCATGCTTGTAACCGAAGATGAGCTGACCGGAACAATAGGCGGCGGGGTCATGGAGCACAAACTTGCCGAACTTTCGCGCGAATTGCTTTCAAAGGGCCGCTTCGAACCGTTCATGAGGAGGCAGGTGCATATGACTGAAGCGCCGGAGGACAGATCCGGAATGATCTGCAGTGGTGAGCAGTCCGTTGCGTTCTATTATTTGGACAAATCGAGCATCCCTGTTATTGAAGAGATACTGAATGATCCGCACTCATACATCCGTTATGACGTAAATGGAATCAGCAATGTCGCAGAGAGCGAAGGATCGGATGAGGTGTTCATTACCGGTGAAAATGAATGGCGGTTTACCAGGTCCAAACTTCCCGAATCAAAAGCATACATATTCGGAGGCGGACATGTGAGCCTTGCTTTGTCAGAAATTCTGTCCAGGCTTGATTTCGAGATACACTTGTTTGACGATCGTCCCGGACTTAATACAATGGAATCTAACCGTTATGCAAAGACCAAACATCTCATCAATTTCGAAGACAGCGCTGACTATGTTCCGGAAGGTGAGAATACGTATGTGCTGATCATGTCATTTGGACACAGGTGGGATGAAGTGATACTCAAGGCGCTCTACGGAAAGAAGTTCAGATACATTGGAATGCTTGGAAGCAAAGAAAAGGTCAGGCAAATGAGAGAGGCATTCTTGAGCCAGGGATTTGCAGAGGAGTACTTCGAAAAACTTCACGCTCCGGTCGGCTTAGACATCAGAAGCCGGACTGCTGATGAGATCGCCGTAAGCATAGCCGCAGAAATGATCGCCGTCAGGAACAAAGGATCTTAGGTCAAGTTAATAGACGCGAATGCTGTTCCTTTTTCAGCACACATCACTTCAACTGAAAGGTACAGCATCAACTCGGCATATTGTTATTCGACAATTCCTGGCACGCATTACCAGCGAATTTCAATCACTCAACATGCGGGTATACTTATCCAATCTACAGACTCTTGCTGTAGCCAAATGCAATCCCCGTGCCGCTTGCACTGATATTTGCATTTCATGTTGCAGATAATATTGCCAGATTTAGCATAACGAAAGCGGTACGGCAAATTGTACGCTTTCTATGAATCACCCCTGGATCTGCCGTACAGGAGGGTATAGAATCCGCACACATCGACCGCACCCAAGGTCTTCACAACAGTGAGGCAATAAGAAGACCAAAGCAATATTCCGCTTGTTCCTTGCCGCCTGTTTGACAGAAAATGAATCTCTCACAATAGGTTCTGCACAAGCGCAAACTCTAACTCAATTACGATCATGAAACAGTCAATACTGCTGGTTTCATTGATTCTGCTTGGCTCTTTAATAATAGGAGATCATTACAGAGAACAGCCAAACTTAGCCGATCCAAACAATCCCCTGAGCCTGACTTGTCCCGGGTATCTTCACACTGAGCATAACATCAATGCAAACCCAAATTTTGCAGCCTCTGATGCCGGCATCAAAGGCATTGATCAGAACTGGTATTCAGCCGCTGTGGAGAATATCATGAATGAAGAATACAACATCTCATACAGCGAAGACATCAAGTCTTACCAGTCGCCCAACAGGGCAAACAACCTGCGGTTCATTTATCACAAAGACGGCTTCACGGCAAAACCTCGTGAGGCAAAGATCCCGCTGTTTGATGTGAATGACAGGACTTTGCGTGAAGAAGACATGAAGTACAAGGAGATCGAGGACTGGAGCGTTGAGTTGAGAGTTGAGAGTGATGAGTTGAGAGTTGAGAGTGGTGAGTTGAGAGTTGAGAGTGGTGAGTTGAGAGTTGAGAGTGGTGAGTTAAGAGTTGAGAGTGGTGAGTTAAGAGTTGAGAGTGGTGAGTTAAGAGTTGAGAGTGGTGAGTTAAGAATTGCCGGTAACAAAGCATCGATAGAAGATGAGAACATCAGAATTGACTACACAAACTCAAAACAAGGCATGCGTCAGGACTTCATCATAAAGAATAAACCTGAAGGGAACGGCAATCTTGAACTTGTGATGAACGCATCCACAGAGCTGAATATGAATGTGAATAAAGATGCTGTAAGGTTCAGCTCAGCAGGCGGAGATAAAATGCAGTATGCATCGCTGAAAGCATTTGATGCAACAGGCAGAACTCTTGATGCATACTTTGAGAAAAGAGATGAGAAGCAATTTGCCATAGTGGTTGATGATAGAGATGCCGATTATCCCGTGACTGTTGATCCGCTGTCTTTAGCACCTGATTGGACAACGCAAGGAACAGGCAGATTCGGATGGTCCTTATCTGATGCAGGAGATGTCAATGGAGATGGTTTTGATGACTTGATAATAGGTGACCCAAGTTTTGAGAACATCATAGGAAGAGGAAAGATCTTCATATATTTCGGTTCTGCCGACGGTTTACCGGATTCAGCAAGTCAGTTTCTTTCTGGCTTTAATGATCGCGGGTTGTTCGGCGAGTCAATTTCAACTGCCGGCGATGTCAATGCAGATGGCTTCGACGACATAATTGTGCTTACAAAAACATGGGGCAATGGTCCTTCAGAAGTTTCCGTCTTTCACGGCTCAACTAATGGCTTGATTGAATCTCCGGCTTGGTCAATTGAGAGCAGTGATACGGGGGTGTGCTTCGTGGGCGGAGATCCGGAATCACTCGGATCAGGTGACTTTAATGGCGACGGTATTTATGATGTAGTGATAGGCACAGGAGAAGCGTGTCTTTATCAGTCACACTATGTCGGAGCATACATTTTCTTTGGTTCAGTTCAGGGAATCTCAGGCAATCAACCTGCCTGGACTGCACCAGCAAATCAGAATGAAATTCCCGTCTTTTTCGGTTGGACAGTTGCTGGTGCCGGTGATTTAAATGGTGACGGATTTGACGATGTTATTGTAGGTGCACCTTTTGATGGAGATAGCGGAAAGATTCTGGTCTACTGTGGCTCGCCCGTCCGGGGAATATTTGACCCTCCTGATTGGGTAGCATCCGGTGAACATGGACTTCAAATGGGTTTGTCTGTTTCTTCGGCAGGAGATGTAAACAACGATGGCTTTGATGAAGTAATTGCCGGTGCACCCCCATGGGGTAGTTTTGGTGTCGGAAGAGCCTATGTATTCTTTGGATCACCAACAGGATTGAGTAGCAACAACTTCGTGATGTTAAGCAGTGAGCCAACAACAGCCGGATATGGTTACTCAGTATCCGGTGTTTCAGACTATAACGGAGATGGTTTTGATGACATCGTTGTAGGTGAAGGATTTTGGCAAGGGTATTTGCCACCAAGTTCGTTCTTATACTTCGGCAACGCAAATCGTATAATCAGTGAGAAGATAACACTTCAGGGCTTCATTAGAGTGTCGAATGCAGGGGACGTGAATGGCGATGGATTGGGGGACATAGTTACGGGACCTTCTCCGGCCTATGCATATTATGGAAAACCAAACATCATAAGCATAACTCCTGAAACAGCTTACAAACTTCTGTTCGAAGAACACTACTTCAATGTATCCCTAAGAGACCCCGTAGGAAGGCCGATTCCCAACACGGAATTATTTGTTGAAATCAGAGGCGCTAATCCTGAGATCTTAAGCGGCCTCTCGACAGATGACAGCGGCAATGTTGAATACTTCCTGATAGGATACAATTCGGGTATCGATACGATTCTTGCAAGTGCCACAAATGTCACGGATACTGCATTTATCTTCTGGGATGACCCCAATCCTGTAGAGTTGACTTCCTTCACATCGGTAACGCGTTCAAGAGATATCACCCTCTCCTGGTCCACCTCTGCCGAGCTCAACAACTCCGGATTTGAAATACAAAGAGCAATTGAAAATGAAAAATTGAAAATTGAAAATTGGAATAAGATCGGATTTGTAAGCGGAGGCGGGACGACGAATCAACCGAGAGAATATTCTTTCACAGACAGAAATCTGGAAACAGGTAAATATAAGTACCGCCTGAAGCAGATCGACTTCAACGGCAACTTCGAGTACTTCGAACTTCCTGAAGTTGTGAGCATAGGCATACCGGATAAATATGATCTCTCGCAGAACTATCCGAACCCGTTCAATCCTGTTACAACGATCAACTACGACTTGCCAAATGACGGAATAGTTACGATCAAAGTGTATGACATCCTGGGACGAGAAATGACAACACTTGTGAATGAGATGAAGACAGCGGGATATTACAAGCTACAATTCAACGCGGGGGATCTTGCGAGTGGTGCGTATTTTTATCAGATGAAAGCAGGTGAATTTATTGCGGTGAAGAAATTTGTTGTGCTGAAGTAATACAAACATACCCAGCCCATGGTTTTAACCGTGGGCGAATGGCAGCAAGTCTTGCAAGCGGCGCGTACTTCTATCGCATGAACGCCGGTGAGTTTGTTGCGGTGAAGAAGTTTGTAGTGGTGAAGTGAACTTTCCGGGCTATATGTGGTGCCGGGACTTTCGTTCCGGCACTTGGCAATACAATAAAAGGTCAGGACAAGATGTATTGTTTAACAGTTTTCTATAGACTGAAAACAACAAAATCATGCTTTCTGTCTTTTGATCTTTCAATTCAAAATTTGGAGGATATTAAAATGAAATTGTTGAATATTTGTTTCATTAGTCTGTTGATGATGATAATCATTTCGTCTGATGCAAGGCCTCAATGGGTATTCACTGCAGATGTACAGGGAATCCCGAGAGTATTTTCTGTAAACGAATCTACCGGTTATGCTGTCTGCTGGCCGCATGGTATTTATAAGACATCAAACGGAGGTGACAACTGGATTCATCAGACTGGTATGACATCTCCACACGCTATAAGTTGTTATTTCATCTCACCTGATACCGGATGGGTTGTAGGTGTATATGGAACATTCTGGAAAACTACAAACGGCGGGGAAAGCTGGTTGGACAGAACTGTTGACGGAACATTTCGGTATGCCATATACTTTGCTACTCCCGAAACAGGATGGGCAGTAGGTATCCCGGGAATTATTACAAAGACTACCGATGGTGGAGATACATGGTTTGAGCAGACCAATCCTGCAACATGGTATCTGAACGATGTGGAATTTACAGATGCTCTTACTGGGTGGGTTGTCGGACATGTACCGTTTCAGACAGTAATACTTAAGACAACTAACGGAGGAAACAACTGGGTTGAGCAGTTTGCAGGAAGAAATGCCTCTGCACAGTCTGTTTGTTTCATAGATGCTTCCACAGGGTGGATAGCAGGTGTGTGGAACTTGTACTTAAAAACTACTGATGGAGGAAATACCTGGAATTCACGTACCCTTGGAAACAACAATATGGGTATTCACTTTTTAAATGCTTCCACAGGGTGGATGGTAGGTGATGACGGAGCAGTTCTAAGCACCAAAGATGGGGGGAACTCCTGGAACAGAGAAGTCATATCAGATTACGGCTTGCAATCGGTTCATTTCTCAACGGACGGTTACGGACTTGTCGGAGCATATACAAATCCATCAAACTATTTTACCGGAAAGATATATAAATTTTCCCCGGCTCTGCCGATTTTACCGAATCAGGTATTCACCGGCGAGTTTGAATCTGACCGGTTCGGGACACCTGCCAATCCTGCCGGGGATGTTAACGGAGACGGTTTTGACGATGTAATAATCGGAGCTCCTTCGTATGATCATTCAGGTACATTCGGAAGATCATATATCTTTAATGGCAGTTCTTCGCCTGACAACATTGCCGATGTTATACTTCCTCTCAAAGGGGTCAACGGACTGGAATTTCCCTGGATCAGGTCTGTCTGCAGGGCAGGTGATGTAAACGGTGACGGATTTTCAGATGTGATTGTTCAGAGCAGGTCCAATTCAGGTGTATCCGAATTCGGTGCGGAAATCTATCACGGAAGCAGTAATATGAATAATGTGCCCGACCTTACAATCAACGGTTTTGATCAGTACGGTGTATTCGGAGTTTCTGTGGCTGATGCGGGGGATGTTAACGGCGACGGATTTTCTGATGTGATAGTCGGAGATCCGGGTGATCTTGAAGATATTGTTTATCAATTGTTTGGCAAAGCATTCATATTTTTTGGCGGACCGGGAATGGACAATGTTCCTGACATTACCATGTACGGTGAGCACTGGAGAAGCAATTTTGGATTTTCTGTTTCGCCGGCGGGAGATTTCAACGGCGATGGTTTTGATGACGTGATTGTCGGATCACCTTTCTGGGGAGAATCAGGAAGCTATGATGTCGGGAAGACATATGTATTTTACGGAGGAAGGAATATGGATAATATCCCCGATGTAACTATGACAGGTTATGTGCCTAATAATTTTTTCGGTTATGCTGCATCAACGGCAGGTGATGTTAACAACGACGGATATTCTGATGTAATTGTGGGAAGTTCCGAATTAGGTGATAAAGCTTACATGTTCTTTGGCGGAGCAAATCCTGACAATACACCTGATCTGATTTTTGATGAAGCTCCTCAGAATGACTCCTATGATATGGTGTTTATGAATGATGATTTTGACGGAGACGGCTATTCTGACGTAATTGTTGGAACCCCGCATTTCAATAATAATACAGGCAAGGCATACATTTACAGAGGCGGAGAAAACATGGACATCTTCGCCGATTTTACAATGACGGGCGAAGAAGCAGGAAGCAAATTTGGCTCATGGGTTTCAACTGCAGGAGATGTAAATGATGACGGATATTCTGATATCATCGTAAGCGCACCGTGGTATCAAAACCGTAAAGGAAGGGCGTATTTGTTTTTTGGATTCGGTGAAGCCGAAAGGACTCTTTCTGCACTTTCAATTACTCCTGAGAATATTGTGAAACAAATCGGAGAACAGGCTGAAGTAACCGGCAGTATCAATAACAAGCTTGGCCAGCCGATGAACAATGTCAGAATCAATTTCTTTGTAAGAGGTGCAAACCGGGCTTACGGCAGTGGTATGTCAAACGGAAGCGGGAATGTAATTTACCAATACAGCGCGGATTATCCGGGATTTGATACAATCATAGCAGTCTCAGGAAAGTTTCGTGACACATCGATCGTATTTTGGGAGCCCGGGAACTCCTGTATAGCAGGTCCGATCCATGTTCCTGTGAATTCGATCAGTCTGTATTACACTGAAACATCGCTCAATGCTTTTTATGATCTGTCAAATTTTGATAACACAAATGCAAGAATTATCTCCGGCAATGAGAACGATTCAGTTTATGTTGATGCAGGGAGCAATCACGGACATTTTGTCCTTTATCTCGCAACACCTGACAGCATTATCTGCAGCAAGCATGTATATGTTGATTCACCTTATCCCGTTGAGCTAACGGCTTTCAATTCAAACATCATTGGTAAAGACATCACCCTCACCTGGTCCACCTCTGCCGAGCTCAACAACTCCGGATTTGAAATTCAAAGAGCAATTGAAAATGGAAATTTGAAAATTGAAAATTGGAGTAAGATCGGATTTGTTAGCGGAAGTGGTACAACAAACGAGCCGAAGGAATACTCATACACGGACAGGAATCTCGAAACAGGCAAGTACAAATACCGCCTGAAACAACTCGACTTCAACGGTAACTTCGAGTATTTCGAACTCTCTGAAGTTGTGAGCATCGGCATTCCGGATAAGTACGATCTTTCGCAGAACTATCCGAATCCGTTCAACCCTGTTACAACGATCAACTATGACTTGCCGAATGACGGAATAGTTACCATCAAAGTGTATGACATCATTGGACGAGAAGTGAAGACTCTTGTGAATGAGATGAAGACGGCGGGATATTATAAGGTGCAATTCAACGCTGCGGATCTTGCGAGCGGAGCATACTTTTATCAAATGCAAGCAGGTGAGTTTGTTGCTGTAAAGAAGTTTGTTGTGCTGAAGTGATGCTCTGCCGGTGAACCGTTGGCTTGAATTGCCGGATGCGCTGAATATTGGTTTTGCTGTGTAAAAAAAAAAAGGCCGGGGGAATATATATTCCCCCGGCCCGGCTATAACAGTACCCGCCGCTTACGGCTTGCTCACCGTAACAACTGCAAATGCGTTGTTGTCCGCATAGAGCAGATCGGTTCCGTCCACTACTCCGTCACAGTTCAGGTCAGTATCAGTATACCCGAAGACGAAGTTCGCTGCATCGTTATCTATCATAGACAGATCCGAACCGTCTACAATGTCGTCCTGATTCACATCGCCTGTGTATATGCACGCCTTGCCCATTACCAGTACCATGTTGTTTCCGAATGCCTTATTGACTCCCGTCGTGAAGTCATAGGTCATTGTTCCCATAGTGAACGACTGTCCGGTAGCGCTCCATGTTTCCATGGAATTTCTGTGCTTCACCACGATGTAGTAGTTCGTGCCGTTCACTACACCCGGGAAGTTAAGTGTTGCCGCTCCCGAAGTATCCATAATTGCAGTGTCTGATGAAACAACAGGATACGGAGCAATCGTGCTTCTCATCTCAACAAGCAGTGTGTCAGCGCATTGGCTTGCTTCAAGGCAAACCGTGAGATTCAGCACTCCGGCAATGATCGGCATGCCCGTACATACTCCGCTGATCGGCTGGAATCCCTTTATTGCAGGGCTTCCGTCCGTGCCGTCAACAAGCCACGTGGTGTAATTGACCGCGCCGTTGATCTTGGGAGATATGGTGTCGTATGAAGCAGAACCGAACCAGTTGCATGTTGCCTGCATCGTTCCGGCGCCTTCGTTCGTAATGTTCCACTTGGTACTTCCGGTGATCGAATTGTCGCTGACGGTCACCGTCGCGTTGCCGAAGTCATAAGCGCTTCTTGCCGAAAGGCCGATGTAATTGCCGCTGAATGTGTTGTTGTGAATATTGGCGACTGCGCCCGTTGCATCATCCCAGAACCTGATGCCCGCTCCCCATGTGGATACAGTTGTGTCGGGATTGTCAATGTTCATGAATTCATTCTGGTAGATCTCGAGATTGCTCAGGTTAGCAACAAGTATTGCGTAGTACGCGATGTTGTTGAATACGTTGTTGTAAACCTTTCCGTTTATGTTGCTCAGGTTGAATCCGGTCATTTGTCCGTTCAGGAATACGTTGTCGCGGATCTCGGAATATGATCCCGAAGTTCCGTTGTAATCACCGAACAGCGCAAAGCCTTCATCCGCGCCCGAACTGAATGTGCATTTGTTGTCAATTACGTTCGTGCTGTCAGCATTCGGGAAGTAAACACCGATGCAGTTGTTGAAGAAGTTCTTCTCGATCAGCACATCGGTTCCGACAACTCCGGTCATAGAATAATCAAACGCTCCTCCTGAATTACCAATCTCAAAGCCCTTGATGTCAACCGGCTCGGTTGTTGTCACATTGATCATTATGCCGGATGTTGTCGCCAGCTTTGCTTCAGGACTCCTTGAACCGGTGTTCGGGCTGATTGAAGAATTAAGTCCGAGCAGCTGCAGCCCTTTGTTGATGTTCAGCGCGCTTGCATATGTGCCCGAGTTTACATTCACGGTGAAGCCGGATCCTGCCGCGTCAATTCCTCTCTGAACCGATGGCGTCGTTGTTGCCGGAGTTACGAAGCTCTGTGCCGTCACGTACATGTTGTTTGCTTTCACGGTCACTACTCCGAGGCCGCCGTCGTCTATCTTGTGCTGAATGTGATTCTCAAGCTCGAACAGAGTGCCGAGGATCATTGCCGTCGGGAACTGAACGCCCGCTCCTGCATCGAATTGATTGTCGGTCGCAGTTACGTTTGCAGTCACTTTGGCCTTCGTCGAAACATAAGTTCCGGTCCAGACTGGATCTCCGGCCGTGCTCAGTGTTTCATTGTTCAGACTGATGAACTTCTTCGTGTTTGTATTGAATATGTTGCCGTTGCCCGGTGTGCCTATTACGACTGTTCCGATCGAAGATGTATTGTCGGAATTGGCAAGCTCGACAGATATGCCGTTCTCTCCCGGAGCAATGCTTCCGAAGAAGGTGTTATTGGTTATCACCGCACCGCTTACAAAAGCAGGCTGTGCAGGAAGCGTCCTCTGCTTGGTGTCTATCCTTATCGAACGGAAGTTCACCGCGGACGGCTCGGGTATGAAGGTGTTGTTGTCAATTGTGATGTTGTTTGACCTTCCCGAGAATATTCCGAAGTTCACATAGTCCTGGAACGAGTTGCCCGAAATATTCAGGCTCGCCGCAGGAAGTGAAATGTTCTTCAGCTCAAGCATCGCAAAGTCTGATCCGCCGCCGTATGCATTGGCAGGTTCGCAGACGTTGTTTGTGAAGTTGTGAGCCCCTGCTCCGAGATAGTTGATCTCGTTCGTTCCCTTTGTGTTGTTTCCGGAAATGTTCACCGATCCGCCCTGAATATCTCCCGCCTGATAAGCGTAGTATGCATCAATGTCGCTGTTGGTCCAGTTTCCGTAACAGTTGAGCGTCCTTACGCCGCGGCCTATCGGAGAATTTCCGGTGTGCTTTATTTCGTTGCTGTCAAGCGTTACCGCGTCATATTGAACTCCGCCGGATGAGCCTAACTGCAGTCCGAAGCTTGCAAAGATCGGATAAGCAATGTTCGCAGTTCCGTACAAACAGCTGTTCTTCACGGTAAGATTGTTGAATGTGCCTGATGTTGCCGCACGGATTCCTGTATTCACCGTCTGCTGATCAAATCTGACTTCAATGTTGTCGATCGTTACATTCGGAACGGTAACCGAGATCGTCTGAGCAGATACTCCGATGATCGCCGGCTTGCCGTTCGGGCTTCCGCCGTTTCCTTTGAGAGTGATCTGTTTGTTGATGACAACGCTCTCAGTGTACTCCGCCGAATCTACATCTATAACATGGCCGTTGAGAGTCTGGGGATCGTCAATCGCCGCCTGGATCGAACAGAACAGTTCATTTGTATTCAGGTTCTTGACAATTCCGCTTCCCGTGCTTGCTCCGACGTCTCTTGTATTCAGCGTGTTCGAAAGTGTGTTTCCGCTTACGGTGACAGCACAAGTAATCGGTGAGTTTCCTCTTCCGAAGTAGGTATCGGCAAGGTTGTTCTGGTCACCGTCACCGGGATACGGCAGATGACCTGCCTGACGCTGTATGCCTACATCGCATCCGGTTACAGTGTTGCCAGTTACCGTGTGATTCGTTCCTTCCACAACTATTCCGAAACCGTCGCTCGTGCTCGGCTGTGCGTATCCGCTTACGGTGTTGTTCTGTATCACTGCTCCGTTCGGTACGTCAACATTTCCCGGAAGTACTCCTCTTCTGAACGCTGCGATTCCGGCTATGTCACGGTTGTCAACTATTGCCACTGTCCTCGATACGTTGTTGTTCTCGATCACTACCCTGCCTGCTCCCGTTGCAAGTCCGGAGCCGTTCGGGTTCTTTATCTCTATTCCGAACCTTCCGTTGTTTACAAGCGTGTTGCCGCTTACGACATTCTCTCCGGGACCCTGAAGTCCAACAATGCCTATGCCGTTGTCTCCGTTGTCATGAACGTAGTTGTTCGATACGGTTACACCGGATGCTGTTCCGTCCTGAAGCTCTATACCGCAGCAGGTGTTGTTGAATACCTCGCAGTTGGTTATTGAGATGTTCTCCTTCAGGCCGTTCCAGATAACTATGCCTCTTGCTCCCGTAGGATGTCCCGAGGAAGTCACAGAGTCAAGCGTCACGCCGTTGACAGGGCCGTTCATGTAGAAGCCGCTGCCTCCCGGATTGTTCTGAATGATCACATTGTTCACCGTCAGGTTGTTGTTGCCGCCGATGCCGTAGATTCCCGCGTCGGTGTTGCCGCTCGAGCCAGTGAAGTTCTGAACAGTAAGGTTCTGTATCGTCACGTTCGTAATGCCGTTGTTGATGGCGATGCCCTTGCCTGTTCCCGCAAGGCCGGTGCCGTCAACGATCACCGTGCTCTTGTCTGTGCCCTGAAGTGTCAGTGATTTTGTAACCGTGACTCTTTCGTTGTATGTACCCGCGCTTGCTTCGATCACATCGCCCGGATTAGCGGCATCAATAGCCGGCTGAATGGCGATGTAGTTTGTGCTTTGCGTCAGGTTTACTACCGGTCCTGATCCTGTGCACGTGCCCGGTACAGGTTGGAAACCCGGCATTGCGGGATCATTGTCGGTTCCGTCCGTGCCGTAAGGCAGGAAGTTCAGCAGGCTGGAATGCAGAGCTACAACTGCTGAAGGTACGGACGTACCATACCAGTTACAACTGACGGTGATTGCATTTGACGTCTTGTTGAGTATGGCTTTGTTGGAGTATCCGTTTCCGAAGTGGTTCTCCGCTGAAGTTACTCCTGTAGGGGAATTGTTAGTCTTGTTGAATTCGCCAAAGCGAAGTCCGTTAACTGGCCCGCTCACATAATTGTTGCTGAATGTCACTCCGGTCAATGTCGCAGGGTCCGTGTTATAAGATGGCGAATCGTCTCTCGCCTTTATGGTCACAGCCGCGGGATTGTTGGGATCTGTTGCTGTCCCATTGAATCCGGAGTTAGTGATCGAACATCTGATGATCGAAATGTTCGAGTAGGAATCATATTTTAGATTGAGGTCTATTCCGTTATTGAATCCGTATGTTGCATCCGTTCCGCAACTGTCCAGTATCACATTCTCGATCAGCGCGTTCCGGAGCTTCTCAAAGTACATTCCTTTCTTGAGATTTCCCGTAAAGTCTGAATTTTTGATCGTGATCCCGTCATAGACATTCGCCGCGGGAGTGGTTGCGGCCACGAATATTCCGAAGCCGTTGTTCACTCCAACGCCGTTGTACTTGACTTCGCAACTGTCCATTGTCACCGCTGTTGCGGATTCAGCGGTGCCAGACCTCCAACCGCCGACTATGTTGTTGCTGAACCTGCACTTCGTCATCGCAAGGCCGGAAGTTCCGTTGCCTAAATTGATTCCGTACTGGCAGTTAAGCCTGCTTTCAACATAGTAAAGGTCAGTGTTTGATGAGGATGTTCTGATTCCGTAATTGTATTCCTGAACAGTGAGATGCCGGACATTCACATTCGCTGCCGTGATCGTCAGCCCGTCTCCCGTACAGCTTACAGCCGGCTTCAGGATGGTCGCGCCAATCCCGCTGCCAAGAAGTGTGATTGAGTTGCCGATCGTTACGCTTTCGTTGAATGTTCCCGAATCCAGGTTCACAATGTCGCCTGGTGATGCCGAGGTCACTGCATTCTGTATCGAGGGAACAGAAGTGTCAGGCGTGTAGAAGCTGTTAACGGTCACGTAGCTGTTGTTTGCCTTCACAGATACAAAACCGAGACTGTTGAAATCTGTCCTGTGGTCGATCTTATCCTCTGCATCAAAGAGCTGAGGATTGCTCATTCCCGATCCTGTGAGGCCTGCAAACTGCACGCTCTGTGCGTTCACTGTTGCAGTCGGGTAAGAGCTTCCGTTCCCGGTAAGTCTGATGTACTTTGAATATGTTGCGGCAAAGTTCACCGGCGCTGCGCCTCCGAAGTTCACAAATGCATCTCCGCCTTCTATCAGCAATCCTGTACCGTTTCCGCTCACGTTGTTTGTAGTGTTGTTTATGCTCATCGTTACGGTTGCGCTGTTTGTGTTAAGCGCATTGTCTCTGACCCATATACCCGTGTCGCAGTCAGTCATCGTCACTCCCGTCATAGCATACGAACTTGTGGTTGCGTTTGAAGAGTATCCGTCGTAATTGTTCGGGAACACTCCGATGTTGCAGTTGGAGATGCTTCCGCCTGTTACTGTTATCGTGGAAGTTGTGGGGCAGTTCCAGAGACAGTAACCGACTCTTGCGTCAGAGATGTTGTTATTGGAAACATTCGCCCCTACAGATCCCTGGAATGAACTGAGCAGTATCCCGAAGTTGTTCGGCGCACCTGCCAGCGTTGTGAATTCATTGTCCGTAACATCAAAGCTTGTCGCATTTGTGTAGGCAAGGTTATGAAACAACCCCAGTCTGTAAGACTCGACTTCATTGTTACTGATCGAATGGCTGTTTCCGGGATCAGCGCTGTAGAAATTTCCTGTCTGCACGCCCACTCTTACACGCGTCATCACATTCTCCGTGATGTCTGTGTAGCAGTTGTTGTATATGAGCACGCCGATTCCGAATGCATCGGGAATTATGTTGTCGAACTTGTTCTCGCTTACAGTGTTCCCTGATGTGGCCGCACCGCCGTTATAATAGTTATAAAGGTCGATCCCGGCATAGTTCAGATTCTTCACAATGTTGTTTGTGATCATCACGTCCGACAATCCGTCATAGGCTCCGATCGCTTCGGCCGCATCAATGTTGGCGCCGTTAATGTTCACTGAACTCGTAAGCGTTGTATTGTCACCGTCAAATGTAAGACCGTCAATATGAGACCCGCTTCCGCCCGGCCCGATGTAGAAGAAAGTGACGGCGGTAAGACTGTTTGGATCAGGATCAGATGTTCCGGGCTGAATGATCGCCTCAGCAACCCTTGAACCGGTGTTCGGATTTATCCCGAAGTTTGTTCCTTTTATTATCAGTTGTTTGTCAAGGGTTATATTCTCCCTGTAAACTCCCTGCGCAACACATACGGTATCCGCGGCAGGTGTTATGTCTATTGCGTTCTGAACTGATGCTTCAAAAGTCTCTGGAAGATAGAAGCTGTTGACCGTAATAAAACTGTTGTCTGCCTTTACCCTCACAAATCCCAGCGTGTCGTAATCCATCTTATGATCTATCTTATCCTCAACATTGAACAACAGGGCATCACTCATTCCCGAACCGTAAGCGCTTCCAAACTGCACATTGGTTGCACTTATGTCTGAACCGGGATAACTGCTTCCGTTGGTTATCAGCCTTATGTATTTTGTGTGTGAAGTGCTGAAATCCACAGGAGCAGATCCGTTGAATGCAACATTGGCATCGCTTCCCTCTATGAGAAGTCCTGTGCCCGATCCGTTGATCACGTTCGTTGTGTTGTTTATGTTCAGCGTAACGGATGCATTGTTGGAGTTCAGATTGTTGTCCCTGATCCAGATGGATGTATCGCAGTTTGTGACTGTCAGCCCGGTCATCGCATATGAACTTGTGGCGGCATCAGAACTGTAGCCGTCATAGTTGTTTGCAAATACTCCGATGTTGCAGTTTGTGACATTTCCTCCGGTTATAGTTATCGTGTTCGTGGTCGGACAGTTCCACAGATTGTAACCAATCCTTGCATCGGAAATATTGTTGTCGGTTATGTTCGCGCCCACAGAGCTCTGAATTGATGACACAAGTATTCCGACATTGTTCGGCGCACCTGTCAGAGTTGTGAATTCATTGTTCGTGATCGTGTAGGCCGTAGCATTTGTATAGGCAAGATTGTGGAATATCCCGAGCCGGTATGATTCGATCTCGTTGTTGTCTATGCTGTGGTTTGTTCCCAGATCAGCATTGTAGAAATTGCCGGTCTGCACGCCGATCCTTACTCTTGTCATCACATTGTTTGTGACGCTTGTGTAGCAGTTGTTGTATATCAGTACACCGATTCCGTAAAGGTTTGGTATGATATTGTCAAATAAATTCTGCGTAACAAGATTGTCATATGTTGAAGCGCCGCCGTTTGTGTAGTTGTAGAAGTCTATTCCGGCGTAGTTCAGATTCTTGACAATGTTATTTCTTACAATTGTATTTGACAGCCCGTCATACGCTCCTATAGCTTCGGCTGCATCTATGTTTGCGCCGTTGATGTTTACGGAGCTTGAAAGCAATGTGTTGTCGCCGTCAAACGTGAATCCGTCTATGACCGATCCGCTTCCGCCCGGCTGAATGTAAAAGAATGTGACTGCTGTCGGACTGTTGGGATCCGGGTCTGAAGTCCCCGGCTGAATAATGGTCTCAGGATTCCTTACGCTTGTGTTCGGATTGATTCCGTAGTTAGCTCCCCTTATGGAAAGGAACTTGTTCAGCGTAATGTTTTCCCTGTAAATGCCGGCCGCAACGGAGATCACGTCGCCGTTGCTTGCAGCGTTGATCGCTGCCTGTATTGTGGGATAGTCACCGGGAACATTTATGATGATCTCCTGCGCATTCGGTTCACGCACTTTCTCGTTGTGCATTCCCGCAACAGGCGTTCTTTCATTCCCGCTTCGCAGAGTCTTCTCAACGGGTTTCACATCATTGCCGGGCAATTGATTCCCGTACGGACCGGCAACTGAGATTTTTCCCGTGTTTTCGCTCCTTCTGTTATTCTCGGAGCCGCGGCCTTTTACGGTTCGGGTCTTTGAGTCCTTTTGTGACTCGACACGAAGAACTTTGTCTGCCGCCTGCTGACGGTCAGACTCCTGTGAAATTGAGACAGAAGTGATTGTAAAGATGATGAGCAAAGTCAATGCCGGCTTGCTCAGAATGGAAAATAGATCAATGCAACTAACTCTTGTAAAGTTGGTTTTCATGTTGGCGCTATTAAGATTGATAAAGAGTAATTTGTATTGTAGGAAGACGGCGAGGCTATGCCCTGTAATTATTATCTATGCTGTTGATCTTCCCGATTTGCTTCGTTCCGTAACTCAGGATACTTCTGAAGGTAATTACCTCCTTTCGTATTATTCTAAATCGTAATGCAGTGCGTCTGCCCAATTTACCGGTAAGGGCAAATCACGCCTGATGGTTATATCAAGGACAAGTCTTCTCCGTTTCCGGGTAGATTAAAATAATGGCTATGCTAATGCAGTCTTCTTTCATTTGTTTTGTCCTTCACAAAATCATACAACTCAACAACATTCAATGCCTGTCTAAAATGAGATAACTAATTAAAGACTTTGAACTGCCGCTGACTTTAGACAAACCTAAAGCATTGTATTCTTAATAGCAATTCATTTTCTGCCTGAAGGAAACCGAATGCCCCTGCCGGCAGTGATGATCAACTGACTGACCTGTAAATTTAAACTCGATCTTAAAAAGCCTGACAATCTGATTTGCCCTCTTCAAGAATGCGGCAAGCGCGACCTGTAGCTATTTATCCTGCTTCAGAACTTTTCGGTCAGCTCTTGTTATCAGTGCAGACTGCCTTTCTTCTTCGCTGTCCCGTTTCCGTTCTTTGTAAGCTCAAGTCCGGGAAGAGGATTGTACGGGCGCTTTGAAAAATCCGGGAATGCAACAGGGTTACGCTTCAACTGCTTCAAGGCTATTTCTATCGCCTTGTCAAGTTGCGGGTCCTTTCCATCTGCAAAGTCCTGCGGAGTAATATCCACTTCAATGTCGGGATCAGTTCCGTAATTCTCCACGCCCCAGCCGACATCCTTCATGTAAAAGGCGTACTCGGGCTGTGAAGTGTATGTACCGTCTGCAAGTGTCATCTTGGGATTTATGCCGATCACTCCTCCCCATGTCCTTTTGCCCACCAGCGTTCCGAGCTTCATCTGTTTGAAGTTGTGACTGAAGATGTCGCCGTCTGATCCTGCATATTCGTCAGTGACTGCAACTATCGGCCCCGCAACACTGTGGCTCGGATAAGGCGATATGCTTCCCCATCTTGATATGTCGTATCCAAGCTGTCTTCTCGAAAGCTTCTCAAGAATAAGTTGTGATACATGTCCGCCGCCGTTGTCGCGTATGTCGACCACAAGCCCGTCGCGCGCGGACTCATATATATAGTACCGGTGAAATTCCGAATATCCCTCCGGACCCATGTCGGGAATGTGAACATAACCAAGTTTTCCGCCTGACCTCTCGTGAACATAACTGCGTTTCTTCTCCACCCATTGCCTGTACTTTGAATCGTAATCATTTGCAAGAGTCTTAACGTCAACGCTTCTTACTTTTCCTGTCTTCCTGGATTTCACCGTCAGTCTCACAATGTTGTTTGCCTGATTCACGAGCAATGCCGCAGGCGGAACCTGCTCACTCAGCTTCTCTCCGTTTATCTCAACAAGCAGATCACCGTTTGCTATGTCTGCTCCCGCGCTCAGAAGCGGCGAACTGCTCTTCCACGAATCTCCGTGATAGATGTTCTTTATCCTGTAGGCCTTCTCCTTGTTGTCATACTCAAATTCCGCACCCAACGATCCGAGCTTGTAATTCGGAACGGGCTTGTAATCTCCGCCCCATTCATAAGCATGAGATGTACCAAGCTCTCCCTGCATCTCCCATATAAGATCCGAGAATTCGGTTCGCGTGGCGATCTTTTCAAGAAGGGGAAGATAACGTTCATATACCGCTTTCCAGTCAACTCCCGACATGTCCGGAGTCCAGAAATGTTCTTTCTGCAGTCTCCAGGCTTCGGAGTACATCTGCTTCCATTCGCTCATCGGGTCCACATTCACTTTCAGCCTTGTTAGATCCAGCCAGTCGCTTCTGCCCGAGTGAGCCGAGCTTCCGTCACCATCGCTGTCTTCAAACATATCTGTCTTTAGAAAGAGATTGTTCAGATGCCTGTAAACAAGCGTCTTGCCGTTCATCGAAACCCTGAAACTCATGACCTTCCTTGCAATGTGCTCCACCTTCTGAGTGTTGAAATCAAACCTGTCCAGCGCCTCGTCCGAAGGATGCTTTTCCCAGTACCAGTGATGAAGCGATCCTTTGATCGGCTCACGGCTGCATACAAGCCCGTCTTTCACTGCGGCTATCTGAAAGTAGTTCTTCTCCGGAAGAGGGAATGAAAAGATCCTCTCCTGTATTCCGTCAAAGTCAATCGTTACTTTCAGTTCATCCGAGTTGCCGCTCTTCTCTTCTTTGCCGTTTGATGCCTTGTCCTTCTGCTTCTTCTTTCCTTTGAATATTTGCCTGTACTCCTGTGTGAAGGGCGACAGCATATCCTTACTGAGAGTGATCAGATAGGGCCTGATACCGAGCGGAAAACCAAGCTGGAAATAACTCGTGTCGTAAACGGGATTGAACTCTCTTGCAGAAAGAAAGTAGAGAAATCTTCCGTCAGGATCCCATACGGGCTGAGTGTCCCTGAATCCTTTCGTTGTAACTATTCGGCTCTTGCCGGAGTCGAGACTGTAAACATAGACGGATGAAAGGAACTCCGCATCAGACATTGAATATGCTATCCACTTGCCGTCAGGCGAGAATGAAAAATCCTCAATGCGCTCAAAACTGCTCCTCGCTATCTTCTTTATCTTTTCCGTTTCAAGGTCTATAAGAAACAGATCATATCTGTTGTTGGAAACGGCAATCTTTTTTTCCTTGGGGGATGTCTTCATGCGGGCCACAATTCCTATATCAGGACTTTTGATCCTCTTGACGGCCTTTCTTCCGTTTGCATCTGCAAGCGAATGAACTTCTATTGACTCCACTCCGTCTTCATCCGATATAGTAACAATGCTTTCGCCGTCATGCAGCCATTTCGAAAGCCGGTATCGCACGCCGTGAGTCTTGCCTGTCTGCATCACCGGTCCTTCCCAGTTGGAAAATGCAAACGACTTCCCTCTCGTTGTGACAATCATCCGGCTGCCGTCGGGACTGATGTCATAATCTTCAAGATATTTGCCTGCGTCAACGAACTTTCTCTGCCTTTGTATCTGAGGACTGTGGTAACTGATCTCCACACTTGATTCTTTGTCACTCTTCACATCGTAAACGAAGATCTCGGCTCCGCAGTGATAGACGATCCTGTTTCCGTCGGTTGTGGCATTCCTTACATAATAATCCTTGTTGGATGAATGCTTGACAATCACCCTGCCTCTGATGTCGCAGGAATAAAGTGAGCCGATTCCTTCATGATCGGAAATGAAATAGATCCTGTCACCGATCCACATCGGGCTTGCCATATTGCCGTTCACTTTTGCAAGAAACCTTCCGAAGATTCCCTTGCCTTCACGGTCGATCCAGAAGACTCCAGCGGTTCCGCCCTTATACCTCTTCCATCTTGCCGGATCGAGCGTATTTCTTCCCAGCAATACGCCTCTTCCCGGACCGAAAGCAATGTTGTTGGCCGGCCCGAATTTCAGGTTTTCCGGTTGTCCGCCATTGACAGAAACTCTGCATATCTCTGTACTGCCGGGATATTCCGAAAGCGCGGTGGTTGCAAACAGCACGTGCTTCCCGTCAGGCGACCAGCCGATCACATGCGTGCCTTTTCCGAGAAAAGTAAGGCGCATGTTTGCTCCTCCCTCGGACGGGATCAGATAGACATCCTTTTCACCCTCTTCCTTTCCTGTAAAGGCAATGTGCTTTCCATCCGGAGAGTAATGTGGATAAGATACCTCGCCGGCGTTGGATGTAAGCCTGCGGGCAATTCCTCCCTGAAGAGGCACTTCCCAGAGATCATCTTCGCATACGAATACGACCTTGTCTCCGAATATCGTGGGATAACGCTTGTATCCTGTGGTTTTCATGGCTGTATGGTCAATTGGCTATTTTCTTTTGGGGTGGACGAATAGCAGTTTGCAAAGTTTCAAATTAACGGAAATAGATTTGATGTTCCATAATATTCTGTAGCACGAGGCAGTATAAAAGGAGTTGTTGCGGGTTGCACTGCATCTCAGTACAGTGCAGGTCTGATACCTTGCAGAGGAATTGATTCGGTATGGTGATCACATTTGGCGCAAAAAAAAAG
Organism: Ignavibacteria bacterium; assembly: GCA_019694675.1. Classification (GTDB taxonomy): domain Bacteria; phylum Bacteroidota; class Ignavibacteria; order Tepidaquicellales; family Tepidaquicellaceae; genus JADJAH01. Next base: position 65,886 of record JAIBBK010000028.1, read on the forward strand.
CCCGCAAATAGCGGGCTTCTCAAGTCATGATTCAGGACTCGTCTGCTGTTTACCCAACCTTTGTTACATTGGCAGCTTGCGGTCCTTTTGCGCCTTCTTCCACTTCGAATTCAACGACATCACCCTCGTCGAGCTTCTTATAGCCCTCTTGGTTGATTGCCTTGAAGTGAACGAAAACATCGCTACCGCCTTCTCTTGTGATGAAGCCGTAGCCTTTTGTTGCGTTGAACCACTTAACTGTACCTTTTTCCATGTAGTACGTTTAATTTAAAGGTTAATGATGAGTACTCAGGCAATTTTTTTGGTCCTGGATCTGGAGGTTTCCTTAAGAAACCTTTGCTGAGATGTTAACCTTTTACAAAGGAAGGTATTACCAGCAAATCCCGAGAAGCTTGTTGCTACTTTCATATTTGGTAGAACAATTCCGAATTAACGGAACCAAAAAACGCTGTACTGTTTCTTTTAACGTTGCAATTTACAAATACAAATGTTCAATAACAATTGCATTTTTGATGTTTTGCAAAGTTTCTTCGGCAAGGATAATTACGGCTTTTCCAATGGTTTACATCCGCTCATTCACAGTGGCATCACAGTTCTATAAGGGACATCAGGGCAATCACGGCAATTCCTGCAAGGTCCACCCAGAAGCCCGCACGCATCATGTCTTTCGCCTGCAGCATCCTGCTTCCGAAAACTATCGTGTTAGGAGCTGTGGCCACAGGCAGCATAAAGCCGAGTGATGCCGCAAGCGTTGCGGGGATCATCAGAAGAAGCGGGCTTATCTCCATCTCCTTCTGAAGTGAAACAAGTATCGGGAGCATCAGCTGTATGCAGGCTACGTTAGATGCAAATTCACTTATGAGTGTTACGAGTGCGCACATGAGCAATATGAATACCGTCAGGTTCAATCCCGATGCAAAACCGAGATTGGAAGCAAGCCAGGAGCTGAGCCCTGATGTCTCCATTCCCTTGGCAAGCGCAAAACCTCCTCCGAAAAGCAGTATGATGTCGAACGGAAGCCGTGATATGTCCTTCCATACAAGCAATGATTGTCCGCGGTTTTGCTTTGAAGGTATGAAGAACAACAGCACGGACATAGCAACCGCAACCACGCCGTCACTGATGTAATCCGGCGCGCCGAACAGACTGCTCCAGCCTCTGAACTTCATTCCCGCTATCTCAATGTCCGCCCTTGTGAACCAGAGCAGGGCTGTCAAGAAGAATATCACACCGACGGCCTTCTCTTCGTAGGACGTTTTGCCGAGAGAAGCATATGAATTCCTGAAGAACGACTTGTCAAGTCCAATGGATGCGTTGCTCTTTATATAAAGGTATTTAAGCAAAAGAAATGTGAAGACAAGCAGTATAAGGGAGATCGGTAATGCTGTAAGGAACCAGCTGAGGAAATTGACACCGCCTTCATGAGGATACTGTTCATTGTACGCCCTGTAAAATATCATGTTTGTGGGAGTGCCTACAAGCGTTGCCATTCCTCCAATGCTTGCGGCATAGGCGAGCCCGAGAAGAAGAGAAACCGTGATCCCGTGCAGCTGCGGATTTCCGTTTGAGTTGTTTTCGATCCTTGAAATTATCGCCATGACGCTTGCATAGAGCATCATGACCGTCGCTGTGTTTGATATCCACATCGAAATGAGAAAGGTCGTGATCATGACTCCCAAGAGAATGTTCGAAGGCCTGCTTCCCACTCTCATGAGAATGTTCAGTGCAATTCTTTCATGCAGCATCCACTTCTCAATTCCGTATGCAATGATGAACCCTCCTATGAAAAGGAATATGATCGGATCCATGTACTGCATTGAGGTCTGCTTTGAATCGAGTATTCCCAGCAAGGGAAAGAAGACGACGGGTACGAGCGCGGTCACTGCCATAGGGACAGCTTCGGTAAGCCACCACACCGCCATCAGCGCGGCAACGCCAGCCATCCTTGATGCAATCTCACCGGCATCCGTGAAATTGCCGAGAAAGAAGTACAGTGAAATTGCAACGGCCGGGCCGGCAAGTATCTTCTTATAAGACATCCGTAAGGATCATAAATATGCCGTCGGCCTCATCGCTAATTGAAAGATTTCTGATTGAATATGGAAAGGAGAGTCTCAGGATTTTCAAGATTGTATGATCCTCTGTCAACGGTTTTGAATTGTCACTTCTTTGCCATCTCAGTCAGTCTGCAGACAGTCCGGTAGTTGCGGGTTGTTGCTGTAATGTCCAAAACTTTTTCCACGAAATTATTCGACAGTTTTGTTTTTCCGTAACCATTATGACAATATAGAACTGCATGACCGGGAAAGATACTCAGAACATCATTGCTGTCTTCATGCGGAAATTTCTTCATGGCTGTCAGGGTGTTCACTTTCTCTTTGAAGAACATGAAGTATGTCTTTGTTTCATCATGAAAATCCGCCGGGATTTCTGACAAAGCCGTTGAAAGATCCTCTGCATTCCTGACGATCACATTAACATTGAATCCGAATGTATCTTTGATGCCGGCTTCCAGAACTTTCTCCGTATCACTTGCTCCGGCTCCCGGTGAGTCAAAAACGACGTTCCCGCTTTGAATGTAAGTTGCAACATTCTTCATCCCCGCTTTCGCAAACATCTCCCTCAGATCAGCCATCTTTATGATATTGCTTCCGGATACATTGATACCCCTCAGCAATGCGATAAGTCTTGTGGGTTTTCCCGGTTTCTTCACAACCATCTTTGATGTTTGCTAATTTAAACGTGTGCTCGTTTCTTTATTTCAGCAGGATCATCCTTCCCGTCACTGCAAACTTTCCGGCTTCCATTCGGCAGAAATACACTCCTCTCGCAAGCGATGCGCCGCTAAATTCCACCGCATACTTCCCTGCGGTTCTGAACTCGTTATCCACAAGCCTTGCAAATTGGCTTCCGGGTATGCCACAGTCTGTCAGTTCCAATGCATAAGTACTGTCAACAGGATACGGAGATATGTTTTCAAAGACAGTATTGCGTAAGAGAGCATCTTCGCAGTTGCTGAGTTTAAGTCCCCGCCATGCTCCGCCGGACTTTGCTTTCAGATAAAGAGGTCTGCTTTCCGAACTGCTACCCGAATAGAACGAGCCGTCCATGTTAATTCGTGCAGATGAATTTGCAAACAGTATTGTTGTCTGAGGCTTGATTGAAACATCATAGCCGTTGTTATTTACTTCTCCCTTGCACTCTAACTCAAACCCCCCGCAGTCTTCATCGGCTACTAAGACTCCGCCCCGCCTGCGGGCAGAGGCAACACTTGGATTGCAAGGCGGCGGGCAGGCCTCCTGCATAACGGGAGCGAGTTTTCGGAATAAATGCCTTTACCAGATCATGATTGTAATTCACCATCAGGCTCATTCTGCCGTTTGAATAGTCAATTATCTTCTTGTTCAAGTATCCTATGCAGGGAAGATGATTCATCTCAAATTCCTCAATGTAAAACTTGTAAGGAGATTCATTCCCGCTGTTGATCTCAGCCATTGCTATGTCCTCTACTTCACCCTGTATCCAGTTCTCAAGTTCGGTTTCGTGCAATGTTAGTATTCTATGTGCCGGATCATCTTCAACTCTGATCCTGTCAATCCACATGTCACACTTGTCATACCAGAATACTTTGAAATCAACACGGCAGTTCTGATCGCCAAAATCCACAGCAGGATCGTCATTGAACCAGTAGCCGGCAGGGATTTTGAGGTTGGTTATCAAATTACCCGAGTAAGAATAAAAGGAATCCAGGTAAAGACCAGAATAAATGCTAAAATCTGATGTCAAGAAATTCCTCACTTTGATAATCTGTGTTAACGAATCTCCATCTCTGTTCTTGACAATTACCTTGCACACTTCAGTGTTCTGATTTGCAGGATTGTTTGCAAACGCTGTATCAATCCGTATTCTTGGCATTATGTACCAGTCATAATGTGAATCTCCCAGCCATGTTACTCCCCAATATGTATTGATCTGTTCCATATTCCCTCTCA
>JAIBBK010000079.1 GCA_019694675.1 Ignavibacteria bacterium
GAAGAGGCAAAGCCGGTCGTAAAAGAGATCAGCATAAAGTAAGTTTCAACAATCCACATTTTTCAGAAAGGGTGAGCAAAGCCTCACCCTTTAATTTATATGAAGGCAGTACAAACAAAACTTCTGCCTCAGGAAAGGGAAAAAATTTATGGGAAAAATAATAGGAATTGACCTTGGCACTACTAACTCGGTTGTTGCGGTAATGGAAGGCAATGATCCCGTTGTAATTCCGAATGCGGAAGGCTCAAGGACCACTCCTTCGGTTGTTGCTTTCACCAAGACCGGCGACAGGCTTGTGGGAGATCCGGCGAAGAGGCAGGCAGTAACTAATCCTACCAACACTGTCTTCTCCATTAAGCGGTTCATGGGAAGAAGGTATGATGAAGTCACTGAGGAATCAAAGATGGTTCCTTACAAAGTGATAAAGGGCGAGAATGATACTGTAAGGATTGAAGTTGATGATGCAAGTACCGGGCAAAAAAGGATCTACTCACCGCCCGAAATTTCTGCCATGATACTTCAGAAGATGAAGAAGTCGGCGGAGGAATACCTCGGCCAGCCTGTTACGGAAGCGGTCATCACAGTGCCTGCTTACTTCAACGACTCGCAGAGGCAGGCCACAAAGGACGCCGGAAAGATCGCAGGACTTGAAGTGAAAAGGATCATCAATGAACCTACAGCTGCAGCGCTTGCTTACGGACTCGAAAAGAAGAAACCGAATGAAAAGGTTGCCGTGTATGACCTTGGAGGAGGTACATTTGATATCTCCATACTTGAGCTCGGCGACGGCGTGTTCGAAGTGAAATCAACAAACGGCGACACTCACCTTGGCGGAGATAACTTTGATCACAGACTCATTGATTATCTTGCGGATGAATTCAAGAAGAAGGAAGGAATTGACCTGAGAAATGATCCTATGGCACTTCAGCGTCTGAAGGAAGCGGCTGAAAACGCAAAGAAAGCGCTCTCTTCAAGTTCGCAAACAGAAGTGAACCTTCCGTACATAACTGCAACCGCCGAAGGCCCGAAGTTCCTTCTCGAGACTATTACAAGGGCGAAGTTCGAATCACTTATCAGCGACCTTGTTGAGAAGACGGTTGGCCCGTGCAAGAAGGCAATCGAAGATTCAGGATTCAGCATCAGTGAAATAGATGAAGTGATTCTTGTGGGCGGATCAACCAGAATTCCGCTTGTACAGGAAACAGTTAAGAAGGTCTTTGGTAAAGAACCCAACAAGAGCGTAAATCCGGATGAAGTGGTTGCTGTTGGAGCGGCCATTCAGGGCGGTGTTCTTGCGGGTGATGTTCAGGATGTTCTGCTCCTTGATGTTACTCCGCTTTCGCTCGGAATCGAAACGCTCGGCGGGGTGATGACAAAGCTGATAGAAGCGAACACAACCATACCGACCAAGAAGTCTCAGGTATTTTCAACCGCGGCAGATAATCAAACCTCGGTGGAGATCCATGTGCTTCAGGGCGAAAGGCCAATGGCCTCGGACAACAGGACTCTCGGCAGGTTCCATCTTAACGAGATCCCGCTTGCCCCGAGAGGCATGCCGCAGATCGAAGTCACTTTTGACATTGATGCAAACGGAATACTAAATGTTTCAGCACAGGATAAAGGAACCGGCAAACAACAGCAGATCAAGATCACTCATTCATCGGGACTTTCGGAATCCGAGATCGATAAAATGAAAAAGGATGCGAAGGAACATGAAGCCGATGACCTGAAGAGGAAGGAACTGATCGATCTCAAGAACCAGGCGGATGCTTACGTATTCCAGGGCGAGAAACAGCTCAAGGAATTTGAATCAAAGCTCACTCCTGAAATGAGATCAAGAGTTCAGCTCTCGCTTGACAGACTGAAGGATGTTGCAAAACAGGACAACGCTGCTTCCATAAAATCGGCCATTGATGAATATACTGCCGTATGGAACGATGCATCCTCCCAAATGTATTCGCAAACAACCGGAGGTGACGGACAACAGCAAGCCGGACAGCAGCAGCCAGGGCAACAGCAGGCAGGATCCGGTCCGGAAGGCAATGTTGAGAACGCTGACTTCGAAGTAGTGGACGATAAAAAATAGTCTGAATGCTTTCAGACAGGTGGACATCTGAGCGGATGTTCACAAATACAAAAGCCGCCCTTCCCAAAGAGGCGGCTTTTTGTTTATATCTCTGACTGATTTTAACTCACTTCGTCATCGGATCGCTGTTCTCGCTCTTGCAGAAATAATTAAGCACAGCCTCTCCCGGAGAATTAGGAATGACTGTCGATAAGGTCTCATTTGAATAAACATTCTCCTCACCGTCTGTATACTTGTCAATTGTTTTGGGTACGTTGTATTCATTTGTTTCACAATAGAGGTTCCAGTTCTGCACCGATTCCTTTATGGATTTGTAACCGTCGTTGCAATCAGTTTTACACTCCATCTTTAGCCACACGTCGTACATTGTCTTTTCCCCGGTTACTTTCTTTACAGAGTCCTTATTCAGATACACTTTGTAATTATCATTTTCCGTTACGTAAGTCCAACCGCCGTCTGACTGGCTGTAAGCGCCGCCCGCAATGATCAGGCTTGCGAAAATTCCGAAGAACAATGAAAGAAGTTTCATGTTGTTTGTCTGGTTTGGTTTTTATTCTGCCTTAAATATAAGAATTCAGAAGTTCACATCTTAGCACCTTTGCCGTATTTGCATGGAAACATTTTCAATCATCCGGTTGAGAAATTCTGAGCCGGTATAAAAAATGTATTTGCGCCTTTCAGATATAATCGTAATATTACGATAAATAAATTTCACAATGGGCATCAGCAAGACAGAAGAATTTACACTTAAGGACAACAAGACAGCAATGTTCGCAAAGGCCCTGTCTCATCCGGCAAGAGTGGCTATTCTGAGATTGCTTGCCACGCGAAACGTCTGCATATGCGGAGATATAGTTGATGAGCTTCCTCTCTCTCAAAGCACAGTTTCCCAGCATCTCAAAGAGCTTAAGAACGCGGGACTTATTAAAGGCGACATAGAAGGAACATCCGTCTGCTATTGCATTGATACGAAAGGAGTCGAAGAGGCGGAGAAATATCTTACCGAACTCCTGAGTGTGACGGCAAAGCCGGACAATAAGTGCTGTAAATAAAATTTTTTAATAACATCAATCGTCTTTTGACGATAAAACAAAAAAACAACATGAAAACATCAAATGAACTGAAAGAAACAGTCAGAAGAAAGTACGCTGAGATAGCACTGCAGAGTAAGGAAGTTAACGAAACATCCTGCTGCGGATCCGGGTGCTGTTCTGACGAAGTGAGCAATATTATGAACGAAAGCTACGAAATGCTCGAGGGTTATCAGCAGGAAGCTGACCTCGGTCTCGGTTGCGGACTGCCAACACAGTTCGCAAAGATCAAAAAGGGAGACACTGTGATTGACCTTGGCTCCGGTGCCGGCAATGACTGCTTCGTTGCGCGGGCGGAAGCTGGGAGCGAAGGAAAGGTGATCGGCATAGACTTCACTCCTGAGATGGTGTCGAAGGCGAGGGAGAATGCCTCGGCAATCGGCTATGACAACGTTGAGTTCATACTCGGTGATATTGAGAATATGCCTGTGGAAAACGACACGGCAGATGTAGTTGTAAGTAATTGTGTTCTGAATCTCGTACCGGACAAAAGGGCAGTGTTCCATGAGATCTTCCGGGTTCTTAAACCGGGCGGTCACTTCAGCATCTCTGACGTAGTGCTCATCGGCGACCTTCCCGGCTCTCTCAAAGAAGATGCTGAGATGTATGCGGGTTGTGTATCCGGAGCAGTACAGAAAAGCGAGTACATGGGACTCATCGAAGACAGCGGATTCAGGAATATTACCGTGCAGAAGGAAAGAGCCGTCTATATCCCCGATGATATTCTGCTGAAGTACCTGAAACAGGAGGATCTTGACTTCTTCAGAAACGGCAGGACAGGAATATTCAGCATCACAGTGTATGCGGAAAAACCGTGAAGAAGTATGTTCGTTCAGCTATGAACAACAGCAAGCAAGAATCATTACGTGCGGCGCCTTTTGCGTATCCGGCTTTCAGCCGTTTCCGGAATTTGACCGTAACTCAGCATTAACCAACATTAAACTACATGTCTGCAGACAATTGCGCGCCCGCACATAAAAGGGCATCACTCAAATTTCTTGACAGGTATCTTACCCTCTGGATACTCCTTGCAATGGTCACCGGTGTTGCAGTAGGATACTTTGTGCCTGCTTCGTCAGATTACATCAACTCATTCTCGAGCGGCACCACAAACATTCCTCTGGCAATCGGCCTGATACTGATGATGTATCCTCCCCTTGCCAAAGTGAGGTATGAGAATCTCGGAGAGGTTTTCAGAAATACGAAGATCCTCAGCATATCCCTTCTGCTGAACTGGGTAATAGGCCCTTTGCTGATGTTTGTACTGGCAGTTCTCTTCCTTCATAACTATCCCGAGTACATGGTCGGACTCATACTCATCGGCATTGCGAGGTGCATAGCAATGGTGATCGTGTGGAACGAACTTGCCGAAGGAAACAGAGAGTACGCCGCCGGGCTTGTTGCGATGAACAGTATATTTCAGGTCTTATTCTACAGCTTCTATGCATACGTATTCATAACTGTGCTTCCGCAATGGCTGGGAATGAAAGGGCTGGACGTAGATGTAACTATCGGTCAGATAGCTGAAAGCGTGGCGATATACCTTGGCATTCCGTTTGCCGCAGGCGTTATCAGCAGGTATGCTCTCATTCATCTCAAAGGCAGAGACTGGTTTCAGAACAAGTTCATTCCTGCAGTTTCACCTGTAACACTCATAGCGCTTCTTTTCACTATTGTCGTTATGTTCAGTCTCAAGGGTAAACTGATAATTCAGATACCGCTTGATGTCTTACGGATCGCAGTACCTCTTCTGATCTACTTCGCGGTAATGTTCCTTGTGAGTTTTCTGATTGCGAAGAAGCTTGGCGCAGATTATTCAAAGAACGCTTCAGTGTCATTCACAGCAGCGGGCAACAACTTTGAACTTGCCATTGCAGTTGCCATCGGAGTCTTTGGAATCAACAGCGGACAGGCCTTTGCAGGAGTTATTGGTCCGCTTGTTGAAGTGCCCGCATTGATCGCACTCGTAAATGTTGCATTTTGGCTGAGGGATAAGTACTACAAAACGCCGGATGTCTCTCAGCAGGAAGCATTATGAAATGTGAATCCCTGAAACGTTTCTTAGGATATCCGGCAATGCCTGTTCTCTGAAGCAATCCAAAGTCTGTAGAATAACTTTATGCCAAATCCTATCTTGCCTAAACTAAACACTGCAATGAGATTCCTACAGACGTTACTGCTGATCCTGCTATCCGTTTCAATTACACCGCTTGCCGCGCAGGAAGCGGAAGAATTTGAAACATCCGAAACGATCGCCCAGCGAGAGCGATACATACTGGACCGCCGTGCTGGTGGCCCCGGACTTAAACTGGCGCCTGATGCCTATGAGAAAGCTGTGATCCAGAAGATGAACATGCCTAAGGACAGCGACATGCCGGGAAGCATCACATCACTTACAAGCTGGGAAAGTGTAAGTCCTTCAGGAATGTTCTACGCCAGAACCAATGCGAACTATGTTTCAGGCAGAACCAACTCTATTGCCTTTCACCCAACAGATCCTGCAACAATGTATATTGCCGCTGCGCAAGGCGGTGTATGGAAAACAACGAACAACGGCTTGAACTGGAATGTGCTCACAGACAACCTCGGTTCAATATCCAGCGGAGATATAGCCATTGATCCGCTGAATCCTAATGTCCTCTATTACGGAACCGGCGAGTTGAACTACTCAGGCGACAGCCAGTACGGTGACGGACTTTACAAAACCACAGATGCAGGAGCCACATGGACGAAGATCTCTCCGGCAACTTTCATCGGACAATACATAGGAAAGTTAGGCATCAATCCGCAGAATACGAACATAGTTTACTGCGCCGGTAATGCCGGCGTGTTCAGGTCAACAAACGCAGGACAAAACTGGGAGAACATACTTTTCATAAACTGCACGTCGCTTATCGTAAACCCTCAGAATCCTCAGATCGTATATGCGTCCACAGGCTCAGGGCAAAGCCAAATCCACAAATCAACAAACGGAGGCCAGAGCTGGTATCTGCTCACAAACGGTTTGTCAACTTCAAACGGCAGAAGGACACAGCTTGCAATGTCTCCGGATAATCCCGAGATTCTCTACGCAAGCATCGCAACATCAAGCGGGTCACTCAACGGACTTTATAAGACAACAAACGGCGGCGAACTCTGGACTCTGCAAAACAGCACGACAAATTACCTGGGCTCGCAGGGCTGGTACGATAACGCAGTAGTCGTTGTTCCCGGTAATCCCGATCATGTAATAGTCGGAGGAATTGATATTTATTCTTCAACCAATGCAGGTGTTACACTTACAAGAAAGACCGTCTGGTCAACCACTTCCCCGACAGATTTCTCGCATGCAGACATTCACTGGCTTGCATATAAAGGAAGTATCCTGTACTGCTGTTCAGACGGTGGAGTTTACGTCTCATACGACAATGCAGACTCATGGACAGACCTGAATGCAACTCTCTCCACTCTGCAATACCAGAGTGCGGACTATGACCCGACCGATGTGAACATTCTTTATGGCGGTACACAGGATAATAATAAGAATACAAGCACGAACTACGGAATTGAGTGGATACAGAGAACTACCGGTGACGGCGGCTACACAATAGTTGATCCCGTCAATGTCAGTTATGTGTACGGGCAGTATGTGAACGGTTCCATACAGCGATCCGCAAATTACGGAATTTCGTTTTCCAGCATTACGCCGACCGGTTCCACCGGCGGACTGTTTTATAATCCGTATGAAATGGCGCCGGGAGACAATGAAACCATAATCTTCGGAAGGGCTGACGTATGGAAGACATGGGAAGCAAGGTCTGCAACAAGCACTACCGGCTGGAGGCAGATCGCAACAACCACTGTTATCAACGGCAATGTTTCCGCAATCGGAATAAGTATGCAGGATACGGGTAAGATCTATATCGGAACAAGCAACGGAAGGATCCATGTGACAACAAACGGAGGCATCAACTGGTCAACTCAGACAGGCTTTCCGTATGTAAGCGATTTTTGGGTTGACAGAGGAGACGATGATGTGTGTTATGCGACTTTCGGCGGAGCAAGTGTTGACAAACACGTTTACAAGACTACCAACAGCGGACAGAACTGGTTCAGCATTTCAACAAATCTTCCCAACATCGGGCACAATTCAATTGTGATAAGGCATGCCGCTCCGAGGATGATATTTGTGGGTACTGACCTTGGAGTTTTCAGTTCAACAAACGACGGTGCAAGCTGGGTATCTTTCAACACAGGATTTCCGAACGTGGAAGTTTATGACATGAAGTATAAAGAAGGGCCTGCAATGCTCCTTGCCGCTACGCACGGCAGGGGTTGCTTCATGTTTGATCTCAGCAGTGTCTCATCTGTCGGCAACAATACTGAGATTGCAGACGGATTCTCTCTTGAGCAGAATTTCCCGAATCCTTTCAACCCGTCAACCGTGATAAACTACAGCATCAGCAAGCGCGGTCATGTTTCTCTGTCTGTTTTCAATTCACTTGGAAAAGAAGTGGCAGTCCTTGCTGACAAAGAACAAGGTGAAGGATCTTACTCGGTGAAATTTGACGCTTCCGAACTTTCGGCAGGAGTATATTATTACCGCCTCACTGCCGATGGAAACAGTATCTCGAAGAAGATGCTTCTCTTGAAGTGATGTGTTCTGTCTGAATCTCCGGGTGACGAATGCTGTGGATTACCTGAAATAAGGAATGTTGGCACTTATGCATTGAGTTCATTCTTTTCGCTATTCACAATTGTTTCTTCAGATTGGTGGAGATTCTGCTTCTAAGCCAGATGCCCAGAAAGTTCATTTCACCACAACACACTTCCTCACCGCAGTAAACTCTCCTCCGCTGCCGCTTACCGAAAGCCGGTAGAAGTACGCGCCGGTGGCGAGATCCTCTGCTGTGAACTGCGCCTTGTGAAATCCCGCAGTCTTCATTTCATTCACAAGTGTCTTCACTTCCCTTCCGAGCATATCATACACTTTGAGCATAACGAACCCGCTGTTCGGAAGATCGTAGATGATTGTTGTGACGGGGTTGAAGGGGTTGGGGAAGTTCTGGCCAAGGCTGTAAGATGCCGGAGATTCCTCAAAAACAGATTCAGCAGACAGCGCTGTCTGAAAGTTTTTGTCATACACGCTCTGAACATAATCAGAAAGCTCCCTGAGCTTAGTGATACTGTTGATGTTGTTGCTTCCCCTTGCAATAAGCTGAGCAACTATAAGGCTCTGAGTATCTCCCGGCATCATTGTGATATTTCCGTATGAAGTCATTACTCTTCTTTCTTCGCTTCCGAGGTTAATCCAACCTGTGCCGGTTACAGGATCTCCTGAGTAGAGCTTCACTGTCACCTGACCTGTTACGGGATTGATCCAGGGTTCTCCCGTCATCTGCTTTCCTTCAAAGAACCGGAATGCTTCCCTATAGTCACGCGGTTCCTCATATTGATTTCCTGAAACATTAAATGCATTGAGTCCGGTGAATGCAAAACCCTGCTTTGTAACTAAATTCATTGAACCGGGCGGGTGATAATAACTTACTGTATCGCTTGGGTTTCCGGTATGCTTCACGGGACTTCGCAGTAGCAGTGTACCTACACAAGGGGGAGCTTCGCCGTATTGCGGATCGAAGTTGTCGAAGTTATAAACATAGGTAAGATTCCTCAGTGTGTCAATTCCGGTACCGTCATCGCTTGCATAACCAACGTCATCGTCTGTCCAGAAGCCGAAGTACGCATTATTCCACACCTCATTACTTCTGTTGATTATCCTGAACTCGGTGAAGATAACATCCTTAAGATCCTGCGCCGAATATGCCCAGTTTGTCTGCAGTATCTGCGCCTTCAGTGGATCTGTATTGCCGGGAGAGAATCCATGATGATCAGGATAACCGTCGGTAATAGAATAAAACATTGTTTGCGTTCCCAAGAAGTATGGCCTGCCGGATGAATTCAAATAAGCTCCCTGAGAAGACGGCCAGTTCAAATAATCCTGACTAAGCGTATCCCCTTTTACAATACTGTAGATTCTGTAATCCGGATCATCTCTTCCCTGCGGAGTTCCGTTGCTGTCAATGTAGCCCGGAAGATATTGTGCATCATAGAATGCATGGGTAATGAGAGTTTCATTTTGCACCTTCGCTCCGAGCCAAATCCCTGAAACAAATCTTGCATACTTACCGGAACCTTTTGGCCATTCAAACCCGGCATTTCCAAATGAATTTGTATTGAATGAACCGTCACTGCAGAACCATGAACGGATATTGTTTATTTCCATTGCCCTGTATTCTACGGGGGCGGGCGAGATTCCGGAAGATGGTTTTAGATTTACACCAATCCAATGCAGCCAAAGGATAAATGTAAAAGGAATCAATAGTCCGATTTTCATTGATGTAGATTATGATTTTTAGAGCTCACAGTTAAACTTGCCGAAAGCAGATACAATGGGATCAAAAGAAACCAATGCCGTCCAAAACATTTTCATAAAGAAGAGAAAGTTATGAAAACAAATCGATATTCAACACTTTTCCTAATGTCGCAGGAACAACCCGCATCAGCATAATTGCCGTTAAGAAATTGTGAGCGAAGGCGTGAGCGAGAATTTCCTGTTTGACGAACCCAAACGAATTATTCGTTTGGGTGAGGAGTTGAAATTCTCGTAGCCTGAGCGAACAATTTCAGGCAAATATGCTGCAGCGGGCGATTTTTCTTTGGAGCTTTCTTTTGATCGTTCAAAAGAAAGCGGTTAACTTTCTGCGGATAGAAACCCCGCTGCAGACGGCAATCGTAAGCAAATCGTTTTGGACAAGAATGCAACGAACCCCAAAGCAATCCATTTTCTCTTATCGTTTCCAGTTTTCTTGTATTACATTTTGAATTCTCCTGAAACTAACTTCACTCAACACAATTGTCAAAGACTTCTTTTCGAGTTTTCCCGGTCAAAATGACATATCATATCTGCAATGAAAATTCAATTATTCATATTCCTGATTGTTTTCGAACTATTTAGCCCCAATTTCTTTGGACGCATTTTGCTGTTTTGCCGTTTATTATTTAGGAGATAATTTCTGCTTTCGTCAAAGATCTCATGATTTGTAACGGATCTTCCTGTGCTCACAATCAGGAGTTGGAAAGAATTGTGAAAAGTTCAATAAGAGGATTGGATCTTCAGGCTATTCCCAAGGAGTTTCTCTCCGGACAACTGCCGGGTATTGTCCTGCCCGGACCGCTTCGCTTAAGACAATACGAATCCCGGCCGGCAAGTGACCGAAGTCTGCTTCGCGCTTAAGCCCGGAATCTGTTCAATGCTCCCGGTTTTTATCTTCAGGCTGGAAGTCCGGCAATTTCCGGCTTGAAATTGAATGGCAGTAATTCATTTTTGTTGCACGGCGTACAGGTTTTCCTGACTCACCGCGTTGAAAGTTATTTGAAACTCAATTGGGTCTGTGTGAGGTTAAGTGATCGTGCAACAATCTTTAATCATTTCTTCAAATTACCTATGTTGAAATCAGTTTTGGCGGCTGTATTGTTGTTTTCGTTTACCGGCTGCAGCCGTACTCAGGAATCAGGTCAGTTTGTAAAATCAAAACCAATATCAAACACGAAAGGAGCAGGAGCAGCTTTGGAGACTGCAACGCTTGCCGGAGGTTGTTTCTGGTGTATAGAAACGATCTTCGAAGATCTTAAAGGGGTTGAAAAGGTCGAGTCAGGTTACTCGGGAGGGACAGTTGACAACCCGACATACAAGCAGGTTTGCGGCGGTGAAACAGGACACGCCGAAGTAGTGCAGATCACGTTTGACCCGTCAGTGATCAGCTACGGAAAACTGCTGGAGATATTCTTCCATATACATGACCCAACCACTCTTAACAGACAAGGTGCGGATGTCGGAGATCAATACCGCTCTGCAATTTTCTGTCACGATCAGACTCAGAAAGAAACTGCGGAGAAGGTAAGGTCCGAAATTCAGGCTTCGGGATTGTGGAAGGACCCGATCGTCACAGAGATAGTGCCGTTCGAAAAGTTCTACAGCGCGGAGGATTATCACCAGGACTATTACAAGAGTAATCCGGAACAGGGTTATTGCTCAATGGTGATCGCCCCCAAGGTGCAGAAGTTTTATAAGGAATACAAAGATTATCTTAAGGATGGCGTAGGTAACTGAACAGAGATGTCTGATGCATACACTCCCGGCAAAACTTGTGCGTTGCCGGGATTTTTTTTGCCTTCCCCTTAATGATCACTTCATGTTCAGAAATGTTTCTCACATTCAGAGTCGATCTGAATCATCACTTTTCAGCACAGTGATTACACTGACAGTCACGGCATGCTTAAGAAGAAATGCCCGCATAGATTCACGCGGGCATCTCAGTCACAGATCTGTTCAGCGCCGGTTAACCCGGTTAGCATATGTTTCAATGTTTCTGATCAGTTCATGGGAACATCCATGAGCAGTATCTCGCAGTCCGTGTCGGCAGTGATCTCAAATGCGTTCATATCTGTGATTCCCATGCCGTCACGCCTTCCAAGGGTCTCACCGGCAATGGTTGCGCTCCCGTCAATCATGAATGCATACACGCCGTTACCGTTTCTTCTTACATCATAGGTCAGCTTCTGCCCTTTTTCAAACTTGCCGATGTGAAACCAGGCATCCTGATGTATCCAGAGGCCTTCATCGTCAGGGTCAGGCGAGACTATTTGCTGTAACTTGTTGTGCCTGTCTTTCAGGTCGAGCGTCATCTGCCCGTACCGGGGTTCAACGTTCTTCTTTTTCGGGAATAGCCAGATCTGCAGGAGTTTCACTTGCCTGTCCGGATTCGGATTTATTTCGCTGTGAAGTATTCCTGTTCCTGCGCTCATCACCTGCACATCCCCGTGCCGGATCACTTCGGAATTTCCCATGCTGTCTTTGTGCTGAAGATCCCCTTCCAGCGGTATCGTGATTATTTCCATGTTGTCGTGCGGATGCATTCCGAATCCTCTTCCGCCCTCTACCGTGTCATCATTAAGTACCCTGAGAACTCCGAAGTGCACTCTCGAAGGATCATGGTAGCCCGCAAAGCTGAAAGTATGATTTGCCTTCAGCCAGCCGTGATCTGCATGCCCCCTTGTATCTGCGCGGTGAATTACTGTACTAGCCATAATGTTTATGTTATGATTTTTTAATTATGCAAAGTTAGTCGGAATCTCCTTGCCGGCAAATAATCTAGATTAAGAATTCCGGGCATGATCTGCTACTCCTCCAGAATGATTATCATGTTTCTGTCAGGGTCTGTGATCGTCATAGCCGGCTTGCCGGTTGTGCGGTCTGCCGTTATTCCGCCCGCAAAACTTGCATCCTGCATCAGAAGATGTCCAACCCACTCTCTGAAATTCTTTACAGTGAACCCGAGTTTTGCAATGCCGGCCGGTTTCATTCCAGTCTCACTTTCTGAATCCTTCAACTTCATTCCTGCAGAATCATACTCTACAAGTTCGATGTGCAGTGAGGAGTTCTTGAGATCTGCCTGCCTGTAACCAAGGGCAGGATAGTCAGACCTGTCCACCGTCTTCAGTAACAACATCTTTTCATACCATACTGCTGAAGAGTCAAGATCCGTTACATTGATTGATACGAACATCATTCTCGGTTCATCGGGTTTTTTCAGTTGTGACATTGCTGGGCTGACACAGACAATTGTTAGCAGTGCGGCAGTTGCAAAAAAGTTTTTCATCAGGGGGTTTGATTGGTTTGTTTTCAGTAAGCAGATTCAGGACGGCATGTCATTTCCGCGTTCCCGCATCTATTTCACTCCTCAGTTTGCTGAGAAATTCCGGCGTTACGCCGATGTATGATGCTACATACTTCTGCGGAACAGTCGCGAAAATTGCAGAATAGACTGAGCAGAACTTCTTGTAACGCTGTTTTGCCGTGAGACTCAGGTTGTCAATGATCCTTTGCCGGTTCGAAACAAGCGAATTCTCCGCAAGTATCCGGAAGAACCTCTCGAATTTCGGAACCTGCCTGCAGAGCTTTTCCCTGTTCGAATAACTCAACAGCAGTGCATCTGTTCTTTCCAAAGCATCAATGAACAGACTGCCGGGCCTTCTTGTGATAAGACTGTACATATCGGTTATCCACCAGTCGGGAGATGCAAACTGAAGCACATGTTCGAATCCGTTCTGATCAATTGAATAACCCTTAAGGCAACCCGTTACGACAAATGCCGAGAAGTCGCACACTTCACCAGCCCTCAGAAGAAACTCCTTTCTCCTGATCCTGGCTTCTGTCAGGAGAGAGAGAAAATAGGTTTCTTCCTCCGCATTCAGGTTAATGTGCTTTGAGACGTTTCTGAGAATGCTCTTGCTGTTCAGATGCAGGTTTGGGTTTAGATACAATTGCAGATTATAGGAATACGTCTTTCCTTTCTCAATTCTATTCTGCGGACAGATCCGGCTTACTTCAAAACAGCCATCTTGATAGTGCGGACTTCTCCGCCCGCTTCCATTCTGCAAAAGTAAATTCCGCTTTCCAGATGTTCGGCATCAAACTGCGTTTCCCCGTAACCC
Source organism: Ignavibacteria bacterium (assembly GCA_019694675.1). Taxonomy (GTDB): domain Bacteria; phylum Bacteroidota; class Ignavibacteria; order Tepidaquicellales; family Tepidaquicellaceae; genus JADJAH01. Next base: position 13,711 of record JAIBBK010000079.1, read on the forward strand.
GCTTCGGAGATTCCGTCAAACAGGACGGAGACCTGCCTGCCAAGTGCGTCATAAACTTTCAGCGAAACATGCGACGCCGCGTGACATTCATATCCGATCACGGTTGAGGGATTGAAAGGATTCGGGAAGTTCTGATGAAGCTCAAAGTTGACGGGAATCGATTGTGAGGATGATACCTGACCGGTAAGCTCGTCCCGGAAGACCTTGTACACTGCATCGGTGGTGCAAACGATCAATGTATCCGCACTGCCGGGATCCTTGCAGATACCTATGACTTTCTTTGAAGGGGAGAATGTGTTGTTATACAAATGCCATGACTGACCTCCGTTCGTGCTTCTGTAAAGTCCGATATCCGAACCTGCGAACATCACATCAGAACTGCTCTCAACTGGTTCTAAAGTATTGAAACTTACCGGAGTCGGAATCGAAGTCCAGTTTGCTCCGTTGTCATTTGATAGGTAAAGCAATGATGTACCAATCCCGAGCGTCCTGTTTCGCAGACGGTCAAACGAAAGTTCCTTCAGTGAAGGCAGTGCTGTCGGTGCGAATGAATTGCCTGCATTCGTGCTTCGCAGAAGATTGTCACGGTGATTGGCGAATACAATGTCAGAATTGAAAGGGCTGACAAGAATAAAACCGCCTGAAGATTGTCCGTAAGAACCGGAATTGTAAACGGCATACCTCAGATCGGGAATGACCTGCATCATTTGCCAGTTAACTCCGCGGTTTGTGCTCCTGAAAATTGCGGGCTGATGTCCGGACTCGCCGTTCGAGAAGCCGTAGTAAAGCACGGAATCATTTGCAGGATCAAAATCACCGCCGTTCGGAGGCGTTCCCAATGAGCCGAAAACAGAGTAATAATTTGCCCAGTTGAGCCCGCCGTTCCATGTGAAAAAAGTGGATGCAGACGGACACATGGCACACGGAGTGAGTCTGAAACACATTGCGAAGTTTGTGTCCCGCGGAGATATTATGAAGAAATCGCTTCCTCTGCATTCGGTCCAGGACACCGGAGGATCAACACAATGTGCACATTCTGTGCTGAGGAATCCACCCGCAGGCCTATACCATGAATTGCTGATCCTGTTGTAACTCTTGACATTGCCGTTCTCAGGACTTGCTGAGCCATAGATCCATTCATGCTTTATTAGAATCTGACGCAGAGAGTTCTGTGCGCCGGATTTATGAAAGCCCTCAATGTTCCATCCATCCTGAGAGTATATTCTTATCCAGCTCTCCTGCGGACTTGAATCGGCAGTTGCCATAACGAGAAACAGCAGTATAAAAGTGTATTTCATTTTCGGTTCCTCCTCAGATCAAAATTATGCAAGATGCCGTCTTACAGCAATGCACTTATCCGGTAGCCCGGGGGCAGACTACTACTTTGTCAGGATCATCTTTCCTGTTCCGGAATATTTGCCTGCACTCAGCGTGTAATAATACACACCGCTTGGCAGAGCTTCTGCGGAGAATGTCACGGAGTAGTTTCCTTCATACCTTTCTTCGTTGAGCAATTCTGTTACTAACTTTCCTCCTGTATCATAAATCCTCAGCACCGCATGGCTTCTTTCGGGCAGACTGAAGCTGATGACTGTTGACGGATTGAACGGATTGGGAAAATTCTGATTAAGCTCAAACTCCCGCGCATTTTCCACCGGCTCATTCACACCTGTTGCAAGCTTTACATATACCGGCCTGTTGGCCGACCAGTTCCACTCATCTCCGCTTTGCCCGCCGTTGCTGTTTGTGGCAAGGCCTGTTGACCAGATCGTATCGAGCCCCTGAGTGGCGGGTGCAATGTAATTAAAGAGGATCGTTATCGTACCGCCCGACATAGGAAGATTATCGTTCTGAACGATCTCACCATTGGAAACTCTTGTGCCCGATGTTACCGCTGCCAGAGTGCCTCTTCTTGTGGCAATGTCAATTCCGGCACCCGTCTTGCCGGAACGGGTGATGATCATTGAAAACTGGTTTGTCTGGCCGGCAGTTACCGTATCAGGGCCGTTGATTGTGACGCTCACTCCCGTTGTTGCGGATGAACCGTGACAGCTTCCGCATCCGGAATTAGAAGTTTTTCTTGTTCTTCCGGTCCTACCTCCGGGATCACCGTAAATTGTTGCTGAAATGAAAATAATCAGAATGAAAAGTACCGCTGTGGAGATGGCCTTGGCTGAATTCATGACAGGATCGGTATTTGATTGAACAGCTGAATTGACAGTAGAAGTGCAATTTCCATGCCGTAAGATGCATTCAATTCTAAGGCATTATCGGCTGATTTCTGTGAGTAGTACTTGCTGAGTGTAGAGATTATCCACAGACCGTGCCGTAACTGTGTCAAGAATATTCAACTGACAAAACACTTGTGATTTCATATTTTGAAGCATCATGACTGACATTCCCAGAATACTCATAGTTGACGACGAGCCAAATTCCACTTCGCTCATGAGAAAGGTGCTCGACAAGAAGGGCTACAGGGCGGAAGTTGAAAACGACAGCCGCAAAGCCCTTGAACTGATTGCTTCGGGTGAGTATGATGTTGTCATATCCGACCTTCAGATGCCGGAAGTCTCCGGGCTTGACCTGCTGAAGTCAAAGCCGGAGAACTGCCACTTCATCATGGTTACGGGCTACGGCTCGGTTGATTCCGCAGTTGAGTCAATGAAGAGCGGAGCATTTGATTACATTATGAAGCCGTTCAACATTGAGGAGTTTGCCATAAAGGTCAGGAAGGCCGTTGAGAATCTGAACATTTCAAAACAGCTCAGGGACCTCAGGGCTCAGGTTGAAAGCACAAGTTCCTTTTCCGACATAGTGGGAAAGAGCAGGAAGATGATGAATGTATTTGACCTGATCAGGAAAGTTGCCAAGACGGATATAAACGTTCTGATAGAAGGCCAGAGCGGAACCGGGAAAGAGCTTGCGGCAAGGGCGCTTCATCAGAGGAGCGAAAGAAAGAACGGTCCGTTCGTTGCAATAAACTGCAGTGCGATTCCCGACAACCTTCTTGAGAGCGAGCTGTTCGGGCATACAAAGGGAGCGTTCACGGGAGCAATAGAGAATCAGCGCGGAGTGTTTGAGCAGGCAAACGGAGGGACACTGTTGTTGGATGAAATTGCCGACATGCCGTTTCACCTTCAGTCAAAACTGCTCAGGGTAATTGAGAACTGGGAGAT
>JAIBBK010000021.1 GCA_019694675.1 Ignavibacteria bacterium
CCTTTTCCATTCCGGCAAATACAGTTACAAGATTGTCCGGCATTGCATTGTTCTCTTTTGCCCAGTCAATTGCAAGTGAAAGCCCCGGCCTCGCTTTGCCTGCGGCACAGCCGCAAACAGAGTTAACGAATATCAGCGTGGTACCCGACTTGCCAAGTTCTTCCTTTACTTCCGATGCAGTGAGAAGCTCCCTGAATCCTATCTCTTTGGCTTCTTCACGCATTGGCTGAACCATGATTGGATCGTACATTTATTAGTTTGGTTTGATTATTGAAACCTTTGAACAGCTCCGCTAAGCATATAAGTTCAATTCTTCAGAAATCTGCCGAACCATTCCCTCCTCAGTCCGGATACTTCAGCCCTGTGATTCCTGAGAAAATGGTCTCCGCCTTCAATCAATTTCAACCCGGATTCCCTGCCCTGTTCCTTAAAGATCTCATGCATTTCCACCGAGTCAAGATGCGAAACAGTATGATCATTTGTCCCGTGGATCAGAAGAATAGCTGTTGACGGAAACATCTTATGCGCAAATCTTACTGCCGACCTTCTGCTGAATTTTTCATGGGCGTCATTCTCGAACACATGACCGTAGATCTGCTCAAGCTTCTTCAGACTTTTCGATCGCCTCAGGAGATTTGCTATACCCGCGATCACAACCGCGCATTTTACTCTGTCTGTATGGCAGAGCGACTTATACGCCATCATCCCGCCGCGGCTCCACCCTTCCATACCAATCCTTTCGGCATCGCAGATCTCAAGTGATTCCGCCAATGGGATCAGATTAAGCACATCCTCCACGTCCTTGCCGCCGAATTCCTCATCCTTCCTGTACTGCGATGCAAGCACAACATAACCCCATGAGGCAATCTCGCCGTACATTCCGCTTGCAAGGAATTCGTCAATTCTTCCTTCTCTGAGATTCCCTCCCCTGTTCCATATAATGACGGGAAGAGGTTCACTGATGTCCTTCGGATATGCGATGTATCCTTCAACATGCCTGTCCGCCGACTCATACAGCATTTTTTCAACCGCTGTTTCGCCGGCTGTCTTCTCACCCCAACCGCTTCTGATCATCTTTTTCTGTACTTCATTGAGCGAAATAAGGCTTCGCTCAATTATCATTCCGTTTCCGATTGCTCGTACAATTTATAGTAAGCAAGCTTAAGGTCAAATTCCTGGCCAACCTTGTAAACATTTTCAAACTGTCCGGGCAGGACTTTTTCAATTCTCACTTTTGCCCAGCAGCCGCCTTCATAGTCCAGCACCTTTGCATCATAGACCTCTTGCCCTTTGTACTCTACTCTGTACAATCCGCCTTTTTCAGGGGCATCCCTGATAATATGTTTATGCTTCATTTAGAATTTTGATCAAATTTAAGCATTTGAAGAGAATGATGATATGCCTTAAGATCTCCACCCTGATCCGATGGAATTTTACCGTAAAAAAAGAGCCTGCGTTAATGCCGCAGGCTCAGTATGATCATTGCCGGTAATGTCTTTCCGGGCTTATCAGCTCAATTTACAAGCTTACTTTATGAGCATCATCCTCTTAATGTCGCTGTAAATGCCGGCTTGTATCTTGTAGAAATATGCTCCGCTGGCAAGATTGGACGCATTGAAGACTGCATCATAGCTTCCCGGTGCCTTTACCTCGTTTACAAGAGTCATCACTTCCTTACCCAGTATGTCGTAAACCTTGAGGGTAACAAGAGTCTGTTCGGGTATGCTGAAACTGATCCTTGTTGTCGGATTGAACGGATTCGGATAGTTTTGTGACATAGAGAACGTTTCCGGAATGCTTGCAACCGACGAGTTGCCGACACCTGTAAGCAGGCCGTCCACAAAGTCCATACCTCCTTTGACGATCCTCCTTGCCGGCGATCCGGGAGGACTGTCGGGAGTTGACCTCATTGATTCCAGATCAACACCAAATACGGCTACGTTATATGTTGGTCCTATCCTTCCGACTGCATTCAGCGAATCCGGGAAAAGCCTGAACCTGTAAAGAGAATGAAGCTGGCTTGCCGGCAATGAAGCCGATTTCTGAAGCACATCCGGCCAAGGGCCTGCTGTACTGTCAGCCTGGTTTGGATTTGTAGTAATGCCGATGATTCCTCGTGTACCCAATGTTCCCGGCCTGTCAGCCACAAATGTAATCCCAAGCTGATTCCTTGAGAAGTCCGTGTCAACATAGGTCGAAGCCGCCCTGTCCCAGTGATATCCGACGTCTTCCGCTATTATTATGAGCTTGGCTTTTGAATTGGCAGTGCCTGAAGCAAGATAAGACTTTATCGAGTCCTTCACGACATTGGAAGCAACGCCAGTGCCTTCACCCAGAAGAATTACTTTCTTATATCCTCTTAATGAGATGGATGAAGTTCCCGTGGTGTTTGACTTCCTGTTGAACAGGTCGTACGTAGCTCCGAGTGCGTTGAGATTTGCAATTACGGAATCCCTTGATGTTCTGCATCCTGTCACTGTGGAATCATACAGAATAACAATATCGCCTCTTGATTGCCGCTTAAATGTGATGTTGTGGACATTTGTTGACCTTACGGAATCAGTTGCATTGAAAGCCCATACTGCCCATTGGCCCACTACGGAATCACCCGGATTGAGGCCGAGTCCGGCAAGAATACCGTCAAGTGCGTTATTGGCTACAGTCAAAGCCGTGTCGTATCCGCCGCCGTTTGACGGGACCGTCAGCAATGCAGTTGAAATCGTCGGCGCGCCGAATTTCCATTTGTATGTAACTCCTTCACCGGATTTTCTCCAGTTGATGTCTATCTGAGATGTATTGAACGGCGAAGTTGTAACTGTGATTCCTGAAGGCGGAGAAACAAGATTGAATGCCGAAAGCTGCGGCCTTCCTCTCTTGAACTTGATTGCCCTCGGACCGTTGGTTGCCTTTATCGAATCAATCGGATTTACTCTGTAAGCCCAAACATCCCACTGTCCCGTGATCGAATCGCCCTGTGCCAGGCCTGCAGATGCAAGTATCTGATCGAGCTGGCCAAGAGTAAGCGTGAGGGAGTTAGTAGATGAAGGCAGTGTAAGAAGCCTTGGCGGAACCGCCGGGCTTCCGAATATCCATTTGTACTGAGCGCCTGTTGCGGATGTATCCCATGTGATAGTCACAGGTGTTGATGAGTTCGGAAATGATTCTATTCTCGCATTGGGAGCCGGTGACTGCAGGTTGAATGCATTCAGAGGGAACAGTCCCATTTGCTGGAAAGCCGCTTCAAGATTAATGAGCCCTTTTCCGTAAGTATTATCTTCACCCGGTGTACCAAGATCAGTGGCTGTTGAAAAGAGGATCGCCTTGATCTGCCTTCCGGTCATGTTCGGTGCAACCTGTTTGAGCAAAGCAATTGCACCAGCCACGTGCGGTGATGCCATTGAAGTTCCCGAGTTGTTACCGTAACTGTTGTTTGGAAGTGAAGACCTCACATTCACTCCGGGAGCTGATACTTCAGGTTTGATCAGAAGCGTGCCCGTACCTCCGCAAATTGAAGGACCGCGGCTTGAGAAGCTCGCGATCGGATATCCTGATGTATTACCGTCAACTGCGCCGACGCAAAACACATTCACTGAATCAGTGTTGATGTTCTTAGGCGGTGTTATGGTAGAAGCTCCGGATCCTGAATTTCCCGCCGAAAAGCATACTGCAATACCCGCAGCTTCAAGAGCATTAAGGGTCGGTACATAGATAGAATTGCACTGAGAGGTTCCGGTTACGGTCGGATCCTGCCATGAACAGCTTATAACATCCGGCATGTTCATTGTGGTGGCATTTGTATCCGGGTCCATTGCCCATTGGTAAGAAGCTATGTTCATTGATGGATAAGAAGCGCCGGGACAATCAGTTACACCGGCCGCCATCCAGTAAGCATCAGGAGCAACGCCGACTGTATCGCCGCTCTGAGTGTTTCTTCCGCACATTATACCCATTGTGTGAGTACCGTGGCTTCCGCAGTCAAAAGGAGCACTGGTTGACGGTGCAATAGGATCGAACCAGGCATGATACCATTGACGGCCGTTGTTGCCCCACCATCTTGGTCCAAGCGCAGGATGCGCGCCGTCCACTCCCGTATCAATATGCATTACTGTCCTTCCAGCACCCGTAAAACCAAGCCTCCACAGCACATCGGCCTTGATCACTTTCAGTCCGGTCTCTGCAGATTCGGTTCCCGTATTGCTCATTGTATATTCCGAATAAATTGGCTTGTCAAGTTCAACGAGGTCGTCAAGATCCAGCAGATCAATGTCGCTTCTTCTTGAAAGAGTGTGAATAACGTCTGCAGTAACCTCAGCAAAGACAAGATTTGTGATCCAGAAGTTTATCATCTGCTTGACCTTGCCTTGCTTCATTTCGGAACCAAGGTATTCAAGCAAAGGGCCCTGCGTTTGTTCGGCCTTGTTTCTGAGAGTTGTGATGACAGTTCTCGCCCTGTAGTCGAGAGGAGCATTTATCCTGTACAGTTCCGCATCGAGCGCCTCTATATCAACTCTGTCATTGAGCAGAATGAGTACGCGTGTGTACTCGATCGGATTCAGTGTCTGCATCTTCCTTGCAAGCCGTTCAGTTATCTGAACATTTTGCGAGAAAGCCGATGCCGAAATCAGCATGCAGACAAGCAAAAGAAGTTTGCGCATTTTGTTTATGTAGTTTTGTTTTGATAATTCCCGGTTGATTTGTGCAGGTTGTCAGGAAGATAGAAATTGATAGTTTCCTGCTTATTAAGATATAGTGATTGATGTACTTTATCAAGGCAAGTTATGGAAGCGCATTGAGCAGAAGCGAGGCACCGGATCATTCATCCCGCTTCACCTTTGAGTTCAATAGACCGGTGAAGCTATGTATCAAAGCACTCTGCGGCAAAAAGAAAGAGCCTGCAGAAAAGTCTGCAGGCTCTGATATCTTTCTGTCTCATTGAACCTGGAAAAACGTGAACAACTTACTTGATCAGCATCATTCGCTTTGTCTGGACAAACGATCCTGCCTCAAGTTTGTAGAAGTACATTCCGCTCGCAAGGTTCACTCCGTTGAAATCAACGTCATAGAACCCGGGCTGTCTTTCTCCGTTTACAAGCGTCATGACTTCCTTACCAAGAACGTCATATACTCTCAGAGTCACTTTGGATGCCTGAGGCACAGCGTAGGTTATCTTTGTTGAAGGATTGAACGGATTCGGATAGTTCTGCTCAAGAGCAAACTCTCCCGGAAGTCCGAGATTGTTGTTCTGAACATCTACGTTGCCGACATTCAGTCTTATCCTTACATCCTTGACCGGCCTTACCGGGTCATTGCTGTTCACTTTAAGGAAACCCGCATATGAGCCGATCGCAAGTCCGACTGATTTGAAAGTGACAACTACGTTCTGGTTCAAACCCGGATTGACAGTGCCTGATGTCGGATTTTCATCAACCCATGCAAGGCCCTTCTCGATCTTGATCGCAAGATTGTTGTGAACGTATGTGTTGTTGAACACCATCTGAAGGCCTGTTGCGCCGCCCTGGTTCTCGTTTCCGACGGTCGCGGAATTCAGCGGATCAACCATGTTCTGATACTGGTAGTATATCCTTCCGTCGGAGTAGAGAATGACCTGGAATGTGTACGGGCCTCCTCCCGGCGGATTGTAATGCGGCACTCTGTGATACTGAACGATGAACCTGTTGTTCTGTGCATCATTCTGATAATAAACAACACCGGAATCCCTGAGGTCAAGGTCATCCCAGAACGGATAGAGTGCATTGTTCGGCTCGGCAGTGTTTGGCACAGCCGCATTTGTAAATGCAGTATTTGTTGATGCGGCATCAAAGCTCAGCCATCCGTTTGTGCACACCTTAAGCTGTGTGTACGGCTGTTCATAATATGTGAAAGTGAACGGCAAAGGCAGTACAGTTGCACCGTCATCCGCTGTTCCGATAGTCCATGTTGTGATCGGCGTGCCCGTTGTTGAAATGTCAACCCAGTTGAACTGCGGACCGCCGGGCTCATCGCTGTCAATCCATCTGTAACCGCCGGCATCTGGTCCTCCCTGTCCGTCAGTAACTTCAGGACCGAAATAGATATCATCCGCTCCTTTAGGAGCATTGATGATCTCATTCATTACACGCTCGGAGAAAGTATTTCCTCCGGTGTTTGCATTGTCAAGATTGGAGGATGTTTCTGAGATTGTCCAGTTGAGCGGGAATTGGCCCGTGTTTCCGAGTACAAGATTCCTGTCGGTCTGATTGGTTCCGAAAGGCAGATTTACAACTATCGAATCAAGTGAAGTTGTTACTGTAGGCGGCCTGCCTCTTCTCAGTGTAATATTGTACGTCTGAGTTGATGCAAGTGAGTCGTTTCCGCTGTAACCGTAAACTCTCCACTGTCCAACTGACGAATCCCCGATGTTCAAACCGAGTCCTGCAAGTATTGAATCTATCTGGGAGTTTCTCAGAGTAAGCAACGAATCAAAGCCATTGTTGTTTGATAGCACTCTTAGCTTGATGTTCGACTGTGTGTTGAAATTCGGAGTGGCATACATCCATCTGAACTTCACAGCTTCACCCGATTTTCTCCAGGTGATGTCCACCGGCGAAGTATTTGTGTTCAGTGTGAGTACGGTCGTGTTGCTTGGAGGTGAAACTAGGCTGAAAGGAACAAGGAGAGGTTTGCCTCTTTTGAAGGTGATTCCTCTCGGTCCGTTTGCAGACTTCAGAGAATCATTCTCCTGATTATTTCTGAATGCCCATACATCCCATTGGCCTACAACTGAATCACCCTGATTGAGTCCAAGTCCTGCGAGTATGTTGTCAAGCTGTCCACCAGTGACAGTCAGCGAATTGCCGTTCGGCTGAAGTGTTACAAGCCTCGGATTCGGGGTCGGGCTTCCGAAGATCCACTTATAGGAAGCAGTTGATGCAGAAGTGTCCCAGGTAATTGTGTACTGAGTCGTATTGTTCGGCAATGATTCAATTCTCGCGCCTGCAGGAGGTGTAAGAAGATTGAATGCATTGAGCGGGAATGTCTGTATCTGAACTGCTGATGTCCATGCCTGGTAAATGCCGGTAATGTCGTCCATCCAGAGAGGCCACAACTTACCGTTTCCTGATGTCACACCTATGTAATCGCCTGCATAACCGCCTGCGATACCGCTGAGTGTGATTGCCTTCGGCCTGAACTTATGATCACTGACGAGTACATCGGAAAATGTGTTTCCGCCGTCAAGAGATCTCGAAACATAAACTTCAGCAGAGTCTGTTGAATTTCTGTTGTCATAGTAAACAATGTTAACTCCGCCGGCTTCATCAACTCTGATTGCCGGGAGCCACTGAACCTTACCGTTGTTGATCGGGTCCTGATTAACCCTTACGCCTGATGACCAGTTCGTGCCGCCATTGGTTGACCTGTAAAGAAGCACATCGGCATCACTTCCTGCCGGAGCAATGTTTCTGCCGGTAGTCACAATGTAAATCCAGCCGTTCCTTGCTCCGCCGCTCTTGTCAACTGCGATCCTCGGGAAGCTGTTAGACCTGATACCCCAACCGTTGAGATTCGTGGTCCTGATCCCGTTCATGTCGAAAATATTATCTGTTACAACCCAATTCACACCGCCGTTGGTTGATTTACCGAACCCGGCAAAGTCCTCTGTAAAAGGTGAACCGGAGATCGGCGCCGCCCAGGTAACATATACTTCACCTGCCGGACCGGTAGCAACATCAGTACCCTGTGAGTAGTGGCCGGATGCCGATGTATTGATCTGGATCACAGGCGACCAGTTCACCCCGCCGTTGGTTGTATAGGAAATTCCTGCCGGAGGGGAAGAGAAATTAAAGAGTGACCAGACAACATATGATCTTCCGTAGTAAGGGCTTGATGGATAATCGTCAGTTCCTGCGAGATTCTTGTCCTGTGAGCCCGTAGTGATCGTGTAGTTTGAAGACCAGGTTGCGCCGTTGTCCGTAGAGTAATTTGCAAACATTCCCGAAGTGGAAAATCCAAGGTGTGTCATTATGAAGTTTCCGTTCTTGTCAATGGCTATGCCAGGATCACCGCCGTGATTACCAAGCGGTGTGCCCTGCAAAGTGTCAGAACCGAACCAAGTTACGCCGCCGTTTGTGGTAACATAAACACCTTCACTGATGAAGAGTGTCCCGCTGGTGTTGCTGATGGCATTGGATGAACCGAACATTATATTCGGATTCAGAGGATGCCTCTTAATGTCAACTTCGCTCTGCCAGCTGTTTGATCTCGGGAGAACTCTGACATTAGGCGTTACCTCAAGCACTTCGTAAGGAGTCCTTATGATCCTTGAAGTTGCCAGAGGGTTGAAATAATCCCTGACTATCGGTAAAGCATTGGAATAAGTTGCAGACGGGTCATAAATGTTTGTCTGCATCGGCTGATTCCATCTTGCTTCGTCAGGTACCCTTTGTCCTGTCATTACGAAGTACGCAATAATAAAGACAGGCAGGAAGTAGATCAGCTTTTTCATCTACTCAATTCCTTTCTGATTTGTTTAAGTTTGGAAAATGAATCCGGTTGTAAAAAATGTGAGATTCTTTCTTCTGGAAAGTCTGAAGCAGTTCAATATCTTTTGTAAGATCGTTCAAAATAATGCTTCAAATTAAATCTTTGATAATATAAAAGCAATCTTCTATACAATGCAGCTGAACGGACCCCCGCTTCGGTAATGCAGATAGTTTTACTGTATAAAATGCAAGAAGCCCGGGATCTGAATCACCGGGCTCATTGCAATTTCTGATTTCTTGACCTGCACGGAATGACCGCCGTGAGGTAATGAAACGTTATTTCAGAAGCACCATTCTCTTAATGTCGCTGTACTGTCCGGCATCAATTCTGTAGAAGTAAGCGCCGCTGGCGAGATTTGCCCCGCTGAACTCAACTTCGTAAGTTCCGGCATTCTTGACATCGTTCACAAGCGTCATCACTTCCCTTCCGAGCACATCATAGATCCTCAGCGATACCTTTGTCTGCTCCGGAATGCTGAAGTTTATCTTTGTAGTGGGATTGAACGGATTCGGATAATTCTGCGAGAGACTGAATCTGTCCGGAATGATACTGCTTGTGTTGCTTACAACTCCCGTGAGAAGACCGTCAACGAAATCAAGGCCGCCTTTGACAATCCTTCTAGCCGGTGAACCCGGAGGGCTGTCCGGTGTTGATCTCATTGATTCAAGGTCAACGCCAAAAGTGGCTACATTGTAAGTTGTACCGATCCTTCCGATCGCGTTCAGTGAATCCGGGAATAATCTGAACTTGTAAAGCGAGTAGAGCTGGCTTGCGGGAACGCTTCCTGATTTTGCAAGAACATCCGGCCACGGGCCTGAAGTACTGTCGGCCTGATTCGGATTGGTTGTAACACCCACTATGCCTCTTGTCCCAAGTGTTCCGGGCCTGTCAGCGATAAACGAGAAGCCAAGTTGTGATCTTGTAAAGGCCGTATCAACGTAAGTTGATGCAGACCTGTCCCAGTGGTAACCAACGTCTTCAGCAATTATTATGAGCTTTGCCTTATTCGTGGTTGTTCCTGAGGCAAGATACGACTTGATTGAGTCCTTAACGACATTTGAAGAAACGCCTGTACCTTCACCAAGCAGTATGACTTTCCTGTATCCTCTGAAAGAGATTGAAGTTGTACCCGTGGTGTTGCTCCTTCTGTTGTAAAGATCGTAAGTTGCTCCAAGCGCATTGAGGTTCGCAATCACGGAGTCTCTCGAAGTCCTGCAGCCTGTTACTGTTGAATCGTAAAGGATGATGATATCACCCCTTGCCTGCCTCTTGAGTGTGATGTTGAAAACGTTTGATGATCTTGCAGAGTCTGTTGCATTGTATGCCCATACTGCCCATTGTCCTACAAGCGAATCACCGGGATTGAGGCCGAGTCCGCCGAGTATGCCGTCGAGTGCATTGTTCTGAACGGTCAGTGCTGAATCGTAACCGTTTCCGTTGGAAGGCACTGAAAGCCTTACGGTTCCGATCGTCGGAGCTCCGAACTTCCATTTGTATGTTGTTCCCTGCCCGGACCTTGTCCAGTTTATGTTGATCAGAGAAGTGTTGAACGGTGATGTTGTAACCGTCGTGTTGTTTGGCGGAGAAACAAGTGAGAATGATGTCAGCTGCGGCACGCCTCTTTTCAGAGTAATTGCCCTCGGTCCGTTTGTGGACTTCAGCGAATCATTTGTCTGATTGTTTCTGAAAGCCCATACATCCCACTGGCCGACAATCGAATCTCCCTGATTTACACCGGCAGAAGCAAGTATGTTGTCAAGTTGTCCAGCTGTAACGGTAAGCTGATTCGTTGAGCTCGGCAATGTTAGCAGTCTTGGATTCGGTGTCGGGCTTCCGAATATCCACTTGTATGAAGCTGTTGATGCCGATGTATCCCATGTTATGGTAATTGGCGTATTCGAATTCGGGAATGAAGTCACTGTTACACCCGCCGGAGGAGTTTGAAGATTGAAAGCATTCAGCGGGTAAGTTACTGTCTGCAAGGCACCTGTCCATGCATTGTAAAATCCTGCAACACCTGCTTTATCGTCCATCCATATTGCCACCACTTTTCCTACGCTGGATGTGATTCCGATATAATCACCCATGTAACCTCCGCCAAAGCCCGTTGCCGCTTTTGGCTTGAAGTGGTGATCAGCAACCTCAACATCTGTGAAGGTTGTACCGCCGTCAACTGACCTTGAAATGTAAACTGTAGCAGAGTCACCTGATGACGGGAATGCTCTGTTGTCATAATAAACGATATTCACTCCGCCGGCATCGTCAACGCAGACAGCCGGGAAGAACTGCACCTTTCCGTTGTTGAGCGGATCCTGATTGACTCTGATTCCTGTTGACCATGTTGCGCCGCCGTCTGATGATCTGTTGAGGATCACATCAGCGTCAGATCCGGCAGGCGGGAGATTAAGCTGACTTGTAACTACATAGATCCAGCCGCGTCTTGGGCCGTTGGTTTTGTCAACTGCAATTCTCGGGAATCCGTTTGTCCTGATTCCCCATCCGTTGAATGATGTCGAGCGGCTTCCGTTTACATCAAAGATGCTTTCGGTAGTTACATAGTTTGCTCCGCCGTTTGTTGATTTTGCCATGCCGACGAAATCCTCGGTGAACGGTGAAGCAGAATTGCCTGCCGTCCAGACCACATAGACTTCCCCGTTCGGACCGCATGCAACATCGTGGCCTTGTGCAAATCTTCCGTTAAGTCCCACATTGATCTGCTGTGCCGGCTCCCATGTTACGCCGCCGTTTGTGGTTCTGGCCGCCCTTCCGGTTGCCGGAGTTGTTCCAAAAGAAGTCCACGCACAGTAAACATTTCCGTAATAAGGGCTTGTGGGAGAATCGTCAGTTCCCGCAAGATTCTTATCTGCATTGGCATCATTAACAAGCTGAACAGTGGGCTGCCAGTTGAGGCCCCTGTTTGTGGAATAATTTGAACCGATACCTGTTACGCCGCCGAAAACTGTCGCGGATGTCAGGTGCGTCAGATGGAATCTGCCGTTCTTGTCAATTGCCGGACCGGGATCGCCTCTTTGGTCCGTGAGTATCGGCGTATTCACAGTGTCAGAACCTCGCCAAGTCATACCGCCGTCTGTCGAGACGTAAACTCCTTCGCTGATGAATGATCCGCCTGAAGTTCTTGCGGAGTTGGAAGAACCAAACAGGACGCTCGGGTCATTAGGATCATGGGTAATTATCACTTCAGACTGTTGCATTACTGTTGAAGGAAGAACCCTCACGTTCGGAAATACAGTCAGCACTCCTATCGGAGTGATCGTTGTCCTTGGTTCATAGGTGAACTGCTTAATGTCATTTTGAGCTGTTGGAAGCGGAACATACTCTCCGCTCAGATAAGCTGCTGAATTGGGAATGTTCCATCTCGGATCTTCGTCTTTGTCTTTCTGACCCATGAAGGCAACTGCTCCAAGCAACAGAATTGAGAACACAAAAAGCTTGCGATGCATTTTAATAATGGTATTGTTTTGTGAAAAAAAGTTGGTTGAACTGTTTCAAGATATGCTAATCGGTTTGCAATTTCAACAATGTTAAGCGATTGCAGTGAAGCCGGAGCACAATGCTGTCCAAATTATTTTCGAAATCAGAAATTTGCTGGACTTGCATTCCAGATATCAAGATCTTTCCGGATGTTGTAAAAATAACCCGCCTCAGCCTAATCGCCGTGAAGAAATTGTGAGCGAAGGCGTCAGCGAGAATTTCTTGTTTGACGAACCCAAACGAAGTATTCGTTTGGGTGAGGAGTTGAAATTCTCGCAGCCTGAGCGAGCAATTTCAGGCGATTAGGCTGCAGCGGGCGATTTTTCTTTGCTAAGCTTTCTTTTGATCGTTCAAAAGAAAGCGATTAACTTTCTGCGGATAGAATCCTCGCTGTAGATGGCATTCGTAAGTAAATCGTCTTGGACAGAGTTGGCCGGAGCAGGGTTTGCTGAACATCAGCATAAGTATGAATTTATGAACGATGCAAGTTTACCGTGCAACGTATCAAAAACGTGCAGGCCCGCGGAATCAACCGTGAGCCTGCAGAAATTTTTACTGCCTGTGAAGTTTAAGTCCGAATCTATGTTGCCCGCACACCTCACATCATACACAGAAAGCATCAATCAGCGCAGAAGCAGCATCTTCCTTGTTTCAATGAATGAACCCGAAGTAAGAGTGTAGAAGTAAACTCCGCTGGCAAGTGAAACCGCGTCGAATGACTTCTCGTAACTGCCTGCCTGAAGTTCTTCATTGACAAGCAAAGCAACTTGCTTTCCAAGCGCATCATACACCTTCAGGGTTACATTACCTGCTGAAGGAATGTCAAATGCAATTTTCGTAGAAGGATTGAACGGGTTCGGGTAGTTCTGATTAAGCCCGAACTTCTGCGGAATCTGAGAGCTTATCTGATTCACCGATACGGTAAGAAGCCCGTCAACGAAATCAATAGCTGATTTCAGGAATCGCCTCACCGGACTTGCGGGCGGGCTGTCCGTGGCTCTTCTCAGAGATTCCACATCTACTGCCATTATTGAAACATTGAATGTCTCGCCTATCCTTCCCACTCCGCTTAGCTGAGTTGTTCCGCGGAAACGGTACAGTTCGTGAAGTTCGTATGCCGGAATGCCTGCCGACTTCTTTATCACATCAGGCCTCGGGCCCACTGTGCTGTCGTTTATGTTTGGATTTGCAAGCGCACCGGTAAGTCCTTTGCCTCCAGATGTTCCGGGGAAGTCGCTTCCGTATTCAAATCCAAGCCATGTCCTTGCAAAATCAGGGTCATAGTAAACGGAGGCGGGCCTGTCAAGATGATACCCGATATCCTCAGCCATGATCATCAGTTTTGCCTTCTGGTTTGCGCTTCCCCATGAAAGATATGATTTCAATGAGTCCTTGACCGCGTTAGACATAACTGAAGAAGCTTCTCCAAGCAGAAGCACTCTTTTGAATCCCCTGTATGAGATTGAAGAATTGTTGATGTTCACTCCGCGGTTAAAAACATCGTAAGACATTCCCATTGCATTGAGATTGGCAATCACGGAGTCTCTCGATATTCTTGAGCTTGCGGTCGTTGAATCATAGACTATGAGCACATCGCCTCTCGGTTGCCTCTTGAGTGTGAGGTTGTAAACATTTGATGACCTCAGGGAATCCGTGCCTGCATAAGCCCACACAGCCCACTGTCCTGTTACGGAATCCCCGGGAGCAAGTCCCAGTCCGACAAGGACCCCATCAAGCGTCCTGTTGCTGATAGTAAGCACCGAATCAAATCCGGAACTGTTCGACGGAAGGTCAAGCAAGACCTGTCCGATACCCGGTGCCCCGAATCTCCACCTGTAGTTCACTCCGCCTCCCGACCGGTTCCATCTGATCGAAACGTTTGAGTTGTTGAACGGTGATGTCAGTATTGTGCTTCCGTTATTCGGGAAGCTGAGTGTGAACGGCAATAACTGCGGAACTCCTCTTCTGAAAGTAATCTGCCTTGGTCCGTTGCCTGCCTTAAGCGAATCATTCTGCTGATTGTTCCTAAATGCCCATACATCCCATTGTCCGGTAACTTCCCCGCCCTGAGGAATGCCGAGGCCCGCAAGCAGATTGTCAAGCTGTCCCAGAGTGACAGTGAGGAAATTTGATGACGACGGAAGAGTGATCAGTCTCGGCGTAGTTGTCGGGCTTCCGAAGATCCATTTATATGATGCAGTTGATGCGGACGTATCCCACTCTATTGTTACATTCTGCGGAGAACTTGCAAGAGAAACTATGGTGGCGCCTGCGGCGGGATTCCTCAGACTAAAGGAGTTCAGCGGATATGTCACTGCCTGAAATGCGCCGCTCCATGCGTTATAGAATCCCGGCGTTCCGCCTTTGTCATCCATCCATGTAACAACGACCCTGCCCTGGCTTGGAGCAATGCCGATATAATCTCCGAAGAATCCTCCGGTGAAGTTCAGCGCAGTCTTTGGCTTAAAGTGATGATCAGCAATTTCCGCTTCGGTCCAAGTATTACCGCCGTCCAGTGAACTTGAGAGAAACACCGAGCAAGAATCACCGGTCGAGGCAAATGCCCTGTTGTCGTAATATGCAACATGAAGGATTCCGCCGTCATCCACACAAAGCGCAGGAAAGAACTGAACTTTGCCGTTGTTCAATGCGTCCTGATTCACCCTGATCCCGGAAGACCAGTTGACACCGTTGTTTGATGACCTGTAAAGTACAATGTCAGCTTCATTTCCTGCCGGAGACTGTCCCCGCTGACTTGATACTATGTATATCCAGCCCCTTCTCGGGCCACTGCTCTTATCTACGGCAACTCTTGGAAACCCGTTGACCGAAACTCCCCATCCGTTGAATGAATTTGACCTGATCCCTGTGATGTCAATTGCAGTTTCGTTCACAATGAACGAAGATCCTGCATTTGTTGATCTTGAGAAACCTATATAATCTTCTGTAAAGGGAGATGTTGTCTGTGCCATTGCATATGCAGAATAGATCTCACCGTTCACTCCGCAAACGAGATCATGTCCTGTTGCGCTTCTGGATGCTGAACCCGGATTGAGCTGAATGGGAGTTGTCCAAGTCACGCCGCCGTCAGTTGTTTTGGAAAATCTTCCGGTGGCAGGATTGGACGAGGCCGTGGACCATGCCGCATAGAGGTTTCCGTAACTCGGGCTTACCGGTGAATCATCGGTGCATGAAACGCTTCTGTCCGCATAAATATCGTTTACGATCTGAACAGTTGAAGACCATGTTGCTCCCCTGTCCGTTGAGTAATTGACACCGACTCCTATCGGAGATCCGAAATTGGTGGCCGAGGTTATGTGTGTCACATAGAATCTGCCGAGCCTGTCAACAACAGGCACCGGAAAGCCCCGCATATCGTCGATCTTCGGTGAGTTAAGAGTATCCTTGCCCGTCCATGTGAATCCGCCGTTTGTGGAAACATAAACGCCGGCCCCGTTGTACGCCGCGCCTCCATTGATAGTTGTTAGTGCAGTAGCAAAGAGAAGGTTAGCATTGTTCGGGTCCCTCACTATATCAACGCCGGTCTGCTGAGTTGCAGATGAAGGGTTGAGCCGTACATTTGGAAAGGCGACCAATTGCACTTTGCCGCCGGAGTTGCCGTTTGCGCCCGGCCTTTCACTGCCCGCCTGCTCCACAAAGAAGTTCTGTCCTGTCAGAATCAGAATTCCGGTAAGCGACAGCAGAAGCGCTAAATACTTATGAGTCATTTCATCTCCTTATATTAAGGTTAGAAGTTGCTTTGGGGCAGTCTGATATGTGACGGTTCCGACTGATCTGACGAAGCCGATTGCATACATTGATTGTATACAAAACACGGCTGCAAATGATGGGGCAATTTCAACACTTAAATTGTAATAGTCAATGCATATTACGAACTTTATTTAAACTTATACATAAAGTTATATAGCCATTCTTGCAATAGCTTTGCCGTCTGCAAAGAGCGCTTATCCTGCATACGGAAATTGTTCCTTATTCCGGCATCATTTCCGGCTCCTACCGGCAATTGATAACAAAATTGGGTTGAATGAAACCCCCTATCTTGTGTCTCCGTCTGGTATGGCTAAATACTATATGGCAAGAACCGAAAATTCTAACAGACAGACAATCACAATTGAAAAATATGGAGTGCAGACTATTGATTGATCAGCATTTGCACTGAACTACGGCCCAGCTGTTCCTTTCAACCGAGCTGTTGTCCTAAACCGTGATATCTCCGGATTTAGCTACAGATCAATAATTCTTGAGTACTGAGCGATCATTCTTGTGTACGAAGCAGTTGATCTTGTGTACGGAGTAATTATTCTTGAGAACGGAGCAGTTATTCTTGAGTACGGAGCAATTATTCTTGAGTAGGGAGCAATTGTCCTTGAGTACGGAGCAATTATTCTTGAGTACGGAGCAATTATTCTTGAGTACGGAGCAATTATTCTTGAGTACGGAGCAATTATTCTTGAGTACGGAGCAATTATTCTTGAGTACGGAGCAATTATTC
>JAIBBK010000096.1 GCA_019694675.1 Ignavibacteria bacterium
CAAGCAGTCTCACTCCTCCTATTCCAAGCACGATCTCCTGCATGATCCTCTTTTCCTGATTGCCGCCGTAAAGTCTGTCAGTTATTCGCCTGTCATCAACCGTGTTCTCCGGCAGAGAAGTATCAAGTAGATACAGCTTAACTCTTCCAACGTTCAACTGCCATGCCTGCGCAAGTACGGTCCTTCCGGGAAACTTAAGTTCAATCTTGAGCGGAAGGTAGTTCTCATCCCGAAGTAGGTTCATCGGAAGCGTATCAAAATTGTTCGGTTCATAATTCTCGGTCTGAATGCCGTCCCTGTTTATCACCTGCGTAAAATAGCCGTACATATAAGCGAGGCCAATGCCTGTGAGCGGAATGCCAAGATCAGATGAGGATTTCAGATGATCACCGGACAGAACGCCGAGCCCGCCGGAATAGATCCTCATGCATTCAGTAATACCGTATTCGGCTGAGAAGTATGCAATTTCGGGACTTTCAGGCCTGTAGAATGTGTCCTCAAAGTACGTCTTTCTTTCCATGTAATACCTGTACTCATTGTATATGTTGAGGATCTTGCTTCCCATGTGCTTTTTCTCGATCACATACTCAAGATACGAAGGATCCATCTTGTTCAGCAGGAGGACGGGATTATGCATGCACCACTTCCAGTAATCGGGATTAATGTCGTTGAACACTTCATATGCTTCCCTGTTCCATGACCAATAGAAATTGTAAGCAACTTCCTTAAGCATTGACATCAGATTGTTCATCTTTCCTTAATATTCCTTTCCGAATAGTTGATGATTTGAAAACTTTTAATATAAGGGTATGATTGATTTATATCTATCAAGTAAAAGGGTACTCTTACGAAATGGCTGTCTGATCCTGATACGGCAATGTAAATAAGTCTGAAAGTTTTGAATATAACCGGTAGCCGGTGGAACCTCAGTTATAAAAGTTGTCATTGAAAAATGACTTCAGCAAGGATAAGTTTGTAGTAGTCATTATTACAACACATCTACAATAGAGTTCTTTGATTTAATCCAACCCGAATGCTCAAGATCTTTTTGTTGAGCCTGATCTATTCGCCTTGAATTGATCAATCTGTCTCATTGAAGATGTACTTGAAACAACTTCAAAACATCAGCAGACATGAAAACACTTACAACACTCTCCTGTTTCCTCGTTATTACATTTTTCACATTTCTATCAAACAATTCATCCGCCCAATGGGAGATGTCATCGAACGGAATCACCGGCGGAGTAAACATTAACTCGCTTGTCTCAACAGGCAGTTACATTTTCGCCGGCTCTCAGGGCGAAGGAGTGTACCGCAGCTCGAATAACGGAGCAAGCTGGACGGCAGTGAATAACGGCCTGACCCAGCTTTCTGTCTATTCATTGTGCGTGTCCGGCCAAAGTATTTTCGCAGGTACATATCTCGGGCTATTCAAGAGCACAAATTTCGGCGCCGAATGGACGCCTTCGGGCAACGGCACCGCCGGAAGTTCCATTTACACATTTACAGCTTCAGGCGGTACAATATTTGCCTGCGGAAATGCGGGACTTTTTAAGAGCAATGACGACGGTGCAAACTGGACCGAACTCACTAATGGCCTTCCTTCTGACTTTGGCCCTACCGCAATTGCAGTGACTGGTTCCGGCGTATTAGCAGGTGGTGAGGTTTCCTTTGGCGGCGCAATGTACAAGAGTACAGACGGCGGAAGTAACTGGGCAATTTCCAGTAACGGACTCACAAGCGGGCACATTACTTGTCTTGCCGTCTCGGGCAGTTATGTTTTCGCAGGAACCATAGCAGGTGTATATGTGTCTGCAAACGAGGGCGCAAACTGGGCTGCGGCAAACGGAGGCCTTTCCGGTTTGTTCTTTACCAATACTTTGTATTCTTCGGGAGGAAATGTTTTTCTCGGCACAAATCCCAACGGAGGGTTATTCCTCACTACAAACAACGGATCAAACTGGCTCGACAAGAATCAGGGATTCAGCGGTCCACAGTATGTCAGGTCAATAGTTGTTTCAAATAATTACATATTCGCGGCCAAGTATCACTCCGTCTGGAGAAGGGCATATTCAGAGGCGATCGGTATTCTGAATCTGAGTTCGGAAGTCCCTGACGGTTACCTGCTTGGGCAAAATTATCCGAATCCCTTTAATCCGTCAACAAGCATTGAGTTCGCCATTCCGGGCAATCTTCCTGTGAAGCTCATTGTGTATGATGATAAAGGTTCAGAGGTGGCTGTACTTGTTGATGAAGTTCTTAAGCCCGGAAAATATCGAGTCAGATTTGAAGGAAGCAATCTTGGGAGCGGTGTTTATTATTACAGGATAATATCACGCGGATTCTCGGAGACGGGCAAGATGGTCCTCATGAAATAAGTGTCTTCATGTTATCCGCAGGCAGACTGAAGTATGCCTGCATTCAAAACAATCAGGCGACAGGGCGGCAACCGATGAAGCCGTCCCGCCGCCTTTTTAAATTTCAACTTGCGATGCTCATTACTACATTTTGGTACAATGCCTATTGAGAACTGGAGAAAGAATCTGTACAGCGTTTGGATCGCGCAGTTCATTGCAATGGTGGGAATGAGCATGGTAATTCCCTTCCTTCCCTTTTACATAAGAGAGCTTGGAGTCACAAACCATGAAGAGCTTGAGCACTGGAGCGGAATTGTATTTGCAGGTCCGTTCATACTTTCATTTCTTCTCACGCCTGTCTGGGGAGCGCTGGGAGACAGATTCGGCAAAAAGACAATGGTGTTACGCGCAATATTCGGGCTTGCACTGTCGCAGCTTCTCATAGGATTTTCAGCCAATGTTGAGCAGTTGTTCATCTTCAGAATGGTACAAGGCGCAATCAGCGGATTCATTGCATCAGCCCTCGGGCTCGTATCTGCAGGTACGCCAAAAGAACACTCGGGGTATGCCATTGGCATACTGCAGACCTCAATCTCCTCCGGAACTGTGATAGGGCCTTTCATCGGCGGTTTCTTCTCTGACATGACATCTTACAGAACGGTCTTCTTCATCACTTCAGCAATGTGCATCATCAGCGGATTGCTTGTTCTGCTCATAGTCAGAGAGCCTCCGAAGTCCGGCGGTAAAAAGCTCTTCTCTGTTGCAGAGAACTTTCGCTACGTACTCGAAAGAAAAGGATTACTGACTGCAATGGTCTCCATAACCTTCCTGCAGATTTCGATAACTGTCGCTCAGCCGGTGTTCGCGCTTTTTGTTGAATCCATAACGAGGAATATCGAATATATATCAACACTGACCGGCGCAATATTCGGAACGCTGGGGATCTTCAGCGTCATATCCTCGCCGTGGTGGGGAAGAAGGAATGACAGCAAGAGCTTTAAGAAGAATGTTATCATTGCCATTTCGGGTGCGGGAGTCTCCTACATCCTCCATACATTCATCGCAAACCCCTATCTGCTTTTTCCAGTAAGGGCTCTGCTTGGATTCTTCATAGGCGGCATAATCCCTGTGGTATATGCATACATTAACAAATGTATTTCAGATGACAGGAAGAGCGGTGTAATGGGTTTTGCATCAAGCTTCACTTTGCTTGGAAATATGATCGGCCCGTTGCTGTGCACTCTTCTTCTGTATGCGATAGACCTCAGATACATTTTTCTTATAGCGGGCATTATGATGTTTGCAAATGCCGCAATGATCTTCTACTATGTGAAGGAACCCGTTAAGAGCATGGAGCAAATTGTGGACGCGGGATGAGAACAGAGTTTTAACAAAACAAACACTCAGACAAATATCTGAAATGACAAAGCCAATAAAGATCAGCAGGGGCGATTCAGAGGACCTTGTAATGGAATGGGATGACGGGGTAACGACGCGGATAACTCTTACCGAACTGCGTGACAAATGTCCCTGCGTAAACTGCCAGGGAGAAACTGTTCTGTTCAGTTCCTACATACCCATTAAGAATCCGTTCAAGCCGGCGGGATTTTACGAGATCGATAAGATAGAGACTGTCGGAAATTATGCAGCGAACATAATCTGGAAAGACCGGCATAACACGGGATTGTACTCATGGGAATATCTAAGGGAGATTTCTTCGGCTGAGAAAGAAGACAGCTGAAGCAGTTACTTGTCGAATTCTTCCGTGATGTCTTTTTCTTCCTTCACTGAGTAGAATCTGAAATCATCAAGGCCGAGTGATTCATCATCCATCAGCTTGATATACAGTTTGTGCTTCAGACGAAGCTCGTAGAGTTTGCACCATAAACCGCTTGTGAGATAGTATCTCACATAAGGATTCACCGCAAGACGCACTTTGAAAGGATTGCTTCCTCCCTTGTACCTTCTTATCCATCTCTCCATTCTGTTCATGAAGGTCGACTTCGAATGTACGCGGCCCGTACCTTTGCAAACCGGACAAAAGTCGGATACGCTGTGAAGTATGTTCTGCCTGATCCTTTGCCTTGTTATCTCTACAAGTCCGAAATCACTCACCGGAAGGATCGTGGTCTTGGCCCTGTCGTTACGGAACTCCTTCTTGATCTCTTCATATAGCCGCCGCCTGTTCTTGTCGTCATAAAGGTCAATGAAGTCGATCACGATGATACCGCCTATGTCGCGGAGTCTTACCTGGCGTACAATCTCCCTGGCAGATTCAAGATTAGTATTAAGAGAGTTGATCTCCTGCTCCTTATGCTTCGCATACTTGCCGCTGTTTACATCTATCACGGTCATTGCTTCGGTGGGCTCAATGATTATGTACCCGCCGTTCTTCAGCCACACTTTTCTCTGAAGGGATTCCTGAAGCTGTTCCTCGATCTTGTAAACATCAAACAACGGCTGTTCCCTGTCGTAAAGCTGAACCTTGTCGGAGAACTCCGGCGAAGTCTCACCGAGATAGAGCTTAACATCTTTAAAGAGTTTCTTGGAGTCTATTATGACCTTGTCAATATCGCCTTTGAAAAGGTCCCTTATGACCGATGATGTTGTGGAGAGGTCTTTGTGGAGCAGAACCGGTGATTTGGATGTTTTGAGTTTCGATTGGATCTCGTTCCACTGCTTCACAAGTGTGTTGAGGTCGTCGAGTATCAGATTCTCTTCCTGTCCCGCTGCAACAGTGCGTATTATCACTCCGAAGCCTTTTGGCAAAGCCGATCTGACAATGCTCCTGAGCCTGCGCTTTTCCTTATAGTTGTAGATCTTCTTGGAGAGCCCGATCTTTCTGTCGAACGGAATAAGGACAAGATACCTTCCGGGAATTGAGACCTTTGATGTGACTCTGAATCCTTTCTTTCCGACCGGCTCTTTGGTGATCTGAACCACAATGTCCTGCCCTCTTTCGAGGCTCGGGTTTCTCTGATAGCTGTCCCTTCCGCCTCCGTTCCTGTGAGGTGTTTCTTCTTCCTCTTCTTCGTCATCCTCTTCAATATCAGAATCATCACCGATGATCGAAGCATATTCATCCAGCGAACTGCCTATATCAGAGAAATGAAGGAATGCATCCTGTTCGAAACCGAGGTCAATGAATGCGGCCCTGATGCCGGGAATTACCTTTCCGACTTTACCGAGGTAAATATCGCCGACGTTTCTTTCCTTATCGGGATTATCCAGGAAAAATTCAGCAAGACGGCCGTCCTCGGTGATTGCAATTCTGACCTCTTCGCCTATTGTGTTGATTAGTATAACTTTCCTCATGTACGCTCTGCGTAAGAAATATCTTCGTTATGAATTCATCGAGGCAAGAAACTCTTTGTTTGATTTTGTTCCCTTCATCTTATCGAGAAGGAATTCCATCGCCTCAATCGGATTGTAATCCGAAAGAAGTTTTCTTAACAGCCATACCCTTGTCAGCACATCGCTCGGGAGAAGGAGCTCTTCCTTTCTTGTGCCTGACTTGTTAAGGTCAATTGCGGGAAATACTCTTCTGTCCGAGAGCCTTCTGTCGAGAACTATTTCCATGTTGCCCGTTCCCTTGAACTCTTCAAAAATTACCTCGTCCATTCTGCTGCCCGTCTCAATCAGTGCAGTGGCAATGATCGTAAGACTTCCGCCTTCGTCAATATTCCTTGCGGCTCCGAAGAATCTCTTCGGCTTGTGAAGCGCATTTGCGTCAACGCCGCCCGAAAGGATCTTTCCGCTGTGCGGTATCACCGTGTTGTGAGCTCTTGCAAGACGGGTTATGCTGTCAAGAAGTATCACTACATCCTTCCTGGCCTCGATAAGTCTCTTCGCTTTCTGAAGGACTATCTCCGAAACCTGAACGTGCCTCTCCGGCGGTTCATCGAAGGTTGAACTGATTACTTCGGCATTCACATGCCTTTCCATATCAGTCACCTCTTCGGGCCTTTCATCTATTAAGAGAACTATCAGGTGGACTTCGGGATGATTTTTTGTAATGCTGTTTGCGAGTGTCTGCAGGAGGATCGTCTTACCGCTTTTCGGAGGCGATACAATCAATCCTCTTTGTCCTTTGCCGATCGGCGTGAACAGATCCATTATCCTCATCGAGTATTCGCCCGGATTCACCTCGAGATTTATTCTCTCTTCGGGATATAGCGGGGTGAGGTTGTCAAACAGTATCCTGTCCCTTACTATGTCAGGGCTTTCATAATTGACCGCCTCAACCTTAAGCAGGGCGAAAAATCTTTCACCTTCTTTCGGCGGCCTTACCTGTCCGCTCACAGTGTCGCCTGTTCTGAGCAGAAATTTCTTTATCTGTGACGGTGAAACATAGATATCGTCCGGCGATGGAAGATAGTTATAGTCTGCCGATCTGAGAAAGCCGTAGCCGTCAGGAAGTACTTCTAGCACGCCTATCGCAAATGCAAATCCGTCCTTCTTGGTTTGTGCCTCAATGATCTTAAAGATCAGTTCCTGTTTCTTCAGGTCGCTGTAGCCTGAAACATCAAGTCCTTTTGCGATTTGAATGAGTTCCGAGACCTTTTTTGACTTTAGGTCAGAAACATTCTTTGATTCCTTGAATGAATCCTGTTTAGTGATGGTTTTAGTGTCCATAAAAATGTGTCCTTCTGTGAGGGAAAAAAGAGGGGAAAAAAGTTATTTCAAAAATTGAAAAATTTCAGAAAAAAAGAAGAATTGTAAATGGTTTCAAAAAGTCCTTAGAAGCTATAAGGCGTGTTGAATCAAGTGCGTACAAAATTATCTCTATTAACTACAAGTTTCAAGAGATTTTTTCACTTTTGCCCCGGTCAACGTTTTATGAAGGGCTTTACGTCTATCCGTCTTCATTGTTTCAATTCTCAGTTCACTGCCTCTGCAATGTCATCGAATGAACTGACCTGCAGATCAAAAGCAGATCATGCCGGCATTTACCGGCAGGCATTTCAACTGCTTTAACTTCATTGTCTTTCTTCAAGCTCATAGAGCTTCTCCGCAAGCCAGTCAGATGATATGATGTTCCTGTTCCTTTTGAGTTCAGACCGCAGTTTGAAGGTATCGCCCTTATCCTTCTGCCTGATCTTTACCAGCAGTGTCATACATCTGAGAAACTCCATGTACCGGTCGTGATGAATGGAAAGGATCGCTTTCCTTCTCTTTACATAGTGCCTTGTGGAGTCAAGCAAAGGCATAAGTGCGACCATGTCGCCGGTCTCATAGTAGATCTTGATGAGCGTTTCTTTAGACTTAAGATAATAATATGAATTGAGATAATTGACCTTACCGATCTGCTTCACAGCATCAGCATAGTTCCTTCGTGAAAATGAAATAAGGCCCTTTGCAAGACTCTCGTTATCTTTCTGAGACGACTTGCCGAGCTTTGAAATATATTTCTTCAGGAATTTTTCCGCCCATGCGATCTTACCGACCTTAAGGCTGATTATTATGATGCTTATGAAGTCAAGGTCCTGCACAGAGCGCAGGTTTGAATAAAAGCCGTTCCTCTCAAACAGAAGATAGATCCTGAACACATAATTCAGAAAGATGCCGTCTCCGAGCGCGGCGCGGTTAGAGCCGTAATTGACAAGCGGATAATACACCAGCTCAAGGCCTGCATGTGAGAACTTCCTGAAGTTCTGTGAAACGTATTCGTACAGTTCATGAAAATACTTCTCATTGTCATCCGACATCATCATCTGCAAAATGAGGTACTCGGAATAAATTGCGATCTCGCTTCGCCTGAGAAGATCCTTGTTCTCTTCTATATTTTCCCTGATCTCGCTCAGCATGTTCATCTGAAATTCAGCATCTCCGAGTACATGGTATTTCCTGCTAAGAAGAGAGTTCACAAGCTCTAACTTGCAGAGGAAGAACTGCCTGTCCGCAAGATCCGACAGTTTCCTGTAATCCTTGGTCAGGTCGGCTTCGATGTCGGTGCCGAGGTTTTCTATTACAGTCTTTTGCATTCTGATAGACTGCGTGTAGTAATTCAGATCGTGATAATAGTTCTTCCTGTTTTCTTTGCCTATCTGTCCCAGTAGCGAACTGAAGTTCTTCTTCAGTCCGGCCGAACTCAGTGAATCAAGAAGAAGGATCTTTCTCTGATGATCGTTCTTCCCGAACTCGATCTGTATCAGAAAATCCTCAAATAGTTTTCTGGAAGCTGTGCACAGGCTTCTGAACTTCCTTTCATTGAATGACGCACCTCCGAATAAATGTATTCGAAGATCCTTCTCTGTGATCGAATCCAGCGAACCGGACTGAGCACGGTCTGCGAGGTATCTGCATAAACTGCCGGCGGTTTCACTTTTGTTGTGATAAGGTGAAACTGTGAAATCATCGAAGTTTCTGCGCTCCTCTTTTGACAGTTCATTTCCGAAGTAGTGCGCAAGTTCCCTGAGCCTTGGATTGATCAGACCATTCATGAATGTAATTGTGAACTGCATCAAACATACTTCACCAAAAAGAATTTTGATATGTATAATACATTCCACCGCAGGCAAGACATTGCTGACTTCTGCGGAAGCAAACGAAAATACCTGATTACCTGCCGTAAGTATCCGGTTGCCAGGCATGGAAAGCAAGTAATGAATCAAGCGTTTAAGTTGAAAAAGCACTCGCAATTGAGTATTTTCGCCCATGAAAAAAATGAAGATCCCCATTAAGAAGAAGAAGACCAAGAGGGATAACGCAGTTACATACGATTTTGAAACACCATTCAGGCCAAACCGCACTTTAAAAATAATTTTCTCGGTAATAGTGGTTCTGTTGCCGGTATTTCTTTCCTTTGTTTACTACAGGTTTGCGGTAAACCAGAATAAGTTCAGGAGCTTCCCGCTTGACGATCCGTGGATACATCTCACGTTTGCAAAGAACATATTTGAGCACCTGAGCTTCTCCTATTATAAGAACGAAATGGTGACCGCGGGTTCCACTTCGCCGCTGTTCACTCTTCTTGAAGCGGTCGCATTCTTCTTTACAAACAATGAAATGCTGATCGGGTATGCATTTGGAGTCGTTTTCTTTGTGATCTCCGCTTATGCATTTTACCGGCTTGCTATCTTCGACTTCAGCAAGGATTACATATTTGCTTTGCTTACTACGGGAATATTCATCATAGACAAATGGCTGGTGTTCATTTCACTTTCCGGAATGGAAACCACAATGTTCATTCTTTTTCTCGTGGCGGGCGCATACTTCTACAGGAAAAGGATGGCTCTGCAACTGGGGATATGCCTCGGACTCCTTCTGTGGACACGGCCAGACGGTATTGCTTTCATTGCCGCGCTTGTGATTGATTACATACTGATAAGACGAGTGTTCTCTGATCAGCTTGATGTTCCGCTCTTCACAGCGAAGGAACTGAGAAAGCTGGCACTATCCTTTGTGGCTATTGCCGCGGTCTATTTTGGGATGAACTTCATGCTTTCCGGATCGCTTCTTCCAAACACATATAACGCAAAGCTTACCTACTACTCGCCGGAATTCAGGAGCAGGTGGGATTTTCTGCAGTTTGAGGTCTGGGAATATTTCAGGGCAGGCTCGTATTATGTGCTCATGCTCGGATTCCTTTTCTCGGTTGGAAAGATGATCTACGACCTTTACAACAGGACCTACAATCCGAACACCGTTTACATACTGTTCATTCTCCTGTTTGTTCTCATGTACTTCATTAAACTGCCCTATGCTCACAGGTTTGGAAGATATATGATGCCGCTGATTCCATTCTTCATACTCACGGCAACGATCGGCTTCAGGGATTTTGCCCGCATCACAAACAGATACACGAACAACCCGCTTTTCTCTAAGAGCATTTTTTACATTCTCATTGGCGTCACATATTTTATGGGGATAAAGAACTATGACGAGAACCGGGAGCTTTATGCCGTTCAGTGCAAGTACATTTACGAGAGGCAGGTGAAGGCGGCACAATGGCTGCAGAAATACACTACCGACAAGGACATAGTTGCCACACATGACGTTGGAGCAATCGGATATTACAGCGGAAGGAAGATCGTTGATGTTGCAGGGCTTGTGACACCCGAACTCATAGGTAAGATCAACGATATGAATTACGTCAATGAGATGCAGAAGTATATGCAGGAAAAGGGAGTGACATATCTTGCATTTCTCAGGGAATGGTACAGGGTTTCAAATCAGAATCCCTTGTTTACAACGGTTAACAGCCTTCCTCCCGAGACCATGGACATCTACAAATACGAACCCGGAAAGACGGAAATACTCTCCAAAGAAGGCAACGGCATAATTGAGATGATGCAGAAGCTTGCATCACAGAGAGCCGGTCAGCAATTGATACATTTAGGCAACAGGTTGTTTGCAGTTGAACCGAGAAGTTCTTACGGATACTACCTTGTTGCGTACGGTTATCAGCTTCTGAAGGATGAGAACGGATACGAGCAAAGCTTAAGGAAGGCAATTGAACTTTTCCCTGACTACAAGGACGCTCATCTTTACTACGGCGAATTCCTGAGGCAGAGAAGCAGGTTTGCCGAAGCAAAGGAGCATTTTGAAAAGGCGCTGGCGCTTGAGCCCGCAAACAAGATGGCTGCAACCGGACTGCAGGAAGTGAATGATTCGCTTGGCGTTGCACCTGTTCCGCCCGCTCAATAGATGCCGGTACAGCATGACCCAGATCTGCAACATTAACTCATCACGCTCAGATGCGGAATAATAAGCGCCTTGCTTACATTGCCGCAATTGATGTTATCCTTGCCGGGCTGATCATATACCTTGCTTTCTATTCAAAGCACACATGGGAAGGCGCTGAAGAGAAAAGGATAACCATAAAGCAGGGTGAGACTCTTTCTGAAATAGCCGCCGACCTTAACAGCAATGACATCATTTCAAGCCGTACACTTTTCAAGTTGGTTGTAAGACTGCTTGGACAGGAAGGCGACATAAAAGCAAACACATATCAGTTCAAAAGCGGGTTAAGCAATCTTGATGTAATGCGCATCATCACCGGCAAGGAAGGATTTGTCCTTGTGCGTTACACGCTTCCTCCGGGATCAACACTCAGGCAGGCGGCAAATATTGCAAAGAAGTCTCTCTCACTTTCGCCGGAGAAATTCCTGAAAGAAGCTGAGAACGATTCGTTGCTGAACGTGATCGGATTGAAGGGCAAAGTCAAAAACCTCGAAGGATTTCTTTATCCTGAATCTTACGACGTATCACCGGGAATAAGCGAGAAGGAGCTTGTTGCAGTGCTCTTCAGCGAGTTCCAGAAAAAGGTTTACAGGAATGAGGAGTTAATGAATGAGATAAGCAAACAGGAAACAGACCTGTTGAAAGTAGTAACGCTTGCATCAATTGTGGAAGCCGAAACAAATGTTGACGAGGAGAAGCGGACAATAGCGGGTGTGTATCTGAACCGGCTGAAGAAGGGAATGAAGCTCGAAGCTGATCCCACCGTGCAATATGCACTGCCGGGAGGCCCTAAGCCGCGACTCCTCTTTGAAGACCTGAAGATAAGGTCACCATATAACACATATCTTAATCCGGGGCTTCCGCCGGGGCCTATCAACAATCCCGATGTATCCTGCATCAAAGCAGCATTGTTCCCTGAGACACACAACTATCTCTTCTTTGTTGCGACAGGCAACGGCGGCCACAACTTTTCGGAGACATATCAGGAACATCTCGATGCCATCAAAGAATACAAAAAGAACCTTCGGAATAAATGACCGGAGAACTGAGAACTGATTCGGGCTCTTACAAACTTCTGCTGAGACTCTTCCTCATGCTTGACTTCAGGGACAGGGAGAATTCCGGCAAGAAAAAATTCATCGGCATACTCACTGCTTACCTTGTTGCAAACACGGCAATGGCATTCAACTACTTCAGCGTTTTTGACAAGACAAGTTTCGCGGTACTGAGCCTCAGTTCCTGCCTGTTTCTTATGGCGCTTCTTTCAATGAACGAGTATGACAATCTGATTCTTGCCGGCAACAGCATACAACTGCTTTCCACACTGCCGCTCGATGAAAGTTCCGTGTTCAGGGCAAAGTTCATAACTGCATTGCTGTTCCTTCTGCCCTTTGCGTCTGCATGTTCGATTCCGCCTGCCGTGTTCTATTATTTCTATGACCACAATCCTGCCGATCCGTTGCTTTTCTTCCTCGCATCTGTGATGTTTTCCACGATGCTTGCATGCATCTTCATAACGGCATACTCCGTTATCATCCTGAAATTTCCGCAAAGAGCCGCTCTGATGATGACCATACTGCAGGCCCTGTTCTTTGCATTTGTATTCTACTCTTCCGTATCGGCATCCGGAGCTTCCCGCAAGGGGAACTCACTGATTCAGAAGATGAATGTGCTTGATAATCCTGGAACGGAATTTCTGCCACAGTCCTTTATTGCAAGATCAATGCATGAACCCTGGACGCTGGCTGTACTGCTGGTTGCGGCGACACTGGTAGTAATTTCAGGTTACCTGTTCATCTCACGGAACTATGCCGCACTTTCAACAAACGCCTTGATGCTTTCTTCCAAAAGGAGAAAGAAGAAACTTAACATAAGGACCCCGGAGTTTCTTAGTCGGTTTGTGAATTCCAATTATCTCAGAAACGATGTTGAGAGATCTTCATTCTATCTCGTGGCAGACCACCTTACAGCTTCGCGATTTCTGAGGATCCGGTATATTCCGTATTTCATTATGCCGGTCGCTTTCATACTTATCGGCCTGCTGATTGATGCGGAAGGTTTGCTGTACCTGAACACTGCCGGCTCGATCTCCAGAACCTTCAGCTTTGAGTATCCGATGCTCAGCCCTTCGATCACCATAATACTGCTTATGAGTTCGAGGATGCTGATCTCCAATACGAAGATAATGGACGACATAACTCACGGCACCGACTGGATATACAAGTCTCTTCCGCAAAAGGACGGACACCAGATCCTGAAGGGAGTTTCAAAGTTCTTCTATCTTGTTTTCTTCATTCCGGTAATGATCATCCTGTTCATTGTACTTTCGGCAAGGGGAAGCATTGAGTCAGCGCTGATAAATGTCCTCTTCACTGGGTTTGGTATCTACTTCATCAATTCGGTTGCATCACTGTTTGACAAGACGATGCCGTTTACAATTGAAAGCGGAAAGTTCAATTCAGCCTCTAAGCTTCTTGAGATATTCACTGCCATGATCATCGGCATAATTCTGATTTTGATTCAGATTTTTGCGTTTCAAAATATTATATTTGCAGTGGCTACAATCGCTTCCTTTATAATCATCTCATTCTTATTGAACAGAAACTGAAACGTTCACCATGCCCGAATCTCAAGCAACACCAACTGCGCAGACAGAAACATCGCCTCTTGTAAGACCAGTTAACGGAGAAGGCAAGAACATCATACTTGCCATGACGGGAACGAGCGGGGCAATATACGGACTGAGGATGCTTAGAGCGCTCCTTATAAACGAATTCAATGTTGACCTGATCCTCTCCGAATATGCAATGTACACGCTCGCAAGCGAATGCGGAGTTGACATTACCCCTGCAAATATCGGTACGCTTTTTCCCGAGATCATTATGCTTAAGTCAACCGTCACGTTTCACAACAACCTTGACCTGAAATCCGAGATCTTCACAAACAAATTCGTCACTTCGGGGATGATCATTTGTCCCTGTTCGATGGGAATACTGGCAGGAGTAGCAACGGGCCAGGCGAAGACTCTCATAGAGAAGGCCGCCGATTATGCATTTGCATTTTCAACACCGCTTGTAGTAGTGCCAAGGGAGACTCCGGTCAGCAAGATACATCTGGAGAACATGATAAGAATAATTGAAGCGGGCGGAAAGATCGTCCCCGCGATGCCGAGCTTTGAATACAGCCCGAAGGACTTCAATGATCTTGCAGATTTCGTTGCCGGGAAGGTACTGGAACTTCTTCTGCCGTCAGAAAGCAGGATGGCTTGAATCAGAAGTCGAATCCAAAATAGAAGCTGTGGAAAAGATTGCCCTGAAGTTTTGTGAAATCTTCTTCGATTCTTTTGCCCAGATCATAACGCAAGACAATCAGCCCGAAGACCGTCATTCTGACGCCTGCGCCGATGGTGCCGTAAGTGATGCGGTCTGAATAACTCATATCCCACGCCTTTCCCGCATCAAAATATACTGCACCTTTGATACCCGGAAAATCCATTCCTATTCCGAATGGAAATCTGAGCGCCACAATGTTAAGTATCGGAAATCTAAGCTCGGCATTTGCCTGCCACATCTTACTTCCTCTTATGGAATTCAGCGGCCATCCTCTGAGTGACCAGCTTCCGCCCATAAAGAACCTTCTCGGATCCCGGCCTTCATTGTAAAACACCTGCGTCCTCAAAGCGAGCGTGGCGGGATTTCCAAGCCTGAGGTATTTTCTGTAGTCAAAGAATACAGAGTAAAAATTCGTAAGAGAGTTTGCAATATCCGTGGTGTAGCCGAGTGTTACATTCAGTCTCTCGCCGTCCACAGGCCCCATCCAACCCCAGAGAGTGTTGTCCCTCACATAGCTGAGATAATTGGACAGAAGCAGGGAGCGGTTATTGTCGTAAAATTCATAGTTGCGTATTGTCTGCGAAAGGCTTGTGGTCATCTCTATCCTTCTGAAGAAGGAAAGCGGGTATGCAAGGCTCACATATCCGCCGAAAGACCTTTCGTAGTATGTTGTATTGAATTCGCTGAGGTCATATCTCCTTCCCGAAAGATGAAAGATCCCGTACGAGTAATTCATCCTCTTTTCAACAGAGACTTTTGATATTGCAATGTTGAAGCTCTTCCAGAATTCCGCATCTCCTGAAGAGTTGTTGAACACAAGAAAGTAATAGCGCTCATTGCCGAGCAGATCGCTCAGGGATACGATCCCTCCGGTGTTAGCCCCGAAGACGGGATCAACGGTGAGGGCAGTGGTTGCAATGTCGAATGAATATCTCTTCTCATACTTGAGCGTGTTCTTTTTTGATCTCAGATCAATTCTCTGTGCCACCCAGTTGTCACCCTTTTGCCTCAGGTCTATCTTTTTCCTGTTCTTGGAGCTGTCATACTTTTCCTTCACATCAGAAAGAAGCCTTATGTCAATTCCTCCCTGCTCAAAAGCGGAAAATACAATTCTGTCGTCTCCTGCCCACCTTGGGTCATATGCGGCAGTTACGAAATTTGTCAGCTGCCTTGTCTCCAGATTATCATAGTCAATCGTAGGGATGTTCGAGACTGAGTTTGCGCCCTTTGTATTTGTCTGCACCGCAAATTTTTCACCGAGGTCAATCATCCAGATGTTCTGAGGTCCTTCCGCGTCCGATGTGTAGATTATTTTTCTGCCGTCTGAAGAGAAATGCGGTGAATGATCTATTTGCCTGCCGACCGTTACATAGTTAATTGATTCGTCTTCAAGGCCGTAGAGAAATAGGTTGTAAGACTGGTTCATTCCGAACGAGGTCCTGTCGGATGAGAATACAATGAACCTGCCGTCAGGCGAAAAATCAGGATCCCTGTCGTCGTAATAATCATTCGTCAGTCTCTTCAGTGTATTGTCAGAAGTGTTGAGAATGTAAATATCGTTCTTACCGCTGAAGTCTGCTGCGGGAAAGACAATGTGCTTATTGTCGGAATTCCATGAAGGAGAACCGATGCTGACAATATTGTCGAACGAATAACTCGCTGCAACTTCTTCTTTCTCAACGTCATAGAGATGAAGCGCATCTGCATCTCCCTTTTGCGTAATGAATGCAAGCATTCCGTTTGATGACACATCCATGCCGGTCCTGAAGAAATGGAACTCTTCAAACTCATCGCTCTTCTCACCTTCGATCACAAGTTCAGGCCCGTCGGGATTGTTCCTGTCAATCCTGAATATGCTCGTGTATCCTGTCTTATTTCCGATGTAATAGATCTGTTTCTTCCTCCCTTTCTCAAAATAGGTCGGTTTGTGAGCAAACGACTCTGTATGGAGATTGACAGACACCTGCGAAGGACTGTCGTAGTCCTTCATTTGAGGATAGTAGGTCTTCTCAAGATGGTAAAGAAATTCACGGTCAAATTCCTCATAACTTTTTCCGATCGTGTATTTCATCACGTTGGAAAAGCTCTCATCCATCCAGAAGTTCTCAAGGAGAAGATACACTTTATCTTCGCCGTAATTCTCTGCAATGTATTCGAGAACACGCTGGCCTATCTTGTACATAATGAACGTTCCGTAAACACGCTCCCAGTTGCTGAGCCCCACCATATAGCCCGAAAGCACTGCGTCTTTGATGACCATGTCGGCCTGCGTATCCCACTTGGTCGAAAAGAACTCAGCAAGACCTTCGGTAAACCACAGCGGCGGTGAAAGACCAATGCTCTTCCCGTGCAGTTTGAGTGAGTTGGCTATTTTGCTGGTCATAAAAACGTGCGTAAGCTCATGTCTTATCACATGTCTGAACTGATACAGCGATCCTTCGAAGGGAATCACGACTCTGCCCTTTATGAACTCAAAGAAGCCTCCGACTCCGTCAGGAATAAATCCCGGTGTGGTGTTTGTTTGTTTAAAATGAAGCGGAGATGCATAGAAAATAAGAGGAACGGTGTCTATGAGAGAATGATTGAACTTCTGCTGAAGATGGTCATAAGCTTCCTCGGCATATTGCGCGCCTATCTCGGCAAGCTCCTTGGCCTCTTTGTAGTGGTAGATCTGAAAATGTTTTGTCTGAATTATCTGCCAGTCAAAATCGGAGTATTGTACTTTATTTCTTCCGAAGTCAACAAACTGCGTCCTGGCAAATGGCGCAAATGCCAGTATGAGAATTGCCGAAAATATTGCCGCTGAAGATCTCACTTTGATTACCGCTTAATTTCGGGTACAGCTTCAAACGATAAGCTGCAGGTTCTATGATAATCCGAGGGTTGACAATGCAAAATAGAAATAGCCGCGATAAAATTCCACAATTGAAATTTTGCAAAAAGGATTTTTTAAATTCAGGGGATTTGCGTGTTGCAGTCCCGACAGGGTATTTTGAATGTCTCAAACAATCTTTGGCATGTCCCTTGAGTAAGGAGCTCATAAGCTGCAATGCTGACGAATGAGCGCATGTCCATGACAAGAATGGACAGATAACGCTGTCAGACTTGCCGGCGCATTCCGGGACTTTTCTGAGATCATCTGTAATTGGGAAGTAATTTCAGACAGCCCTTCATATATTTGAACTGATCCCGCTTTGAACGGCAGGTTCACCAAAGCAAAGTGAAATTATGAACATAACAGGAGGAGATGCTCTATGACAGAGAATGAGGTTTCTTACTTCATCAGAGGTGCCATTTACGAAGTTTACAACGGTCTTGGCGCAGGACTGTTTGAATCAGTTTATGCAGTTGCACTTGAGTGGGAACTGCGAAACAAAGGACTTGATGTGAAGCGCGAAGTTGCTGTTCCGGTCGAGTACAAAGACAACCGGATGGATCTTGGATTCAAACTTGATTTGCTTATTGAGGATAAGGTCATAATTGAAGTGAAGTCTGTAGCCAAACTTGAAGCCGTGCATCACAAACAAGTGCTGACCTATCTGAAACTGACGGAATTGAAATTGGCCATACTCGTGAATTTCAATGTAGCTAATATTAATGAGGGCATTTTCAGAAAGGTGAACGGATTGAATCTGCCAACGCAAGAAGGAAGCTAGCCCGCTGATCACGCAAAGTTGCGCAGATCCAGAATTGTGATTGTTCATTCGATCTGCCTGATTTACTTGCCTGCTTTGGATGATAATGGAATGTGGATGAATATCTGCGTAAATCTGCGTAATCTGAGGGAGACTTATTTATTGGTCAGCCCGTTGATCACACAGAGTTGCGCAGATTCAGAGTTGTGATTGTTCATTCGATCTGCCTGATTCACTTGCCTGCTTTGGATGATAATGGAATATGGATGAATATCTGCGTAAATCTGCGTAATCTGAGGGAGACTTATTTATTGGTCAGCCCGTTGATCACACAGAGTTGAGCAGATTCAGAGTTGTGATTGTTCATTCGATCTGCCTGATTCACTCGCCTGCTTTGGATGATAATGGAATGTGGATGAATATCTGAGTAAATCTGCGTAATCTGAGGAAGACTTATTTATAGGTCAGCCCGCTGATCACACAGAGTTGCGCAGATTCAGAGTTATGATTGTTCATTCGATCTGCCTGATTCACTTGCCTGCTTTGGATGATAATGGAATGTGGATGAATATCTGCGTAAATCTGCGTAATCTGAGGGAGACTTATTTATTGGTCAGCCCGCTGATCACACAGAGTTGCCAGATTCAGAATTGTGATTGTTCATTCGATCTGCCTGATTTACTTGCCTGCTTTGGATGATAATGGAATGTGGATGAATATCTGCGTAAATCTGCGTAATCTGAGGGAGACTTATTTATTGGTCAGCCCGTTGATCACGCAAAGTTGCGCAGATTCAGAATTGTGATTGTTCATTCGATCTGCCTGATTTACTTGCCTGCTTTGGATGATAATGGAATGTGGATGAATGTCTGCGTAAATCTGCGTAATCTGAGGGAGACTTATTTATTGGTCAGCCCGTTGATCACGCAAAGTTGCGCAGATTCAGAATTGTGATTGTTCATTCGATCTGCCTGATTCACTCGCCGGCTTGGGTATGGATGGAATATGGATGAACTTCTGCATAAATCTGCGTAATCTGAGGGAGTATAACCTACTCAATTATATCCTGACTTTTCATTGATTGCCGTTCCCAATAGTTCTAATTTATTGCAAAGATGATCAGCACTATACAATACATAAAAACTCCAAGACTCTTACTCAGAAAGTATGAACGCAGTGATGCACAGGCACTTGCTGAAGCAGTGACAGAAACTCTTGAATCGCTTCTCCCATGGATGCCCTGGGCAAAGCGGGAACCTCTTGATGAATCTCAGCGAATCGGGTTGATTGATTCATGGAATGATAACTGGCACAAGAATGAAGACTTTGTCATTGGCATCTTTTCAAGCAATGGGGAATTCGCCGGATCCACCGGGCTTCACCCGCGACTCGGACCGGAAGTCCTGGAAACGGGTTACTGGATAAGAAAGAAATACCAGGGAATGGGCTTCGCATCAGAAGCCGCATATGCCATGACGATCGCCGGACTGAAACTGGGCGGCATCAGCACAATGGTGATCCGGTGCGATCCAGCAAATACTAAAAGCGCAAGAATTCCTTCAAGACTTGGTTATTCTGCGAAAGGTGAAGTATATTCAGAGATTTTCAACACCATGCATTTGCATTTCGAATTGGAGAGCAGAAACTTGCACTCCATAGATGAATTTGAGCCGGTTGAAATAATCACAACTTCCCGGACACAATAATGGAATACAGGATCACAGAGAACTACAAGTCCAATTACACCGACCCCATAACGCTGTCAGCGGGAGATACTGTTTTGCTTGGACGAGAAGAGACTGAAGAAAAGTGGAAAGGATGGGTTTGGGCTGAGCATAAAGGCAAGTCAGGATGGATCCCTCTGCAGA
The DNA here is from genome assembly GCA_019694675.1 of Ignavibacteria bacterium. Classification (GTDB taxonomy): domain Bacteria; phylum Bacteroidota; class Ignavibacteria; order Tepidaquicellales; family Tepidaquicellaceae; genus JADJAH01. The sequence goes on from JAIBBK010000096.1 coordinate 19,878, forward strand.
TAGTGGAGAAAGAAACGGACGGCAGGGGCAGGATAACTAAGGATTATACAGCCAGGGAACTTGACGTAAGAAAGGGCGAAAAGGTAATTGTGCTGGAGAAACTGAACGGATGGCTGTGGGTAATTAACATGCATAAACAGGAAGGATGGATTCCTGCTGAGATTGCATCGGAGCACAAGAATCATCTCGGCAGAATATCGCTGATGGTGGCAGTATCCGGACTTGTCGTCACAGAGACTCTTTTAAGAACAGGCATTGCAGACGGACCGGTTATGCAGATCATCAACACCGGGTTCGAAGGAGGAACTGTGGGCGGACTTGCGGACTGGTTTGCAGTCAGCGCTTTGTTCAGAGAAATTCCGATCCCCTATGTAAGGCGTCATACGAACATAATTGTGAAGAACAGGACCAAGATATCCGAAGGCGTAGTTGACCTTGTTACTAACAGGTGGCTTTCTCCTGAGGTCCTTAAGGAGAAGTTGTCTTCAATGGATGTATCAACCTCGCTCAGTAATTATCTGTCTGATCCCGGTAATATTGAAAAAGTAACAGACTTCATGCGCAAGGAAGTCCTGACACGGCTTTCTCAGGGACTTGATTCGGCCGAGCTTTCTTCTTTCATCGAAAAACTAATCAAGGACCAGACAGCAAAACTTGACTTTGCAAAGCCGCTCGGCAACTGGCTCAGGAAGGCAGTCAACAGCGGCTCACATAATGAGTTGATCGAAAGAATGCTCGGTTCACTTTCCAAATCACTGAACGATCCTGAATTCACAAAAATGCTTGATGACAAGGTCAGAAGCATGATTGATGATTACAAAACTGACGGAATTCTGAAAGATGTATTTGTAACTCTTGCCGAACGCACAAATATCATTGACCGGAAGATGATAGTCCAAACACTTCTTGCAGGACTCAATGATTTCATTGATGAGCTAAGACATGATCGCGGCCATCCTGCAAGAAACAAGTTCAATGAGAAGCTGATCGAATTTGCAGACGGACTGGTAAGCGGCGATCCGTCTTCGGTGAAACTGGCAGATACACTGAAGAAGAAAATAACTGAGAATGCTGAACTCGGCAATATGATCAGGGATTTCCTTTCGAAAACAAAGACATCTCTTGACGAACAGCTTCTCAGCAACGATACAGCTCTGATGAAACTTGTTGCACGAAACATAGATTCAGCCGCGAAGGAATTCCGTTCCAACAAAGAAAGCATGCAAAGGTTTAATACATGGGTGATGGACACTGCCATTGAACTTATCCACTCACATCACCACAAAATAGGAGAAATGGTGCGTGAGAGTCTGTCGAAGCTGGACGACAGAGCACTTGTTCAGCAGATCGAAGAGAAGGTGGGAAATGATCTGCAATTCATCAGACTCAACGGCGCCGTGATAGGCTTCTTTGCCGGCTGTGCCATAAAAGTGATCAAACTTCTTGTTTGAAAGCAGTAACATGATTCATTCATATCCATGATAAGCAGTATCAAGCAAAGGAATTTTTTTCTGAAGAAATGCTCCGTTATCTCAACTGCACTTGAGAATTTCTGTCTTACGGGAGATAATGAAGAAATACACAGACTCAGGGTTGAATTCAAAAAAGTCCGCGCGCTTAACTCGCTGATAAAAGAGTGCTGTAAAGATTCTGCCGTTCCGGCAGAGTTCAGCAATGCAAAGATCGTGTACAGAAGAGCCGGAGTTGTAAGGGATGCGTTCATTTCTTTACAGCACGCCGGATTGGCCGGTCAAAACCATGCGCAGGCGGAGTTTCACAGGCTCGCTTCGGAGGAGTTCTGCAGACGAAAAGACCTTCACATCAAGATCCTCGCCGACTGGAGGGAATCTGTTTCGGATAAATTTGAGAATATCAGCAACGGCCGCATTGCATCATATTATTCAAAATGGCTCAGCAGGCTTTCAGACAGTTTCATCATGGTGGATGAAGAAGAACTTCATGAAGACAGAAAGATCATCAAGCGGCTTCTCTATCTTTACCCGCTTCTGAATCAGAAACTGAAGAGTTCGGTCTGCCTAAACACGGAGTACATGGATTCTCTTCAGGAAGAGATCGGCAAATGGCATGACACGTTGATTGCCAGGGAACATGAGTCCGGCTCAAGCGCGGGTAACCTTAAACGTATCCAGAAGGAATCCAAGGCCAGGCTTGATTCAATAAGAATGCTGACCGACAATTTCAGTAAGAAGTATGCATTGATCAAAGCATCTCCGTACTGAAACTCACTGCACTTGTTGAATACTTACCGGTTCCTCTCAAACCAACAGCGATCCTGCGTTCACTACTCTTTTTGGTTCGGTTTGAGATTTACCTGAGCCGCATCCTCTGATGAGCCTGTTCTTATGCTCACTTCTGCAAACTCTCAACAAGCATCTCAGCTGCGGCAGAGCCGGAATTCTGCTGTTGTCCGGTGATCAGGTTACCGTCCTGAATGGCATATGATGAGAACGGAGCTGCGACTTTGAAATTTGTTCCCTCTAACTTTCGCGCTTCTGTTTCTATCCTGTAAGGCTGAATCACAACGCCGGCGGCACTGTCGGCAAAGTCTTCCTCTGCATCAGCAAATCCGGTCCATGTCTTGCCCTTCACAAGCAATTCTCCGTCCGACTTTCTTGCTTCCAGAAGCAGAGTAACGGAATGGCAAACTGCCGCCGAGGGTTTTCCGGCTTCGTAGAAGGAGACGAAGAGCTTCTCCAGTTCCTTGTTTCCTTTAAAGGTGTACATCGGCCCTTGTCCGCCTACAAGAAACACCGCATCATAGTCTTCATGCTTCACATCACTAAGCTTCTTTGTTGTTCCGAGCATTGCGTTGAACCAGTCCAGCTGCATGAAGCCAAGTGAGATGACATCATGCGAAGAATAGCCGCTCTCATCAAGTGGATTCGAATAGGAATCCATTATCAGACTTCCTCCGCCGGTTGATGCAAGTTCGACTTCATATCCGGCCTGCATGAATACATGCAGGGGATGTGTCAGTTCCGCAGCCCAGAATCCGATCGGCCAGCCCGTCTTGGCAGATACAGCGGGACTGCTTGCGATCATCAGGATCTTTCCTTTGGATGGGGCGCCGTGAAAGTGAACGTATGAATTTTTCTCTCTTATCATATTCGTTATTTTGATTTGAACTTAATTTGTTTGTTACAAAATTACTGTGCTTGGTCTGACATGACAATATGGTTACTTAATTGTACGGTACTAACTTGTTTGTAAGAATTGCGAAACTTTAACGGATCTTATCATGCCAGAATTTTATTACCGGAAAAAACTCTACTACAATCCGGTCGAGTTTGCCATGGACCGTATCGGCGGCACATGGAAGATGCCCATCCTCTGGAGACTTAAAGACAGAGTTATGAGATACGGAGAACTGAAGAAGACCATGCCGAGGATCTCCGACAAGATGCTCACGTCTCAGCTGAAGGAACTTGAAGAAGAAGGATTCATAAAGAGAAAAGTGTACCCCGTTGTTCCTCCGAAAGTCGAGTACTCGATTACGCGAAGAGGTCGCAAAGCCGTAAGGATCGTAAATACCATACGTGAGTACGGAATGGAGTTAATGAAGGAATTTGGTGTAAGCTCCGGTTAGATGGAATTTCAGACTGCACCTGAATTTCAGGAAAATGATGTCGCCCGTTTGAGAGTAACAACCGCGATCTCCGACCTTGAGCCAAGCCTTACCGGCGGGCCCCAGTAACCTGTACCCTTGCTGACATAGATCCTTGTTCCGCCGTGATCATGTAGTCCGTACAAGTGAGGCTGACCGGCAGAAGCGGCAAAGTTCCACGGAAAGAACTGCCCTCCGTGCGTGTGTCCGGTAAGTAAGAGGTCAAAACCCAGGGGAAGCGCATCATAAAGACTTCTGGGCTGATGTGCAAGCAGGATCCTTGCATCTGCCGCAGGAGCTCCTGCTATTGCTTTCACGGGATCGGATCTGTGGTTTTCATAAAAACCTCCGCCGCTCACATCCGTAACTCCTGCAATGAGAAGCTTGCCGTCACCTGCCCTGACAATTTCATGCTCGTTCATCAGAACTTTCATTCCAAGTCTTCGAGCTTCCGCGACCCATTCTTCCGCACCTGAATAATACTCATGGTTTCCGGTTACGAAATAAACTCCGTAGTTTGCATTCAGCTTCTCAAATGGCTCAACTTCAGCCCTTAGTGCTTTCACAGATCCGTCAACCATGTCACCTGTGAACGCCACAAGATCGGGCTTGAGGTCATTGACCATATCAACGATCCTCTCCACAAATTCTCTTTTCACGGTGAGTCCCGCGTGTATATCCGTAATCTGAACAATCCTGAATCCCTCAAGCCCCGAAGGAAGATCTCTGATCTCAATGTCAAACTCCTTCACGGCCGGCCTTCTCCTCGCTTCATAAACTCCGTAAGCCGTTAGTCCCGCTGAAATTCCGACAGTAGCCGCATTAATGCTTTGCATTATCATCAGCCGCCGGCCCGGATCTCGCGGCTCATTAACCGAAGCTGAAGGATCAACGGATGCGAACAGGGCTGTTGCTTTCTGCACCAGGAATGCGATCAGAAGCCCTGCATCACGAATGAGAACAAAAGTGAAAAGAAAAGAAAAGAATCCCATGCTTACGTATGTCGCCCATGCAAACTTACTGCTTATGTTATCGTATCCGCTTCGGTCAAGGATCACGGATATCACAGGAAGCAAGAAGCAGATCGCAACTATGATCCACGCAATATTGCTCCAAGGCTGATTCAGGCCGGAGGAAGAGATCAACCTCCATCCGGCGTAGCCGTAACCTAGAGCGAAAACTGAAAAGACAATCAGGAAAAACAGGAAGAACTGCATGTCAGTTACCGGAAGGCAGGTTAGCTTTCCTTTCTAAGAAGTTTGAAAGCATGCATCCAGCTGTTATTGAGAAATCCCGGAATGCACCAAAGCATGCACAGGGGTTCAATGGCCCGCGCGGCCTCGGCTTTGCCCATGTCCTCTGTTTCCCAACCGAACTTGTCAAGGATCGCTCTGACTTTTGCCTTTGCCTCGCTGTTGTTGCCGGCAATGAACATCGTCGGCTTTATTCCTCCAAAATCAGGATCTACCATGAATGCGTTTCCGACACAACTGAATGCTTTTACGAAATTCACATCAGGCATCAGCTTCTGCAGTCTTTCCATCAGTGACTCGTCAAGTGTGGTGAAGAATTTAAGGACTGCATTGACAGGTGGCTCGTCTGAAATTGGGTTGGTTGTGTCAATTACTGTCTTTCCGTTCAGATTTGCTGCTCCCGCGAGTTTCAACGCATCCTCAGCCGCACCGCCTTTTGCCGCAAGCACAATTATGTCACCGAACTTCGCTGTCTCCTCAAAATTGCCGACCTCTGCCTTGCCTCCGGTCTTCTCTTTCAGAGCCTCCGCCTTGTCCCTGCTGTTTGTTCCGATCATCACATCGTAACCGTACTTAATGAAGCCGTTGGCCAATGCCTGCCCCACAACTCCCGAACCGATTATTCCGATCTTTTCTGACATTTGATTATAATTAGATTTGAATTTTTCTTTTCTGTTTAAGCCATGAATGTTCCGACATACCTGGCAAGACAGCAATATCCGTCTGCCGTGCTTGTCAGAGATACCTTCGCTTTATCACATGGCAATGGTGAACATTATGGCCCGCAATTATCCATCCAAGAGCAGAGGGTGTCAGTACCAGTTCGTTCGCCGTGCCTTTGAAACTCAGCATTCCGGCAGTCATTCCTTTGAACAACAGCACTGTAGCTTCTCTAACTGAAAGATATTCGTCGCGAATGTCCCAAAGCTTTCTGGCATCAGCGTTGCAGTTCACCGCGTATTCATTCTCGTCAAAGCCCGGCAACTCCGTGCTGTCAAAGCGCGAAAACCTCAATGCCCTGTATGCGAATACCCTCTCTGAATCATTGATGTGCGAAAGGACTGTCTTGAGGCTCCACTTCCCTTCCGCATAGCAGAAATTTTCCTTTTCCGGGGGAATGGAGTCAAACAGATCTATGGTCATGTTCCTGCTGACTGAAAGAGCTTCAGCAAGGTTATTGCCTTCTGCAAGTTTTGTGTACTCTAAGTATGCGGAAGGGATCTCCGCATCAGGCGGACGTAGTATCCTGTGCATTACGGTTATTATCAGATTGATTGTTCAGTTCAAATATACAAAACTCATTAAGCACTTATGGTGTGCAAAGAGTTCCATTACAAAAATTTTTCCAAATCATTCCGCAAGATCACTGAACGATTAATGCGTAGAAACTGATCTGCCGTCCTCAGTTTATCCCCCGGCAAATTCCAGCTCATCAAGCACTGAAGCCCTGCATACACAAAAGTCATGCTGTAAGTCTCCGGTGTGTTCTCTCAGCCTGGGTCTGTAAACATTTGAATTTCTTTCAACCTCTCCGTTTCATAAATTCTTTCAAGTGCATGAACCACAGTTTGCGAATATGCATACAGGGTTTGTTCATTTTTCCCATTTTATGTAAGACGATTCACAGGTTTTACATTCCCCAAGATAACTGAAGAACAAAAAGTATTTCACGCATCTGTTTCCGGAATATGCTGAATTGCTTTTTCCTTGAAGGTAATAAGTGATGAATCACCGCCGGGCTGATTGCTTTGCTATCAGTCTGCAAATGCACTGGTTATGGAGATTGGTCCGGCAAGAATTGTGAATTGCGTAAGAAATGCCCGTGCTTGCGAATACAGAGAACGGTAAGCAGGCACTGTTTAATCCGGGAAAGATATTTTTCCGTGGATAAGCTCCGTGTTTCCTGACTACTGCTGATGCATATTTCCGGAAAAAGTGTGTAAGAGATCAAAGAACTGCAAATGAACGTATCCAATCCATCAAATACTGAGCCAGCGTGACGAATCGCAGGAGAATACTCATATTGTCATACAGCAATCTGAGCACGGATCCGAGAGTTATTCGTCAGATCAACTCGCTGAAAAACGATCATGACATTCTCGCATACGGTTTGTCGCCTTCAAACATAAGCGGCATAAGTTTCCTGCATATCAGGCCCCGCAACGGGCGCACCGTTACCTTTCATCACGAGTATCCTGTGCCGGTCAGAAAAGCATTTTCCTTCATTATTAAGAACGTGAACAGGATAGAGAGAAGACTTGGAAAACTGAAAAGGGACATTAACTCCAGATCAAATGATTTTGAAAAGAGGTACTGGAGCGATGAGAGGAAATTGCTGGTTAAGAAGCTGAGTGCTGAGAAGTTTGACCTGATAATTGCAAACGAGATCGACACACTTCCGCTTGCGCTTTTGATCTCGGGCGGAAAGAGCAGAATAATACTGGACACTCACGAGTATTATCCCGGACAATATGAACATGACGAAGTATGGATGAAATACAATGGCAGGTATGTGCATTATCTCTGTGAGAAGTATATGAACAAGGCTGATGCTGTGTTTGCTGTATCGGAGGGAATAATCAGCGAATTTGAGAAGACGTTTGGAGTGAAGCCGCTTCTTCTTACAAATGCAGCTCCTTATGCAGAACTTACCCCCTCAGGAGTTGATGAAAACAAAATTAAGATCATTCACCATGGTGCTTCAATTCGTGCCAGGAAGCTCGAGCTCATGATAGAGCTTATGAATTATACCGACGACAGGTTTACACTTGACCTGATGCTCATTCCCACTGACAAGGCTTACCATTCTGAGCTGTCAAAACTGGCAGCCGGAAACAGTAAGGTGAGACTTGCGGATCCTGTGAGCACAGAGACAATACCCCATACAATAAACAGTTATGACATAGGACTTTTCATTCTTCCACCCGTTAATTTCAATTACAGGCATGCACTGCCAAACAAATTCTTTGAATTTGTTCAGGCGCGGCTGGCTGTGGCCATAGGGCCTTCAGTTGAAATGGAGAAGTATGTAAGGAAGTATGATCTTGGAATAGTAGCACGTGATTTCTCCCCGAAGTCAATGGCAGAAGAACTCAACAAATTGGATGCCGGCAAGATCTCAGGGTTCAAGCGAAAATCCCACATGCATGCGTTGGAGCTTTCGGCAGAAAAGAATACAGAACTTATACGTTCAATCGCAAATCATCTCCTTAACTGATTCAGCGAGATACTCTGTTTCAATTATCATAACATTGAATCAGTAAGGACCAAGAACAGATTCGGTTTAAGCACTGCAACTTCATTCTATCTTCATTCAGTTGATCATTCAGCCATTTCAGGCTCTTCAATCTGCTTACCTGTATATTGAGCTAATTTCGACTTTCTGAATTTCTTCCAATATTTTCAGCAAATGTGGATTGACTTACAATTAACTTATCTGTATGCTCTAATCGTAATGTTTGATTCTGGCGGACAAACATTTAATGCATTACACATTCTTTCTTAAAAAAATCCTGCTGAATGTGAAATCCGAACATATACTGCAAACCCGGATAAGGACATTTTCAAACTTATATTCCATGGTTTAAATGTCACAATATTTCCGGCAGTTTTCTGCAGCTGCGATAGTGGCAGTTCTCTCAATGTCAATCACCCCACTTGACTCCCGCTCACAGGATTCAACTGAAGTTGTTGTGCCTGACGGAACACAGGGCGAAACTATGACTGTGGGAAGGTCTGATTCCGTACTGACCTCGAATAACTGGTATGAGTTCGACAGCCGATATTCCTCTCTCAGGATCGGCGGCGGTGTCCTCTACGATTGGGTGACATACATACAGGATGAGGAAAGCAGGAAGCAGATAAGTGTCTCCCCCAAGATCCAACTCAGAGATTTCAGGATATTCATGAGCGGCAAGATAAAGACCAAAAGATTTGTTACATGGAAATTCGGCATAATGTACGATGCTTCCGTCAGTTCATGGCTTGCGCGCGAAACAGGGATCATGATTGGTGTTCCGGAAGTCGCAGGAAATGTTTTCATTGGAAGGACAAAGGAAGGATTTTCCCTTAACAAGGTGATGACCGGATATCTCGGATGGACAATGGAAAGGCAGATGGCGCTTGATGTGATTCCGATCCTTGCAGACGGCATAAAGTACATGGGCTTTCTTCCTAAACAAAGGATTTTCTGGAATGCCGGAGCTTATGTTGACTGGCTTACGGAAAAACAATCTTTTGCAACTTACGAAAAGCAGTTTGTACTTCGCTTTGGAGTGCTTCCTGTATTCTCAGAGGAAAACAAAAGTCTGATTCATGTAGGAGTGAATTATCGCTACGGAATTCCCGACAATAAGAAAATTCGCGTAAGGTCCCGGCCCGAATCAAATCCTTCACCTTATTTCTTAGATACTGATGTATTTCCCGCCGACCATTCCAATCATCTTGGTTGGGAAGTTTACTTTTCCTCGGGCGGCCTGATGATCGGTTCCGAAGGTTACTTCACGAAATTCAGCTCACCTGAAAAAAACAATCCTTTGTTCAAGGGCGGTGATGCAGTGATCAGTTACATTCTGACCGGCGAATCCAGGCCGTACACTACGGTAAGCGGAGTCTACTCCGCCGTGAAAGCAAAAAACCCGGTCTTTAGCGGAGGCCCCGGGGCTATTGAGTTCATTCTGAGGTACTCCATACTCAACCTTAATGATGCAGGTATCACGGGAGGACAATTCTGGAGGATCACTCCTATGATCAACTGGTATATGTCTGATTTCTTAAGACTTGAACTTGCTTACGGTTACGGTGTGCTGGACAGGTTTGGTCTTCGCGGGACAACTCAGTTCTTTCAAAGCAGAATTCAGTTTGCTGTACTTTAACATCAGAATTTTTTTTCAACAACCAAAATACAAAACTAAGGAGAACAAAAAATGAAAAGATTAACCTCGGTCATTGTTATACTGTTTGCAGTTTGCGCAAATGCAAAGGATCTGCCCAAAGTAGTGATTCTTGCAACTGGCGGAACCATTGCAGGATCGGCACCGACGGAAGTACAGGCAGGATATCAGTCCGGCCAGGTAGGCGTTGACATTCTCATAAATGCAGTTCCTCAGCTTAAGGAAATTGCCGATGTACGCGGTGAGCAGATCTCAAACATAGGAAGCCAGAACATGAGCGATGAGATATGGCTCAAACTTGCAAAAAGGATCAATGAATTGCTCGGGCAGGATGATGTTGACGGTATTGTGATCACTCACGGAACTGATACGATGGAGGAAACTGCCTATTTCCTGACACTCGTTACAAAATCTAAGAAGCCGGTGGTTCTTACCTGCTCCATGCGCCCCTCAACAGCCTTAAGTGCAGACGGCCCGCTTAATATCTTTAATGCAGTTGCAGTTGCCGGCAACAAAGATTCTGAAGGAAGAGGAGTAATGGTTGTGGCAAATGACAGGATCCACTCGGCAAGAGAAGTTGTGAAGACAAGCACGACTGCTGTTGAAACCTTCATGTCTCCTCTTGTAGGTTCGCTTGGAACAGTCAATTACGGTGTTGTCAATTATGTTGATCTTCCTCACAAGAAGAATACTTATGAAAGCGAGTTCAGTGTCGATGGACTGACTTCACTTCCAAGAGTTGACATCATAGCAATATACGAAGATGCTCCAGGTGATCTTATCAAGGCCGCAGTTGATCTCGGTGCAAAGGGAATAGTTACAAGCGGACTTGGCAATGGCAACCTGACGGATGCATGCATTGAAGCGCTGCAGTATGCCAGAAGCAAGGGAGTTGTCGTAGTAAGGGCTTCCAGAGTTCTTACAGGATTTGTAGGCAGAAATGTTGAACTTGACGACGATAAGCTGGGATTTGTTGCATCCTATGAGTTGATCCCTTCGAAAGCAAGGGTTCTGCTGAGGCTTGCACTTCTTAAAACAAGCGATCCGACTTCAGTACAGGAATACTTTGCGACATACTAAAAAATTTCTTAACTCAGGAGATAATAATGTTTAACAGATTATCAGTAATATGCTCAGGGTTGTTGTGTATGCTGCTGCTTTCCTCGTTTGAAGGCGGTTGCGGCAGTAAGCAGAGCGATGTCAAGAAAACAGGGGAGACTGTTGGAAGTACAAATAAAACCACTCAGACTGCACCGGTCTCGCCTGACGGATTCAGGACGGAACATGACCTTCTCGGAGACAAGCAGATTCCGAACAATGCGTTCTACGGAGTGCAGACGGCGCGTGCCCTTGAAAATTTCCAGATCAGCGGAGTCACTACAAAGGATTATCCCGACCTTGTTGACGCATTCGTAATTGTTAAGCTCGCGGCAATAAGGGCAAACAGCGAAGCAGGCGCTATCCCAAAGGATGTGCTTGACGCGGTGGAGAAAGCATGCAGTGAAGTGCTTGCCGGAAAGTATCATGATCAGTTTGTTGTTGACCTTTATCAGGGCGGTGCGGGAACATCCGCCAACATGAACGTGAATGAAGTCCTCGCAAACATCGCACTGGAACTGAGCGGAAAGAAGAAGGGCGATTACAAGTCAATTGAGCCGCATGACCATCTGAACCTGTCGCAGTCAACAAACGACTCTTACCCGACTTCTCTCAAGGTTGCAATGATACTTATGAATAACAGGCTGATGCCTCAGCTTGATTCGCTCATCTTGTCCTTCGAAACAAAGGGAAAGGAATTCGAGAATGTGCTCAAGATGGGGAGGACGGAAATGCAGGATGCTGTACCTATGACCTTAGGCCAGGAGTTCAATGCATTTGCTTCTCAACTTAGAGGTTCGGTAGATGAACTTAAACGCGCTGAAGAAGGCCTTTATGTGATCAACATGGGCGGAACGGCTATAGGCACTAAGCTGAATGCAGAAAAGGGATTTGTAGAAAACTGCGCGAAGCATCTGTCTCAGATTACAGGTAAGAAGTTTGTTCCGGCAAAGGATCTTATTGCCGCAACTTCCGATCTTTCTGCCTTCGTTACGTTCTCCGGAGCATTGAATAATCTTGCCGTCAGACTGTCAAAGATCGCAAGCGATCTGATCCTTCTTGAATCAGGTCCGCGGGCCGGGCTGAACGAGATTGACCTTCCGGCACTCCAGCCGGGTTCATCAATTATGCCTGGAAAAGTCAACCCGGTTATTCCCGAACTCGTTAATGTTGTAGCGTTCAGAGTAATGGCAAATGATGTTGCAGTAACGATTGCGGCTAAATCGGGACAGTTGCAGCTGAATGCTTATGAACCGCTTGCTCTTTCTTCCATCATTGAATCCGAAAAGATCCTCACAAACATGATGAGGACATTCAGGCTAAAGTGCATTGACGGTATCACGGCTAATGAGAAGACTCTCAGTGATTACATTGAGAGAAGCGTTGGAATTGTTACCGCTTTAAATCCGATACTCGGATATGACAAAGCAAGCGAACTTGCAAAGGAAGCACTCGAAACAAATAAGGGCATACTTGAGCTTGTTCGTGAAAAGAAGCTGCTGACAGAGGATCAGATAAAGGATATTATGGATCCGAAGAAGATGACGGGACAGACGAAATAAAATTGTATTGGAAATGTTTTCCTGAAGGCACCATCATGAAGCAATTTGTTACATTCTCAGATGCTGCCTTCAGGCAGTTTCATGACTTTCTGTTTCATTTGAATTTTAAACCGCTAACCATTTGCTGAAGGAAGTATGATCTGGATAGAGCTTATTGTAGTCTTTGCCTGCATAGTAATGGGTGCGAGGCTGGGAGGAATAGGCCTTGGTACAATGGGAGGAATAGGCCTCGTAATTCTTGTATTCATTTTCGGCCTGCCACCGGGCTCCCCTCCCGGCATTGTACTGGGAATGATAGTTGCTGTCATCACTGCGCTTGCATCCATGCAGGCGGCGGGTGGATTGGACTTTCTCGTCTCTCTCGCCAATAAGCTCATGAGAAAGAAGCCGCAGTATATAACTTTCGTTGCTCCGTTCATCACCTATGTTCTTATTGCGGCCAGCGGGACGCAGCATGTAATCTATGCATTGCTTCCGGTAATATCAGAAGTTTCTGCAAAGGCAGGCATACGCCCCGAGAGACCGCTTTCGATCAGTGTGATAGCTTCAATGTACGGACTCATTTCATCTCCCATAAGCGCTGCTACAGTTGCAATGCTCGCGGCGCTTGCATCATTCAACGTGAACCTGATTCAGATACTGATCGTAATAATTCCTGCTTCGATCCTGGGACTGATTGCAGGTACTCTGTCCGTTGCCTGGCGTGGAAAGGACCTGAAGGACGATCCCTCGTACCTGGAGAAACTCGCTTCCGGAAAGATCGAAACGTCTGAAACGGCAGTTGAAATACCCAAGGACAAAGTCCGATTTGCAAGAAATTCACTTTCAGTATTTGCAGTTGCAATTATTGCCATCGTGGTGATTGGGGTCTTCCCGGAACTTCGCCCTGATTATGAACTGATCAAAGGAAAGGAGATCGTTACGGAACAGCTTGAAATGGGCGATGCGATAATGATCATAATGCTTGCCGCGGCAGGGATCATGATGCTGTTCTTCAAGGCAAAGCCTGCTGATGCCGTTAAGGGAAGTATCATGAACGGCGGAATAGTCGCAGTGATTTCCATACTCGGTGTATCCTGGATGGGTTCTTCTTTCTTTGAAGGAAACAGAACCGTCATTGTGAGCGGAATATCCGGTGTCATAGAGCAGGCTCCCTGGGTACTGGTAATCGGACTGTTCGTTCTTTCGATGTTGCTCTTCAGTCAGGCGGCTACTGTAGTGACGCTGATGCCTGTTGCCGTAGCTCTCAACATGCCGCTGTGGATGCTAATCGCTGTCTACCCTGCGGTAAACGGCTTTTTCTTTCTTCCGACGTACGGCACATTGCTTGCTGCTGTATCATTTGACCGGACCGGATCCACAAAAATCGGTAAGTATCTTGTAAATCACAGCTTCATGCTTCCCGGACTCGTGTGCCTTGTAACATCCACTTTCTTCGCGTTCCTGATCAGCTACCTTCTGCAGTAATATTCAAGTGGCTGCTTAGATACCGTCAGGTATTTCCTGCCTTGACCTTGCCGGCAAATGCTGATCAGACTGCAAACAAGCTTGATACACGTCCTTGATGAATGCTTGCATTACAGCCGTTGATTGATCTGAGTTCGGACTTCGCGACATCTGCTGTAAATCAATCCGAAAGTGTCTTAGAAGAAGGCCAATCCGCCTAAGTGGTCTGATTGTCATCTCAAAGTTTGCAATTGCAAATCCAAATTTCTAATTTGTCTGAAAATAATCCATTGCCATGAAGTACCCCGGAAGGATAATCACCAAGGGAGAGAAGGACAAAACGATAGTCAAGGCCGTTCAGCAGCAGATAAACAAGCAGGGTTGCGGCCCGGTTGATGTTGACGGAAGCTTTGGCCCTAAGACACTCGCCGCCGTCAAACTGTTCCAAAGCCGTTTTCCTGACCAGAACGGAAACCCGCTCACAATAGACGGTAAGCTCGGCCCTCTCAGCTGGGCCGCATTATTCGGCACCGGCACCGTGCCCATTGCGCCTCAGGCGCAGTCACAGCTTCTCAGGAAGGTCATGGAAATTTCAGTGGGCCAGATCGGTGCACTCGAAAAACCCAAAGGCTCCAACTGGGGACATCCTGTTCAGGATTATCTTGCGCGTACGGGAATCAACTTCCCTGCGGCCTGGTGCGCGGCATTTGTTTACTGGTGTTTCGATGAAGCATGCATTCAGCTTGGAAGGAACAACCCCCTTGTCAAGACAGCCGGAGTGCTTAATCACTGGAACAGGACTTCAGGCAAGAAGATCACTGCATCCGAAGCAACGGCAAACCCTTCGCTTGTAAAGCCGGGTCACATCTTCATACTTTCAACAGGAGGCGGGCTTGGGCATACCGGACTTGTGGAATCAGTGAACGGTGGTTTTCTTGTCACTGTGGAAGGCAACACTAACGAGGGCGGCAGTCGCGAAGGTATCGGAGTATTCCGAAGGGACAGAAGAAAGATCAAAGACATAAACAGAGGATTCATTCATTACTCATAAAGGAAAGCACATTTTGTGCATTTCACTTCTTAAAACAAAAAACAAATCAACATGCATTTGATCTGGTCTGCTTTAGTGGGTCTGCTGGTGGGAGCCATAGCAAAGCTCTTTATGCCGGGCAAAGACGGAGGAGGAATAATTGTTACGATGATCCTTGGTATAGTCGGTTCATTGCTGTTCACATATCTGGGAAGATTGGTCGGACTTTACAGCGAAGGAGAGAATGCCGGATTTATAGCTTCCATACTCGGCGCGATGATCGTCCTGTTCATCTACAGGTTCTTCAAGAAGAAGACAGCATAGAAAGCCAGTTCCGTCCGTCTGCCGGTAAGTTGGTCAGACAATAATCAAACTCACTTGCTTCGACCGGCGCTTCTCCTGAGAAGAAATCTCTCTGCAAATGTATAGAGCAGGAAAGAAAGCATCAGCACAAGCAAGACCGCACCGGCCTGTGAAGTGACCGATAACCCGACTATCGATGTCAGCTGAAGGCTGATCGTCTCTATTGCAGATGAGAATGATTCGATCGTTCCGGAAACACGGTCGCTTGTCTGCGATCTTGTCTGATTCAGCACAAAGGCCGACAATCCAACGAGAACCAACAAAGCAACAACAACAGATGCAAGTACTGTCTTTGCAATCTTGTCGGTCTTTACGTCCTGTTTTCTGAATTCATTCTCAAGAGCGATCCTCTTCTTAAGCTCCTCTTCAAATCCCCCGGAAGGAACCTCAAAGTAGCAATTGCCGATCTGCTCGTTCAGAAAAGTGTCTATGTTCTTTCCGCCGCTCATGCCGCTCAAGATACCTGAAAAATTGCTGATGTTAAAATGATTTTTTTTCATACGTATTGAAGAATCTCATCTTCCGTGAATTTTTTCAGTATCAGTTCTTTCAATTTTGCCTTTGCCCTGAATATTCTGTTCTTGACCGTCCCGATAGGTAGCTTCAGTATTGTTGAGATCTCTTCATGTGAAAGATCATTGATGTAGAACATCGTCAGTATTACCGAATATTGTTCCGGCAATGACAAAACATACTTCCTTATAATTTCCTTAACTTCATTGCCGCTCACGGTCTTGCCCGTTGACTCTGATCCTTCATCAAATCCGGACTCCGTGAAACCTCTCGTCAGATCATCACCTTCCTCAAAATTGTCACCTTCTACATCGATCGAGATTATGCTGAATCTCTTGTCCCTCAGTTTCTTGTAATGGTCAACTGCGGTGTTGTAAACTATCGTGTAGAAGTATGTTGACAGCCTGGAACGCTCTTCGAACTGCCCCGAAACTATCGCTCTGTATAATCTCATAAAAGCATCCTGAAGGCAGTCCTCAGCTTCTTCCCTGTTACCAAGTATGCGAATGCACAGTGAATAAGCTTTTGCACCGTATTCCTTCGCCAGGCCGGAGAAGGCTGAGGTGTCACCATCCCGTATGCTTTTGATTATGTCAGATGTAAGTTCCAAATACGGTCAGTAATTTTAAGAGGCCATGTTCACTGCCAGTTCTTTCCTTTGCCTTTCAGCGTGATCCTTCCATTCACCGTGCTTACACTTACTGAAGGACCCGGTGCGTTTCCGAATTCCGCTTTCAGATACTTCTTCTCACGCTTCACGTTGCTGAGCGACAGGTTCTCTTCAAAGATCTTTCCGTTGGTTGTTTCCACTTTGAGGTTTCCGGATACGTTCTCGGCAAACGTAAGGTCAACAGAGCCGCTAACAGTTTCAATGTCAATGCCGGTTGTGGAATCCACCTCCACAGATACTTCGCCGTTTGTTACTTCCGACTCAAACAGACCTGTGTAATTATCTATGTTTACATCGCCGTTTACAAGTTCAATCTTAACATCCGAAACAAGCCTGGCAGAAGTTACATCCCCGTTCACGTTGGAAAGAACTATCTGAAACCCCGGCGGCACGTAGATCTCGTAATCCACTCTGGGGCTTTTGAGGCTTCCGAAGTTGAAGAATCTGACACGGTTCTTTGCCCTGATCTCCGAATCAATCCTTATCTCATTGCCGGATGAATCGATCTTCAGCTTTATCTCGTCAAAAGGCTTGTCGAGATCCTTTTTTGGAACTGTGATCTCTTTACGTGCAATGATCCTTACAACACCGCTGTCAGACGATTGATTTAGTTCTATCCTGCCGTTTATATTTTCGAGGTTCAGCGAATTCCTGCCTGAAGCGGAAATCAAATGCTCTTCGGTTTCCGATTTTTCATACTTCTCCGAAAAGATTCCGCATCCGAACACAACTCCGGCAAACACGGCAAGAGCGAACAGGAAAACAATATGATTTTTCATCACTGTAATGTTTTTGTGTTATGTTCAGCCTTGCGGAAGGGCTTTGTTCTTTGTCTTTGCGCTCACTATGGCAAAGTAGATGAGGAATCCCATTCCCGCGCAAAGGACAATAATGCCGAATATGATCCCTTCACTGACCTCATACATCTCTTCAAAAAGATTTCCGAGAAAGATTCCGAGTCCGACAAATGTGAGAAGAATGCCCCACTTAAGTGAAGAGTACGGATTGCTTTGCTTTACTTCATTCGCAAAGTATGCCTTTACTTCTTCCGGCGGAAGGCCCTTTTCAATAAGCCTCATCCTCTCCCTGTGCTTTGTGTAGATTGCCCAGAATATGATGATGCCGGGTATTCCGAATGTTGCGACTATTGCAACCAGGGGAATCAGCGCTTCAACTCCAGTCATGATTTACTCCTTGTGTTTTAGTTATTGTAGAATTTTGACTTTCTGAGCGCCATGAAGAGTATGATGATGAATGTGACAACCATAACCGCAAAGTCTATCATGCTTTCATGCCTCAGTTTATATGTTTTGACTGAGTTCACGGCAAAAGGTTTCAGCTTCAGGAAAAATATTTGATCCGGCCTTATATTTGACCGGTATAGCCGGCGTTCAATCAGCCAAACGGAAACTCAGCAAGCACTTCATAAACTGATCCGCCCGGCTGAAGGGTACTCTTATAATATCTCAAGCACCTGGTTTCAAATTCAACCGGAGGTATCGATCTGTCAATTTCTGAAAGCGATATCTTTACATCGCGCCTGATTCGGGCAAGTGTTATGTGCGGCCTGAACGGTTTATCCTGCCTGAGACCAAATTCCGACACTGCACCAAAAACATTGCCGGCAAGTTCAGCGAGTCCTCCTGTTTCCTCCTCAAACTCCGCCACAAGCACTCTCGGATACCTGAGATTCGGAAAGGCAGTCAGCGATTTCGCCCGGAAGCGAAGGCATTTCCCTGAGAAATCAGCAGCAGCCTTCATTAAATTGTCTTGGATCCGGACGCTCCGCTCATTTTCGACCTCACCGACAAAGAAGACCGTCATGTGGAACTTGGCGGGATCTTCCCATCGAATATCTCTTCCGTAACGCAGAAGATCGTGCTTCAGTTTGTTCTGAAATCCTGCAAGCCCCCTGATTGCCGATTCATCAGGATCGAGCGCGGCGAAAGTTCTTATCTTCACTTCCTGTTCTCCATTATTCTTATGAATGCCATTTTGCAGTAAGCAAGCGAAGCAAAGTCAATCATTCTTTCGAAAAGATTTCTTCCCCCGGTGATCTTCGATGTAATGTATCCGAGTACATGATCATCATCCACTTTCTTTATTGACTTGGCAAAACTCCTCTCCTTCTTTATCCAGCCAGTGTTGGCCAAAAGCCAGCCGTAGGCACGGCAGAGCTGAATGAACGAATACTTTCGTGAAAGAAGCGAGACAGCAGACTTCATCAGGAAGTTAAGCATAAGGTAGGGTAGATATTTGACAATGAAACCTGCTTTGAAGAAGATCAGAAAGTTCAGGAGCCTGTTTCTTTCCTGATAGAAATACAGCGGAGAATTTGCACCGCCCGATGTTCCGCCGCCCTCGTGATGCACAACCGATGCTGATTCGTGAACTATCTTCAGCCCTCTGAACTTCACCTTAAGGGAGAGATATGTATCTTCGGAATAGGCAAAATACTCTTCGGGAAACAGTCCGCCGATTTCTTCTGCAAGACTTTTTCTGATGATCATTGAACATCCTGTTGCAACAAGGATCTCTCCGGCACCGTCCCGGCCTATTTTAAAGATCTGCATTATGTTGTGACCAAGGAGATTTATTGTGCCGTTCATTTCATAGTATCTCGCGGGAATACCCTTTGTAAGAACCAGCGACTGCACAATCCCCGTGTTTTCATCCGAATCAATCCTCTTCACAAGCGCGTCAAGCCAATTCCCGTCAACAACGGTATCGTTATTCAGGAGTACAATGAATTCGCCTGAAGCCTTGCTGAAACCGAGATCATTCCCGCCGGCAAAACCGAGATTTCTTCCCGCAGGGATGATACTTATTTCAAGTCCTTTGGAGATTTCCCGCACAAGATCAATGCTGCCGTCAGTTGAGCCGTTGTCAACAAAGAGTATCTCAAAATCACTGAACGATTGCTTTGAAAGTGATTCGAAACAACTCTTCAGGAATTTCTTTCCGTTATAGTTGACTATTATGACTGATACTCTTGCGATATGTTGAGATGTTTGAGACTTAGGAAGTAAGGTTTCTCACGTGATGAATCAATCAGACCATATTAGCAGAATGCCTGAGCAGACTGCAAATCTGCGACAAAATACACAAATCTTACTTTTAATAATCGTTCATTAGCTTTATTTTGAATGCAAATTTCACACTCCCTATCAAATGCAAAAGCCATATCCTCCCGTTTACTACGGAGACTATCTTCAGCTTGAACGATTGCTCACAAGCCAGTTACCCAAGAGTGAAGAATACGGAAAACCCGCACATGACGAAATGCTTTTCATAATTGTGCATCAGGCATATGAATTATGGTTCAAGCAGATCATACATGAACTTGGCTCGGTGCTTGAGATCTTTTCAAAGGAGAAGATAGATGAGAAGAACCTAGGCACATGTGTTGCAAGGCTCAGAAGGATCACCACCATACAAAAGGTCCTCATAGATCAGCTGAACATTCTGGAAACCATGACTCCGCTGGACTTTCTGGACTTCAGAGATTACCTGATCCCCGCATCGGGTTTTCAGAGTTTCCAGTTCCGGATTGTGGAGAACATGCTCGGGCTGAGCATTGAGAACCGCGTGAAATTTGACGACAAGAATTACTATTCACTTGTATCCGACGAGCATCAGAAACTCCTTATCGAATCTCATAACAAGACAAGCCTTCTGAGAGCCGTTGACAACTGGCTTTCCAGGATTCCATTCATGGACGGCAACGGTTATCACTTTCTGAACGAGTATATGTCAGCAGTTACAAGGATGCTTTCAAATGAAATGGAGATAATCCTGAACAACCCTTCGCTGACTGACGATAAGAGAAACAGGCAGTTGAGTGAATTTGAGAATACGAAGAAAAAATTTGATGCCCTGCTTGACAAGGACCTTCATGATGAACTTGTGAGCAAAGGCATTCGAAAATTCTCATACAAGTCATCGCTTGCGGCTCTGTTCATCAATCTTTACAGAGATGAGCCCATACTTCATCTTCCGTTCCGCTTTCTCACATATCTCATAGATGTTGATGAGAACTTCACGTCATGGAGATACAAACACGCTCTCATGGTGCAGAGGATGATCGGATCTAAGGTCGGCACCGGAGGTTCCTCGGGGCATCACTACCTAATGCAGACCGCAGAGAAGCATAAGGTATTTCCTGACCTGCTGGAAATTCCCACGTTCCTTATTCCGAGATCGGAACTTCCCGAGCTTCCTTCGGAAGTAAGAAGCAGACTTGCATTCAGCTACGAATTAACCTGATAAGTCAAAATGATCGCAATAGACCTGATCGGAAAATCGGCTATAGTGTGCGGGAGTTCGCAGGGCATTGGCAAGGCTGCGGCACTGCGTCTTGCAGAAGCCGGAGCTGAAGTCACGCTTGTTGCCCGTGATGAGAATAAACTTAAAGCGGTATTGAATGACCTGGACACTTCTTCCGGACAAAAGCATTCATTCCTGATCGCTGACTTCTCTCAGCCGCTTCAGCTGAAGGACGTTATCCTCGGCCACATGAAATCAGGCAGAACGGTGAACATTCTCATAAATAACACTGGCGGCCCGAGAGCGGGAGACGCCGTAAACGCCGACACATCTGAATTCATCAGCGCATTTTCAAATCATCTGATATGCAATCAGATACTTGTACAAGCAACCGTGGAGAGCATGAAGAGTTCCGGTTACGGAAGGATAATCAATATCATTTCAACCTCCGTCAAGCAGCCACTGAAAGGGCTGGGCGTTTCAAATACAATACGCGGCGCAGTGGCAAGCTGGTCAAAAACACTTGCCGGCGAACTTGGTCCTTACGGCATTACTGTCAACAACGTGCTTCCGGGTGCGACAAAGACAGAGCGGCTGTACTCGTTGTTCAAGGCAAAGTCCGAGAGCACCGGCAAGTCATCAGATGAAATAGAATCGGAGTGGAGGAAGGAGATCCCGGCCGGAAGGTTTGCGGAGCCCGTTGAGCTTGCCAACGCGGTAGCTTTCCTTGCCTCACCACTTGCTTCTTACATCAACGGAATCAACTTGCCTGTTGACGGCGGCAGGACAGGTTGTCTTTGATATTTCCCGCATGTTTCAGACAGGATTTTCCGCCGGCACCTATAAATTTTTCAACAATCAAAATCAAACAACCGAAAACAAATGATCATCTACAATGTAACAGTTAATGTTGAAGACTCAATACGCGAGGAGTGGCTTGAATGGATGAGATCAAAGCACATTCCTGATGTGCTGGCCACAGGACTTTTTACGGGCAACAAGATCTACAAAGTGGACGAGCCAAAGTCTGAGGAAGGAACAACTTATGCAATTCAGTATCACTGCAAGTCAATGGAGGAATACTCGAAGTACAGAATAGAATTCGCGCCTTCGCTTCAGGACGAACATCAGAGAAAGTACGGCGGCAAATTTGTTGCATTCAGGTCACTGCTTACGGAAGTGTGATCATTCACTGTCATGGATAAGATCAAGAATTATATAGACGGGATTCTCACAACCCCCTATTCAAATAACTACTTCAATAATTTCGACCCATCCACCGGGGGAGTATTCACAATGATCCCCGATTCGGGTGCCGAGGATGTTGAGCTTGCCGTAAGCGCTGCTGAGCGGGCATTTCCCGCATGGTCGGCTACATCGGTAGAAGAGCGTTACGATCTTCTCATGAGCATAGCGCGACTACTGAAGGAACGGCTCGAAAAATTCGCCCTGGCAGAAAGTATGGACAACGGCAAACCCCTGAAACTTGCCAGGACCGTTGACATTCCCCGGGCAATCAAGAACTTCGAATTCTTTTCAAATGCGATCACACAGTTTTCGAGTGAAGCGCACAGTACTGACAATGTTGCAATCAACTACACGCTTCGACAACCGCTTGGTATCGTAGGAGCAATATCTCCGTGGAACCTTCCTCTTTATCTCTTCACCTGGAAAGTGGCGCCGGCACTGGCTGCAGGCAACTGCGTAATTGCAAAGCCGTCCGAAGTTACACCGCTGACTGCCTATCTGCTTTCGGAACTATTCATAGAAGCCGGGTTTCCACAGGGAGTTTTCAATGTGATCCACGGATACGGCCACACTGCCGGAAAGGCTATAGTATCTCATCCGCAGATAAAGGCAGTGACATTCACAGGCGGCACAAGGACAGGAAAGGACATTGCGGCGATCGCCGCACCGATGTTCAAGAAACTCTCGCTGGAGCTGGGGGGAAAGAATCCCACAGTGATATTTGCCGACTGCAATTATGAGCAGATGCTTGAAACAACCGTAAGGTCGTCATTCACAAACCAGGGCGAGATCTGTCTCTGCGGTTCGAGGATACTGGTTGAGAGAAGCATCTATGAGAAATTCAGAAAGGACTTCACGGAGAAAGTTAAGGCACTTAGAGTTGGCGACCCGCTTCTTGAAGAAACTGACACGGGGGCGATCGTCTCAAAGCAGCACTTTGACAAGATCATGTATCACATATCCCTTGCGGTGAATGAAGGCGGAAGAGTGCTCTGCGGCGGTAAGGCCGCAAGACTTCCAGGAAGATGCTCCGGCGGCTGGTTCATTGAACCTACAGTTATTGAAAACCTTCCTTACAATTGCAGGACAAACCTGGAAGAGATATTCGGGCCTGTAGTAACTCTTATGCCGTTTGATACCGAAGAACAGGCGATCGGGATCTCAAACAGCACGGAGTACGGACTTGCCTCAATACTGTGGACAGAGAATCTGACACGTGCACACAGGATCGCCGCTGAGCTGAAGTCAGGGATAGTCTGGATCAACTGCTGGATGTTAAGAGACCTGAGAACTCCGTTCGGAGGCGTGAAAAATTCAGGCGTTGGGCGGGAAGGCGGACTCGAAGCCCTGCGCTTTTTCACCGAGCCAAAGAACGTCTGCATCAAGCTCAATTAGATTCACTGCCTGCCATGTTATCAATCTGGGAAAAGAACTCCTTTATAAACTTCGATATCATTATCATCGGCAGCGGAATTCTCGGACTTTCAACCGCCATATCCATAAAAGAGATTGATCCGGACAAAGATGTACTGATACTTGAGCGCGGCACACTTCCTTCTGGAGCAAGCACAAAGAACGCCGGGTTCGCTTGTTTCGGGAGTCTTACTGAGATCATTGCGGATTGCGGAAGGGTGGGTGAGAGTGCAACCGCCGAACTTGTGGAGAAGAGATGGAAAGGCATCGGAATGCTCCGGCATAGACTCGGAGATGAAGCGATCGGCCTTCTGAACTACGGTGGATATGAGCTCATTGCCGGCAGTCATCTTCACTGCACGGATAAGATTGACGCCGTGAACCGGCTACTGAAGAGCATCTTTTCGGATGATGCATTCAGCAAAGCGGATTCATTCATAGACAAGTTCGGATTCAGCAGGAACTTTGCAAAATCACTGGTCTTCAGCAAGTATGAATCGCAGATCGACACAGGAAAGATGATGCGGTCGCTTCTGAAAAAGGCACAGTCGCTTGGAGTGGTGATCGTGAACAACTTTGATGCAATCATAGAAGATGCAGCTTCAGACAGATTGACCGTTGCTTCAAAGACTTCACCCGTCAGATTCACTTCTACCGCAATCATCAGTTGTTCAAACGCATTCACATCATTTATCCTGCCGGGTATTGATATCCGTCCCGGCAGAGGACAGGTTGTTGCGACTTCCCCGGTAAGGGGTCTCAGATTCAAGGGGGTCTTTCACATTGAAGAAGGGTATTACTATTTCCGCAATTTCGGCGATCGCGTGATACTTGGCGGAGGCAGGAATCTCGACTTTAAGTCAGAGGAGACGCACAGTTTCGGCAACACCGGAAAGGTTTTGGACAAACTGAATTCACTCTTGCGCGAAGTGATAATACCCGGAGAGGAATTTGAGATTGAATGTGCTTGGAGCGGCATAATGGGATTCAACGAGTCGAAGCTTCCGCTGGTTGCGGAGGCCGGCGAAAATATTTTCGCCGGCTTCTGCTGCAACGGAATGGGCGTGGCGCTGGCAAGCTACACAGGCAAGGAACTCGCAGAGACTGCGCTGAAGAATTTCTGACATTCTTCGTTCTTGTCTGAGTCAATTCCGTAAGCAGACTGATCTTTCGCTGCAGAAAAAAACAGCGGGCGGCTATATATATCCGCCCGCCGCATATCCAATTCTCAGCAACCGTATCACATACCCGGATCATCAGCAGATGGACCGTATGATCCCGGCACGGGAACATCAAGAAGTCTGAGATAAACAGACATTTGTCCGCGATGATGTACAAGATGACTGTAAACAAATCCTCTCAGTACCGCGATCTTCGGCATCGTGAAATAGACCTGATCTCCGCTTCGCATGGTCCAGTTCTTCATCATCTCCGCATCATCCGTTTTCTTAAGCGTTTCAATTGCCGCTGCAAGAGTCTCATCAAACTTCTTCACTGCTTCCTCGCTTGATGCCGCCTCAACCGGTTTATAGTCCATCTTCTCGAAGTCAAGTTCATCGGCAAGCAATGTGGCATTTACCCATCCCGGAATTTCCGCAAGGTGCATGGCAAGCCTGCCAAGTGTCATCGATTTTTCATGCGGCTTCCATGTAAGCTTGTCGGCGGGCAGCCTCTCCAGCATCTTTCTGGTTGACTGTGCTTCCTGCTCAAGCTCCATCACCAGTGGTTCGCTCATTTTCATATTTGTTGTTTGTTTTGTTTAGGCACGAAATTATCTTATTTAACTCAGAACCTCAATTAACAAATCACAAATCCTCATCTGACGGAAGCTATATCCTTATGCAATTGCAGTGCTGCGCAATGCGCCTGTTCCGGCAGGTGTGACTGCAACCCGGGACGCCATCAAAAATGGCTCTTCTTCGGAAGGAAGCCCTCAGTCTATTAGCAATGTACATCAGTGTTCACAATCATCGTATTATGATCGCTCTGTCTTACAGGAGACTGTAAACAAATTGTGAACTGAAGATAAGTCGTAACATTTTAGAGAAAATGAAACTAACTTTCGCACAATTTTTATCAATAAGAATTTGTAATGGTCCCGTATGAACTGATGCATAATTCCAGAAAGTTAAGATCAATAAAGAAAAGGATCAGTGAGCTGATCAGTGATTGCTACAGGTTTGAGCAGAAGCTGTCTGGCATGATTGAATACACATGTTCTCAGCACAGGATATCTGCCGCAAATCTGGTTCATTACATGAGCGTGAGGAGAGTTGATATCAGAAAACTGCAGAACGATCTCAGCAATCTTGCCATCTCGTCACAGGCTCATTCCGAAGGATATATTCTGAACAATCTGCAGAAAACTGATTATCTGCTGTCGTTGCTTCTCGGAGGTAATCATCTCAGCGGCAGGTTCAGCAGTCTTGATCTTGAGCAAAGTAAGAAACTGCTGGATCTCAATTCGGCAATGCTCTTCGGAAAGGCAGCAATGAAAGGCGAAACAAAGATCATGGTCACTATGCCTTCAGAGGCTTCTTCCGATTACAGGCTTGTCTATGAAATGGCAAGAAGCGGAATGCATATTGCGAGGATCAACACTGCTCATGATTCCATTGATGAATGGAAACGAATGCTTCTTAATATAAAGCGGGCTTCTGCCTCGACCGGCAAGAAGATCAGGATATACATGGATCTCGCAGGACCTAAGATAAGGACAACACTCCGGAACGGAGGAGACAAAGGGATTGCTGTCAGGACAGGTGATAAACTGATAATTTGCGGAACAGAAGCAGAAAGTCAGAAGAGTAAGAAGCAGAATGTTATCGGCATTTCCATGCCTGAGATCCTCAAGTTTGTAAGGCGCGGTGAAAGAGTTATCTTTGATGACGGGAAATTCTATTGCAGGGTACTGCAGTCGTCACCGCAAAGGGTAAGTTTGAGTGTCGAATACGTTGCAAAAGGCAAATCACTTCTGAAGAGCGAAAAGGGAGTTAATATGCCTGACACAGATCTGAGCATACCTTCTCTTACAACAGATGATATTGACACCTTGCCTTTCGCCGCCGCCAATTCTGACATGCTCGGATATTCTTTTGTCAGGAAACAGGAAGATGTTGAAGAGCTGTATGAGAGGCTTTCGGGATTGGGAAGAACCGGCATTGGCATTGTGCTGAAGATCGAAACAAAAGAAGCCTTTGACAATCTCCCTTCACTTGTGCTTTCGGCGATGAGATTCAGAAGAGTCGGTTTGATGATCGCCCGCGGAGACCTGGCAATTGAAATGGGATTCAGAAGAATGGCAGAGGTTCAGGAAGAGATCATGTGGCTTGCTGATGCCGCGCACCTGCCGGTGATATGGGCCACTCAGGTCTTTGAAAATCTCGTAAACAAAGGTATCCCGAGCAGAGCGGAAATTTCAGATGCCGTAAAGTCTGTAAGGGCTGAATGCGCAATGCTCAACAAAGGACCGCACATAACCGATGCGATCAGGTTCCTTAAAGACATAGACAGGCGTATGTCTGCGCATGAAGAGAAAAAGACAAAACACCTCCGCTCTCTCAGTATCGCAAAGGACTTTCTTCCTGATCAGTAATGCCGGTTCACATCGGATTGCTGTTCACTGTTCCTGTATTATCAGTAGATCCGGTATCCTTGATTAAAAAAAAATTCCTTCTCACATTCTCTTGAACCTCGCCTGAAAGAATCTGAGATACTTCGGTTCATAAACCATCTTAAGCCCCCTGACTTTCTTTCTTCTGTCATGAACGCTTTCAATACTTTCGCTGATAACATCCATGTGTGCCTGAGTGTAAACTCTCCTGGGAATTGTCAGCCTTACAAGTTCAAGCTTCGGGTAATTATGTTTGCCGGTGGACTTGTTCCTTCCTGCAGAGACTATTCCCCTCTCCATTGTCCGCACTCCTGAATCAATGTAGATCTCGGCCGCAAGCGTCTGCGCAGGGAAATTGTCCTGCTTCAGGTGCGGAAGAAATGCTCTTGCGTCAAGAAACACGCCGTGTCCTCCAACCGGTCGAACAATCGGTATTCCTGCATTAAGCAGTTTATCGCCGAGATACAGCACCTGCCCTATCCTGGCCTTCATATGATCGTCGCTGAGCGATTCCGCTATTCCGACTGCCATTGCCTCCATATCCCTTCCTGCGAGTCCTCCGTATGTGTGCAACCCTTCATATACAACGCAAAGATTGCTTGCCTCTTCATAGAGCTTCTTGTCATTGAGTGCAAGGAATCCTCCGATATTGACAAGCGCATCTTTTTTAGCGCTGAAAGTTGCACCGTCCGTTAACGAGCAGATCTCCTTCACTATTTCCGCTACCGTCTTGTGCGCATATCCGTGTTCTCTTGTTTTGATGAACCACGCATTCTCTGCAACCCTTGTCATGTCAAGAAATATCCTGATGCCGTGTTTCCCGGTAAGTTTCCTCACCTCGCGCAGATTCTTCATGGAGATTGGCTGGCCGCCTGCCATGTTGACAGTGGTTGCAACACAAATGTAAGGGATCTTCTTTGCCCCTGCTTTCTTTATCAGATCCTCAAGCTTGCCAAGATCAACATCTCCTTTAAAGGGATGCAGACTTGCCGGGTCGTGTGCCTCATCTATTATCACATCCACAAAAGTGCCTCCGGCAAGTTCCTGATGAAGCCTTGTTGTTGTGAAATACATGTTCCCCGGTACGTAGTCTCCCGCTTTGATTGTGATGTGTGACAGGAGATTCTCGGCGCCTCTTCCCTGATGAGTCGGGACAACATACTTGTAACCGTAATACTTTCTTACGACTGACTCGAGATGGTAGAAATTCTCGCTTCCGGCGTATGCCTCGTCTCCCGTCATCAGTCCGGCCCATTGCCTGTCGCTCATTGCGTTAGTGCCGCTGTCTGTGAGCAGGTCTATGTAAACGTCCTTTGATTTGAGAAGAAATGTATTAAAGCCCGCTTCTTCAATTGTTCTTTTTCTTTGTGCCGGAGTTGTCATCTTCAGCAACTCCACCATCTTGATCTTGAATGGTTCCGCCCATGAATGATGCGGATCGCGCTTGATTCGTTTTGGCATAAGTTTCAGTATGGTTTTTAGATTAATTCAATTGTGATTAATGTTCTTGTATTCCCAGTTAAGACTGTCTCCTTATCACATGCAAAAGGAACATTGTCTTAGATTGCCTGAATTGAATTTCAGTCTGCCGAACCTCTGCTCCTCTTTGCCGCCTTCCAGAATTCCATCCAGAATGTGCCGGCAAAAGCAGCAAATACTGAAAGGACAATATATCCCGCGCTCAGCGGCTTAAAGCCGAATATGCCGCTCACAGGCTCTATGTAAATTGCCGCAAACAGCAATGCAAGTGAAACAGCGATCACAACCGGCAGAAGATTGTTCCTGTACTTAAGCGTTGTGAATACGGAATAATAGAATGACCTGTTAATAAATGTGAGAAACAGATTGCTGAATATAAGTGTAGAAAAAATGACCGTTCTTGACAGTGATTCGTCACCTGACCTTGAGAAAGTGTCATATCCGAGCCACAGGCATGCAAGTGTGATCGCAAGTCCCTGAAATATGCTGATCGCAAGTTCATTGATGGAAAGAAAAGTTGCGGACATTTTCCTGGGAGGACGCTTCATTGAATTTGCCTCGATCGGTTCGTTCTCATAAATTATAGAACACGTGGGACCCATTATCAGCTCAAGGAAGATCACATGAACCGGAGTGAATATCTCTGTGAATTCCCAGAACAGCAAGAGCGGAAGAGTAACGATCAGAATTATCGGTATGTGAATGGAAATAATGTACTGTATTGCCTTCTTGAGATTCTCGTAGATCTTTCTTCCCATCGCAACGGCATCAACCATATGAGAGAGATCATCGTCAACAAGTATGAGTGATGCTTCACTCTTTGCAACTTCACTTCCCTTTCTGCCCATGGAAATTCCTATATGCGATGCTTTCAGTGCAGGACCGTCGTTCACACCGTCGCCGGTCATGGCCACCACTTCCCCCCTCTTCTTCAGAGCGCTGATGATCCTCATTTTCGCATCAGGAAACATCCTCGCAAATATGTTCGCTCTGCCTGCAACCTCAGCAACCTCCTCGTCTTTCATTTTCATGATCTCTGATCCGCAAACCACTTCACCTTCATGTCTTATTTTCACCTGTTCGGCAACTGCCCTTGCCGTACCGGGATAATCTCCGGTTATCATCTTCACGCTTATGCCTGCTTCGTAAAATGAGGATATCACTTCATCAATGTTCTCTTTAGGAGGATCATTGAACGAGATAAGCCCGAGAAATTCAAAAACAAACTGGTCCTGAGATGCAGGGAGCTGTTCGATGTCAGGCCTTGCTTCAGCCACACCAAGTACACGCTTCCCCTTCTCAGCAATGCTCAATCCAAGTTCATATATCTTGTTCTTCTCATCATCACTTAATGTTGACTGTGAAAGGATAGTCTCCAATCCGCCTTTGGAAGCCACAACATAATTCCCTTCCCTGTCAATGTGAACATGTGTCATTATGGGAGGAACTCCGGAGATCGGATACTCATGAGTGATCCTGAAATTTGGCCTCTTGTCTGCAGGCGCTGACATTTCATAAGCGGAGTGTATGGATTCTTCCATCGGATCAAACGGCTCAGGCTCAGAAGCCCACATGGCATATTCGAGTGTCTTGCTGAAAGCCGCCTCGCCGTTTTGCCAGTCTGTAAACTGCCCTGTCCCGTGATCATAAACATCTGCGAGACGCATTTCATTTTTAGTGAGCGTACCGGTTTTGTCAACACAGATCACGGTGGCCGCGCCGAGAGCTTCAACAGTGTAAGGGTGCTTGGCAATCACATTTTCCTTGAGCAGTCTGTAAGCGCCGAGAGCCATGAAAGCGCTGAATGCAACCGGTATCTCTTCGGGAAGCACAGACATCGCTAGTGTCAGTCCATGAAGCAGACCTTGCAGCAGATCTCCGCTCTGATAATATGCGAGAATCCACACAAGCAGGAATGCAGCGGAACCGAATGCAACCATCCTCACAACGAATTTTCTTATCTGAAGTTGGAGAGGGGTCTTCTCCGTCTGCAGGTTCCTTATTGACTTTTCCACCCTGGCCAGCGCCGTGCCCGCTCCCACGGCCGTAACCTTTGCGACACAGTATCCGGTCAGTACAAGTGTGCCTTTATAAATTGTGTTTTCATTGCTCGTCTTGCTCTTGAAAACCGGAAGCGACTCCCCTGTCAGTATGCTGTCGTTAACGGAAAAGTCGTGGCACTCCAGCACCAATGCATCTGCAGGCACAAGATCTCCGTCTTCAACGGAAATTAAGTCATCAACAACAAGTTCTTCGGACCTTATCTCTTCCCATGCCGAGCTTCTGCAAACATAAGCCAGAGGACTTGAGAGCTTCTTCAATGCTTCCATTGCATTGTGGCTTCTCCTTTCCTGATAAAACGAAATTGATGCCACTATCAGAATTGCCACGAGCATTATGACGGCTTCCGACTTCTCTCCGAGTACAAAGTATATGACTGCTGATGCTACAAGAAGTATGAACATCGGCTCCGTAACGATATCACGGAGCAAATCTAAGGCGGCGTTTCTTTCTTTTATATCTTCCTGATTGGATCCAAATTTTTCGCGGGATTTTGCGACTTCTTCGGGCGTAAGCCCCGAATATGCATTCTGTGACATTTGGCAGATAATGAATTTGATGCCAGCTCACGGCACGGATCAATCTGAGCCTGACAATCTGTTCCTTTGGGCATGAAGCAACGGCGATATGAAACTTTGCAATGCTCCGGCTATGACTGCCGGAGTTATGCTATCACCCGGTGCACTTCCGGATGATCAGTAAGAAGTCATCAGTTATGAAAGATCTCGGCAATCATACAGCGGGCACTTCCTCCGCCGATTGTCTCAATTGTGCTGATCTGAGCCAGCACCAGCTTTGGATTGTGTACTGCAAGTCTCTGCTTCTGCATCTCATCAAGACAGCGGTATGCTTTTTCTGATATAACAAGCACTTTCACACCGTCTTTATCATTGAGCTGAAGCATGTTTCCTGCAAAAGAATTCACCTGCTCTTCAGTGATCCCGATCACTTCTCTTCCCCCTGCCGACAAAAGTTCTGTCACTTGTTCTCTTTCACTTGCGTCCTTAATCATTTCCGTGCAGATCACCGCAAATGTCTCGCCTATCGTAAGCACAACATTCGTATGATAGACTTCCTGCAGTCCCTTGTCAACGGCCGTGAAAAGCACCGGCTCATAGCCGATCTTCCCGCACACTTCATTCAGCAGTGATTCCTGCGTCCGGGGTGAAAGCGCGGCAAACGCCCTTTTGTTCACATGATCAAACACAATGCTTCCTGTTCCTTCAATCACACCTGCAGATTTCGAAAGATCTTCAATTCCGTACGAATACTTTTCAGCCAGCATATTCACTACATCATAGCGCACTTCTTTTCTGCGCAATTCAGACATCATCGGATAAATGAATATCAAGCCTCTGCCGTCATCGAGAATGTGCGTGGAAAACCAGTTGTTCGGGAAGACAGCGTCGGGTTTGGGAGGATCTTTTGTATCGTCAACCACGATAATTTCAATACCTGCTTTTATAAGCTCTCTGGCGAACAGGTCGAATTCGGCTTTTGCAAGTTCAGATTGACTGCCGCTGTCAGCGGTTGAAATGTCTTTTTGGAATGCATTTGATCCCGCAGTTTCCGGATTGTATCCGAAAGAAGCGGGCCTTACCATGAGTATCGTGCCGGTTGTCTGTCTCAATACCGTAACTTCTTTCATGTAATTTACTCATGAGTATGATGAAGAAAAATGAAAATCTTGAGCCCTTGTTTTCACACTCAATATTTCCTGTTTTGATAATCAAAGGATGATCCGGTCAGTCCAATAGATGCCTGGCAAGCGAATGAAGTGTACGTGAAAAAGGAGTGTTCTTCAGAGGGTTGAAATAGTTAGCAATTGAATAATCCAATTAATATTTTTGGCTCATTCTTTTAACCAAAACCCACAATTAGGAGAACAACTCTATGAAGTTCAATTCAAAGATCATCGTTCTGGCAGTAATGCTGATCCTGCCTGCAATTCTCAAAGCACAGACCAAAGAAGAAATGGATGCCTGGATGGCATCAATGGCTCCGGGACCGGTTCATGAATCGCTTGCAAAGTCAGACGGTAAATGGACTGAAGAAGTCAGGTACTGGATGGACCCGAACGGAGATCCTGTAACAACTGTTGGTTCCGCCGAGAACAAAATGATCCTCGGAGGAAGGTATCAGTACTCCACTCATTCAAGCACAATGATGGGAATGCCGTTCGAAGGTATCAGCATAGTCGGATATGATAATGTAAGAAAGGTCATCCAGTCAACATGGATTGACAACATGGGTACAAGCATCATGTTCCTCGAAGGAAAATGGGATGAATCGTCAAATTCATGCACTCTTACGGGCAAGGCGACAGACCCCATGAAGGGCGGGCAAATTGATGTGAGAGAGGTCTTTACAGTCATTGATGACAATAATCAGAAAATGGAGATGTACATGATGCAGGATGGAAAGGAAATTAAGACAATGGAGATTCTCTGGAAGAGATAGACTCGACCATCAGAAGAAATTCAGGAAGGCAGAGTTAACCGCTCTGCCTTTTCTGTTCTTAGCAGATCGCCTGTTTGCGCGGAACTAGTTCTTTATTCTCACAAACGCCGCAAGCTTCATGTTCTTTGCTTCCGCAAGGCCAAGTGATTCATAAAATTCACAAAGCTCGGGAGTGTCATCTGTCAGAAGCACAAGCTGCCGGACACTTCCGTATCTTTGCATTACCATTCTCATCATCACGGTTCCAATACCTTTTCTTTTGTATGAATTCAGAACCAGCAAGTCCTGAACATAGGCAATCGTCCTTCCGTCACTTATGCATCTAACAAGACCGATGAGTTTCCCTTCATCTCTTGCCTGAACAACATAATGTGATCCGGCAATTGCTTCCTTAAGCAGGCCGGGGTCATTGGTGTACAAAGTCCACCCTGCATCCGAATACAGATCAAGCATTTCCTCTGATGACAGTTCAGAAGATTCTGTATATATGATATTTTCCAGTCCGGGCTTTTTCAATCAGATGAATAGCATGTGAACGCCTTCGCCGGCGCCTCTTTCATAAAAGCCGCCAACAGTAAGGACGCCGTCAACTTCGGGGTACATGTCTTCCTTCTTGTAGTGAAACATATCCATTGCAAGCTTGCAGGCCCAAAGCTTCACTCCGGATGCTTTGAGTATTTCCAGAAACTCCCTCACATCCGGCATGTCTATCTTCTCCATTTCACTCTTCATCATCTTCGTTGCAATTGCCTCCATACCGGGAAGTCCGCCGAGCAAAGTGGGGATATGCATTGCGGGATTTCCTACCGTGGCCACATGGAGATGCTCCAGCTTTTCATTATGGATCGCTTCAAGCCCGAAGAAAGTGAAAAATAATTCCGCTTCTATGCCCTCCATCCGCGCTCCGTTTGCAAGTACAAATGCCGCATACACATTTTCGAGTGTGGCCTTGGAGAGAATTATCATCATCTTTTTGATACTGTTGTTGCCGTTCATGTCTTTGATCGTTTGAATTTTCAAATGCAGCTTGCGGGTTTCGGAATTCCTGCAATCTTAGTAGAGATCTTCAGCGGACCGTTAGGAAAGAGCTGATAGAATTCCTTTATGTCAATCACACCGCTCTTGCCGATCTTTCTTATGCTTAGTGCAACTCCCTGTTTATGCTGATCCTGAAGATAGGATATTACAGCCCAGTGCCTTTCAGTCAGATCAATTCCCTCTTCCCCGGCAATTGCTTCGGCAACTTCCCTTGTCCATTGTGACTGATCTGTCAGATAACCTTCTTCGTTGACTTCCACTGTTTTTCCTGCGATTGTCTTTTCCACTTTGTATTATTTTTTGTTCTCGATCTTCTTGCCTTCCTCCGTCATGTGCGAACTGACAAAAGGAACATTAGCACCTTTCAGAAGCATGTTCCAGTAGATCCACCTGAATGCAAGTTTTCCCAAATGGTTCATGCGGCTCTCTTTCAGCAGTCTGAGCGGGCCTACACCGGGTATGGGGAAAGTGCCTTCAACAGGTTCCTGATTGTAGTTGAAGTCAAGCAGAAGCGCCTTGCCTTCACCGGTCTCCACAAAACAATTTGCGTGTCCGTCAAAGTCATCCATAAGCGGCTCACCTTTGATGTACCTTTGAATGTTTTCCGTGAGGATCTCCGCTTCAAAATGTGCCACCGATCCGGCCTTTGATGTCGGCAGATCGCTCGCATCTCCTATTACGAAAATGTTGGGCTTCACTTTTGACTGGAGCGTGCCCTTGTGAGTGGGAACATAATTGAGATCATCGCCGAATCCGGAACGCTCTATGACAGCGGAACCCTTGTTCGTAGGCACTGTAACAAGCAGGTCAAAGCTCACTTCAGTTCCGCCGTAATCAATTATCTTCTTATCTTCATTGTCAACCCGCTCAACGGCAAAGTCGGGAATGATCTTTATGTTCTTCTCAACAAGAATGTGTTCAAATGCACGTGCCGCCTTTGGCCTTGTAAAGGCACCGCTCATCGGAGTTACAAATGATATCTCAACTTTATCCCGGATGCCTTTTTCCGCAAAGTACGAATCCGCAAGGAAAGCAACTTCAAGCGGAGCAACCGGGCACTTTATTGGCATCTCAGCAATGTGCACCACAAACTTTCCGCCGGGCCAGTCGCGCAGTTTGTCGCGAAGCGCAACGCTCCCGTCAAAAGTGTAAAAGTCGAAGATCGCCTTTCGCCATTGGCTTCCGAGCATGCCGTGAGTTTCTTCGGGACTCGGATGCGTCCCTGTTGCTATGATCAAAATATCATAATGGATCTCCGAGCCGTCTTCCATGAGCACTTTGTTGTCATCAGGCAGAATTCTGTCGATCTTCTTGTTGACAAGATTCACACCCTCCGGTATGAACTCTTCTGTCGGGCGGCATACCTCTTCGGGGGTGTACATATCAAAAGGAATGAAGATGTATCCGGGCTGATAGTAATGCACTTTGCTTTCCTCGGCAATCGTGATCTCCCATTCATCCTTGCCAAGCACCGGCTTCAGGTGATTTGCCATCATTGTTCCGGCAGTTCCGGCGCCAAGTATGAGTAGTCTTTTCATAGGAATTATTTCATTCAAATTAAGGATTGAGCGGGTAAGAGGAAGCGCAATAATTTGTTCCCTGTGCCGTTGTCTTATCGGGCAGCAAGAGAAATGAATAACATGCGCGTTTGATAATGTGACTCAATTGAAGGGCAGTACACTATTTGCACGCCTGCTTTGTACGGCTCAACTCAATTTCAATTGGAGGCTCAATAAACTAAATTGCCTGGCCGGTCAATTAACTTTTTCAAAACATAACACACGGAAAGCTCAGCATCTTCCGAATGATGATCCTCTTAAAAAGAGCAAGCCTGACAATAGGCATACTTGCTTTCATTTCCTTATTTATCTGCTCAGCAGCTATTGCACAGAATGAGCTGACAGTTGAGAATGTTCACGAAAGAACGCAGGAGTATTTTGACAATCAGCAATGGAATAAGCTGATTCGATTAGGCGAGAGAGCGCTGAAGAGCGGCATTGAATCATATCTTCTTCGCGCCAGGCTTGGCACTGCATACTTTGAGCTTGAAGACTATGCGCACGCCATACCTCATTTCCGAAAGGCCGTGAACACCGGTTATTCTGACGGCATAATAAAAAGGAATCTCTACTACAGCTGTATGTACACGGGACGGGAGGAAGATGCCAACGATGTGTTCTTTGATATGTCCGACTCCAGGCAAGAGAGCATCAAGCCACTGACGAATGATTTCATTTATGATCTTGAGGGCGGTGGATTGTTTTCGGGAACAAATGACTTTGACCGAAACGGGGATCTTGATCTTGACGGTGAAAGCAATGAATTCGGTGAACAAACACTGATCGGGAACGAATCCGGCTTCGGCATCCGCCTGAGCCAGCTTCCCTTAAGATGGCTGAAGATCAGCTATGCATTCGGCTACCTGAATTCTCAGAGAGAGAAACAGTATATGTACGGCAATCAGAAAATATCAGGCAAGTATGATCAGAAGCAGGGTCGGCTTTTCAACGAGTTCAGTTTCAGGGCAACCGACGGCCTGGTCATATATGCCGCAGGACATTATGTGAAGACAAGCGAGAATACGACGAAGGCCGTTTTCGACAGTTCGAGCTACAGCGTATCACAGTCCGGCGGGATCGTCCGCGGAACAACACCATCAATCAAAGACACTCTCATTGAGCAAAAGGATTTCGTTCTTTCCGCTACTGTTTACAGATGGTTCTCTGTATTCAGGGCAGGGATCTCGGGTAGTTTCTCCTATCTTAACGGTGAGCATCAAACGCAGGCCGGATTGTCACTTCAGGCCTTTCCTCTGAAGAAGCCGGATCTGCTTGTCTCCTTGTCTGCAACTCTTCATACACAGAAATCGGTATCAAATCTGATCATTACACCTTCAATGGGCTACAGATACGGAGAAAAGATACGGCTGGAAGGATTCGGATCATTCG
Organism: Ignavibacteria bacterium; assembly: GCA_019694675.1. Classification (GTDB taxonomy): domain Bacteria; phylum Bacteroidota; class Ignavibacteria; order Tepidaquicellales; family Tepidaquicellaceae; genus JADJAH01. Next base: position 56,856 of record JAIBBK010000096.1, read on the forward strand.
GAAGGATGAGCAATTATAACGAGTCGAACGGATCTGTCATCTACAACAATCCTGACGTGATAAAACTGAATTACGGAATTCTGCTCAGGTATGATTTTCTTTTCAATCTTACTGCGACGCTTTCATTCACCGGACAACAACGCGAGAAGTCATTCAGCACATACATACGGACAGAAGCCGGCAAAGGAAGCTCTGCGATCACAACTGTTTACAACTCCGCTGACTATACCTCCAACTCACTCAGTCTGTTTTTAAAATATAGTTTCTGAAGGCGGTATCCGTTTCCGGCAGGAATGATAAAAGAATGGCATGAGCAGGGCAAATAATGTCCGAACAATCTTGGTCAATTGTCTGTAATCATATGTAAAGAATCTGCAACGGGTTCTATTCTCTTTCAAGTGTTTGACAAAAGAAGTAATTTGAAATCGCTAACAATCATATCACAAATTGAATCCTCTTAAATCAATTCATTCCAACTGCGGGGTGTTTGGAATTTTCGGACATCCTGATGCTTCTGTTATGACTTATTACGGACTGCATGCTCTTCAGCACAGAGGACAGGAAGCTGCAGGAATTGTTACATCAGAGTTTGACACGCAGAAAGAAAGGTACCGGTTCAACATACATAAAGATCACGGGCTGGTGCTGTCCGTTTTTGCAAATTCAAACATTCTCACGGACGTACTGAAAGGGGAAGCTGCCATCGGGCATACCAGATATTCCACAACCGGTTCGGGCGACAGCAGGAACAACATACAGCCGCTGAAGGTGAATTTCAAGGACGGCCATCTTGCAGTATCGCACAACGGCAACTTCACCAATACGATGGAACTGCGGAGCATGCTTGAAGCCAAGGGAACGTTGTTTCAGACAACAACAGATACTGAACTGGCACTGCATCTCATTGCCCAGAGCGAGCAGAAGGAAATGACCGACAAGATCATTGACGCTTTCGGTCAGATCAAGGGCGCGTATTCCATCTGCATTTTGACAGACGATAAGCTGTTTGCTGTCAGAGATCCTCACGGAGTCAGGCCTCTTGCGTTCGGGAAACTCGAAGGGAGTTTCGTTTTCGCTTCAGAGACATGCGCATTTGACATAATAAATGCCGAGTACATTCGCGATGTACAACCAGGAGAAGTTGTCATGATAGACAAGGATTCTCTTTCATCAGGCAAGGAAACATCTTTCAGCATCGGGCAGGCTGAGAAGTTCAGGCACTGTATATTCGAATTCATTTACTTTGCCCGTCCCGACAGTCTTATATTCGAGGAAAAGGTAGACAAAGTACGGAGGAAACTCGGAAAGTCACTAGCCGAAGAGAGCCCCTCCCCGCATGCGGAAGCTGATGAGAAAAAGGTTGCAGTTATCAATGTTCCCGATTCTTCAAATACTGCAACACTCGGCTACTTCAACAGGAATGTGAAATGCAATAAGGACCTGAAGCACGAGATCGGACTGATCAGGAGCCATTATGTGGGCCGGACTTTCATTCAGCCCGGGCAGGACAAACGGAAAATGAAAGTGAAGACAAAATTCAACACCGTCAAAGGCGTAATTTACGACAGAAAGGTTGTCATCATAGATGATTCAATTGTAAGGGGTACAACTTCAAAACTTCTGGTTGAATTGGTGCAGAAGGCAGGGCCTAAGGAAGTTCATCTGAAAATTACATCGCCGCCTGTGGTGGCACCGTGCTATTACGGTATGGACTTTCCTTCAAAAGGCGAGCTCATTGCAAATCAGATGGATGGAAACATTGAACTTATCAGAGACGAACTTGGATTAACGAGCCTGCATTACCTGAGCTTCAGGAGCCTTAAGGAATCCGTACCCTACATGCATCCAAAAACAGATTACTGCACGGCTTGTTTCACCGGCGAATATCCGATCAGCATCAACGGCCTTGAGAAAATGAATAAGCATCAGTTTGATGATTGAGTTCCTAAGGAAGATTTTCTGAATCATTACCAATAAGAATACGTACCTAAACAGGTAAATAAAAACCACGCATGGACAAAGAGCAAAAGGCATTTCATAAGTCAAGAAGAGAACTTCTCCGCAAGGCTATCGGTAAAGACGCTGTAGCCGTAATTTTCGGAAGCACTAACTTCAACAAATCCTTTGACGGTAATTTCAGGTTCAAGCAGTACAAGAACTTTTATTACCTCACGGGATTTGAAGAGCCGAATGCGGCGCTGATACTTTCTGACAAGGAAATTGGCAAGACTGGAAGCAACGAACTGCTCTTTGTACAGAAGAAGGACAAGATCTTTGAAACATGGGACGGCAGGAGAATGGGTTTTGAGAATTCCGGCAAAGCGCTGGGAATTAAGAGAGCGTTTGAGAATTCTGAACTGCAAAAATACATGAACCTGGCTAAGAACCGAAACCTTAGAAGGATCTATGTGAACATCTCCGAGCTGATAAAGCTGACAGGAGAGGTCAGACAGTATGCGTCACAGTTTCTGGACTCACTTAACAGACTGGCGGCAAATGCTGAATTGATAGACATCGGCTACATAATGGGAAAACTGAGGGCGGTGAAGACGAAGTATGAGATGAAGATGATCGGGAAGGCATCAGACATTTCAGTTAAGGCATATTATGAGGCCATAAAATCAATAATGCCCGGAAAATATGAATACGAGATACAGGCGGCGCTGGAATACAATTATAAGATATTCGGCAGTGAAGACAATGCATATTATCCGATAGTAGCTTCCGGTGAGAACGGCTGCATACTTCATTACGAAGACAACAACTGCGTCTTGAAGAACGGAGAGCTTCTGACCATTGATTCAGCCGGGGAGCACAGATACTATTGCTCGGATATTACGAGGACATTTCCTATCGGCGGACGATTCACAAAAGAGCAGAGGATCATCTATGATCTTGTGCTGAAAGCGAACAAAGAGTGCATCAGGATGTGCAGGCCGGGAGCAAGTTTTAAGAAGATCGGGGAGGTCAGCGATTATATAATCGCTGACGGGCTTAAGAAAGCCGGGATTCTGAAAGACAAGAAGGACGTGAAGAAGTTCACTCTTCACGGCATCGGCCACCATATCGGTCTCGATACGCACGACGCCGTAAGTTATACCATTACCCGCGAAGACAACAACGACCGGCTCAAACCAGGCAACGTGCTTACAATCGAGCCGGGGATATATATCCCCGGCGACATGACCTCCGTCCCCAAAAAATTCCGCGGCACAGCAGTCCGGATCGAGGACGTGATCGCCGTTACCGGCAAAGGCCCGGTCAACCTCACTTCGCACATGATAAAAGAACCGGATGACATTGAAGCCTTCATGTCCGGCAACGCCTGACACATGATCAGGACGGGCATTCCGGCTTCACTCTCCGCTGCTTAACCACTTGTGGCGAACCACCTCCGCAAGCTGCTTCCCCTGCATCTTGCTGTCTATCCATGAAATGAAATCAAAATACTCCAGGGCCTTGATCTCAAGAAAATCCGCCGACATGGATTCAAGCTCGTGCTTCCAGTCCTCATAGATCCCCGACTTCTCTTTATCGGTCTTTGTGTTTATGAGCTTCTTTATGTGACTCAGAACTGCAAGTTCAAACTTGTTGAGTGTGTTCTTGCTCGAAAGATAGCGCCGGGTTGACTTCACTATGTACTCTATAAGATCATAGTTCCCAAGCTCGTAATGCACAATGATGTTCAGTATCCTCGCAAAGCACTGTATGTCCTCGCGAATGGTCAATTCCTTGTTGTTGATTATCCTGTTGATCCACTTCAGCGAATTGTCAAGATCTGATTTTCCGAAGTACAGGTATGCAACATTATAATCAAACAGCACCTCCGATTCTTTGTTTATCTTTTCCTTGTATGTCTTAAGACCTTCCTCTATCGCATCCACAAGCTTCAGACCCTTCTCAAACTCCCCTGTCCTGAGGTATAGGTTAAGTTCCGTATCGTAGGAAGTGACAAAAATTCTGGCGCGCATTGTCACCGAACCTGACTCGATTCCTCTCAGCTTCGTTATGGTCTTGAATGCTTCTCCGAACTTTCTCAGCTCAATCTGCACGAGAAGCAGATTATACAGAGCTGATACATAATTGTCTTCCTTGAAAAGGTACTCGTTTGATTCAATATGCTTAACGAGCTTCCCGCAGTACAGATACAGGTTCTGGAAGTCCTTGTTCGTCAGGTAGTACAGCCCTTTTGTGTTGTAATAGAATGTCTTTGAAAGAAATGTCAGCGCGGACGATTCATCCTGCATAAGCGGGTGCTTGATGATCTGATTGAATCTCTTAAGATCCTCTTTGTTCCTTATTTCTCCCTTCTTCTTCCGGAGCAGAAAAACCTCTGTGGCAAGTCTCCAGTACTCGTTGATGTTGTTGATCTCCTCAATTGCCTTCTTATAATCCCTGTAATATTCCAGCAGTTGTTTCTCTCCTGTTTCCGCATATGCGCTTGTCCTTGCAAGAGTCTTCTCCCAGTCAAGCACCGCAAGTATCTGAGCGTGCTTCTCATATCTTACCGCTATCTTCTTTGCTTTGTCAAGGAGCTTCCTGCATTGCTTGTACAGTGACTTGTCATAAAGTATCTGAACATCCCTGAGTATGTCCATTAACTCGTTCAGCTTCGTATTCTCGGAATGATATAGCCTGAGGCTCTTGAGAATGTTATTGTAAAGATAGTTCTTTGCCACATGTATCTGAGAGGTGAACTTCTCCCCTTTGAACTGCCTCTTTATCTCTTCTTCATCATATACGGACTGCCTGTCAATTGCATCAAACAGGCGGGAATAGACGTTGCTCTCTCCGCCCTTTACATGCATGGTTGAAAAAACCTTGAAATACCGCTTTTCGGTCTGCTCCAGTGATTTGATAAGTTGAAACAGATCGTCTGTGACCTTCATTATTGTCAGGATTGGGGAAAATTTGCAGGATTTTGTGCTTCCAATATTGTCAAATCGTGTAATAATTACAATTCTTTTGACTAATTAGAATCCTACGAGTAGCATGAAAAAATGTTTGGCAAATGATTTCGCTTGGGATATTTTTGAATCAATAATGAAAGAGCACAAGTATATATTTCCAAAATTCGAAATCATGAAAAAGTATATAATAATCCTGTCGGTCCTCCTGATCGATATCGGGTCGGGTTCTTTTGCTCAGCCCATTAACAGCCCGACTGAACTTGAAGCGGAGTTTGAAAACAACTCCTACGTGAAGGTAAAATGGGAAGACAACTCAAATAATGAACTCGGGTTTATAGTTGAAAGAGCATTGGACGGAGATTCTCTTTCATGGGAAGTTGTTGGACAAACCAATGCAAATGTCCGGATCTACAACGACTACTGGATCCTGCTTAACAGGCTGTACCATTACAGAGCTTATGCCTACAACAGCGGAGGAAATTCCGGTTATTCCAATTCTGATACCGTGTCTACATACGGGGATACAACAAATATTCCTTCTGCCCCTACCAATCTTCAGGTTGTTAAGACTACTCTGACTTCCATAAAGATCCAGTGGGAAGACAATGCGGTCAATGAGTTCGGGTTCATTGTTGCCCGAAAGAGGCCGGGTATTCCGTACTTTGAGTTCATCGACTCCGTTGGCTCCGATGTTCTGACATATCAGGAAGTGGGACTCACTCCCGATAATGTATATTTCTACAAAGTTTGTGCTTACAATAACTTCGGAATTTCCGATTATACAAACACGGTCTCGGCAAGAACGGAGGAAAGTACGATCATAAGGACCAATACCGAATCGGCTTCTGATTACTATCTGAGCAATAACTATCCAAATCCATTCAATCCTTCAACCACGATCAGGTTCGGACTTAAGTCAGCGGCTGAAGTCAGACTCTCGGTTTACGATTCGAAGGGTGGTAAGGTCGCCGTGCTCTTTGAAGGCAGGCTTCCGGAAGGATCCTATTCCCATGTTTGGCACGCTTCGGGATTGTCAAGTGGTGCTTATTTCTCAAGACTCGAAATCATGGCCGGCAATTCTTCGACTTTCAGCGAAACACGGAAAATGATACTGGCTAAATGAATCCTAATTTAATAACAAACTGATATCATGACAAAGAATATACTTCTGTTGCTTGTCACATTGGTTCTCGGCTCCGCTTTTCAGGACAAAGCAGAATCGAGGATTCTTAATGTTGAGGCTTCTAATTTCATGTTCACACCTTCGGTGCTGAGTGCGGCAGTTGGAGATACAGTCAGGTGGGTGAGAATTGCCGGCTCACATACGACCACGTGCAACGGAACAAATGGCACAATCCGTCCTGCAGGCGCTGCAGCCTGGGACGCACCGCTCACATCGGGTAATCCGACATTCAGTTACAGACTGACTGTTCCCGGCAAGTATGTTTACATTTGCACACCGCATGCACCTGATATGATGGGTGTCATAAATGTAACCACCAGTTCCATTAATATGATAAATGAGGTGGCAACAGGTTTCGGGATCTCGCAGAATTATCCCAATCCGTTCAATCCGGAAACGAAGATAAGATTTTCTATTCCTGATAATTCAAATGTTGAAGTTAAGGTGTATGATGAACTCGGAAGATTGGTTGAAGATCTTGTCAGCGGAAATCTCGTAAGGGGCAGTTATGAGATTCAGTGGAATGCCTCCAGTGCGCCGAGCGGAATCTATTACTACAGGATTCAGGCGGGAGAGTTCTCTGAGACGAAGAAGATGATTCTCGCTAAATGAGACTGCTAATGTTCAGAAATTGTTGATTTTCAGCTCTTGTAACATCATAATCAGAAGTGATCAGTTTGTTCGGGAGTGCATTCATTGTACGGAGTTTTCAGGCAGAATGCAGATTGTAAAGAATCAGAACCTAAACCAAAAATCGATAACATACATGGAACCAAAGAACTTCAACAGGCGCGATTTTCTTAAGACCTCTTTCAAGACCTTTGCTGTCGGATCGCTTGCTCTGAGCGCCCTTGATGTGAAGAAGATCCTGGCTTCGGAATCACTTGAAGGAACCGGGATTCAGAAGGTAATAAATCTTGCCGACTATCCCGAACTCGGCAGTGTGGGTGGAAGTGCAATGATCACCGGCAAGGTAATAGTAATACGGACCGGCGGATCGAAGTTCATTGCGCTTAACATAACATGCACTCACAAAAAATGCGACACAGAGTTTGACGGATCCGGATTCACCTGCCCGTGCCACGGATCTACATATGATAAGAACGGCAAGGTTACAAACGGTCCCGCAACAAAGAATCTCAAGAGCTACAAGACCTCATTCAACGAAGCAGATAATACACTGACAATAAATATGTGATTGATTCTTGGAGTCAATACCGCCTTGTAAGCCGGTACACGGTATAAACTGTAAGAGTGTTTCAAACAGCAGATCCTAAGCAATAGTGTTCTTTCATTCCTTGTAATTCAGCGGCCGGATATAGCCATTTTGACTATTCCGGCCGCTTTTTTTGTTGCACGGACAATGTGTCCACAGGTATCAGATCACTCTCATAAAATGCGTTTTGGGAATAGGAAAGTTATGCCTTTGCATTCAAGATATGAAGCTCTTTCCTTTTGTTGAGTGAAAATCCTGCCTCATCCGGAAAGCCGTTCAGAGATTGCGCGCCAGGGTGTAAGGGAACAGTTCCGGTAAACCGAACCTGCTTGATTTTTTCGTTTGGGTGAAGAGTGGAAACACTCACAGACTGATGGTCAATTTCAGGATATCAGCCAGAAGCTGGCGAGATTTCAGATGATCTTGCTCGGACTTTAGCAGAAGTAATCAAAAGAAAGCAGGTAAGAATCTGCAACTGCGATCATCGTACAAGTTGAGAATCGCAGGCAAGTCACTTCTGCAGTTAGGTCATCAGATACGATCTCAAATCAATGATGTACATTGAATTTACTTATGTTTTGGCAAATATTGCATGGCCGCAAAATCGGAGAATCCAATATCGGCATTTTAAGAATGGATGTAACTGTAACATTTCTTGGCGCTGCGAGTGAGGTGACCGGATCGAAGTATCTGCTTCAGATTGGTGACTTCAGACTTCTTGTAGATTGCGGGCTCTTCCAGGGACGAAAGAAACTCCGCGAATTGAACTGGTCTGTGTTTTCCGTTGAACCGTCTTCAATCAATGCAGTACTGATCACACACGCACACCTTGATCACACCGGCTATCTGCCAAGGCTTTTCAGGAATGGTTTTGAAGGCCCGGTTTATTGCACAACTGCAACCGCAGATCTTATGAAACTTATTCTGCTTGATTCTGCAAAGATCCAGGTTGAAGAAGCTGACTATGCAAAGAAGAAGGGATATTCCAAGCACGAAGACCCTCAGCCGCTATACACACCTGAAGATGTACTGAAGATTGAAGAAAATGTAACATCAACCTTATTTGATACACAGGTCAAAATCACTCCGAACATTTCTGTTCGCTTCCGTAATGCCGGTCATATTCTTGGCGCAGCCATTGCAGAACTTACAATAAAGGGAGACCAGCAAGAGAAGAAAATTGTCTTTTCCGGAGATCTCGGCAGGCAGAATGATCCCATACTTTTTCCGCCGCACATAATTGAAGAAGCAGATGTTCTCTTTGTCGAATCAACTTATGGCGACAAGAAGATCACCACAACTGACAGAGAGGACGTCATTTATATCATGAATGAGACATTCAAAAAAGGAGGCAACATTGTCATGCCTGCTTTTTCGATTGGCCGCACACAGACCCTGCTCATGTATCTGAAGAATGTCTTGATGTCTGGGGAGATACCCAGAATTATAATCGCCGTTGACAGCCCTATGGCCATTACCGCAACGGCATTTTACCGGAAGTATCAGGACTATCACAAATTGCGGGGACTGGATCTTGACGAAGATGAATCATTCATGACTCTTCGCAAATTGCTGACTGTTGCAAGAACTTCTGAAGAATCAAGAAGGATAAATGAGATAAAGCATAATGCAATAATTCTTGCCGCAAGCGGAATGATGACGGGCGGCCGTGTCTTGCATCACCTGGCAAACAGGTTGCCGGATCCGAAAAATGCTGTCATAATCTGCGGTTATCAGTCAGAAGGTTCAAGAGGAAGGCGTCTTCTTGACGGAGAAAAGTCTGTAAGGATACATGGAAGTGATGTGCCTGTCAGAGCAAGAGTATACAACGTTAAAGGACTATCTGCACATGCCGACAGAGGCGAACTTCTTCACTGGCTTAACGGATTCAGGAGACCGCCAATGCAGACATTCATTGTGCACGGTGAGCCTGTAAGCTCCCAGGCGTTAGCTGACACACTGGTTGAGAAAGGCTGGAATGTAACTGTTCCGGAGTATTTGCAGACTTTCGCTCTCTTCAAACAAATATAAAATAATGAACAGCTCAAATCAGAAGTTTCTTGAAACCGGGAGAACTCTTGCGGATGAAATCAGGGATTCACATAAGGTAATGGCTGATCTTTGGGAGGGACTGAGCGCCTTCCTGGATGTTAAGAACTGCGTTACTGTCTATGGTTCGGCACGTTTCAAGGAAGGACACACATTTTACAATCTCGCCCGGGCAATGGGAAAGGCATTGGCGGAGAACGGGTTCACTGTAATGACAGGAGGGGGTCCGGGCATTATGGAAGCCGCAAACCGCGGAGCCAAGGATGGTGGCGGTGTTTCACTTGGCTGCAATATCATACTTCCCTTCGAACAGAGTCTGAACCCGTATGTTGACAGGCAGGTTGAGTTTGAATATTTCTTTACACGAAAGACCATCCTCAGAAAGAATTCGGTTGCGTATGTTCTGATGCCCGGAGGATTCGGAACAATGGACGAGATCTTCGAAGTGTTCACTCTGATCCAAACCGGTAAGCTTCCGCCAAGACCTGTTGTATGTATGGGAAAGGACTATTGGAAGCATCTCGGAAAATTTCTGCGCGACACAATGATCGCGTGGGAGACCATTTCACCCAAAGATCTGGATCTTGCGCTTGTTACAGATGATGTTCAGGAAGGCATAGAATACATCAAGAGCGGAATTGGCAGGGCATTGCCAGGCGGAGGATGAGGATCTGCTCTGAAGATCTTCAATCATAAATCATAGGAAAAGAAGTAATCTTCTGATATAATTTCGTCAGAAACAGTATATACGCTTGCATGGCCGATCTGACCGGAACACAGAAGTTCCGGTCTTAACACACCATCATCCTGCAGGTTTTTGCTTCATGATGTATATGACCTTTTCCTGTTATCGGAAATAAGAACCAACCTCACATTCGCATCAGGTCTGAAGTCCTGAAGGAAAGTAAACTCACCTCTTTCCGGAGTCCGGCAGTACAACCCTTCCAAACCATCTTTGTCAAAATATCGAACTATTATTCAATGAACAGAACAGAAATTCGTACATCGCGAATATTTGTTCGCGATCATTCCTGTAAAGAGCTCAAAAATCCTGCAAATTCTAAACTAATTTCGTGGCACGGCAATTGCATCTATAGTGGGTAGATAAATGAAATCTCAAAAATTCAAAAAAACAAAAGGAGACATAAAATGAACCTCGTAAAATTCAAAAGGAATCCTGATTTCATTGATGACACACTGAAATCGATCTTCCAAACCCCGCTGTTCACAAACTGGGAAAATGCTGTAAGCACAAATTTTGTGCCCAAAGTAAGGATCAGCGAAGACAAGGATAATTTCTTCATCAACATGGAGATCCCGGGTCTGAAGAAGGAAGACATCAAGGTTGCCGTTGAGAATAAGACACTCACTGTAAACGGCGTAAAGAAGCATGAGAAGAAGACTGAAGAAACCAATCTCATTACAAATGAGATCTACTACGGTGAATTCAGCAGAAGCTTCAACCTTTCAGACGACATCAAGATTGATGCGATCGATGCTGAAGTAAAGGACGGCCTGCTCCATATCACTCTTCCGAAAGTTGAAGAGGCAAAGCCGGTCGTAAAAGAGATCAGCATAAAGTAAGTTTCAACAATCCACATTTTTCAGAAAGGGTGAGCAAAGCCTCACCCTTTAATTTATATGAAGGCAGTACAAACAAAACTTCTGC
>JAIBBK010000094.1 GCA_019694675.1 Ignavibacteria bacterium
AGTCTCTGGCTGAGGTCATCCACCTCAAGGAAGTTTGCCCTCATTCCTTCTTTCATGATCTGCTTGTTGATGTTCACCATGTGTCCGTGGCGGATCTTATGCAGATTAACAACTGAAGTCATTTGGATCCTCATGCTCAGTTCGCCGGTCTGCGCAAGTGCGCAGAAAATGCTCACCTGCGACTTAGCAAGGTCTTCCAGAATTTCCTTTGGCATGTTGGGGGACGGACGCGGTACGAAATCCTCTATGGTCATGAGACTGAAATCCGAGCCGACCTTTCTGATCTCGTGTACCAGCGCTGACGCAATTTCAAGGGAATCATTGTCAGTTATGACAGTGATCCTTTCTTCCGGCTTAAGCCGGAGACAGACGTTTATTGCATTGTGAGCTCCCTCTAAAAGGTCCTCATCAAAGTCAACATCTGTAATGAACGAGTTTGTCATTTGGAAAAAGATTTTAGAAAGTTATGCGGTTTGCTTTGCCTTCCCTTGTGTTGCAGGCAGATCAAGCCCTGCGTTTGTTTCTTCGATTATGTAATCAACAAGCTTCTTGAAATCCTGCCCGTTGTTGTACCATTGCTTCAACTGCCTGTCAGCACCGGTACCGTGTTCGAGCATCTTGAAAATATAGTTGATCTCCTCCCTGCTGTCGAGTTCGTCAACCACATCATCTATGAACTCAAGCAGTTCGGCAACCAGCTCTGTGAACGGAACTTCGATCTGCTTTCCGAAATCAATCAGCTTGCCGTGAATACCGTACCTTGCCGCCCTCCACTTGTTCTCATTTATCAGCGCTCTTCTGTATATCCTGAAACCGAGGTTTTGCTGAATGAGCTTGTGGAGTTTCACCACTACGGCCTGGATCAGCGCGGCAATGGCTATGGTCTCGTCAACACGCATCTGCGCATCGCATATCCTGAATTCAAGAGTGTTGAAGAACGGATGAGTCCTGACATCCCACCAGACCTTCTTTGCATTGTCGATGCAGTTTGTCTTTATAAGAAGGTTGATGAAATTGTCGTACTCTGCAAGGCTCGAGAAGTAATCAGGTATGCCGGTTCTCGGGAACTTGTCGAAGACCTTCACCCTGTAGGATTTGAATCCTGTGTCTCTTCCTAACCAGAAGGGTGAATTTGTGGATATGGCGAAAATGTGTGGAAGAAAATACCGCGCGGCATTCATGATGTGAATTCCGATCTCACGGTTAGCAATGCCTACATGGACATGGAGTCCGAAGATTAGATTGGCTCTTGCGGCATCCTGCATTTCCCTGAGGATCTCTTTGTAGCGCGGATGATCGGTGATCGCCTGATCTCTCCAGTGCGAGAACGGATGTGTTCCGGCGGAGGCGATCTTAAGACCGTGCTGATCAGCCAATGCGGCAAGATGGCTTCTCAGGCCGGAAACTTCCTTTCTTGCTTCCTGGATATTCGCGCAGATGTTTGTTCCGGTCTCAATTACGGAAGCATGCATCTCAGGCTTGAAGTTCTCTTTGAGCAGGTCCTTTCCTTCCTCAAAGATCGCCTGCACATGCGACTGCAGTTCGCGGGTCTCCGGATCAATGATCATGAACTCCTCTTCAATGCCGAGTGTGTACTTGTCTTCTCCGCTCATTTCGCTTTCTCCATATTTATTAAGTTGGGTGGTTTGTTACTTCTTTGATTTCACTTTAGAGGATTTGGGCTTTTTTTTTTGCTCACCGTCAAAGCTCATCATCACATCATTCACGGATGCCTTTACAAACTGGCCCCACGTAAGATTGTTCATGCCTTCCCGGTGTATCTGTGCTTTGTGAATGGCCATGTTTGCCGCGGCTTCAACCACCCAGTCAAAATTCGCCTGTCCAACAGAATGCACGTCAGCATCCGGAGCGGGATTGCAGAAGTCAATGGCATACGGCACGCCGTTCCTCACTGCAAACTCGACCGTGTTGAAGTCATAACCAAGCGCGTTGTTGAGTCTGATCGTGTAGTCCCTTATCAGGTCAAGAAGTTTCTGTTCGGCGGGACCGGCATTTGACACATATCTCAGGTGATGCGGATTCCTCGGTTCATAAGGCATTATAAGTACATCTTTCCTGTCAATGCAATAGCATCTGAAATAAAGATCGAACTGTATCTCTTCCTGAAGCATCATCACAAGCTGTTCGGTCTCATTGTATTTGCTGAAGAAATCAGCCGGATCGCTCACCTTGTAAACATGCTTCCATCCTCCGCCGGAGAACGGCTTGAAGTAAGCCGGAAAGCCCGTGTAGCTGAATATGCCTTCCCAGTCAAGCGGGAACTTCAGGTTTCTGAAAGAAGTGGGCTCAGTACCGTCAGGATGCTGGTTGGAAGGAAGAAGGACGGTCTTCGGAACCGGAACACCGATCTTTGTTGCAAGTGCGTTGTTGAAGAACTTATCGTCTGCAGACCACCAGAATGGATTGTTGACCACTGCCGTTCCGCTCATGGCCGCGTTCTTGAGCATTCCCTTGTAAAAAGGAACGTCCTGTGAAATTCTGTCGAAAATTACATCGTATCCCATGTATTCGCCCTGTACAACCTTGTCAATAGACACCGCTTCCGCAACTATCCCGTCAACCTTCTTTTCATTGACCCTGTCAACAAAGGCCTGGGGGAAAGTATTTTCCATGCCAAACAGTATGCCGATCTTTTTCATTAAGATTATTTTCTCCTGATGTTAAGTTATTATTGAATCTACCGGGGCAGTCTGACTGACTGCCGGCAAAAGAATTCATCTTTTAGGTAGGGCGCAAGTTAGTCATTATTGAGCTAAGATTGAATGACATTTTGGGTGGGAAAGGGTAATTTTGCCCCGGCGTTGAGGACAAAGAGAAGAATCCGGAGAGATAGTTTCCATTCATATGCAATGAGAATCTTTGGCAAGTCAATCTCAGACAGGTACACAATTCAGGCAAGGAGGCCCGCCATAAAAAATATCGGCTTGAGACTTGATATTATTTCCATTTAGCCATAATTTTGGGCAAATGAAAATCAGATACTCCTTTATACAACTTATCTGTATTGTGTTCGTCTTATCAACTGTTGCATTTGCAGCGGTAACGCTTCAGTATTTCACCGCAAGGGACAATGCTAACGGCGTTCTCGTTGAATGGAAGACAGGCGATGAAGGCGGTACATCAAA
>JAIBBK010000090.1 GCA_019694675.1 Ignavibacteria bacterium
AGCCAGTTGAAGATGTCTCCGGTGCATTCCTTAAGCCCTTTGTTGATCGCATCTGACTGTCCGTTGTCCTTCTCGCTAACGAAGTGGTCAATCCACTTTGAGTATTTTGCAAGCACTTCGATAGTTTCATCAGAACTGCCGCCGTCAATTACTATGAATTCAAGATTCGGATAGTTCTGAAGAAGCACTGACCTTATTGTCTTCTCTATGAACCTCCCCTGATTGAAGGACGGAGTTACTATTGAGATCTTAGGCAAATTTTCCAGTCCCGAGTAAACCGAAGGATCAGTTTCTTCAGTCCACGGCCAGCCGCTCTTTCTTTCCGGCGGCGGCGGAAGCTGTGAAAGAAGCCCTTTAACTGATGTTGTCATAATTTTATTCTTATCCTCAGCACTCATTTTCAATCATGTCTGCAAGCCTGAGTATTTTTTGTGTGGGATCGAGAATTTCATTGTAAAGCCTGAGGCAGTTGCTGCTGAACCTGTCGTAGTTCTCATTGATCCGCTTCAGGGCATTCCTGATGTCCTTGGCTGAGTAAATGATCGAACCGAATTCGTAGCCCTGCATGAGTTCAGCGTAAGTCATGTGATTCGTAACCACTGACGGAAGTCCCAGCATCATGTATGTGGACAGCTTGCCCGATGAAAGTCCGATGACCTGAATGTTCTTCCCGGCAAAAATGTCCATCGGATTCGGGAAATAAGTTGCAAAGCCCACATCACAACCGGCAAGGAATGAAGCATATTCTTTGTACTCATAGAACGGCCAGTCGTGAAGAGTGATCTGCATGCCCTCACTGATAAGCTCGTCAATCTTCTTTTTAACGGGATCAATATTTTCGAGCCTGTGATGCGAGTGTATCAGGAACCAGAAGTCGTTATCCCAGTTGTCTGGAAACTGATCGAGCATTTCATTGATCCCGCTCCACCCCAGCAATGAACCCGAATAGACAGCGATCCTCTTCTCACGCGGGATCCTCAAGAGTCTGTGGACATCAACTTTGTCGGCGGTTACGTCTATAGGAACCGGCGCCACAGGTATGTGTACAAACCTTGTGCCGTTCCTGAAATTATTAACTTCTCGGAGCAGAGCTTCCCGCCTCGGATCCTGTATCACGACAGTGTCAACATCCTCGCTGTAAACATTCTCAAGCCTCTTCAGAACTTTCTTTCTCTGATCCACAAATTCATCTTCAAAGAAGATCTCGAACGATGCATATATGATCTTTGCATTCAGAAGGTTCTTCATCCTTCCGGCTACAACAAGCCCCATGGGATCCACACAGAATATGCATTCGGTTCCGTGCTTGCATTTCAGCTTATAGTAAATATCGGCATACTGAAATGCCAGCTTCTTTATGCGCCGTGCAGACGGTTCGAACTCGTAAAAATTGAAAGGAAGCTCATTCAGCTCCAGATGCTTCCTTATCTGTGAAGGGATGAATATCTGTTCAAATCCGAAGAAGATTATCCTGATATCCCTCCTCTGAAGTTCTTCGATCAGTGCGATCAGAGTCGGATTGCTGAATGTGTCTATCTTCGGAGTGACGAAAGCCAGCGATTTCATTTCTTCGTATCCGTAAGCTGCAAGACGCAAACGCCTGACCATGTGGTTTCATCGAGTTCCCTTCCGGTCATCCACTCAAATGCACTCAGCATTTTGAAGCCGTTTGTTTCACACATATACTTCAGTTCCGGCAGAAAAAAATATCTCATTCTGTGCTTCTCGTGAAGCTCAAACTTCTTCTTTTCTTTCAACCTGATTCCCTTCATAGTGTAATTGACCTCCACCACATTCTCATTGTATATCATCAACGGTCTTGCCGTTCTCAGGATCTCAAGTGACCTGCCCTTGAGCAACTTTCGTCTGACGGAAGGGCGGACCGTTAATACGGAAGGTCCGTACCAAAAGTCAAATATGAACAAACCGTTCTTCTTCAGATGTCTTGCTGCATTCCTTATGCATCCCGTAAGCGATCCATTGTCAGTCAGGTAGCACATTACATGAAACAGCGAAACAACCGCATCGAACTTCCTTCCGATCCTGTAAGTTGTGATGTCACCGTTGCGGACGTCAACCTTCTCTTTCATTCTGCTTCCTGTAATGTTCCTCCCCGCAATGCTGCACATCGATTCTGAAAGCTCTATGCCCGTAACGCTGAATCCGTTCTTTGCAAACTCGATACCGTGAAGCGCAGTGCCGCAACCGAAGTCGGCAATTGCCTTTGCGTTCGGCAAATGCTCCCGGATCAGTCTGACTGTGTACTTCGCTTCCGACCGGTAATCTTTGTCCTTGTAAAGAAGGTCGTAGTATTCCGAATACAATCCGAAAACTTCATTGCTGTTATCTTGCGCACTCACAGGTACAGATACCTTTCATAACCTCTTTCTTTGAGCTTCTCCTCTATCTCGCCGTAGTTTTCGATCATGTCTGAAAGACTGTCAACCGTAATCCGTTTCAGATCGGTGCTTACCGGAACCGGCTCTAGACCGAGGTAAGTGAAAATTTTATCTGCCGTTTCCTGATGCATCGCATTGTCGATCAGATCATCTTCATAAATGACCTTGATGTGAGGTATCCTGCTGAGGTTCTCTTCTTCCGTGCGCTCAACTTCCTCTCCGTAGGTTATTCCTTCAAAGATCGTATCGAAGTCAACCCTGATCTTCTTCTTCGGTGCGTTCTCACCTTCTCTTATGTGAAGCACCTTTGTCTCGGCGGCGATCAGGCTTGAAAGCTTGTGCCTCAGGAAGTTGACCCTTTTGAGGTGAATGAACTTCCAGCCGTCCTCGGAAAGGTCGGTAAGTATCTTATCATAATGCGAATACTTATGCTCATACCTCAACTGCGCAATCTTCACTTTAAATCCGTAAACTTCCTTCCCGTACATTGTGGCTCTCTTGCTGCAGCTCTTGATGTAAGCTTCCGGAAATGCGACCCGTGACTTGCAGTACAGGAAATTAAAGATCTCAACGTCACAATATATCCTGGGGTGGCAGTTGAGCAATTCCGTCAGCACCGTGCTCCCTGTCCTGCCGCGTGTGTATATCACAAACTTCTTCAGGGGATAAGCGATCCTTGTGTCAAGAT
>JAIBBK010000003.1 GCA_019694675.1 Ignavibacteria bacterium
TCGTTTGGGTGAGGAGTTGAAATTCTCGCAGCCTGAGCGAGCAATTTCAGGCAATTATGCTGCAGCGGGCGATTTTTCTTTGGAGCTTTCTTTTGATCGTTCAAAAGAAAGCGGTTAACTTTCTGCGAATAGAATCCCCGCCGCAGATGGCAATCGTAAGCAAATCGTTTTGGACAAGAATGAATGTGAGCTATATGAATAATGTTAAAAGTTTTCTCGATACAATTAATGCAGAGATAGATACAATTTATGCGATGAACAGATTTTGGGATTCATCCGGGATCTATGTAATGAAAATTATTAAGCTATTGAAAGACACGATGTATGTTTTGGACTATATTCCGGCTATTAAGAATAGTGGTTTCTTTCGTTATGTCCAACCCTGCGAGGTACCCGAAGAATCAGGCAGCCTTCCGCACCCAAATGATCAACTCTTTCCGGATCAGACTTATCTTTATCAGGAACGGGGACCCCTGGACCCCAATCATGATATTTCCGCCCCTGTTGATGTTCTCCGAGTGAAGCGCCCGAGTGCCTGCCAAGATGCTTTACGCAATTCAATGGACTCTGGGGGCAGGCAGGCCTGCAGAGAGCTAACCGGATTTGCTTAGTGCGGGCAGGAGGAATCGCCAACATGTAAGACAGAGTTATCCAACTCTTGCACTTCATTCATGACACTTCCCCAACCCCTTCAACCCCGTCACAACAATCACCTACGATCTTCCCAACAGCAGGTTCGTTACGCTCAAAGTGTATGACATGCTCGGCCGGGAAGTGAAGACTCTGGTGAATGAGATGAAGACTGCGGGATTTCACGAAGCGCAGTTTACCGCGGATGAACTTGCAAGCGGCGCGTACTTCTACCGGCTTTCGGTAAGCGGTAGTGCGGGAGAGTTTGTTGCGGTGAGGAAGTGTGTTGTGGTGAACTGCACTATGCTACACGAACCCATGTACCACAGACTTGAATTCAGACGAACGCATGCACATCTTGTTTTTGGTGATTCTTTTTGCATTTCAATTACCCGCCGATCCGGGTAGTTTACATTAAACTTAAGGAAGATGTGATGAAAGTAATAATTGCGCATATCATTCTGCTGTTCACCCCTATCACCCTCATGGCTCAAACAATCACCTGGCAAAGAACATATGGAAGTTACGAGTTTGATGAACAAGGCTATGCGATTTGCCAAACATCTGATGGTGGTTACATTTTTGGTGGAGTAAGAGCGGTTCTTGGTAGTTATGTCATAAGAATAAATCCTAAAGGAGATACACTTTGGTCTAATATTGTCATTGGAGGTTTACCCACACAGGTTAGTCAGCTGAGCGACGGTAACTTTCTTGTCGTTGGTTATACAGCTGGAGATGGATATGCCGTGAAGATGAATGATAATGGCAATATCATCTGGTTTCGATTGTATGGAGGTGTTTTGACTGACCAATTTCGTGGTTCTTACGAATTTCCAGATGGTACTTTGCTGTTTGCCGGCAATACTACAATCAACCTAAATCCCGCCAGGGTCGAATATTTCATAATTAAAACAACTTCTGCCGGAGATACTCTATGGAGGAAGAGTTTTGATTCAACAGGATTTTTGTCTGCATTGGAACCTGTTCCAGGGGTGGGATTTCTCTTATCAGGCACAGTGGCGCTATTAATCGACACGAACGGTGCAATTATTAGGTCAAGCAGTTCACTGACAGGCAAAGGTGTTTATTCAGAAGATCTGGACGGATTTCTGTTCAATCACAGAAAGGATTCCATTCGTATTGGCATTTCATTAGTAAGAACGGACTTAACATTTGCCAAAGTTTGGGATCGTTTCATTCATTGTGATCATACGAACCTTTTTGCCAATTCTGTAATTAGCGAAGGACCAAATTTCGTAGTTTCCGGCCAATCTCTTACTTCAGCATCAGAATCGGGAATACTTTGCCTAAAAATAAACTCGTTTGGAAATGTTCTATGGCAAAGAGAATATTTCAGAAATGAGTATTACTTCAGCGGCGCAAATCAAATTGCAAAGTGCATGGATAGAGGGTTTGTTATGATTGGTCAGAGTAAGCCTTTTTTTGGTCAATTAGACATTACGATAACAAAAACAGATAGTAACGGATTATTTTTTCCCACGGTCATTCTTGACATAGCCGGTTTAGAAGGCCGAGCATTAGCATTGTCTCAGAACTACCCGAACCCCTTCAACCCCGTCACAACAATCACCTACGATCTTCCCAACAGCGGGTTCGTTACGCTTAAAGTGTATGACATGCTCGGAAGGGAAGTGAAGACACTTGTGAATGAGATGAAGACTGCCGGATTTCACAAGGCGCAGTTCACAGCAGAAGATCTCGCGAGCGGCGCGTACTTCTACCGGCTTTCGGTAAGCGGCGATGCGGGAGAGTTTGTTGCGGTGAGGAAGTGTGTAATACTGAAATAGTAGCGATCGCATTCAGCCCACGGATTCATCCGCGGGCGAATGGCGGAGACTCCCCGGCAGCGCTTGCTTCAACAGGCTTTTTGTAACAGGTAATACGGAAGAGTTTACTGCGGTGAGGAAGTGTGTTGTGGTGAAGTGATAGTGAATTACCTCGTGCCGTAAAATTCTTACTGAGAATCTCCCGGACAGTTCTTTGATAGCAGGTGAATAGCGGACTTAATGTGGACTGATCGGTTGTCATGTGACAAAGGAAAAAGGCAGAGAAGGAGTGGGAGTTGTTAGGTTCCTGAATTATTGGTATTTTGTGAAAGTATCAGAGTCAGATAGATGCTTTTTGCAACACTTGCTCTGTGATGCAGTTTGAAATGTGCAACTAAATCTGTAATCAGAATGAATTACAAGCTCAGCATAGTTGTGGAAGAAGATGACTCCGGATTTTTTGCTTATTGCCCGGAACTTAAGGGATGTATGTCGCAGGGAAACAGTCATGATGAGGCGCTGGATAGTTTGAAAGAGGCAATTGATCTCTATCTAGAAACCTTATCCGAAGATGAACTGAAGCTTGTTCTAAGCAGAGAAATCCATACAAGCTATTACAATGTGAAGGTTGGCTAAGCAGCCGGTCTTAACTGCAAAGGAAGCCGAGAGATTAATTCTGGATGCAGGCTTTCGGCATATCAGAAGCAAAGGAAGTCACAGGATTTACATTAAGAATAGTGTCCGCATAGTGCTTCCATTTCACTCCGGCAAAACACTGCACCCAAAGATTGTCAAGGAAGTCCTAGCTGTTATTGGGAACGACTAATCTGGTAAATCAATGATGATGTTCACTAATTTGTCATCTCATAATGTCTTTAGAAATTGTTCAATTCTCATTTGTCAGGTTCTCTTGTCTGCGGCACATTACGGAACGTCTTCATCCCTCTCACAGAAGCATAAGCATTAAGACCATTGCCAAGAAGTAGCTACAGGTCATTTCATTATATCAAAACTACCCCAACCCTCTCAACCCCGTCACAACAATCACCTACGATCTTCCCAACAGCGGATTCGTTACGCTTAAAGTGTATGACATACTCGGAAAGGAAGTGAAAACACTTGTAAATGAGATGATGACTGCGGGATTTCACAAGGCGCAGTTCACAGCAGAGGATCTCGCCACCGGCGCGTACTTCTACCGGCTTTCGGTGAGCAGTAACGCGGGAGAGTTTAGTGCGGTGAGGAAGTGTGTGGTGGTGAAGTGAATTGTAATGCACTTTGCAATTCTTTGAAGCAAAGATTTGACATAGGACGAGCGCATGAACATATTGCAGTGTGAGATTGTTTTTTGCATTTCAATTACCCGCCGATCCGGGTAATTTACACTAACTCAAGCAAGATGCTATGAAAGTATTGCTTACACACATCATTCTATTTCTTACCTCAATTACCCTTACGGCGCAGCCGATCACCTGGGAACGAACTTACGACAACAGCCAATCATACTTCACAGACTTTGCACGAGCCATTTGTGAGTCGGATTCGGGGAACTACTTCATTGCGGGATCATCTCTAATTTCGGTTCCGACCAACCATTATCGAATCTGGCTAATTAAAATAGATCCATACGGGGACACATTGTTCACGAGACTTGTAGGCTTGCCTGGATCAACAACCCGCGCCGCTGTTTCAGATTCCAAAGGAGGATGTGTCATAGCGGGATACTCGGGCCAGTCATTTACCACTTGCATTGATAAATATGGGAATGTGGTTTGGGAAAGATCATATGGAGGCAGTTCTGTTCAGATGCATAAGATCATACGAACAAGTGACGGAGGATATGTAGCATGCGGGAGAATCTCCCTTCGGCATGGATATTTACTTAAGATTGACTCAGTTGGATTCTTAGAATGGCAAAGAGTATTCACTTCACCTTTCAGCAAAGTCTTCTTTGATGTTGCGCAAGTAGGAACCGAATTCTTTGTCATAGGGGACAATGAAACTGCAATTCCGGATACAGCTAATATAGCCCTAAGTAGATTCGATTCTGATGGAAACCTAATCTCAGAAAAAGAATTCTCAATTTCAGGAAGACAATGTGTTGGTTATGATGTAATATGTAATCAAAATGACTTGATAATAGGAGGGGGAACAACGGATGAAAACAATACCCGGGGACAATTGTTTTTTGCGAGGGTTGATACATCGGCTAATGTTTTGTACGAAAAAATATTCGATTCGCCTTACAGAAACTATTTTGGTTCAATGAAACTGTCAAGCGAGAATCGCTATGTGTTTGCATTGTCAACTATTTACGGATTCTCTCTACTGCCAGAAGCTATTGTAACAGATTCACTCGGTAACACAGTTTACAGGAGGACATTTTACAAATCCAACAGAAATGAAGGAGAGTTTTATGAGTTAATTGTTGACCACAATAAGGACATTATCTTTGTTGGATTAGCGGTTGACGACTTCTACTCTGACGTTGTCTACGCTTGTAGAACTGACAGCTCGTTGTATTCAAAGACGGTCAAAGTTGGAGATTTCAAAATAGAAAGTAAGGATTTTGCTCTGCTCGAGAACTATCCTAATCCCTTCAATTCCAGCACTATTATCAAAATATCCCTTTCTTCGAAAGATTACATGCGATTGGATCTGTTTGATGTTTCAGGCAAGTTCATTGCTTGTCTGCTTGATGAGAGACTCAATGCCGGAGTTACTGCTTTGGAGTTGAGTGCAGATATGCACAAACTTTCTTCGGGAGTTTATTTCATTAAGATGACTTCGCAGAAAGGGTTTACAAAGATCAAGAAAATAATTTCCTTAAAATAAGGAGTATATCATGAAAGCGAATAAGTGTTTAACAATTATTCCACTTTTGGTTTTATCAAGTGTTTTGAGCGGAAGATTATCCGCACAAGAAAATCTTATGACAGGAGAATTGCTGATTAAAAACAGTTCGGCAAACGAGACAATCTATGCAGAGATCCATCCGGCAAGTATGGTCTTTAATGGAAAAGAAAATGAATACACACCGCACATGAGATATGATTTACGTGCTGTTAACTTGAGCGAGGATCCTCCTATTCAATACGGGTACATTAACGGTAGAAATGACAGTATCTCAGGGTTTTGGGTTGCTCCTGGAACTGAGATTATGATCAACCATGACAATGATTACACAGTAAACGGGACCGTTGCCAGTGTAGGATATGGACGTTATCTGATACGGATATCTTTATTCAGATCGGACACTGTGTTTTGGTTTGATACCTGCACTGTAGAATGGGACGCAGCTTATCCATACAATTTGCCACCTCCGAATAATTATTGGCGTCAAGACCTGATATTGGAGTATCATGCAAACTCTAATGATCGCTGGATTACATTTATTTGGCAAGGTGGAACAAGGCCGTATAATATTGATTATGTCGGGAAGAATATAGTATGCTGGGATCAACAATACGCACAAACCGGAATTGGTGGCGTCGATTCGGCAAGAAGGTTAAGACAAAAGTACTTGGGCACATTTGTATATGATACAGCATACTCTTGTCCATACACCTCATTTCCCCAAGATTCACGGGCAGATTGCGGGACAGAAAATCAGAAATTTAATGACCCCAGAAGCGGCCATCTGACACTACATCTCACAGTTGATAAGGATGTCCACACCCGTGACACACTTCTTGATTATCCTACAAGCATTGTTATCGGAAAGCATGCCGCAATGAAGATTGCCGCCGGAAGGACATTTGATATGATTACTCCGTCGAACACTGGAGATTCAGCTTACACTGATCTTGTTGTGGGCGATTCTGCCTTTCTCATTCTGTATGGCGGTTCGAGATTGATCGTACATGCGCCAAACAGGCTGACCTTGAAGAATATGAGCAATCTGACTCTTGCTCTTGGTTCTGCAATCATATTTAAGGCAGGAAGTGCTTTTTGCAGAGACGGCGGAAGAATAAACGGATTCAGATACAATATGATTTTCGAAAAAGGTACTCACAATTTTGATTGTGATTTCGAATCACCTCTGGAGATATCTGACAGCGGCGCATTTGTGCTTAATGACAGCGCAGTTATCTCACTCCCCGATAACTTCACACTTCAACTGAGCGGCAACGAGACTTCCCTCATCCTCAAACCCGGCTCAAAGCTTCTGTTCGGAGAGAACTCCGGCATAGTCTGCGACAGCGGTGCGAGACTAATCGCAAACAATGCAACATTCGCATCAGTTGACTCAACAAAGAAATGGAACGGCATTTCGCTGAATGATCCTTCGCATGATACTATCAGAAACTGCACGATAAAGAATGCTATGTACGGCATAGCGCTATCCGGAAAGTATGACCCGGATGAATCTCCCGAGCCGTACTCGTCTGAGATCTCGGGATGCAGTTTTGTGAATACGACTACTCACGTGCTAAACAATGCAATCTATCTTGAGGGCAGTGCGCATGTGCTGGTGAAGGACAACATTGTCAGTTCAACAAACCTCAGCATCGGCTTCACTCACGGAATTTATGCAGAGTACTGTCCGGGTGAGATGCTGAACTTTGTTTCCAACAATATCAGCAACTGCAATAACGGAATGACCGTCATTCAGTCATCACCCTACATCGCTTTCAATACCTTGAACGGAAACTCCTACGGCGAATCTGGAATGTTTCTCGACAACTCGAACGGGACGATAAAGTATAATGTCATCTCTGATTTCTATTATTCTTATTATTCATTCTACTCATCTCCCGATTTGCTGAAGAACATATTTAACAACTCGTGCGATGACAATATCTATCTCTCGTCATCGTCAGTTCCGGTAATGCATCCATTATTATCAGGCGGTTCCACTTACTGGTTCGCTGGTGATAATCACATAGCCGGAAGTCCCTACGATGCGGGCATACTCTTTGATGAAGATGCATATCCTGATCTGAATTACGGCTACAACCGCTTCACGCTTTCCGGGAGTAGTTATTACATTAGCGGCATCAACCCTGCCGAAGGGTCAAGAGAGTTTTATGCTGTTCAGAATTACTGGCAGGATGTTCCGCCCGACAGTTCGATGTTCAATGTTGTAAATGCTGATTCGGTTGTTTACATGCCTTATGACAATAACTCTTCTTTGGCGAGGGCAACCAATTCAACAATTCTTGATTCGATCGGCTTCGGAATGCATGACACTGTTCATTATTACGATGCGGACAATCCGAATTCTTCGCAGGAACTGATGCTTGCGGCTTATCAGTCGGAGCTTGCAGGAGAGTACGAAGATGCAATTGCACTTTATAAGCAGATAGTTCAGGACACTTCCGCCGGTAGCAAATCTGCTCCAGCATGCCTGCCTAGAATCTTCAACTGCCACTTGAAGAAGCAGGCAACAAACTCAGAGTACTCCTCGCTTGAATCGTACTGTTCAGACATAGCCGCAGATACTGTCTATACGGAGATCACAAGAAACATCGCGGAGGACATTGCAATACAGTGCAAAGTCAAACAAGGCATGAAGGAAGAAGCCCTCGGGGATTATGATTACATCTATGCAAACAATTCAAATCTTCCAAAAGGCATTCATGCTCTCATCAACCGCGAGATACTCTCTGCCGGCGCGGGAGATAATCTGATTGCCGGAAACACCTTCGAAGAAATTGACCTAAAGCAATATAAGATCAATGCACTGCTGAAGAGTCTTAAAGCTAAGAATGAAAAGGAAAAACTTTTGGTGATCGCAACACCTGATAAATTCCGTCTTTCTCAGAACTTCCCCAACCCCTTCAACCCCGTCACAACAATCACCTACGATCTTCCTAACAGCGGGTTCGTTACGCTCAAAGTGTATGACATGCTCGGACGGGAAGTGAAGACCCTTGTGAATGCGATTAAGACTGCCGGATTTCACAGGGCGCAGTTCAAAGCAGAACGACTCGCATGCGGCGCGTACTTCAACCGGCTTTCGGCGAGCGGCGAGGCGGGAGAGTTTGTTGCGGCAAGGAAGTGTGTTGTGGTGAAGTAGTCACGAATCCCCCGGCCCATGGATTTTTTTTTGCATGGATTCTCCGGTGTGAAAATGAGAAGTTTGCACAAAAGCGTTAAAGGTTTTTTCTTAAGTTAGATTATTTCCTTCATGGGATAAGGAGGAAGAAACAGATATGAAGATTATTCCCAAAGTTTTGCTGCTCTCGTTGTTTATCACTTCAGTACTATCACTATGTCATTCCGTTACATCTGCACAGCTTGTGCCTGATTTCAGGGTGAATGAAGATCCCACTAACGAATTCCAAGGACAGGGAAGCATGGGTTGCGACAGTTTCGGTAATTTCGTCGTTGCCTGGAGAGACCAAAGAGGACCCCGAACTGACATATACTGCCAGAGGTTTGACAGCAATGCAAACAGGCTCGGCAACAACTTCAAAGTCAACATAAATCCTGATTCTTCCATGCTGCCAGGTGTAGCCGTGGCTTCAGACGGTTCGTTTGGGGTTTGCTGGATTGAAGCTTTGGATCCCGATGTAAAGGCAAAACTAATGCTCTTCAGCAATTCAAGTCTGCCGATAACGTCTGAGATAGTTTTGAACGAAGTATCAATATGGCCAACATCTTTAACCTTGCCTTCTATTACTGTCAATAAATACAAACAGTACACAATAGTATGGCAACACGATCGGGGCATCATGTTTCAGAGAATTGACTCAAACGGAAACAGAATTGGGCAGAATGTGAGGATTATCACTGACACTACTTTGAGGTACGCGGAAAATCCGAAGATATGCACAATCGGCGACGGCGGATTTGTCATTACATGGGAAGCGGTTCATTACCCTCAAAACGCTTTTCCGGACATTTACTTTCAGAGATTTGACCGCTACTCAAATCGTTTGGGAGTAAATACAAAAGTTAATGATGATAACCTTCCTGAGGCTGACCAGCGTTTTCCAAAATTGACGGAAACTCTGAGGGGAAATTTGTAATAGCCTGGTCTGACAGGCGGCTTGGAGAATCTGAACCTTATTATCAGAGATTTGACTCTCTGGGATTGCAAATCGGTCCAAACTATCCTGTCTGCGCTGTAGTAACTTTTAAAAGGGGGCTTGGCGCTGTAATGATGAGAGAAGACGGACAGTTTCTGATAGGCGGGGAGGAATTCTGGCCTCCGTATGCTCCGTATTTCCAGAAGTTCAGTGCAACAGGATGGAGAATTAATGATCCTTACAAGGTAACAATTCAGTCTCCATGGGCAGTGAAATATGCTAATTCTTTCAAGTATTTTAATGACAAACTCATTTGTTTGTGGGACGATACCCGCAACGGCGAGTTTGATGTTTACTGCAACATGCTTTCATATTCAAATCCTGATACAACCGTATCTATACATCAAGTGTCTTCATTGGTTCCTGATAGATTCATTCTTGAGCAGAATTATCCTAATCCATTTAACTCCTCAACCACATTCAAACTCCATATCAAATACAGCGGAGATTGTTGTCTCAAAGTTTATAATTCATTAGGGCAAGTTGTTTCACAATTATTTCATAAAGAGTTCGCTCCAGGTATCTATAAATTTACTTACTCTCCTGATGAACTCGCATCAGGAGTTTATTTCTATGAGTTATCAGCATCAAACGAAATATCAATCAAAAAATTTGTAGTTCTCAAATGACTTAAAAAATAAATTGCTGAGAATCTTCAGCAGGAAAAGAAAATGAGTTAAAATTCAAAAATGATTTCTTAAAACTTTAACTAAGGAGTTCGGTAATGAAAAAGCTAATTTCTGTTATTTCGGTGTTGATTGCCTTAATACGAAGTGAAAAACTTTTTTCCCAATGGGATCAACCACTTGATTCAGGATACTACAATGACGAAGGTAGTGTTCGTATGATAGAATATTATAAACACTTTATCGAGGGAAGGTTAGATACAAACAGATTGTATGATTCTCTGTATATGCAGCAAGTAACGGATTTTATTTGCTCAAAAGGGGCACATATAAACAAAATATGGTATGAAGTTCCGCTTGGAGCAATTCGAATTATACTCCCAGATTCTCTTGATGCATTGGATATGATTGATGTATTTATGCAATCTGAACTTTTTTTATTGATTTATCCGATTATCCCAATTAGAATAAATTCAAATCCAGGAGACCCAAATGACTTATATTTTAATTACAATTCCGGCAACCCAAACTATCAATGGTATCTTCAGAATGGAAGTGGAGGAATAAAGGCACCAAGAGGATGGTGGATAACTAAGGGAAACGGAGCCAAAGTCCGAATTTATATTATCGACACCGGATTAAACCTAACTTCTTCAGGGTCTAAGAATCATGAGGACTTAATGAATAACAATATATAATTTTAGGTACAAATTTCGTCAACGGCAGAAATGTAAGTGTAAGAGATTCAAGCGGACATGGAACAGCGGTTGCAGGCTTAATTGCAGCTACTCGTAACAACATGAAAGGCATAGCCGGATTAGATTCGTCTTTAGAAGTAGTGATTCACAAAATAACAAAAAATGAAACTTCAAGCATAAATGCTGACTCTTTATCAAAGGCAATTAACAACGCAGTTATTTGGAAGCAACAGAATCCATCCAAAGCTTGTGTAATTAATTTAAGTTTAGGTGGTGGAACTTCAGCTAATTTAGAACAACAAATTGTTGCGGCACGAACTGTAGGTGTAATTATCATTTGTGCGGCGGGTAATTCCGGAACTCAACCAGTTCAATATCCCGGAAGATATTCAACAAATTATGATAATGTTGTTTGTGTCGGTGCTTCATATAAGTCAGACAATGGAGCCACGTATTCTAATTATTCTCCTAACAATTCAACTTATCAATTGACATTAGTTGCTCCAGGTGGTAGGGGTTCAGGATTTGCCAATTCAGAGAATATGATAGCTCCATGGGTTTCATTAAGTAATTCGAGTCAAGCAGTTTATGCTGCAAACCTTTGGGTACATCATTTTCAACTGCTTTAGTAACTGGAACAGTTGGATTAATGTTTAGTGTAAAATCTTCATTAACTCCTGCTCAAATTAGGCAAAGACTCATTCGTGGATGTGATAAAGTGGGAAGTGTCCAATATACGAATGGTTATAATCAGTATATGGGATATGGAAGACTAAATTCTTACGAATCCGTTTTTCTTTGCCTTGATTCAGTTTACAACTTTACTGCACCAGCGGGAACTTCATTTATTGGATTCAAAAGGTTGTATGGTCCAGACAACAAAATTAACAACAACGATATACTGAAAATTAACTCAAGAGAATCTGTCGTTTTGACTCAAGGTGCAACTCTCAAATGTCTTGGCTATTCTAAATTATATATAGATTTTCCGGGAACAAATTTCATTACAAGAACAGGTGCGACAGTTAGCCAGTCAGGTGAAATTGTTGCAAGATTCGGTGGATGTTGGATTCAAAATGGATTACTTAATTTGAACTTTTCGAATAACGGAGGTGACGACAGAGGTTGTATTGCTCTTTTTCATGGAGGAAGCATGATGATTGAAGATAGCATAAGTCTTAACTACAACACAGGTGGTTTTATGGCTATATGGAACGGAGAATTGGTTACAGGCAATAACTCTTCAATTAATTTCGGCGGCGAAAGCTTTTTGAAAGTACTGGGAAATTCAAAACTTCATTTTGGAGAGAACTCAGGATTTACATTTACAGATAACAGTTATCTATATTCCAGTACTTACGATACAGCCGTCATCCAATATGCAGGATTTGATGAGAGTACTTTGTGGAATGGAGTTCAGATCTCAAATTCATTGAATAATGACACTAACAATCTGATTCGTGATTGTATCTTCTCTCAAACAAAGACAGCAATCACGATAAAGAATAATCAAGCAAGTGCATTTGTAAACCGTGTTATTAAAAACTGCACATTCAACATCCCCTCCGGCGGCGACCACAAGGGAATCTACGGCGAGAATAACTACAGCTTACTCGTTGAAGGCAACAGGTTTAATATGCCGGCTTCTCCCGGCGGTTCGCCGTTCTATACGGGTTTGTATCTTAAGAATGTTACACCGAGTTCTCCGCCGGAAGCAGCAGGAGAGGAAGGCGCATCTGCTACACCGTACAGCCTGAACATTGTAAATAATACTTTCAGGAACGGAAGCTCGGGTATTGTGCTTGCAAACTATACATCCAACCTGCTCCCGTATTACATCAAAGGAAACCGGTTTGATTCGCTTGACGCGCATGCAGCTACTGTGAACATCATCGGGATGAAAATTACGGGAAGCATCAAAGATAATGTGTTGTCTTCTTCACTGACTCCCATTGGCATTCATCTAATAAACAGCTCTCCGAATCTGCTCAACAACATTATAGTTGCAAGGGATGTATCTCTTCATCTTGTCGGTTCGAGTTACGCAAACCTTGCTCCAAATATATACAATAACCAAGCGTATTGGTCCGGCGGAAGAAATACATTGTCTTCGTACCTGTATGACAATATTCAACTGGCATACATGGGCAATGCCTACTCCGATTACGGAAGAAACAAGTTTACCGTTTCAAACGACTCCGCTTATCATATTTACGGATGGCTTGATACAAATGTCCTGCGATATCATTCCAGAGACAACTGCTGGTACACATCCGGAGCGACAAGGATATACCTGAGGCATCCCGGAGCAACACTGCCCGTGCCTTCAACAACCTACAACTACGGCATTAACTGTAATTCATCACCGGGACCGATAAGCTGGGAAGTTGACAATCTCGGCAATGGCATATTCGACTCCGTTCTCGTTAGTGAAGATGTCTCAGACAGCATTCCTTCTGCCGAAGAGATCCTCATTTCGCAGTGCGATCACTATCTCAACGAGATGCAGATGTTCGGCGAAGCCGTCATATCCCTGAAGTACTACATTGACGATTACCCGGAAGGAGAGTATGTAAACGATGCCCTCATGGATCTCTATACCGCATATCTGTATCTTGACACAAGCGCGGATCAGAACAACCGCAACATTCTCTATGGCAATCTTATCAACTACTGCGAAGACAAAGTGGCAGGCAATCTTTATGACGCGCAATTTGAATATCTTGCCGGAGATGTAATAGCAATGTGCAACTTTGAACTCGACAACTATGATGATGCGATGAACTGGTATGAATTCATAGCGCTGTTCTATCCTGATCCGGATGTAAGACTCTCGGCATCATGGAACTATGCGGAGATAGAGGCATTGATTGGAAGCGGGAGCGGAGGAGGAGAAACGGAAATTGAAAATGGAAAATTGAAAATTGAAAGTGTGGAAGGAAGGGCAAGCACTGAATACATTGAATTCTTAGAAGAGTTAGAAATTGAAAAACTTCACGAAGAGATTGTCGATGATCCTGTGATGAGAAAACTGATGAAGAAGTTTGAGAACAAGAATCATTCCGATGGTATGGAACAAGCAAATCGTTCTGCCGATAGTCCGAACACTCTGACAAAACACAGCGATGCGGAAGCCGGTATGACTGCAAAGCTTAAGAATGACAAAGCCAGGAAAAATATATTCAGTTCTAAGAGCATGAGCCGTGAACAGCAGGAAGCTGACAGAATGAAAGACATATTCCTGATCACTGCGAATGCAAGGAATGGCAAAATAGCGCCGGGCATCGCCGGAATACCGTTTGAGTTTTCATTACATCAGAACTTCCCCAACCCCTTCAACCCCGTCACGACAATAAGCTACGATCTTCCCAACAGCGGGTTCGTTAGGCTCAAAGTGTATGACATGCTCGGACGGGAAGTGAAGACCCTTGTGAATGCGATTAAGACTGCCGGATTTCACAGGGCGCAGTTCAAAGCAGAACGACTCGCATGCGGCGCGTACTTCTACCGGCTTTCGGCGAGCGGCGAGGCGGGAGAGTTTGTTGCGGCAAGGAAGTGTGTTGTGGTGAAGTAGTCACGAATCCCCCGGCCCATGGATTTTTTTTTGCATGGATTCTCCGGTGTGAAAATGAGAAGTTTGCACAAAAGCGTTAAAGGTTTTTTCTTAAGTTAGATTATTTCCTTCACGGGATAAGGAGGAAGAAACAGATATGAAGATTCATCCCAAATTGTTGTTGCTCTCTTTGTTTATCACTTCATTACTATCACTGTGTCATTCCGTTACATCCGCACAGCTTGTGCCTGATTTCAGGGTGAATGACGATCTGACCACAAATTATCAACTTGCTCCGAGAGTGGCAGCAGACAGTTCCGGAAACTTCGTAACAGTCTGGCGGGACAACAGATTTGCAACCTCACAGGTTTACAACGTAACGGTTTTCGGACAGAGGTATAGCGCTAATGGAGTAAAAATAGGTGAGAATTTTCGTGTGAGAAATGAGCTGGACACCGGACAATCGCCGGATATTGCTGTGAAGCCCAACGGAGATTTCATTGTGTGCTGGACAGACAGGAGCAGTTCCAGGTTGGTTGTTCGACTGTTCAGGTTTGACCTCACTCCGCTTACTGACATCATACTTGTTAGTGATTCTAACTATGTGAACGAACGTCCGAGAATTGATAATAATGATTCAGGTTATTTCGTTATTGCATGGCAATCATTTCTATCACCTGAAAGAGTTCTGTTTCAAAGATTCGATCCGTTCGGAAACAAGATTGGTAACAACGTAAACGTAAGTGACAGCGGAGTTAGTTCAAGAAAGAGATATGCTGATGTCACAGTAAGAAGCGACGGGAGTTTCATTGTTTGCTGGGAGGACAACCGCCTTGATCCCGGACTTTGGGATATCTACTGCCAGATGTACGGCTCCAACGGTACGAAGATCGGCTCAAACATCCTTGTCAATAATTTCACTTTCGAATCTCAAATGTATCCACAATTAACTTCGGATTCATCGGGAAACTTCTGTGTTACCTGGTATGAAGTACTGGCAGCATCTACATACTGCCAATACTTCAACAACAAAGGAATGAAATTGGGGAATAGTTTATATGTAGGGAATGCCGGCGGCGGCGGACTTCATGCAAAGCCGAACGGTGAAATAATTTTCGGCTTGGCCGACTATCTTCCGGTCGGGCAACGCATGAATTCAAACAGGACTTTCATGGGGAACAGTTTCTACATAACTGCTCAGTTCCCCGGATCATATAAGATTCTATCGGATATTACTGTTTCAAGAAATAAGATAATCAGCCTCTGGCAGGACGACAGAAGCGGCAATTTTGATATATTCTGCAACATACGTTCATTTATGAATCCTGACAGCACTGTCAGCATAAAGCAATTGTCCTCAGAAATTCCTGACGTAGCAGAATTACTGCAGAACTATCCCAACCCGTTTAATCCGGTTACAAAAATTCCGTTTCAAGTTAGCAGAAAAGAATTTGTGGAGATAACGGTTTATGATATTCTTGGAAGAAGAGTGTCCAGGCTTGTAAATACAGCGCTTTCACCGGGGAAGTATGAGGTTGGTTTTGACGGTACAAACACCGCCGGAGGTCTGCTTGTATGCCGAATGAAAACTGAGCGTTTTGAAATCCAAAGAGTGATGATTCTGTTAAAATGAGAAGGCAATTAGATCCCCGCCCCTGACAAAGAAAGGCAGAGTTTATCTTTGAAGTTTAGACCTTACGGGTTTTTGCTTCAAGGATTAAGGAAGAATCAATAACTAACAAGACCAGGAGTACAATCATGAAGAAAATAATAATTTCTGCAATTTCGATTTTAATCATCTCATCAGTTTGCAAATCTCAAATCAGCTATGACAAATGCGGTACTGTAATGGAAGACAGTACTCAACTGCTTCCCGCATATCTTAATGAAGATTGGTTGTCCGTAAGAAATGTTGAATTCGCAATACTCTATGTTGACTTTCCTGACGGAAGAGTGAATGGAACACTTCAGCCTTTTTTTGATTATCAACTGGCTGAGGTGGCAGACACTGATGCCGTTGCTGAAATAGGCACCATTGTTAATCAGAACGGAGACACTGTTTTGAAGTGTGCAAAGTACACATACTTAGACAGATGGAACATGTTCTTTGATTCATTGGGCAATTACATGTATAATGCTCATCCGGATTGGCAATCCCACAAGGACTCCGCCTGGGGTAGCATGAAAGAGTATTGGAGGGAGGTTACAAACAATAATCTGAATGTGGTACCTGCAAGAATCAGGAATAGCTCATACAGCGATCCTAGACTCAACTCCGGCATAATCAATAACTTCACTGAGATAGAGCCCGGCAGATATGTCATTAAGAGCATTCGATTGAGGAAGCCGAAATATGGAGCAAATGGTTCAGGGTACTTTCCCCAATACCCGTTTACTCATAGCGAAGGTTATGACAGTATCTGGAGAAACGGCAACGGAGATGCATTTCAGATACTTGATAGTTTAAGAAGTGCAGATCCACAGGAATACCCCTTTGACCACAGGCAGTTTATGGCTCAGGGAGGAAAAATAATAATTGTTGTTGCCGGCGGCGGCTCAGGAGTTGGAGGAATGACCGGTATCGGCGCAAGTTCAATGATTGTCCGTGGAAGAACGTATCCACTCGTAAATCGCCCTGATATTTATTATTCAAATTTGAACTGGCTGAACAAATCAACAATTGATGCTTTCGGAATATCTGCACATGAGATGGGTCATGCTTTGTTTGGTTGGCGTCACACGGAAGCAGGAAGATATGATCTTATGACAGGTAACACGGTTTGGAATGTAAACTGTCCGCCACACCCAAATCCGATTTACAAGATGAAGCAAGGGTGGTTAGATCCTATTGCGCTTGAACACTCACAAGATATCGATTCACTAGCCGCTATTGAAAATACATATCAATGTGGAGTGCTAACGATCTTCGGAAAGCCATCGGGTTCTCCTGATTGGTCATCAGGGGAAAGCTATGTTTTGGAGAACCGCCGCAGAATAGGATTCGACAGAAAGCTTATAGACACTTCCTTCTTCACCCCAAACCCGGATTTTAGTGCTTTCAAGGGTGGTCTATTGATCTGGCACTACTCTCCTTATTTCCAAATAAATGGTTACGGCCTATTTTCGGGAGTGGACCCTACCATAAGGCTAAAAACGCCCAACATGATTGATTCGAATCTTTCAAATGATAGGGTAGGAAGTGTATTACATTTTTTTTCATTTTTGACAGGGCAACCAACAACATATTATCATTTCCCCGAGGCAAGAACATTCCATGTTGGAGGAGGATTTGCTACCGGTTTGGAAATCTCAAACATTTCGCAGACTGGAGATTTAATCGGAATGTCAATAAATTACAACATAAAAGAACCCACTGTCTATTCAGGCGTTATATACAACAGATCATTGTCAAATCATGTCATTGAATTCTCAGACACAATCTTTTACCATGAATATGACAATTATGGATATTTCAGAATGAGAGAGGGTTCAGTTGTTGAGGGAATTCGATCTCCATTCCATGGCTCGGGATTTGGAGAGAGATTCCTGTACAACACATTTGAGATAGCCGGGAACTCGAATCTGCCGGTTACTTTTAAGGGTGCCGGCATGGATTCGACAAACTCCTTCAAAATAGCTGGAATAAGAATGATGAATTTGAACAAGTTTGAGTCAGTTGATTCGCTTCATCTGAACTTTATGGAATTCCAAAATCTATACAACTCAACGTCGGATTATGCTCAACTGTTGTTGGAGAGAAAGTTAAATGATCTTCCCCCAATAGTGATAATAAACAATTCCAGAGTCCCAAGAATCGATATCGTGTGTCACACATTAAGAGAGTTGACATTTGGAAAGAGCAAGTTAGAAAATGCCGTTTTACATTTGAATGGAGGCTCTTACCTATTTAAGGATAAGCTATGCTTGCTTAACACAATGATTACTCAAGAGAATTCTTCTTCACCTTTTGGTTTGTTGTTCTCAGAACCTGAGTCACAACTTTCAGCTATAGGCAGTACAATCAATGCAAGATTAGACACAGTGCTTTTTGAAAATGGAGCAACTCTTAATGCACATGAATCTCAATTCTTTTTTCAGAATTTGGGGACAACTTTGTCGGGAGGTTTCGAGCTCTCCAACTCCGGCAATGACTCCATCATCAACTGCACTTTCTCCAATGCAAAAACCGCGCTGTCATTTGTTAATGACGAACAGCATAAATTCACAAACCGCATTATTAAAAACTGCACCTTCAACATCCCCTCCGGCGGTGACCACAAGGGCATCTACGGCGAAAATAACTACAGCATACTCGTTGAAGGAAACAGGTTTAATATGCCGGCATCTCCGGGCGGTTCGCCGTTCTATACGGGTTTGTATCTTAAGAATGTTACACCGAGTTCTCCGCCGGAAGCCGCGGGAGAAGAAGGCGCAACTGCCACACCGTACAGTCTGAACATCGTCAATAATACTTTCAGGAACGGGAGTTCGGGTATTGTTCTTGCAAACTATACATCCAACCTGCTTCCGTATTACATCAAAGGCAACCGGTTTGATTCGCTTGACGCGCATGCAGCTACAGTCAACATCATCGGGATGAAGATTACGGGAACCATCAAAGATAATGTGCTGTCTTCATCACAGTCTCCAATCGGCATTCATCTGATCAACAGCTCTCCGAATCTGCTCAACAACATTATAGTCGCAAGGGATGTATCTCTTCATCTTGTCGGTTCGAGTTACGCAAACCTTGCTCCAAATATATACAATAACCAAGCGTATTGGTCTGGCGGAAGAAATACATTGTCTTCGTACCTGTATGACAATATTCAACTGGCATACATGGGCAATGCCTACACCGATTACGGAAGAAACAAGTTTACCGTTTCAAACGACTCTGCTTATCATATTTACGGCCGGCTTGATACCAACGTTCTTCGTTACCATTCCAGAGACAACTGCTGGTACACATCCGGAGCGGCAAAGATCTATCTGAGGCATCCCGGAGCTACGATGCCCGTACCTTCAACAACCTATAACTACGGCATTGACTGCAATTCATCACCGGGACCGATAAGCTGGGAAGTTGACAACCTCGGCAACGGCATATTCGACTCCGTTCTCGTTAGTGAAGATGTCTCAGACAGCATTCCTTCTGCCGAAGAGATCCTCATTTCGCAGTGCGATCACTATCTCAACGAGATGCAGATGTTCGGGGAGGCCGTAATATCCCTGAAGTACTACATTGACGATTACCCGGAAGGAGAGTATGTAAACGATGCCCTCATGGATCTCTATACCGCATATCTGTATCTTGACACGAGCGCGGATCAGAACAGCCGCAACATTCTCTATGGCAATCTTATCAACTACTGTGAAGACAAAGTGGCAGGCAATCTTTATGACGCGCAGTTCGAATATCTTGCCGGAGATGTAATAGCAATGTGCAACTTTGAACTCGACAACTATGATGATGCGATGAACTGGTATGAATTCATAGCGCTGTACTATCCTGATCCCGACATAAGACTCACGGCATCATGGAACTATGCGGAGATAGAGGCATTGATCGGAAGCGGCAGCGGAGGAGGAGAAACGGAAATTGAAAATGGAAAATTGAAAATTGAAAGTGTGGAAGGAAGGGCAAGCACTGAATACATTGAATTCTTAGAAGAGTTAGAAATTGAAAAACTTCACGAAGAGATTGTCGATGATCCTGTGATGAGAAAACTGATGAAGAAGTTTGAGAACAAGAATCATTCCGATGGTATGGAACAAGCAAATCGTTCTGCCGATAGTCCGAACACTCTGACAAAACACAGCGATGCGGAAGCCGGTATGACTGCAAAGCTTAAGAATGACAAAGCCAGGAAAAATATATTCAGTTCTAAGAGCATGAGCCGTGAACAGCAGGAAGCTGACAGAATGAAAGACATATTCCTGATCACTGCGAATGCAAGGAATGGCAAAATAGCGCCGGGCATCGCCGGAATACCGTTTGAGTTTTCATTACATCAGAACTTCCCCAACCCCTTCAACCCCGTCACAACAATCACCTACGATCTTCCAAACAGCGGGTTCGTTACGCTCAAAGTTTATGACATGCTCGGAAGGGAAGTGAAGACACTTGTGAATCAGATGAAGATTGCCGGATTTCACAAGGCGCAGTTCACAGCAGAAGATCTCGCGAGCGGCGCGTACTTCTACCGGCTTTCGGCGAGCGGCGAGGCGGGAGAGTTTGTTGCGGCAAGGAAGTGTGTAATACTGAAGTAATGGCACCCGCACTCATCCCACGGATTCATCCGCGGGCGAATGGCTGATATATCCGCGGGCAATTGGAAACTTCGATTCCAGCGCATTTTAGCATATAAGTTCGAATTATTCTCAAGAATAATTGCTCCGTACTCAAGAATAACTGCTCCGTACTCAAGAATAACCGCTCCGTACTCAAGAATAACTGCTCCGTACTCAAGAATAACTGCTCCGTACTCAAGAATAACTGCTCCGTACTCAAGTATAACTGCTCCGTACGCAAGAATAACTGCTCCGTTCTCAAGAATAACTGCTCCGTTCTCATGAATAACCGCTCCGTACGCAAGAATAACTGCTCCGTACGCAAGAATAACTGCTCCGTTCTCATGAATAACCGCTCCGTACGCAAGAATAACTGCTCCGTACTCAAGAATAATTGCTCCGTACTTAAGAATAATTGCTCCG
Source organism: Ignavibacteria bacterium (assembly GCA_019694675.1). Lineage (GTDB taxonomy): Bacteria > Bacteroidota > Ignavibacteria > Tepidaquicellales > Tepidaquicellaceae > JADJAH01. The sequence goes on from JAIBBK010000003.1 coordinate 21,049, forward strand.
TACTCAGGAATAACTGCTCCGTACTCGAATTTATTTGCGAAGATATTTGCCCACGCGGCGCCGTCTTCGTCGCGTCCCGAAAACACAAATCGTTTTCGGGACTGCTCAGACAGACGCCGCTAGCTTGAAGCAACATCCCACTAAGCCAAAAGCAACGTCACACTGAGCAGTCCCGATAACGCAAAGCGTTATTGGGACGAGACGAAGTGCGACGTTGCGTGATGAGGCATTGATGAAGCGTGAACTTTTGTTGAGCGATCCCGGCGCCGTCCCGAATACACAACCCGTTTTCGGGGATGCTGATACATATGCCGCTTGTTTGAATCAACTTCAGCTTGAGCCAAGAGCAACGTCACACTGAGCAGTCCCGATAACGCAAAGCGTTATTGGGACGAGACGAAGTGCGACGTTGCGTGATGAGGCATTGATGAAGTGTGAACTTTTGTTGACCGATCCCGGCGCAGTCCCGAAAACACAAATCGTTTTCGGGACTGCTCAGACAGACGCCGCTAGCTTGAAGCAACATCCCACTAAGCCAAAAGCAACGTCACACTGAGCAGTCCCGATAACGCAAAGCGTTATTGGGACGAGACGAAGTGCGACGTTGCGTGATGAGGCATTGATGAAGTGTGAACTTTTGTTGAGCGATCCCGGCGCCGGCAATCCCGGCCGGCGCCTGAAGATACTCTACATCCTGTCAGTCAAATAAGAACCTGAACCCAAAATAGAACTCCCTGCCCTTCGTCGGACCCCAGATATAAGAAGTGTCAAAGTAAGGTCCGAACGGATCTTCGGGAGCGATTATTGGATCAGGCTGTGTGAAGTCAAGGAGGTTTTCGACTCCGGCATAGAGTTCAAAGTATTTGAAATTCTTGTTTATCTGCGCGTTGATCATTGTATAAGGATCCGATTCTTCCGGACGCGTGTACTGCTCCGGGTTTCCGGCCGTGGACGGAAGCCTCTGCCTTCCGTACCACTGCAGTCCGCCGTTGATGCTGAAGGAATTGCTCTGCGGTGCGTACGAGAAAGTGACAAATACCCTGTCCTTTGAAATGAACGGCTGTTCGTATGTTACACCGTTCAGGTCATACTCCGAATCGATGAACTTGTATGCAAGCTTCAGATCAAAATTCCTGAACATGTTCAGGTTTGCCTCCGCCTGAAAAACATTCGAGTGCGCCGAGCCGTCAAGGTTTGAAAAATACACTACCGACGGATCAGTATCATAATCGGGAATGATCTTGTTGAAGAACGTTGTGTGATAATAGTCCAGATTGAGGTTTCCGCCTACATCTCCCGCGTTGAAGTAGATCAGAACATCGCCGCCGAAGTTCAGTATCCTCTCCGGATCTAGTTCTTCCAGAAAGATTACATTCCTTGAACTGGCAAGGATGTTGGAGTTTTCACTGAATACATTCGCAGTCCTGAAACCTGTTCCGATCGAAGCCCTCAGCACTATTGCATCATCCGGCTGGTATCTCACAAGCGCTCTCGGAGTGACCACCGATCCGTACTTGTTGTGATAATCGTACCGGAGTCCCGTGTTAAGTGTTGCCTTACTGTCAAGAAAATTGAGCGAATTCTCGGCAAAGATTCCCGGAATGGATTCCAGTTTGTCATAAACGCCGTTGTATGTCTTGTTTGTCGTGTCTTCAAATGCAATCACCTCTTCAATGTTCTGATATCTGTAGCTTGCACCCGCCTTCAGAAAATTCATATCGGCGATCTTGAATTCGTAAAAGCCCGTCAGATTGGCAAATCCCTGAACAGCATCGTATGAAGTGAATCCGTAAAAAGAGTTCTGATCGTAGTAAGATCCGGAAGCGTACAGCTTCATGCTTTTCTCGTCTCCGAGTTTTGCGCTGTATCTTGCCGATGCTTCACCTGAGTTTATCTTCGCAGTCTGTCCGTATATAATGTTACTTCCTTCGTCACTTTCAATATTGAAGTTGTCCTGTCCGCCGATTCTCTCCTCATTCCAGTATCTTCCCGATATGCTCATATCCGTCCCCTGTTTCTTGTTCTCAAACTTCCATTTGTTGTAAAGCACATATCTTGTTGTCAGCGGATTGTCAAGAAATCCGTCGCCGTTGTCATCGATCCTGTTTGACTTCTGCGCGGAATGAAACGATCCGATCGTACTCCACTTCTTTCCTGTGTAGCTGGTTAGGTTCAGGTTTACCTGCTTCTCAAGCATGCTGTTGATGAATGCATTCGCAAGGATCCTGTCGGAATTGTCGTAGTCACGGATAAGCACATTCATGATGCCGCTGATTGACTCGTATCCCTGTATCACAGAATTTGAGCCTTTCGATACCGTGATCTTGTCTATGAGCGTTCCGGGAATACTGCTCACTCCGTACTTAACATTCAGACCGGTGAGAAGCGGCATGTTGTCGGTGAGTATCTGCGTGTAAACCCCTTCAAGCCCGAGTATCTTCAGCTCCTTGCTGTCAGTGAGGATGTCCGTCACAGCCACCTCCACCGAAGAATTCCTGCCGAAGCATCCGGACAGGTCACAGCAGGCGTCTTTTACAAGTTCCTGCGCCGTGATAGCCTCGGTCTTTGCAGTGACCGGTTCAAAGTAAGTTGAGCTCTGCCTGTCTTCAACTTTTATGACTTCAGTGCTCGCACTGGGTTTCATGACGATCTCAACAAAATCCATATCCTTTGCCTCGATAGTATCTGTCTTGTAACCGCTGTACATGGCTATCAGCCTGAAATCCGTAATTCCGTCATCGGGAATTTCAAAATTCCCTTTCTCGTCTGTGGCAGTGCCGATGGTGGTATTGATCCACTTGACGACGGCATCGGACAGAGGTTCTTTTTTTCCGTCTGCGTCTCCGTAGATTACCCCTCTTATAGGATGCGCGTTTGAAATTGCCGCCGGCATGAGCAGTGCACATGCCAGCAGTGCATATAAGAATTTCATTGCAGTGATCTTAAAATTTTAAATACTGCAGGCATGCCTTTGCGGGCAAGCCTGCAGATTTGATTTCTCAGATCACTTGCTGAATTCTTTCAGATATTCAGACGGCTCCTTCTCGAATTTCTCCTTGCAGGATTCATTGCAGAAGTAATACTTAACACCGTCATGAACAGTGCTGATCTCCGCTTTTGAATCTTTCATGTTGCAGACGGGATCAGTAACGCCGCCGGAAATGTACTTTGCGGGATTCTTATTGAACGACTTTACGCAACCCTTACAGCAGAGGATGTATTCATCTCCGAGGTAAGCAAGCTTAATGCCTTCACCGGAAATTGTTTCTCCGCTGACGGGGCAGACTCTTGCAGAGTCGTCATTTGAATTTGCTGAAACTGATGTGTTGCCGGATATTGCCGAAATCATTACTGCCGAAAACAGCAGTGAAAATAAAAGCGCTTTCATCTCTTTGTGTTTTTTTTGGTTAGAAAAAGTTAGACGCACCGCGGAATGTCATCTGCGGCACAGAGAGATGAATTTCTAAATTCTGAGATTCCGGATCTCGGTAAGGTTTGGCGCAGGCCTCTGAAAAGATATGACTGCGGCCAGATGAAGAGGTGAGGAGAATACTTGCGGAATTACTGAAACACAATGCAGGCCCTTCGAACTGTCCGACGGCTTCGAAGCAAAGGCCGGATCAAACGGTTGTATTTCAAAATCCGATTCGGACATTTCACAGCAACCCTTTGGAGATTCGTATGCAGGACCGCTGAACTGATCTGTACAGCAGGTAACTTCACAGCATTCCATTACGCATGCTTCATCCGCATTTGCAGAGCATTTCGAAGATAAGAAAAGGCCCGAAAGGCTTCCTGCAAAAAGGAACAGGCAAAGATATGCGTTTAAGAATGATTTCAATGATTCAGTAATTGGTTTTTACAAAACTCGCTTTTTCAATCTGAACATACAATGCCCTTTTGAATTTTGATAAAGATGCCGAATTGACAATAGAATCATCTCACTATCTGTATAAGGCGCTGAACTGCTTAGGACTGCAGGCATCTACTTGCCGGTCCTCTTAAAATTGTATCCTCCTTTGACCGCTCCCCACACCTGATTGCCTTCCTTGTCAAATCCCCTGTCCCAGGTACGAAGGCCAGTTTCATCTATTATCACTTCCGAAGTTGCGTAGTCCGCACCGCGGAGATCGCTTGCACAGCCTTCTCCTCTTGTGCCGCCCGTATATGAGCCGTTGTCAGCCATGCTCAGATATACCGTGCATCCATCTCGCATTGTAAGAGAATCAGGTGTGAGTCCGGCAAGAAGGTTTTCATCTTTCCATGCGCCTGCAAACCTCAGAGGGTCGTTCATTGTATAAACCTCGCTGACAAACGAACCGTCCTTGAGCTGATCCACCCTGTAGATCCTCTGCCTGTAAGGCTTATCCTGCGACTGTGCCACTGCCTGTTCCACATAAAGCCAGTATCCGTCAGTCCTGTCGCCCCATATCTTCTTCATGTGCAGTCTAATGTCATAATAATCGGAGTCATTTGCCGCCTGCTCTTCACTGCTGAACGAACCCTGCATTAGTTCTATGAGGGCGTTCACATCCGGTTGCTTTACGAGCGGGACCTGCTGTGACGAAGCATTGCCGGAAAGCAGTGAAACAATTGAAAGGACAAAGAGTACTGAAAGCTTCTTCATATTTGAATTATTAATATTCTGATGATTGAACTTTACGGCAAGTTATGTTCAGACTTCGGCGGAACGGATCATGAGGTGATTCTCTTAAGCTTCCGGTTCTTCGCCGCCGATTCCTTTGCGATCTTCTTCCTGAAGGCAATGACTTTTCTCAAGACAGCCGGGTCACTTGTTCCGATTATCTGCGCCGCAAGCAGTCCGGCGTTTCCTGCGTTGTTGATCGCAACGGTTGCAACAGGAACTCCGTAAGGCATCTGCACAATCGAAAGCAGTGAGTCAAGCCCCTTGAGGGACTTGCTTTCCACCGGAACTCCGATCACCGGAATCGGAGAATAAGCCGCGCTCATTCCCGGCAGGTGCGCTGATCCGCCCGCTCCTGCTATGATCACCTTTATTCCTCTCTTGTAAGCTGAGGCGGAATAGGTTGCCATCATGCCGGGAGTTCTGTGGGCTGACGTAATCTTCACCTCAAAAGGTATCCCGAATTCGTCCAGGACCTCCGCCGCCTTCTTCATCACCGGCAGATCGGAATCGGAACCCATTATGATGCCAACTAGCGGCTTCTTCTTTGCACTCTTCATAATCTTTCCACTACAAGTAAAGTTATGTCGTCCCGCTGAACACTTTCGCCCATAAACTTCTTTACGTCAGTCACTATTCCGTCAAGAAGCTCTTTCGCGCTTTTTGTGGAATTTGAATTCAGGAACAGCTCGAAATTATCGAGGCCGTATTCTGCCTTTGATATGTTCATTGCTTCGTTCACGCCGTCCGTATAAAAAATTATTTTGTCGCCTTTGTTGAAATCAAATGCAACGAGATTCTCCGTGTCAGACGTATCAACTGTTCCCATTGCGCCGAGCGCGATCCCGTGTTTCTTTATCCTGAAGATCTCTCCCGTTTCTCCCGAGATCCTGTAAGGCGGAAGATGACCCGCATTGTAAAGCCTGCACTTGTTGTCCCGCGTATCGATCACTGCAAGCACTGCAGTTACAAACATCTTCCTGCTCTGCGTCTTCCTTATCATCCTGTTCAGCTTCTCTATCACTTTCTTCGGATTCACCGTGTCATCGAGTATGAGATGCATTGAGCTTCTTAGCGCAGATAGCATGAGCCCGCTTGCCACTCCGTGGCCGGATACATCGCAGATGAACACTCCTGTCTCATGATCGGATATTCCGAAGTAGTCAAAGTAATCACCGCCCACTTCGCTTGCCGGCTGTGATATTCCGGCGATCCTGATCCCGTTGATTACGGCTTCGCCCTTCGGAAGCATCGAAAGCTGGATCTCCCTTGCGTAATTAAGCTCGCGCTTCATTCGCATGCTCTCAAAATTCTTTCGGTGCTGAAAATCGTAATGCTCGAAGAACTTGTTGCGCCTGCTCTTTTCTACGCTGAGCGCTATCCCGAACAAAACCAGGCCCGTAACTGCCGAAGGCACCGCATCTCCCCATGCAAGCCCTCCGGAAACCACAAGTGTCGCCATAAGAGGCATTGTAAGTCCGCCCGCAAACATGGGAATTATCTGATGCCTGGGAAATTTAAATATGAGCAGTGCTATGGAAATGAAGATGATCAGATCTTCGTAAGAATCTTTTTCCCCTGTGTCAATGTTTATCGAGAACTCCCCCTTCTCCTTTTTCTGCTCAGTGTTCTTCTTCATCTCGGCGGTCTCGTCAGGGCTCTGTTCATCCGGCGGGAACGCGATGTCAACCAGCACGAACATCACCGACTGGAAGATCATGAAGATTATCACCCATTTCCTTATGTTGGAAATGTCAAAGAACCTGTCGTAAAACACGCGTGCAATTATGAGAATTGCGAGGTTCAGAAGAGAGATCACCAAAGCAGTGTTGAAGCTCTGGTGCATGGCGAGATTCACAATTATTGAAATTAAACTGATGCAGCCGCTGATCACGAGCATGACCCGCAGAACCTTCAGGTTCTTTTCATCCATGTACTCATCATACGCGCGCTCCCTCGGAAGAGTGAGATAGTGATCGAATGATTCGAGAAAATCAATCTTCATTGCATGCCTCCGGAATTTGCCTTATGCCCCATACACTATGTTTGACGAACTTCCGGTTTCTTAGTTTCGGATTTATTCCGCAGGCGGGACATATTCATCGGGAAGCTTTATCCCTCCGCCGAAGAAGAACTCCCTCAACTGCTCTTCATACACTTTGTCCGTTGCAGGAGACGACAGGTCAAGCCTGTATTCGTTCACTATCATCTTGAAATGCTCGGCAAACATTTTGAATGCCTGCTTGGAGACATTTTCGTAGATCTTCTGCCCAAGTTCTCCGGGCACGGGCGGCCTGTCCAATCCCGGAAGGTCCTGATGAAGCTTAATGCAGTGAACTGTCCTTGGTTCTGCCATTGGCAATTATTTTATTTTACTTCACCTGTTATATCCACAATCCTGCCCTCAAGCGGCTGTGAGATCACCTTCTGTTCCTTAACTGCTTCTATAATGAGATCCCTGTCAATGATGTTGGAATCCTTTATGATGAAATCCTCATCCACTGTACCGAAATATTTCTTGAATTGTGTCCCGACATAATTGTTTGTTGCAATGCTGTACATCTTCTCATCCTCTGCTTCAGCGCCGCCGACTTTTACGCTGACAATAAAATCGCTTTCCCCTGCATAAGCCTTCCTTGAATCATATTCCACGCCTATGCCGGACGCAACCATCATGTCGCTGCCTCCGGATTCCTTTAGCTCTTTCAGATAGTTGCCAAGCATGTTCCTCATCATCTGCTTCAGCGTGCTTCCTTTTACGGAGAAAGTCACGATCGTATTTCCGAACGGATTTATCTCCCAAACGTCTCCCACAGTTATGTCTCCTTTGAGCAGGTCTTTCCTCAGGCCGCCTGCATTCATGAATGCAATGTCAGTGTTCAGCTTCTTTCTGATGGCATCCGCCTCCCACTGCCCGAGATTGCTTTCGGATGAAAAGGATCTCGTCCAGTCCACTTCAAGTCTGCCTATGACTTTTTTCAGCTCCGGGCCGATCGTTTCGAGCATGCGGTCCACCTCTGCCTGCGCTGACCTGTCATAAACAGCCGAATCCAGTACTGTTTCTATCAACTCACCCTGATATGATAACACCGTGTCCTTTTCAGTGTCAATCTTCAGCTCCAGTTTTCCAAGCCATCTTGAGTACGATCCCGCCTGCGCAATTATCACTCCGTCCTGTATGACGGGTTTGAAAAGAGGCGTATGCGAATGGCCGCCAATGATCACATCAACATCCTTGTGAAACTTCGACGCAAGTTCCTTGTCATAATCAACCCCGACGTGAGTGAGCAGTATTATGAGGTCGCACTCTTCCTTCTTCAGCGATTCTATTGCGGAGGTCACCACCGAGTCAACGTCAAGCATCTTTATCTCGGTCATATTCGAAGGAAGTGTCAGCGTGAGCAGGTCTGGTGCGGTAATTCCGATTATCCCTGTCTTTATACCGTTGATGTTCTTCACTGTGAACGGCTTGCCCATTGTCTTCTTCATGGGCTTCAGGTAAACATTCGCCGAGAGGTAATCGAACTTCGCATTTGAAAGCCCTGAATCAAGTGTGAACTGCCCGTAGTCAAACTCATGATTTCCAAGTACAAACGCGTCAAGGCCGAAGAGGTTCAGCAGTTCGATCTGTGAATTTCCCCTTGTCAGTGTTGAGATCGGTGTGCCCTGGTAATCATCGCCTGCATTAAGCACAAGAGACTTGTCGTCTCTGTACTTGTTGATGTAACCGAGCATGTTGGACGTTCCGCCGTATATGTATTCGGTCCTCTCGCCTGTAACTGAATCCTTCTTTGCGCCTTTCTGCATCTGATTTCTCGCATGAAGGTCATTCCAGTGAAGTATGCGCAGTTCCTTTCCGCCGGAATCCTGCGAGAAAACAGGCAGGCAAATGAAGTGAAATACTGCAAGCAAGAATATGTTACGGATCTTCATTTCAAGTGTTAAGTTAGTATGCGGGCGAAGTGAAACAGCATGCTGCCCGCTGTGTGAAGAGCTGATTTACAGATAGTCGGGATGACTGGATTCGAACCAGCGACCTCCTCGTCCCGAACGAGGCGCGCTACCAAGCTGCGCCACATCCCGCTTTTTCTTTTTTAATGCGTGGCAATATAGCTATTACGGAGTACTTTTTAAATCATAAATTGGGATACGTCACTGCTTAAGCATCTCCGCCGCCCTCTTCAGAGTTTCATCCTGCTTGGCAAAGCAAAATCTCACCACCTTGTTGTCTGTCCTGTCTTTGTAAAATGCTGATACCGGAATGCATGCCACCTTCTTTTCTCTTGCAAGCCATTCGGCAAACTCCCGGTCAGGCAGATCCGAAATTCCGGAATAGTCCATTATCTGAAAGTATGTCCCGCTGCAGGCAAGAGGTTTTAGTCCGGTGCCTTCAAAATAAGAATTGAACCTGTCTCGCTTTGAACTGTAAAATTCCGAAAGTGATCTTATGCGGCTGAGGTCCCTTATATATTCGGCAAGTGCAAACTGAAACGGCGATGACGTAGCGAAGGTAAGGAACTGATGTATCTTTCTGAACTCCGCCGTCAGAGTTTCAGGCGCTGTGCAGTAGCCCACTTTCCATCCTGTGATGTGAAATGTCTTTCCGAATGAGGACACTATGAACGACCGTCTGTAAAGCTCATCATCAAGCAACAGCGATCTGTGCTTTTCCCCGTCAAATACAATGTGTTCATACACCTCATCGCTTAGCAGGAAGATATTGTGCTGTGAGGTGATGCTCTTCAGATCTTCAATGTCGCTTTGCTTCAGAACCGAGCCCGCAGGGTTGTTAGGCGAGTTGATTATCATTAGCTTCGTCTTCGGAGTGATCAGACTTCTCACCCTGTCCCAGTCAGTTTCGTAGCCGGGAAATGCCAGCGGCACATGAACTGGAATTCCCCCGTTGAGCAGTACGGCCGGTTCGTATGAATCATAGGCCGGATCGAATATTATCACTTCATCACCAGGATTAACAACAACGGAAATTGCGGCGAACAACGCTTCGGTCGCGCCTGATGTAACCGTGATCTCTTTAACCGGATCAACTTCTCTTCCGTAGATCCCGCTGATCATCTGTGAGATACCTTTGCGCAGTTCCATTGCCCCCGGCATAAGAGCATACTGGTTATGCCCCTCTTTCATTGCCCTCTCCACAAGTTCCGTCAGTTCAGGGTCAACGGGAAAATCGGGGAATCCTTGCGAAAGGTTTACCGCACCGCACTCGTTTGCAAGCGCTGACATCACTGTGAAGATCGTCGTCCCGACTTCCGGAAGTTTCGATCTCACAGCCGTATCGTGAACGGGAGTAATAGGATCAGTTCAGCGTTCATCTCACTTCTTTGTGAACGGATTCGATGCCCATACGGTCACTTCCGGGATCATCCCCCTGTCATCCATCTCAAGCATCGCTTTTATGGTGTGGGCGATCTCCATGCTTGTGAGCTTGTTGGGGGCTCCCTCGCGTTCCTTTCTGCCCGGATCTCCGAACGCTGTCGGCACTTCGCTCGGATTGACCTGCATCACACGGATGTTGAACGGCCGGAGCTCCGCCTGCCAGCATTCCGTCATGCCCCTCAGCGCAAATTTCGAAGACGAGTAAACGGTACCTCTTGCAAAGCCCTTGAGTGAAGCGGTTGATGCGATGTTGATAATGTTGCCGCTCATCTGCTTTTTGAAAATTTCCGCCGCCTTTTTTGCCATCATTGCCGCACCGAAAACATTTACGGAATAGACTTTCATGAACGAGTCGAGTGTCAGTTCATCAACCGTTTGAAAATCCCCGATGCCGGCATTGTTCACAAGGCAGTCAAGGCCGCCGAGTTTTTCCATTACTTCCTTGTAAGTCTTTTCAACGTCGCTTTCAACTGCAACGTCTGCGTGGATCGCAATCGAACCGGTTTCAGCCGCAGCCTTTTCAAGCTTTTCTTTATCCCTTCCTGTTATCGCGACCTTTGCGCCTGAATCCGAAAGCAGTTTAGCCGCGGCTTTGCCGATGCCTGAGCTTCCGCCGGTGATGAGAATCCTCGAATCTTTGATCTTCATTTACAGTTCAGTTTATGTTTGATGATTTGCAATTATAAAAATTTTCACTTGAGGTATTTGAAATCCGTTCCGCTCTTAAGAGTGCAAATGAACTCGTAAAATAGCCGTATGGAGTTTTCAATGTCACTCTTATGAGCTATCTCCGCAGTTGTATGCATATACTTAAGAGGAAGCGATATCAGCGCCGAAGCAACTCCCCTGTTTGAGTAGGCAAATGCCTCGGTGTCGGTATAGGTCTCCTCGGACGATGCCTTGAGCTGATAAGGGATCTTGTTCTTCTTCGCCGTTTCTATCAGCATTTGCAGGAGGTTCCTGTGCACCGCCGGCGCATAGGAAAGCACCGGGCCTTTACCGCACCGTATATCTCCCGTCAGGGCTTTTGTATAATTAGGATGCTGTGTGTCATGTATCACATCGGTAACGATTGCAACGTCGGGCTTGATATTCTGCGCGATCATCTTCGCACCGCTCAGTCCTGTTTCTTCCTGAACCGAATTGATGAAGTAAACGCCGAACTTCGGTTTCTTTTTCTTCTCTTTGAGCATGCGCGCGGCCTCTGCAATGATGAATCCCCCGGCTCGGTTGTCCATACCCCTGCCTGTATAATATTTCCCGTTCATCACCATAAATGAATCTTCGTATGTGATCACCGAACCCACATGTATGCCGAGCTTTTCGACTTCCTTGGCGGAATCACAGCCGCAGTCAACGGCAAGATCCGATACCTGAAGGCCCTGATCCGTTTTCCTGTTCCTTATCTGTATCGAAGGCCACGCAAACACGCCCTTCACAATTCCTTTCTTTGTGTGGATGTTCACTCTCTTGGCGGGAGCGATCTGATGATCGGTGAATCCGTTGCGCACTACATTCAGGAGCCCGTCCGATGTTATATAACTCACGAACCATGAGATCTCATCCGCGTGCGCCTCTACCGCAACCTTGTAATCCGCATCGGGATTTATCACACCAACTACCGTTCCATATGTGTCGGAAAAATAATCGTCAACATACGGCTCTATGTAGTCCAGCCATAATCTCTGCCCTGACATTTCAAAGCCCACCGGTGAAGCATTGTTAAGATATCTTTCAAAGAATTCATAGCTCTCCTTCCTCATTTCACTCCTCCTTTCAGGTTAATGTTTGTCCAGTATTGTCACTGCATCTCCGTCGGCAATCACTGCCGAGTCTGCTATGTTGAAGAAAATTCCCGTCTCCACCACTCCGCTTATAAGCTTGATCTCCCTGTCCAGTCCTTCCGGATCGCTGATCTTGCCGGCATGAAGGTCAATGATGAAGTTCCTGCTGTCTGTAAGATAATAAGCTTCTTCCTTCTCTCTCATTACGGGATTCAGTTTCATCAGTTCCAGTATTGAGAATACCCTCTTGTATCCGAACGGCACCACTTCCACGGGAAGTGGAAATTTACCCAGCACATCAACAAGCTTTGAGGAATCCGCGATCCAGATATTCTTCTTAGAAAATAAAGCCACAATTTTTTCAAACAACAGTGCTCCGCCGCCGCCCTTGATGCCGTTGAGGTTGCTGTCAATCTCATCCGCACCGTCAATTGTCAGGTCAATGGAAGTGATCTCGTCCAGACCGGTTAAGTCAAGTCCGCAGTCAAGTGCAAGCCTGGTTGTTGCAGCTGAAGTTGAGACGCATGTGATCTTCAGTCCCTCGCTTGCAAGTTCGCCCAGTCTTGCAACGGCGTAGTATACGGTTGAGCCTGAACCGAGTCCCACCGTCATTCCCGTCTCAACGAATTCCGCCGCCTTGTAAGCGGCTGACCTCTTTCCCAGTTCCCTGTAATCTGAAAGTTCAGGCATGATAGATTGAGTTTATAAGATTGCCGGAGATGATTTACAAATATAGATTTTTTGCCGCTCAGACTTAATGAACAAATCCGTATCCATGCATTGAACAGTCCTACATTGGTAAAGCAAACCCAAATGACTATTTTGCAGAAACAAATAAAACTATGAAGGTAAAAACTGTACAGATCAATCACCTTGCTGTCTGGATCCTGGTTGTATTCAACATGATACTTGGTTTTGTTTGGTATTCGCCCTATTTTTTCGGGAATGAGTGGATGAAGCTTCTCGGGAAAGATATGGAGTTCTTCAAGAACGCCGGCATAATGCCGTTCGTTGTTGCGTTCATCACTTCCGTGATCTCAATGTACGTGCTTGCATGGTTTTTCAAAAAGATGCAGGTGAAAAGTTTTTTCACGGGTTTATTGTACGGAGTGATGATCTGGTTCGGGTTTGTCTTTTGCGAACTGCTTACCATAGATCAGTTTGAACTGAGGCATTACGGACTCACCTGGCTCAATGCGGGCAAAGCGCTTGTCTCTTATGCTGTGGCCGGATTCCTGCTCGGCTTCTGGAACAGGTTCTCAGAATCGGAGATACCTGATGATGTTCCGCAGGCAAAATCAAATGAGCATCCCGTCAACTGATCTGTTTCGAAGAACAGTTTGGCATAAAGCAGTCCCGCCTTTAGAGCATTGCGGGAACATTCCGTCGGCATTCACGCTGACTACCGGATCACAGCGGAACATTTCAGACTTATTGCAATTGCAGATTTGAATGCGTTGTGCGTGCAGTTGAAAAATCGCAAGCATGATCATTGTTGCACAGTTCATGTACGGATGAATTCAGATGGACTGAAGCCGGATCAGTACGCCGGCTGTTAGAAGAGAGGAACTTATCTGCTGATAAAAAAGCAAGGTGTCCCGTTACCTCGCGCCAAGGAAGGAAAAGCGCTTTCGGAACACCCTGACCACCCAACTCTTAATCAAACCTTATGACAGTACGGAACAACCTTCTGCAATTTCAGAAAGACAATAACATCTGTCACCCCTGACACTCCGACGGATTGTTCCCTGTCTGATCAAAAATATGATGAAGCATTTGGTTTGTCAAAGTCCGGTAGTGAGAATTTTCACCACAGATTTTTAACGCAAAAAGCAGAATATTCAACCGGAATGGCAATTTACAAATATGAAAAATTCACCACCCCCTGCACCTAAATTGATCTTTGCCCTGAAGCTCCTTTCAGCGAAAGAGATGCAATCGTTTACAAAGTTTGCCGCATCAAGATACTTTTCAGGCAGAAGGGACAATTCAAAGATCCTTAAGAAACTGTTGAGTCTCCACGGAAATGGCTTTGGAGATCTCAGCGGCAAGAAAATTCTGGTAAGTTTGTCCCTTGAACTTGGCATAAGCGTAAGGACTCTTCAGAGCAGAATGTCGGAACTGTACCTGATGTTCGAAAGATTTCTGGTCAATGAACGGATCGCAAACAAGCCGTTTGTCTTTGAAAATCTGCTCTTGAGCGAACTTGCTGAGAGGGAAGAATTCCGCATTTCCGATCTCGTGCTCAGAAGAACAGAGAAAAGATTAGTCAACACCAAGTTCGATTCTGAGCTGGTATACCAGTTGGAAAGAATCTACATGCTTGAATCAGATACAAATTTTTACATCGGCAAGTATGAAAGATTTCAATTATCAAGGTCACGAAACTCCGGATATCAGGCAGCATTGTTCCTTACCGGACTGCTTACAAATTTAACAGAGCATTACCAGCAGGTATTTACCGGTTTTGCCAAAGGGAGAATTGTTGCCGAAGAAGTTGTGGAGATTATTGATGTTACCAGGTTTTTGAATACTTTGAAGAAGACGGACGTTTTCTTGTTCAAGTTCGTTCTCATGCATTACTACATTTATGTTCTGTTCAAAAAACTGCCGGATTCCCGGGAGTTTGGGAAGCTTCAGAAATTATTTGAAGAGCTGACCGGCAGTATGAGTGAAGCGGAAAACAGGCAGATCTATTTTGCTCTCATCACGTATTGCATAAATCAGGTCAGTCTGGGAAATCACAAGTTTCTCAGAACCGTATTCGAGATCATTAAGAAGAAAATATCTTCAGGTTATGATTCCGAATTAAGAAGAATCAACTATCCCGTAAACAACTTCAGGGACTATGTTATAATTGGCATCAGAGTTAATGAACTGGATTGGGTAAAAGATTTCATCAGAAAGTATTCCTCTTTGCTGCCCGAAAAGAACCGGACTGCGGAAAGAAACCTTGCTTTAGCAAGAGTTTTCCAGGCAGAAGGCAGCAACAAAGATGCTCTTGAATTGCTCAAGAGGATAAAGATCGGACACTATCTAAATTATATAGACAGGTTCTCGATAAGATCAAGAGCCCTGTATGAAGCCGGAAAACATCTTGAATTACAGGAGGAACTCGAAAGGGCAAAGCAGTATCTCGAAAAGCATGCAGAGATCCCTTCCGCCATTCGCAACAGCTACGGTTCCAGTATTGGGATTCTCAAGCAGATTCTGAAATACAAGGAAGGCAGAATCAGCCGAGACGAACTTAGATTGATGTTCCGTAAACAGAATATCACTCATGCAGAATCATGGATCTCGCAAAAGCTCAGGGAGGAAATTGAGTGATACCGGAACAGCATAGTGATCGTCGCCTCTGACTTTCTGCAGCTTGCAGGAATCCGTAGCAACAAGGCTCTTCGCCAATGCTTCATTTCAAAAAAAATCTATAAATCATATATTATTCTCATACACATCATGAACCAACTCATCTGAATGGCTAAGAAACCCGGAAAGGTCTTCATTTTAGATACGAACGTAATACTACATGATGCTTCCTGCATCCATCAGTTCAAGGAAAATGACATCATAATTCCTATCACTGTCATCGAAGAGCTTGACCATTTCAAGCGCGGATCACAGGTTATAAATCTCAATGCCCGCGAGTTCGCAAGGACTCTTGATACAATGACCGGCTCTGCGCTCTTCAACGGAGGCATATCGCTCGGGAAAGGAAAGGGCAAGGTCCGCATAGCAATGACGCGCGGGCTGAGCGATGAGATACGCGAGATCTTCAGGGATGACAATCCCGACCACAGGATACTCTCCACGGCGCTGGACATTTCAAGAAGCGATAAGAAAAGGTCTGTCATTCTGGTGTCGAAGGATGTGAACCTGAGGATGAAAGCAAAAGCACTCGGACTGCCCGCCGAAGACTACACAACTGACCGCATCAGCAGTGTTGAAGAGCTTTACAGCGGCAAGGAAACCATTGATGATTTTGACGACGGGATCCTTCAGCGGCTTTATGCCCCGCCGTTTGAAGTTCCGCTTAAGGAATTTGGAAAGAAGCTGAAGGGCGAAGTACTGCCTAACAAATTCTACATACTCAGGAATTCAAACCGCTCCGTTCTTTCTCACCTTGATGCAAAGAACGAGGTGATGAGAAGGATTGACAAGATCGAGACATACGGGATAAGGTCGCGCAATGCGGAGCAGACGTTTGCTGTTGACGCGCTGATCAACACGAACATTCCGCTTGTGTCAATTACAGGCAAGGCCGGCACGGGGAAAACGCTTCTGGCAATCGCTTCCGCCCTTCATGTAAGAAAGCATTACAGGCAGATATACATCGCCCGACCCGTTGTTCCGCTCAGCAACAAGGATATCGGTTACCTTCCCGGCGACATTGACGACAAGCTTGCTCCTTACATGCAGCCGCTTTGGGACAATATCAAGGTCATTCAGGATCAGTACAGCGAAACGGACAAGCAGTACCAGCAGATCTCGCAGATGACCAAAGACAACAAACTTGTGATAGAGCCGCTCAGCTATATCCGCGGAAGAAGTCTTCAGAGGATCTTCTTCATTGTGGATGAGGCACAGAACCTCACACCGCATGAGATAAAGACGATCATAACAAGGGCGGGAGAAGGAGCAAAACTTGTTTTCACTGGAGATATCTATCAGATAGACCATCCGTATCTTGATTCGCAGTCCAACGGGCTGTCATATCTGATCGAACACTTCAAGGGCCAGAAGCTTTATTCGCACGTCAACCTTGTCAAAGGCGAGAGGTCTGAACTGGCCGAACTCGCTAGCAATCTGCTCTGAATGGAGAAAGAAGCAAATGACTTCGGAGTGATCTTCGACATGGACGGAGTGCTTATAGACTCTGAGCCGCTTTATGTGGAAATGAACGAAGAACTCTTTTCCGAACTCGGGATCTTCATTGACAAGGAAGAATATCACAAGTTTGTGGGAATGTCTTCTCCGCTGATGTGGGGAATGATCAAAGAGGAGTTTTCACTTCCTCAGAGCGTTGATGAACTTATGAACAGGGAGAAGCAGAGGATTCACGAACTGCTGAGGTCAGACAGGTTATCTGAACCTATAGCAGGTGTGGAGAGCCTGCTGATGGATATTAACAAAGCAGGTATTCCGGCCGCAGTGGCGTCGTCATCCGCCAGAAAGAATGTGGAGATGGTCTTGTCAAAGCTTGATCTTTCGGGATACTTCAAGGCAACCGTTTGCGGAGAGGATGTGGCTAACGGGAAGCCCGCACCGGATATTTTTCTTAAGGCGTCAGCGGCGATAAATACAGCTCCGGAGAATTGCGTGGTGATCGAAGATTCCGTCAACGGACTGCGCGGCTCTCTTGCCGCAGGAATGAGATGCATCGGATATGCGGGAGACCCCCTTTCAAAACAGGATCTGACCGGCGCCGACTTGCTTGTTAAGTCTTTTCACGAAGAAGACAGAATTGCAATTATGAAATTCATTTCGAGGAGGCATTGAATGTCATACACTGATGCCGTAAGGAAGTACACGAAGTCTGGCAAGGAGATCCTGATAAGGAGTGCGCATGCTTCCGATGCACGGGGCATCATTGAGATTAAGACTCAGGTAATTGAAGAGAAGATCTATATGCTGAGGGAAAAGGATGAAGCATCGTTCACGGAAGAGTCTGAAACAGCAGACATCAACAGCCATCTCGAAAAGGAAGGATGCGCGTACATAGTTGCCGTTCACGAAAGTAAGATCGCCGGATTCATCGAGCTGATGAACGGCAGTCTGAAAAGAACCCGGCATGCGGGCATGCTCAGCATCTTCATTGCAAATGAGTACAGAGGCGACGGAATCGGTTCAATGCTTCTTGAGGAGCTTGTAAAGTGGGCGGAAAGGGACCCTGTATTGGAAAAGCTTACGCTTGCGGTGTTCTCTGTTAACGAAAGGGCAATTGCAATGTACAAGAAATTCGGTTTTGAAACGGAAGGTGTGTGTCCGAGAGATATGAAGCTCGGTGACGGGACTTACATAGACAGCATACTGATGTACAGGTTTGTTAAGTGATCTTCAGCGGAACATGTACTCAAGCGGACCTTTCGGATCCGTGTACGGAAGCAATTCCGAAAGAGGTATTGATACATACTGAATTCCCATCACATAAGGTCCTGCCTGATACGGATTGAAAACAATGTGAAGCGTATCTTCCTGCAGATACCACGTACCGTAATTCTTCACATCGGGGGCGGTTCCTTCATCGATCATTTCAGAAATGTTTTCGTAACCTTCCTTTTCCGCCCGCAGTTTAAGATCTTTGTTGCAGTAATCCGAAATGAATGTCAAATAGCCGCTCTCCCTCACGAACAGTTTTGAGATCGAATCCAGGACTCCATAGGCAGTTGTGCTGTAATTGAATGTTGTTATTGTAGTGAGCGGATGCGCTGCTCCCGCAATATAGCTGAACTCCTCTATCACAGCGGACAAAAGCGTTCCGCCGTTCACAAACGCCTCGCTTGTGATATCAAGCTCGCTTTGCATGCTGTCAGGTATCATCGGATTCCTTTCCCTTGCGGCTGATTCAAAACTGCTGATCTTACTGTTGCAGAGTGCTTCAATTGCATTGTTGATGTCACCTGCAATTCCCCTCATCCCCATGAGCGCATCCGGGCCGAAATCTACCTGAGGATAGCTTGCTGATACTTTCCATCCGATACCACGCGTTGAGAATTCCTGTTTCTTGTAGGTGATGTTCAATGTCTGCGAAAAGCAAATGCTTGTCGCTGCAATCATGAACAGAATGGCAAATAGACTTTTCATTGTTAAGAATTTTTTGTCGAAATCTACAAAAGTTAATTCTTATTTGCTTTACAGAATTTGGTTCGTGATCTTTGTAAAGAAGAAAAGAGACCTGATTTTCAAGCCCCCCTTTTAGAAAATAGTATTAGGAATTAGTTAGATGTCATTTGTCACTATTTTATTAGGGCCATCCTCTTCGTTTCCGAAAATTTCCGAGCTTCCAGTCGGTAGAAATAAACTCCACTTGCCAACCCTGACGCATTGAATTCATATTCGTACCTGCCTGCAACTTTGAACTCATTATTGACAAGCCTAGTTACTTCTCTTCCAAGCAGATCATAAATAACCAAACTCACTCTTGAGTCTTGAGGGAGATCAAACGATATCTTTGTTGCTGGATTAAATGGATTTGGATAGTTCGGATGCAAAGCGAATCTAGTCGGAAGAATGTTTGCCTCATACTTGTCTGAATTTTCACCACCGGTTGACTTCATTATTCTGCTCATGTCATCCGAGATCATTGAAACATGCATGGCGATCGTTTCCGGCTTTCTTGCTTTGACAACTTCCTTCAGCACTTTCATCTCCTGATATCTTTTCTTCTCGCTGTTAGACGCTTCATTCTTAGTAACCTTTTCCTCAAGTGACTTTATCTCGCGGGTCTGTTTATTTACCTGACTTGAAAATGTTTTGGTGAGATTTTCGTTGAGAGTTTTTCTGTCATCAGTTGAAAACTTTCTGCTGTCGTAAACATCATTCGGGTCATCTATGTAACTGATCACACCTTCATCCTTCAGTGCAGGCTCGTTCTTGCTTGTTGCGCCTCCGCCCGAACCGCCTTGTGAGTTCAGCAGACTCGTTGCGGCATAGTCCCAGCTTGCAAGCAAGCCCTCGTAACTGTATGGAAACTGATTGATGATCTGCTGAAAACCCGACATGGCCGATTCATAAAGCCCGAGTGAGACTTTGCATTTCTGAACGAAGTAAAATGCCTGACGGATCATAATTTCCCTTTCAGGGTTGTTCAATATGTATGACTCAAGGAATGACTTCAGTTCTGACATTCCGCTGCTGCTTGTGTCTTGTTTCAATTCTGCCAGATACAGCTTTGAGATCAAGCTTGCGTCTTCAACACTGTCGCTGTGAGTTGTAAGCAGTTCATTACAAAGTTCCGAGACCCTTTCATAGTCCCGCTTTCTGAGATTGATAGAAACGGAATCGCTTAATGCTCTAATTGCCACAGCTTCAGAAACTGACCCAGCCTCTGCGGCTTCTTCATATTTATAATTTCTAATTTTTAATTTTGAATTGCTCTTCCCTGCCCCCGAGCTGGATCCTCCTGATAAATAGTGTATCGTATCAGATACTCCGTTTCCCAGATCAAAGACCATCAATCCTTCCGGCTCATCAGGATCGCAGCTTCCCGGCAATGTGTCCAAAACAACCGTAGCATAGTCCGGATATTTTAGATTGTGTTTTACAATCAGATCATTTCCGATTTTGAAGCAATTTCGTTCGGCAGGGTAAGGGTTGCCGTAAACCTCGTCGAGTATAATGCCCTCAAGCTGCCAATTGCCTGTCTCTGACCCGGCAAGACGAAATATATTATAGCCCTGATCGATGAGCAGAAACGAATTGCTGAACTGCATACAAGCAGCCAAAGATCCTTCAACAAGAATTGTATTGTATCCGCCGGTGAAAATTCCTCCCGATGGCGAAAGGTTTGCACTTGATGTAGAGTATTGGATTATCCCCTTTGAGCTTTGTTCGCTCCCGAGAATGTAATTGCCGTAAAAGTCCACTGATGAACCAAGCATCATGACTGTGTTATCATAACCCGTAAAGTTATTTTCCTTTATTGCTCCGCCGGTGACATTGCTTAGGAGAATGGCAAGCGTGTTATTTTCTGATGACGATTCGAATTCATTCCACTCAAACAGGACTGGTATTCCGACATAGCCAGTTGCAATTACCGACACCGCAGGCAATGAGCCGGTGTTAAGTTTGAAATGGTTACTAAAGATGTAAACATCATCCGGGTCGGCCTGAGATGAGTAACTCAACAGCAGGGAGCCGGTTCTGCTTGTGGACGAAGCCTGAAAAGTACAGTTGGATACTGTGATACTGCCGCAATCGGTAAACTCAGCGGCATAAGTGCTGTCAACGGGGTAGGATGATATGTTTTCGAAATAAGTCTGATGCATTTCTACTTCATCGCATCCGGTGAGTTTCAAACCTTTCCATGTAGCTGTTCCTACCGACTTAAGCGTAATTGGCAAGCTCTCATCGGGATAAATACCGCTCTTGAAATTTCCTCCGTTCATGTTTATTCGTGCAGATGTGTTTACAAACACGATTGTTGTATTCGGCACAATGGTAATATCATGCCCGTTGTTGTTCACTTCTCCTTTGCACTCAAACTCAAACCCGCCGCAGTCTTCATCTGCAACCAATGTTCCTCCTTCCTGCATAACCGGAGCGAGTTTGTAGAGCTTGCCTTCGCCGGGTAGGAAGTCGGCAAGGAACATGAAATTTGTATCTCTTTTGTCTAATACCTTGATGCAGGAATCGTTGCTCAGATCATACAATTTCCAGTTGTTGAATCCTTCCAGCTTCGATGAATTCCATTTGATGGTAACGATTCTTCGACCGCCTATTCTGTCTGACGATGTGTAATCGAAGAAAGGTGAACACCTCTTGTTAACTATCATGAAGTACTTTGACCTGTCGTTGCCCTGATTAGGTTTTTCGAACACTGCGGCCTGAAGATACAATTCCGATGTTTGATCCGGAATAGCGTTGATAAGATCCGGGATTGTGTCAGGAGCAAATTCAAAGGCCCTGAAGGCGTTGAGACCTTTGACAATAGTGTTTGTGGTAAGCAGATTTCTTTCATCAATCTGCCTGTAGCTGTAAGACATTCTTCCCGAATTATCAAATTCTACTAATTGAACGCCTTGCTTATTTAATATCGAATCCAGTTTCTTTATCCCATTCCATTTGTCCTGTCCGTAAACATTGGCAGTCCTTGGGCTCAGATCAGGATTAGTGAGCCCTCTGGTGAACTCAACCGTGTTTGTGTATTCACCGTGTGAGTCATATGCAAAATACATGATGCCTTTTGCCCCATAAGAAACCGCAAGGTTTGCCATCAGGCTTGTTTCCTCATTTGTAGGTTCTTTCAACTGATGATTGGAATTCCACCACATATGAGTTTGGGCAAGATGAATTAATCTCAGGTCGGGAGAGAGTTTTGATATAGAATCTGTCTTTTTCATAATTGCTGAAAACGACCCTCCCGTGCCTCTTCCGAAGTCTAGCCTGTTCTGCAGGCTGTCTTCATACGCCGATACAGTTCGCGGATAACTTAATATGCCGTTCGACTTTGAATACGAGCTTGCCGAAAGTGAGGTGGGGTGATAAGAACTGCCTTCTGTCCATGTAGAAGTTGATTCGAAACCTTCGAGAGAATATGACATATTGACTAGATAATTCAGGTCCGCCCGCTCTACCAGATACCTGTCAAGTTCCGCAGCTGACAAGTCCCTGCGACTGCCTGCTACATTCCAATCCGGAATATGAACTTTGATAAGCTCGCAGTTCAGATTCGGCATCAGGGAGATCTTCCCCTGAGATTCATCCTCTATCAGGCTGTTTACATAGCTGATGCAGGGTATCATGTTGAACTCAAACTCCTCCGCATAGAAATTGTTGGGAATCGGATTGTTCTCGTCATATCCGTAAAGTGCAAGCTGTGTTTCTTCACGGATTTGAGGATCCCACAAGCCCTTGAACAACTCGTGGGCAGGCTCGTTTTCAACTCGTACGTAATCAATCCACATATCACACATTCCGTACCAGTAAACTCTGATGTCTGTTTTGATTGTATCATTATTCCAATCGGAAAACCATCTGTAGCCGCCGGGGCAGATTGCATTTGCCGGCAATTCAATTGATGAAGAATCTCCTGAACTGAAGTAGTATTCTTCCATGAAATGGCCGTAATAATTAGTCAGTAAGCCCTTTCTGAAGTATCCCGCCAGAATATCCTTGCTCAATATCAGGCTATCGTCCCAATTGTACACTTCAATTCTGCATACTTGTGTATTCCAGTTCAAATTATTATTGGCAAATGACGTGTCTATTCTTATCCTCGGCATCACGTACCATTTATATGTATCGTCATTCAACCACGGCGGCCAAAGCTTATTCGCCTGCTCCCGGTTTGCTCTTAAGCCCTGAACAATATATCCTTGATTTGATCCCGGATTCGATGGGGTTGCTTCGCAGTACTTTACTCTTGCCCCGCTTCCATAAATGCTGTTGTCATTTATGTCGCGTACGTAAGCATTGTTTACTGATGTGTTGTATGAATGAAACCAGTAATCATCTCCAATGCCTATAGCTTCACAATGATAATCGCTTCTTTGCCCGTATGCTGTGTATTGAATTTTTGGCCTGTCCATTATGGTCCTCAGGCCGTTTTGCCTGTTGCGATCCATTCTGGAAATAACAGCCCCTGAATATTGAGCGGTTGGTACATTGTACTGGTCGTTCGGAATATTTGGCCATCCTCGATCCGGTGCTGTATATTTATGCCACCCGTTCACTCCAAGATCAGGATAGTGCTGATACGAGGTATCCAGAGCTGAATGAGTTGCCGCTATTAGAAATTGATTATCTCCCCCAGGAACCGAAGAAAGCAACACTTCTTTACCGGTCTTTACTGACCTCAGATTGCTGAAACTAAGAATTAATCCTGAACAGATCAGCACTAACGAAATAAATATTCTTGTTTTCATCTCTCTGAAATTTTGAGTTTAGAAAAAATCTACTTTGCCAAAACCATCTTGACGGTGAATCTTTCATCACGTGTAACAAGAGAACAGAAGTAAACTCCTGAAGAAAGCCCTTCTCCATTGAAATTGTATTCATAAGTTCCAGCCTGAAGCTCTCCATCGATCAACTCTCTCATTGTCTTTCCTGTAAGGTCATGAACTGATAATCTGACTCTGCCATAGCGGAGTATGTCAAATCGTATGGCTGTAGTTGCGTTAAACGGATTCGGATAATTCTGATGAAGCACAAAACTCTGCGGAACTTCGGTTGAGATCTGCCTGACATTCAGAAAGACCGGATCACCGCCGGTAACTGTTCGGATCCCGTTTCCTTCTCTACTGTAAACCCATCCGCTGTTCTTATTGAGAAAGTCAACGTATCGATAAACAATGTTACTAATTGAAGTGTCAGGGACCTGGTAATACCAATTCATTCCACCGTTGGAAGTGAAGTTTAGAAAATATCGTATGCTGCTATTGGGATACAATAATGCACCGCCACCTCCCCAAATTGTATCATTATTTATGTTGGAGAACGAAACAATGAAATTATCTATTATATAACCTCCGCTTGGAATTGATTGCTCTGTCCAAGTATTTCCACCATCGGTAGTATGCTCCATTAAAGAAGTAAAGTAATTGTAGCACTTCCAGCCTTCCTCCCGGTTGGAGAAATGCATATCATCAAAACCTTCCTCACCCGAAACCCTTGTCCAGTTCACGCCACCATTGACTGTCTTTATGAGAAATTCTTGTCTATTATCCCCTGCAAATCCTAATATACCATCGTAAAAGTAAATCTTGTTTGGTTTGCTTCCCCCAAGTCCACCGCCATATTGTAACTCCCAATCAAACCCTCCGTTCGTGGTTCGGAATAATCCACCGTTGAACCCGTTATCATCAGCAATCCAGATTGTATCTTCGCTGAGCACTGAAATGTCATCAATTCTCAGAGTTGACGGTGTTTCAATCGTATTCCAGTTAGTGCCACCATTTGAGGTCCTTGCAAGAAATCCTCCGCTGACATTGTATCCGCCGGATATGTATCCGGTTTCTCCGTTTAGAAAAACAACTCTGCTAAGGTCTCGGTATATTGAGCTCACTATACTCCAGACTTCTCCACCGTCGGTTGTCTTGACTATGAAATTTGTATCTGCAGGTGAATTATCTCCCGTTACAGCATAACCTGTAAGGCTGTCAATGAAAGTAATGTCAGAAATCGGACGGTTATTCAAAAACGGCATGTGCTGTTTTTGCCACCCGGATGGCGGATTATGCTGAAAGTTGAACGCATTGATGAACACAAAAATGCTGAAGAACCAGAGGAGATTCATGATGAAAGCAGAACTGTTACGAGGAGATGTGGATTTCATAATAACTTCCTTTATACAAACTTATGTGAAAAGGTTTTTAGAAACTATGACCTGCGTCATAGTTTGTAAAAATATTTTCTATTGCTCTTGCAAGATCAGCGCATCAGCAGTCTCACCGGCTGCGCCCGGCCTCTGTGAATTATTGCCCTCATCTCTACAGCTATGCCAAGCCTGTATTAGTGCCATTGAATCAGCAGTCGGATCAGAATCTAACAAGGGCGGGCAAAAGTAAAAAAGCCCGCACATGTGCGCGGGCTTTGTGTTAACTCCTAAACTCGGAACCTGAAGGTTCGCTTTAAAGAATGCTTACAAGTGGCACATTTGTCACTTGATCAGCATCATCCGCTTCGTTGCAGTATAGCCCTCCGATTCAAGCCGGTAGAAGTACAGTCCGCTCGACAATGACGATGCGTCGAAGTCCGCAGTGTAAGTGCCGGGTGCAAGCTGTCTATTCACAAGCGACGCAACTTCCTCACCAAGTATGTTGTAAACTTTCAGCGCCACCCTGCCGTTCTCCGAAACATCAAACTTTATCACTGTCTTCGGATTGAACGGATTTGGATAATTATCGTAAAGACTGAATCCCGAAGGAACAACTGAGGAGATCTGATTTATTCCGACCGGGGTTCTTCTAATTGTAACTATGTATGGATTTGCCGAAACAGAATCGGCGCCGTTAAAGCCCAAGGCCCTCCATGTACAGGTCACTGAGTCGTTGCTTGAGCCGAGGATAGTGATGAGACTGTCGAGATAGCTTTCCCTGAAGCTGATGCCCGAATCAAGCCCGTTGTTGTTTGCGGTGAATATGAAATCCGATGTTGTTGCAACCCTTCTGATCTTGAACTTGTAGTTCACAGTCGGGCTCGGACTTGCGGACGACCACCTGAAGTTTACGAGTGTAGGGTCATTCATGTCCACGAGTATCCTTGAGTTTGAAGGAGGCGACTGAAGGTTTATGTTTGCCATATCAACGCCCTGCACCTTTATATAGCTTGTGAAGGTCTTGAGGTTGGAACCGAATGAATTGGTTGCAGTGAGCGAAACGGTATAGTTGCCCGTTTGCGTGTATGATATGTTGGTCGGATTCCTTTCAGTTGAAGTTGATGGTGTTGCTCCCGGAAAACTCCAGCTCCAGCTTTCGGGATTGTTTGTAGTAAGATCATAGAAGTTCACTGTGCCTCCGCCGAGCGGCAATGTCTGAACATTGGAAGTGAAATTTGCCGAAGGAGCAACTCCGGTCACATCATCAATGGCGTCCAGCGTTGTTACGCCGGAATTGTTCGGGTCAAGCCAGTCTTTGAGCTGGCTTCCTGCCGTACCGCCGTAAGCCCATGATTCGGAGAACTTGCCGAACACTTTTCTGACAGCCTGCGGATTATTACAGTTGGCGGGATTGCCGCCAAGGTTTTGTCCGATCACTCTCTTGTTCTGATCAAACAGCGGGCATCCCGACGAGCCGCCCTCCGTCATCCCTTCATCCCAAATGACTTCCCAGAATCCGTTCACGAGTCTTCCCCCGAATCCGGTAACGGATGCCGCAGGGTTGTTGTCAAGAGAGATCTTTTTAACCGCGCCTCCGGGATGATGAATGGCAGTCTGGTTTTGCGGCTGTGCTCCTGACCTGTCCCATCCGTTGAAGCGCGCATTGTATGCCGCCGGCACAGACTGCGCAAGCTGAATAAGCCTCATGTCAGTTGCATAGAGTTCCGCCTTCAGCGACGCGCCGACCATCGTATTTGCGAGGCTTCCGAATGTTCCTATGCATGTTGGATTCTCATAATTGAAATAAAAAACCATCGTTGAGTAATTGTCGGTTGCACAGTGCTCGGCAGTCAGATAATAAGGTAACCTGTTATTGAGCGTGTTGTTGATCAGCGAACCGGTGCAAAGGAATCCGCCTCCGCCCTGATTGAATGTGATCCTTGTAACCGATCTCTTGTTCTCCTGCCACGGCGCACCGATCGGGCAGTTGATATTTATGTTGCACGGCTCTTCCATCACCGAACTGAATCCGAATATGTCTTTGTATGCATGGATCACCTGGCTCACGGAAAATCTTCCCATGCCTGCAGAATATACCGGTTCGTAATATTCAACTATGATCGTATTGCCGTAAACAGGAACCGTCGCAAAGATGCCGTCCTGCGTGTTGTTTATCTCGGAGAATGCTCCGAAGACCATTGACTTGTCTGAATTGTAAATGAAAAGAGTTGCGCCCTTGGGCATATAAAAATCCTTATATGCAAGTCCTATGGAAACTGCACCGTTCGAACGTATCGCAAGCCTCCAAATTCTGCTGCCGTCGGAGAGCTGTTGCCATGTGCCGGAGTTTGAAAGCGAGTAATCAGTCTCGAACACTTTCGCATAACGTGTCGGCATGTCCTGCACCTGCTCCGTAATCTTGTCCTCATCAAGCATTTTCTGCACGTCAAAGGAGGGCAGAGTTACCGATGCAAATTCAGTGTTAAGCTCCATTAGAGAACTCATCGGCTTGCCTCCGATATTTATCTGTGATTGTGACGATCCAGCAATCAGTATCAGCAATACAATTGCGGGTAGAATGGAAGTTGTAAGATTTTTCAGCAGTTTCATCTTCAGTTACTATTTAGGGATTCAAAAAAATTTGAGTTCAATATAAAGATAAGTCCTAATAATAGAAACAATTTTAGCCCGGTTCTCAAAATACCTTCAATTTCCATTTCGGGTTTGATATCCCTGACTTATGTTAGCGGATTCTGAATTCATTCATTCGATCTGCATACATGAAACTGCTATTGATAACTTCAGCGATTCTCGGCTCTTTTCTGATGATGCCGAATCTGTCGCACTCACAGCAAAAGCACATCCATTGCGGTTTGCCCGCCACTGCCGGTATTTCCGGCATCGCCTGTGATCTTTGCGGCTGTTACCTCGGTCCGGATCCGAATTACAATTTCAATACGGCTGGAATAAGGTATAAGCTCAGGAGATTTTCGGGAGATGAGATGGAAGAACAGAATACATCCGAACAGGACCATGCGGGACATCAGCACGGGGAAGAAGAAACATACAACACTGCAGAACTTTGGAGTCGGTATTATCTTTCGCCGAAGCTTCAGCTTTTCGGCATCATTCCTGTTTCTTCAAACCTGATCGGCGATGAGACATTCTCCGGCGCGGGGGATATTCAGCTGCAGGCAAAATACCAGATCTTCAATACCGAAGTGTCCGGCGAGACAAAATTCAGAAACAGACTTTTTCTGGGAGGAGGTATTAAGTTTCCTACAGGCAGGTATAACATTGCAGACGACAGCGGCGCGGTGGAGGCGCACTTTCAGCCGGGCACAGGCAGTTTTGATTTTCTTTTGCTGGGATCTTACTTTGCCAAATCCGGCAACTTGGGATTCGCCGCCGATGCCGCTTACAAGATCAACACAGAAAACAGCAACAAATATCTTTTCGGAGATCAGCTGAACCTTAACGGAGTTTTCACTTATGACATCCCGGCTGATGCCGTTACGCTCATTCCGTATGCCGGGGTTTACTTCGAATATTCACCCGAGGACAGGAACAACGGAGCAACAGATCCAAACTCGGGAGGAAGCGCACTGCTTGGCAATTTCGGACTTGACCTTACAGCCGGAATGTTCACGGTAAAGCTCAATTACCAGCCCGTGTTCACACAGTCGCTGAACGGCGACCAGCCTCAGAACGACTACAGGTTCGTTGCCGGTCTGGGATATTCTTTCGGCTTCTGAATCACAGCTTCAGCGTATCCCCGTTAGCTTGCGGAATTCCTTCAGGAATCTTCCGTGGGAAGTGTAATGAATGGTGTTGAATCCCATTGATCCTGCAGTCAGAATATTGGGCTTGAGGTCGTCTATGAATACGGATTCCTCAGGAACAATGTTCATCCTTTCTATCAGTTTACTGTAGATCTTCTTCTCCGGCTTGATCGCATTCACCTTGAATGACAGGATCCTTCTCTTTATGTGCCTTACATACGGGAAATTGTTGTTGATGAAGTTGATGTGAGATGAATCTGTATTCGAAAGCATGAAGAGTCTGAGCTTTGTGCTAAGCAGTTTTTCCTCGATGAATTCCTTCATTGGGGTATTCTCCCAAAAGATGTCGCAGTATAGGTTGTGAAAATCGTCAAACCCGATACTGAGATCATGCCTCCTCTTCAGCTTTTTGAACGACTCCCTGATGTTTGTCCTTCCTGTTCCAAGGTGGACGTCAAGCCTGTTCTCCCTGAAGTATTTCTTGAGCATAACAGGCTTGAGCTTCCTGTCAAGTTTGTAAACTCCTTCGAAGAAGTAAGAATAGTCGAAGAAGACAAGCGTATTGCCCAGGTCAAAGACGATATTTCTGATCCCGCTCTCCGGCAATCAGATGTAAGAAGTTTCAATCACCTTAAGTCCGCTGTCGAGAACATATTTCTTCGGCGAGCCTGTCGGGATCTCTGTTTCAAGTATCACTTCCTTTGAGAGGTTTTCAAGGTGCATGATCAGCGCCCTGAGGCTGTTGCCGTGAGCAGAAATAAGAACGTCCTTTCCTGCCTTGAGTTCGGGTTCGATCTTTTCCCTGTAGTAAGGCAATACCCTGTCGGCGGTGTCTTTCAGACTTTCGCCGTTCGGCGGCGGAATGTCGTAGCTTCGTCTCCATATCTTCACCTGATCAGCGCCGAACTTCTCCCTGCATTCATCCTTGTTCATTCCCTGCAGGTCGCCGTACATTCTTTCGTTAAGCGCTTTATCCTTTTCCACCGGAATATCCTTCTGCCCGGTTTCCTCGAGGATTATGTCAAGCGTTCTCTGAGCCCTGATCAGGTCGGATGTAAAGGCCTTGTCAAACTTATATCCCTTCAGCTTTGCTCCGGCCTTCTTTGCCTCTTCGATTCCCGCAGGAGAGAGATCAATGTCAATCCATCCCGTGAATCTGTTCTCAAGATTCCACTGAGACTGCCCGTGCCTTACAATCACCAGATTTGGCATGTTGTGAGTTTGTTGATAAAAGAATTTAAAAATAGCTCTTTTGGCATTGTCTTACAATTTATGAATGGTTGCTTAACTGAATTTTCGCGGTCTACAAAGCGCCATCAGCACGCAACAGACTCTTTTTCCGGAAGCATCTGATCTGAACCTGTAACCTGCATCTGTATGAACGCCGGAAAAGGCGGTCATGACCAGACTTTAAGTCTATATAAAGTTTCCTCTCAATTAAATATATTGACGCGAGATTTTGATAACCATTAAACAATCAGCAATGGCAGAAGACAGAGACCTGAAGATGAAATCCCTCGACATTGCTCTTGAGCAGATACAGAAAGAGCATGGCAAGGGAGCTATTATGAAGCTGGGTGACAGGCCGATACAGAAGATCGCCGCGATATCAACCGGTTCAATTTCGCTTGATGCCGCACTCGGCATAGGAGGAGTTCCAAGAGGAAGGATCATTGAGATCTACGGACCCGAATCATCGGGAAAGACAACAATTTGTTTGCACATCATAGCAGAGGCACAAAGAAACGGCGGACTGGCCGCATTCATTGACACCGAGCACGCACTTGATACAAGCTATGCGCAGAAGCTCGGGGTGGATGTTAACAACCTGCTGATCTCACAGCCGGAATACGGCGAACAGGCGCTTGAGATATGCGAGACGCTTGTAAGAAGCAACTCGCTTGACGTGATCGTGGTTGACTCCGTGGCCGCTCTCACGCCGCGTGCTGAAATAGAGGGTGAGATGGGTGATTCAGTGATGGGGATGCAGGCCCGGCTGATGTCGCAGGCGCTGAGAAAACTGACCGCAGCAGTGTCAAAGTCGAATGTCGTGCTGATATTCACGAATCAGCTGAGGGAAAAGATCGGTGTAATGTTCGGAAGCCCTGAAACAACCACAGGCGGAAAGGCACTGAAATTCTATGCATCGATAAGGATGGACATCAGAAGGATTGCGGCAATAAAGGAAGGAACGGATACAGTCGGCAACAGGACAAAGGTGAAGATAGTAAAGAACAAGGTCGCGCCTCCGTTCAGGGAAGTGGAATTCGACATAATGTATAACGAGGGAATTTCAAAGATCGGCGACCTTATTGACCTTGCGGTCGATAAGGAGATCATCAAGAAATCCGGAGCCTGGTTCTCATACGGCGAGAACAGAATGCAGGGAAGGGACGGAGTCAAGAGGTTTCTGGCTGAAGAACCTGCTGTGCTTGAAAAGCTCGGAAGAGAGGTCAGAGCCGCGATCGGTATGGATGTTTCATCCGATAACGGACCGGCTGAGAACGGAGCACCTAAGGAAGAAGCTTCCGGACGCAAAAAGTAATTCAAAAGAAATTTAGCACTCATCAAGCCGGCCGGCCTGTTTTCGCCTGCCGGCTTCTTCATGAAGTATGAAGATCCTGAAAATTGAAAGACAGAAAAAGGACAGAAACAGATACAGTCTTTTTTCTGATGAAGGTTTTGAAAAGGGGATCTCCGAAGACACCCTTGTAAGATTCGGAATAAGGGCGGGAGATGAGATCGGTGAAGAGAAGATGAAAGAGTTAACCGAGTATGATGACTTTGTCTCGGCGAGAAAGACTGCATATGACTTTCTTGCTTACAAGGCAAGAACGGGCAATGAGGTTGTGAGGAAGCTGAGATCGAAGAAGTATGACAGCGGGGCTATTGAGCGCACTATAGAACTTCTCAAAGAGCAGAAGTATCTTGATGACGAAGAGTACGCATTCAACTATGCCGCAGAGAAGATCAGATCAAAGCCCGTAGGGCGCGAACTTCTGAAGAAGAAACTCCTTCAGAAGGGAATTGACAAGGAAACGGTTGAACAGGCAATACTCAAAGCTCTTGAAAGAGAGGATGAATCAAGCCTTGCATTGGATGCCCTAAGGAAGTATATGACGCGCAGCCGTGCCGCCGAGCCGGAAAAGGCGAGGGCACGGTGCTTCAGGCATCTGATTTCAAGAGGTTTCAGCATTGAAACTGCAACCGGAGCAACCAATATTTACATGAAAGAATTTGACTCGCAGTCCACTTAAAACGAAATCCGGAATCTGATTGGAAAACAGGGTAACATCGGAATTTGAGAAAAGCTTTGAAGCTCTTGCCGAAATGCTCCGGAATAAGCACGGCCTGAACGGCGAAGCAGTTGATGCCATAAGCAATTCCGTAAAGGACATTGTGATGCAGATGATCCGTCTTATGAAAGAGGGTAAAACTGCTCACGAGAAATTCTTTTCAGACATTATACTGAATTCGGTAGATGCCATAATCGGATTTGACGAGGACTTCCGCATTTTCCTGTGGAATAAGGGTGCGGAGAATATTTTCGGATATTCACGTGAAGAAGCAATGGGCAAGGATTTCCAGTTTCTGATACCCGGATATTTGCTTGAAAAAGGAGAGAAAACGTTTCTGATCGAAGAAGTGAGGAAGAAAGGATTCATCGCAAACTATGAGACTGAAAGGATTACGAAATCGGGCGAGACAAAGAGCGTCAGCATATCAAGGTTTTCAATATTCGATGAGCAGAACAAGTCAATCGGATCTGTTGGAATTGTAAGAGACATCACCCTTGTAAAGAAGCTTCAGCAGGAACTTCGTGAGAAGGAGAACCTTGCGCTTATCGGAGAAGTTGTTTCCAGTGTGGCTCACAGTCTTTCCAATCCGCTGAATATTATCTCCGGAAACGCGGACTATCTCATGCTCAATAAGAAACCGGGCGATGATGAATACGAAGAGCTGCAGGCGATCATCAATGAAACCACCCGCATCACAAGGTCGATCAGACATCTGCTGAATTTCTCCAGGCCTATTAAGAGCAACAGGAAGCTGAACGATCTGAATGAGGTGATTCAGAGAATTGCCTTGAACGTGAAGCACATTTCAGGCAATAAGGATATTAAGATAAAGAAAGAAATAGACGACGCCGTTGGAAAATTCGAATTCGATGCCGAACAGATCGAGGAATCAATACTTAACATAGTTACGAACGCAATTCAGGCAATACCCTCAAAGGGAGAGATCACCCTTGCAGTAAAAAGGAAGAACGGCAATGCCGTGATCTCAATTTCAGACAACGGGCTTGGTATTCCCAAAGAGAACATTGACAAAATATTCAAACCGTTCTTCTCAACAAAGGAGTACGGAAAAGGAACGGGGCTTGGATTGTCCATAGTAAAAAGAGTCGTTGCCGAACACGGCGGAAACATAAGCGTAAGATCAATACCCGGAAAGGGCACTGCCTTTACAATTGAACTTCCTGCCTGAAACAAATGAATATCAAAAGTTCCATCGCCCCGGATCCCGTCTGACTGAATTCAGCCCGCTTCTGCTGAATTGAGCAATCCCATCTCCAAAGTTGAGAAATTGACTGTTTTTTGGCCGGTCAGCAGGAATCACCTGCACCTCCAAAATCACACAATTCCCAAAATTACATTTCAAATTAATATTATTTTGGTGATTTTCTGAACTTCAAACACATGCTGAATGCCTGAATTTGTAATTAGCCTGATCATAACACTTTCAAAGATAGGTGTTGTGCTTGGAGTACTCCTGACCGGAGTCGCATACTCTGTATATGCAGAAAGAAGAGTCTCCGCATTTATTCAGAACCGGATCGGCCCGAACAGAGTAGGCCCCGAAGGACTGCTTCAACCGCTCGTGGATGTTGTGAAGCTTCTGATGAAGGAAGACATTGTCCCTGAAAAGGCAAACAAGTTCATACATTCTCTTGCCCCTACCCTCTCCATCATAGTTTCGCTTTCAACTTTCGCCGTCATTCCGTTCGGAGATACCATTACAATAGGAGACAGGGTGATTAAGCTTCAGATCGCTGATGTCAACGTCGGCATACTTTACTTCCTTGCAATGACTTCGCTGGGAGTTTACGGAATCACACTGAGCGGGTGGTCGTCGAACAGCAAGTACTCTCTT
Organism: Ignavibacteria bacterium; assembly: GCA_019694675.1. GTDB lineage: Bacteria > Bacteroidota > Ignavibacteria > Tepidaquicellales > Tepidaquicellaceae > JADJAH01. Next base: position 54,781 of record JAIBBK010000003.1, read on the forward strand.
CTCGGCGGACTGCGTTCTTCGGCACAGATGATAAGTTATGAGCTGTCCATGGGAATCTCGGTCATTGCTATCATACTGCTGAACGGCTCTCTTGAACTCGACACCATTGTACAGAATCAGGCAGGGTGGAAGTGGAACCTGATACTTCAGCCGGTCGGATTCATAATATTCCTGACAGCCGCTTTTGCGGAGACAAACCGTGCGCCTTTTGATCTCCCGGAAGCAGAACAGGAGCTTGTTGGCGGATATCACACGGAATATTCAAGCATGAAGTTTGCTCTCTTCTTCCTTGCCGAGTATGCGAACGTAATTGTTTCTTCAGCGATGATCACGACCCTCTACCTTGGTGGCTGGCAGGTTCCGTATTTGCAGAATATCGGCTTACCGCCGATGGTTGTTAGCATTATTCAGGTTCTCGCATTTGCGGCAAAGGTCATCTTCCTTGTGCTGTTCTTTATCTGGGTCAGATGGACAGTACCGAGGTTCAGATATGATCAGCTTATGAATCTTGGATGGAAGGTCATGTTGCCCCTTTCATTACTTAATCTTGTGATAACTGCGATAATTGTGCTGATATTGAAAACCTGATCGGTTTTCCGGCAGGTAATTACCCCAAAACGCAGCAGCCGTCTGACAGCTGCTGCCCGGCAACATTCAGAAACGAAATCAAAAAGCAAAACATGAAAATAAGACATCTCTCATTCTGCGCACTGTTCCTGCTTATTCTTGCAGGAAGAAGTTTTGCGCAGAGCTACAACAATTTCACACTGAACGATCTTGACGGCAACGAAGTGTCGCTCGACAAGCTTGTTGAGAAGGGGCCTGTTCTCATATCTTTCTGGGCAACATGGTGCGCTCCGTGCAAGGAAGAGATGAAGAAGCTTCAGCCGATATACGAGAAGTATAAAGACAGAGGATTTACATATCTTGCCGTGAATCAGGACAATCAAAAGTCGGTTGCAAAGGTCAAGTCATTCATATCTGCAAACAGTTACACTTTCCCGGTTGTTCTCGATCTTGAGAAGGCAGTCTTTGAAGCTTACGGCGGTATAGGGATGCCGTATTCTCTTCTGATTGACACTGACAAGAACATTGCCTCCAAGCACCTCGGATACATTACGGGTGATGAAAAGAAAATAGAGCAGGAAATAATCGATGCTCTTGAGAAAGCCGAATCGGGCAAAGGAAAACAATAACATAAAACTCCGGTCACTTTGCAAATGAAAATGTTCAGAGGACTTTTGGCGGCGCTGTTCTGTTTAACCGCCGTACAGCTCACACAGGCGCAGTTAAAGCTTAATGTTGAAGCTTCCGTAAGCAACCTTTTCAGATACGGAAACGGGTACGAGTATTTCGGAAGCAACAGAGCTACGAAGGAATATTTCGAAGACCTTGCCGAAGCAAGACTGAATGTTAACGGAGTTACATTCGGACTCAGATATGACATCAGCGATCCCAGGGAATACGGTAGAGACACTATCGGAATTGACAAGCGGTATATTGAATACAAGCATGATATCGGTATCACGCTTCGTGCGGGAGACTATTATGAGATCATAGGCAGAGGATTATCGCTTAATACATTTGAAGACAGACAGCTTGCATTCGACACCGGAATTGACGGTGCAAGAGTGATCTACCAGAAGTCTTTCGGAAAAAAGAATCCCGTGAAGATGAAAGCCCAGGTGCTTGCAGGCGATATCAGCTACGTTGACTATCTCGACCTCGACAGGGAAGAAAAGTACAAGATCCGAAATGTTTACGGTGAATTTTCTCCCTATAAGTTTCTCACTCTCGGCGCAAGCTATCTGTACTCCGTTGCCGAACTTCCCGAACAGGGCGAGAATACCATTGTTAAGACGGACCTTCCCGAGTTCGGGCTTTTGCTTAACACATCAGATGTGCAGTGGTACATTTCCTACGTGCACAAGTCTGCAAGGGTTTCCCCGAATTCGGTCTATCCGGAAGCATTCACAGGCTTCGGCGACGGGGTTTACTCTTCGCTTTCGTACAGCGCGGGCGATGTCGGAATCACACTGGATTACAAGAATTACAGGTTTGACATTACTCTGCCTGACAACAGAAGCCCTATCCGGCCGACGCGAGCACTGCCGTATCAGAATCCCCCGACAGCTCAGAGAGAGCACACATCCACGCTGGTATCGAGATATCCGCATGTTGTTGATTTCAATGACGAGGTGGGAGGACAGGTTGACATTATTTATGCAGCAACACCCGATCTCACATTTTTCCTTAACGGCGCAATTGCATCACGGCATTACGAGTACACGGATATTGATACCGGTTCGTCGCTTGTTTATCAGAGGGTTGACAGAGGGAGTTCATTCCTGCCCGATCTGAACGATCCCTTTTCCCCTTTCTGGGAAATTTATGCTGAAGGCGAGTATTACATAACTCCCGAGATCTACGCCAGGATTGCCTTCGACAGGCAGAGCAACACTTTGTACAATCAGCAGAATCCCCTGAACTCGGAGAAGACCATGACTTCCACAATTCCGCTTGAGTTCAAATACACATTTAAGCAGCTCAATACTCTGAAGCTCATCTTTGAAACTCAGTGGGTAAACAATTCGATCAGGACGGGCAACAAGACATTTACGAATCAGCTTGTTTCCCTCAGCTATTCAAGGTCTCCGTATCTTAGCGCAACCGTGGGTTTTGAATTTACAGATGACGAAGAAGAGCCGACAGGCAAGGATTCATGGTATATAGGTGAAGTGACGTACAGAATAAATGAATCAAATACCGTGACCGTTTCTTACGGTTCCGAGCGGGGCGGGCTGAGATGCACAAATGGAATCTGCAGATTCGTTCAACCGTTTCAGGGATTCAGGCTCGGAGTTGCAACACAATTTTGAAAGTAATCAACGTTACTCTTATGAAGTACTTCTGCATTCCGGCAATGATGATGCTGTCAGCATTATTCATTTCCTGTGAAAGCAACGATGACACCGTATTTCAGCAGACGCCGGTAACTACCGTTCCTCAGCAGATCGAACCGCCGGACAATGCAATCCTCTCCACGCTTACACCGCTAATGGACTGGACCGATGTCACTAACGCAGTCGGATACAGACTGCAGATCGCACGGGATGCCGGCTACACTCAGCTCGTCGCAGACACTGTGGGATTGTCTTCCTCACAGTTCAATGTTCCGGCAGGAATAATGAACGACAGTTCATCCTACGTATGGAGAGTGAGAGCTTATCTGGACAACGATTCATCGCTATGGTCCTCCTCATTTGCATTCAGCACATTGCTGGAGTCCATCAGCCCCACAAACAAGGTGCTTGTTGAACTTTACACAAATACAAGCTGTGTGCCTTGTGTGGATCCGAACAGGTTTCTCGACAGGATCTATCTGAACGAGGGCGTTACGAACAATGACAACTCCGTCATTATTCTGCGCGTGCATACAACAATGTTTGCCGGCGATCCGTTTTATCTTTACAACACAACCGACAACGACGCGAGAATGAGCTTCTATCCGGGCACGAACATTTCCAATCCAAGAGGTTATCTTCTCGGAGTTTACATGCTTGCGTATTCTTCTTCAAGCTGGACAAACAAGATCAATGACCAGCTTGCAGGCACAAGGCCTTTTGCCGTGAAGCTTGTAAACACCTATGACTCTGTATCCCGCTCCGGTTCTGTATCCGTAAGGATAAAGCAGGCAACGGGCGGTTCTTACAGCGACCTTGTGTACCATTGCGCAGTGTCAGAAAATGATATTGCTTACAGCGCACCTAACGGCGAAACAGTATTTGAAAATACAATGCGTGATCTTATAACGCCGCCGAACGGACAGCCGTTCAGCATTTCCACCGGGCAGACTAACAGCTACGCATTGAACTACAGTTTGCCTTCAGAGATAAATCAGAATAAGACGGATCTGATCGTATTCGTTCAGAGAACGAGTACCAAAGATGTCCTTGCGGTAGAGAGAATCAAAGTCAAATGAGAAGCTGAGAAGCAGAGGAAACTGGTGAAGCCGGATCACGTTATTCTGATCCGGCTTTTTTTATGTGCCATCAAAGACCCGGAGATTGGACAGAATTTCTTCACCTGCTATCCTGAACAAATCTTGCAACTCTTATAATTACCGGCCTCGGAAATAATCTCACGCAAAATACAAGAAATTTGTTAAGCAATCCGGGAACTGCCACTGCCTTCCCGTTCATCATCGCTCTTACGCCGTAAGCTGCTACTTCCTTTGAGTCAGGAAGTTTTCTTCCCTTCACCAGCCTGCTTTCTTCAATGCCTGCGGCTGACTGAAATCCGGTCTTTGTAGGCCCAGGACACAGCGCAGTAACAGTCACATTCTTGTCTTTCAGTTCATTGCCGATTGCTTCGGAGAAACTCAGGACGTATGCCTTTGATGCATAATACAGCGCCATCATTGGACCTGGCTGAAAAGCCGCTGTGGATGCGACATTCATTATCTTTCCACCTCCCCTTTCAAGCATGTCCTTCAGGAACAGTTTTGTAAGATGTGTGAGTGTTACAATATTAAGGTTCAGCATCCCGGCTTCTGCGCTCCAGTCTGTTTTGCTGAATTCGCCGTAAACTCCAAACGCGGCATTGTTGATGAGGTAGTCAACCGTAAGTCCTCTTGAATGAACTTCCTTATGGACTGTTATTGCAGATTCAACCTGCGACAAGTCAGCTGCAATTATGTTCACACTGACATTGTACTTTCCGCTGAGCCTTACCTGCTCTTCACGGAGCTTATCGCTGTTGCGGGCAATGAGGATCAGATCCACGCCGTCGCTTGCAAGCAATTCTGCAATGTCGAGTCCAATGCCGCCCGAAGCGCCGGTTACCAGCGCAGTCTTATTCATATGACATTGTATAAGTTTTAACCGCACACAAAGTGGCAGGAGCTTTCGGCAATTGGCTTATCCCGGAATTTTGAAATAGTCTTTGATGCCGACAAGAATATTCTGCACTGCAAATGCTGCGAGTATCAGTCCCATGATCTTACTGATAACAAGTATGCCTGTATCGCCGATCTTGTTCTGCACAATTCTGGCGGCGAGCAGAAGAAGACACGTAGCCGCGATCACCAGCAATACAATAACAGATGTGGTTGCCTGTTGTACAATTGTGTATGTGTAATTGTCTGTCAGCAGAACCACGGAGAGTATTGCCCCGGGCGAGGCGATCGAAGGCATTGCTATTGGAAAAACAGTTACGTTATTGTAATCCTTTATCAAATGTTTTTCCGATTCGGGCTTCCCCTCGCCGAAGATCATAGAAAGTGAAAAGATGAAGAGTATCAGCCCGCCGGCGATCTGAAATGCGGGAAGAGTGATCTCCATTTCTTCCATTACGAATTGTCCAGCGACTATGAAGAACAGCAGGATGAAGAAAGCGATCATGCATGATCTGATTGCTACCTTCTTCTTTGTATCGTTGTCGAAGTTCTTAGTGGCCTCCAAAAAAACGGGCACTGATCCTATCGGGTCAATAACAGCGAATATGAAGAGAAATGTCTGAAAGAGGTCAGCGAATGTCTCCATGGAATTCGTTTTCTTTACAGCAGATATTGCTCAGTCAACTTGCATATCTCATTCATTGCAGGATCTTGATTCCGATTAACAGCATTTCAAGATCATCGGAAATCAGATCCCATTTGTTTGCGGCACATACTGCTATTATCAGAAGATCGCTATTTTCTGACTTTAGTTCTCTGAACCGAAAGACAATGAGTCTTACATTCTCTTTGGTCATCAGAGTGTCACATACTTTTGCATAATGTCCGTCAATCATTCTCTCTCCGGTTTCCTTGCAGTTAAGTATGATCTCAGCATCACGTTCAAGCAAACCGGCCGGCAATGCCGAGACAAACAATTCCTCCTTTGAATCCTCCCCGTCATTGAAGATAAGCGCTCCCATAGGAAAATCTCTGTCGCTCACTTTCTCCCAGTTCTCAAGTATCGGAAAACGGATCCCGTAGATATCGGCATAATTGTTCGAATCACCGTCTTCAACAGAGTCTGCTTTGGCTGAATACTTTTCTGCGCTTCCAGCGGCAATGCATTGTTCTTTAAAGATCGGTTCGGACCTGCCGGGAACATTCGAAAGCATTACAGGAAACATCAGCATAAGAAAGACTTTGCACATACTAACGCACATTCTTCTCACCTGCATTCTTCTGATTTATAGTGAGGGAATCAATGGACAGGAACTCTGCCGCATTCCTCCACAGAAGTTTCTCCATCAGATCCGCATCAGAGGGGAAAGTGGCTTCGATCAGTTTTCCCGGCATATGTTCACCGAGAGGAAAGGGATAATCTGAACCGAGGACAATCTTATCACTGCCTGCAAGGTCTGTAATATATTTCAGTGCATTTGAATCGTGCACAAGTGAATCAAGCCAGAACCTGCCAAGGTAATCACGCGGGTTCACTTTGTTGTCAATTGCCACAAGGTCGGGCCTGACCTTGAAGCCGTGTTCAATTCTCCCCAATGTGAACGGAAAAGATCCCCCGCCGTGTGCGAAACATACTTTGAGCCGCGGAAACTTCTCAAATATTCCTCCGAAGATCATTGAGCAAACGGCAAGCGATGTTTCGGCAGGCATCCCAACAAGCCAAGGGAGCCAGTATTTCTGCATCTTCTCTTTGCCCATCATATCCCACGGATGAACAAACACTGCCGCTTTCAAATCTTCAGCGGCTTCGTAGAACGGGTAAAGATTCTCATTATCAAGATTCCAGTCATTGATGTGAGAACCTATCTCGATACCTTTGAGTCCAAGCTGATTCACACATCGTTCCAGTTCCTTTACGGACAGCTCAGGTGATTGAAGAGGAACAGTTCCAAGTCCCTCAAACCTGTCTGGCGCATTGTTAACGGCTTCGGCAATATGGTCATTCAAATATCTGCTCAGATCAAAAGTGTCTTCAGGCTTTGCCCAATAGCTGAACATAACAGGAACTGTTGAAAGTACCTGTGTTGTAACACCTGCGGCATCACATTCCGCGATTCGTTCTTCTGTGTCCCAGCAGTTGGATTTGATCTCTCTGAAGACTTTTCCGTCAATCATCATTTTTGCACAGCACGGTTTGTAATGGTCGAGCTGAACAAATCCGCCGTAGCCATAGCGCTCTTTGAGATCCGGCCAGTCCCTGGGAAGAATGTGAGTATGTATGTCTATTTTCAAATGTATGTCAGATTTATTGGAAGATCGTCAGAGCTGGTCAATAACATCGTTGACAGTTTCCTTTATCGTAAACTTATGCTGTAAGTCACAACTGATCAGCTTCTTATGAACGAAGGACTCTGATGTCAATGATCTGCCCGGCAGATAATTGAACGCAGGGATAAGACCGTGCGCACTTATTCAGTCAGATATTCTCAGTTTAGTTTCGGCGGAGGCTGCATGACGTGCCCGCACTTACTGCAGGTTCTGAGTTCATCGGAATTGTAGAACTCCTCAAGGAGCGGAGGAAGCTGTGTTACAATATTGGTTAGTGCAAAAAACTTCTCATGCAATTTGTTGCCGCACTTCTCGCAGTACCACTGAAATCCGTCAAGTTCAGTGTCCGTTCGCTTTCTCTCTATCACAAGGCCTACAGTATTCGCCGGCCTCCTCGGTGAGTGTGGAGTTTTCGGAGGAACGTAGAAGATCTCGCCTTCTCTGATGTCATATATTTTCTGCTCGCCGTTTTCAACAATTCCGACCTGGATGTCGCCTTCAAGCTGATAGAAAAATTCAGGGCCGTCCTGGAAATGATAGTCCTTTCTTGAATTCGGTCCGCCCACAACCATGACAATAAAGTCACCGTCGTAAACGCATTTGTTGCCTACGGGCGGCTTCATAAGGTGGCGGTTCTCTTCAATCCACTTCTTGAAATTAATTGGCGGAAGCATACTGATCTCCTGTATTTGAATTTTGAATTTGCGCTAACTTAGCTATGAAGCCGAACAGTTGAAAGTTAAAAAGTTTGCGAGAATAAACTCCCGGCACACAGCAGAGATGCTTACTCCACACAATGTCCGGCTTTGCAGACAGAGAAGCACAGGCTCTTGACGATCCCGCACAGACCCCCGGGCAAAGTTCCTCACTGTCAGAGAACATGCTGATTAAGACGTTCACTCGCCGGGTATCACTGCTTCGGCTTCTATTTCAACAAGCATTTCTGGATCAACAAGTGCGCTGATTCCTATGAGAGTCTGAGCAGGTTTGATCTCACGGAAGAATTCACCGTGTGCCTTTGCAACTTCCTCGAATCTGCTCATGTCCGTAAGATAGACCCTCACTCTTACAACATCTTCCAGCTTCGAACCCGCCTGCTGAAGGACCCCTGAGATCTTCTTAATGATCGTTACTGTTTGCAGATATGCATCTCCAACGCCTGCAAGCTTTCCATCCACAATGGCGGTAGTGCCGGAAACAAGTATCCTGTCTCCGAATTTGACAGCCCTGCTGTAACCGACTTTCTCTTCCCAGATCACGCCTGAAGAATACTTCGTAATTTCCTTCATCAGATTTTTTTGCGCCAATATATTCCCTGAAGCCGAACAAAAACATGCATGACTAAGTGACCTTTAGTCCGGTTTGCGGCCGCTCATCAATGAAAAAGGGATTGCCCTGAAAGGACAACCCCTGTTATGTGTTCAGATCATCTTTGATGAATTACCTGTTGAAGTTCACTTCTCCGTTTATATGCTTTGACTTGTCAATGATTTCACCCGCCGTATTCATTACCTGGTTATGGCACAGGTAGCAGTCGTTCAGAGTCCAGTATGAGAAGTGCGGTGAAATGTAAACACCGTTAGGCTTTGGGTTTGGATTCTGAGTAGCCGGATCTCCGTGGCACGTACCGCAATATACCGACGAAGGCTGAACCCAGTCGGCAACTGCGTTCACATTTCCGTTCTTGAACGTTCCGTGACAATAAGAGTTAGAGCATTTTGCATCGGTCCTGTTCCAGCCGGGATCGGGAGTAATACCTCCTCCGAGAGAATTCCTTGCCAGCGAGCCAAACACAACTTCGGCAATTCCGTCGGGATTTGAACCAATGTGCACCGAATCATCGAATGAAGTCAGCTCCTGATGGCATTCGTAGCATTCGACCTTTGCGCTCCATTTGGTTGAATCAAGATGTGCGGCGTGGACACCGACTCCGATGTACGAAATGCTTGTCTGCCCGTTCAGCGCTTTCGGAGGATTTGATTTACCGTTGCCTCCGTGACAAAGCGAACAATTCTCGGGTCCGCCGTCAGTATTGTGGCAAGTCAGACAACTTGAGCCGGTGTTTCCTCCGGCATAGTCATTTCCGTGGCACTGCCTGCACGCTTCAAGATTCCAGAGTTTGTTGTTGTTAATGTAAGTTCCGTGAAAACCCGAGGAACCGGGAGTTGCAAATCCCTGCTGATGAACACCGGGTTCCGAATTCACGTTAAGGTCAGAGACCGTGTCGCTGCAGCCTGCGTACACAAGTGCCAGACTCAGTGCAGCAAAGAAAGAACTGTAAAAGAATTTCATTCCTCCGTTCATGATCCTGTCTAATGTTTTCATCTTCCTTGTCCTCCATGGCAGTAACCGCAGAATCCGACACCGTTGATACCGTTTGGCCGTGCATTCGGATCAGTGTGGCAGACGTAACAGTTAGCCGTGCTTGTTGTGTGCCAGTAACCATTCTCATCACTCATGAAACCGGGTTCATGCGTTCTTGGATTAGTTCCCTTGATTCCGTCATTATCATAATGGCACTTCAGACACACCGGATCAGCTCCCTGAACATCATGGCATGACTGACACTTCTCGATATCACGCCTTGCAATATCAGCGTGCAGTCCGCCTCCCGAGTTGACTCCGAGTGTTACGAAGTTTGGCTGGCTGTGAGATTTCGGAACAGCTCCGGTGAGCATTTCTCCGCCGGTCTGATGACATGAAGCACAGAAATTGACCGGATCATGGCAAGTATTGCATTCAAATGATTTCTGCCCTGCGTCAAGTCCGTGTGTGAGTCTGTAATTCAGATCGTGAGCTGTAGTAAGTTTCTGCAGATCTTCCCTGTCGATTCTCTGAGCGCCGTCTCTGTTATAGTAAGGCACATAGAAATTACCCGCTTCATTTTTGCCTGTATGAGACTTCGGACTGTGACATACCTGACAGAAGTTATCGCTGTGGCACATCATGCAGTTCTTGTTGGATGCCGACACTCCGGCAACCGTTGTGTGCTCATTTAGGAAATTAGGCCTGTCATGATCTTTAGGAACAAGTCCCGTAAGGTCTGTGTGGCAGGCGGCGCATTCGCTCGTGGCCTTCTTGTCATTATGGCAAGTGTAGCATGATTCCATATTTGGAAATCCGGAGGCCGCTTGTCCCGAGAATTTCACCTTATCAAGGTCCTTATGGCAATCGGTGCACTGCTTCATTGAGGCATGATCTTTGTGAGAGAAGATCAGGCCGTTGTCAGATGCCCTGAGTTTCTTGTACACATTGTCGTAGTGGCACAGGTTGCACTCTTTCTCATCATTTACGTCATGGCATGCTTCGCATTCCTTCTTTCCGGGATTCAGATTATCCTTAGCTGACATTGAATTCTTCGCTTTGACGTGACAATCTTCACATTTGATCTCTGCATCAACAGTGTGAAGTTTGTGATCGAATTTTATGATCTTGCTGTTATCGAAACGCTTATGGTCCGAAACATACACGCCTGCACCGTTGTCTTCTGAATTCCTGCCGCCCGGAAAATACGCAGTAGTGGCGAGGAACAGCGAGATGCATAATGCGAAGGCAATATAGAACTTAATCATCTTCATATTTCCTCCGGTCATTTGTTAAGGTTGCTGAATAGCCAGTAACTGAATCCCACAAGAAGCCTGGTATCATAACTGTACTGTCTGTTTGTGATGAGTTGTCCCTGTGCATCTATTGCAAA
>JAIBBK010000088.1 GCA_019694675.1 Ignavibacteria bacterium
GAACTGAAGCCCGAGTATGTAAATTCCTTTCAGTTGTCATACCTGAAATTCATTGAAGGCTTCACGATCAATCCTTCAGTTTATTACAGGCACACAAGCGACGGGATCACAAGGTTCAGAACACAGATCGACAGTGTTACCACTCTTACAACATTTGAAAATCTGGACAAGATAGATCTTTACGGCGGCGAATTTGTGATAGGATATCAGGGAAAGGACAATCTGTTCGTCAACGGAAGTTTTAACTATGCATACACCGATATCACAGGCGGAGGAACAACCTCCGGAAGGTCAAATTCAGGCAGTTCATGGACCGCCAAACTGAACACCGGCTTCAGGGTTTGGTACGACATTGACGTGCAGATGGCTTACACTTATCAGGGCAAGCGGCCCACAGTTCTCGGATACATTGAGCCGTTCGGCGTATTCGAAGCGGGGCTGAAGAAGGATTTTTTCAATGATGCTCTGAGTGTTTCACTGAGGTTCTCGGACATATTCAACAATCAGAAGTTCGACTTTTTTATTGAGGACGCGACATACCAGCAGGACTTCTACCGCAAGCGTGAAAGCAGATTCGGATTCCTGACTCTCACTTACAACTTCGGCGCAAAAGAAGTGAAGCCGAAGAAGAGGCCGGAGCGGGAGGATAACCGGGCGCCGGATATTGATTTTTAGGCCTTCGCATCCGGAATGATCCTTGGTGATCCCAGGAGTATGCTTTGTTGTCTTAAATGAAAATTGATTCTTCGCATCATAATTCATAATTTCGCAAAACTCGAACGAAAGGAGGCAGCCTTCTTCGGACACGAATACGGCAATAAATATCTTAATCATCCCGCCAACCTTAACGGAAAGGTGCTGGTGCTTAATCAGAATTACGAGCCTTTGACGATTTGCAACGTAAGGCGGGCGGTAATACTGATCTATCTCGGGAAAGCGGAGGCCATTTATTGCATAGCGGAGAAGAAGGTTACAGCCGTCAGCCGGACGTTTGAGTATCCCAGCATAGTAAGGCTGGTATTCTTTGTGAAGGTCCCGTTCAAGAAGATCATACTTTCCAGAAAGAACATTCTTAGGAGAGACGGACACAGGTGTCAGTACTGCGGAACGACTTCCAATCTTACAGTTGATCATGTGATGCCTAAATCGCGCGGCGGTGAGGACAGTTGGGAGAATCTTACCACTGCCTGCATCAAATGCAATAACAAGAAAGGCAACAGGACACCCGAGGAAGCCAAAATGAGTCTTTTCAATTTACCGAAACGGCCTTCACACATAGCATTCATCAAGAATTTCGCAGGGCGGATTGATGATGAATGGAAGCCATATCTTTACATGTAGTTTCACACGGGGCAATATATATTGCCCCGCCCCCTGATTTTCAAAACAAAACACCAATCCAACACAATGGAAAAGTACTTGCTGTATATAAACGGCCAGTTCCGGGAATCTTCCGACGGCGGAACATTCAAGGCAGTCAATCCCGCCAGCGGAGAAGTTATAGCGGAGATCGCCAAAGCTACGGTAGAAGATACAAGAGCTGCTGTTGATGCGGCCAGAAATGCGTTCGACAGCGGCATCTGGAGCGAATTGCCCCGGGAAGAAAGAAGCAGGATCATCAAACAGATAGTTGACAAGATCAATGAGAATGCAAGACATCTCACCGGACTTGAAGTTGCAGATTCCGGTTCGACGCTCAAGAAGGCGGGAGAGGATGTGTTCCTATCCGCAAAGAGCCTGAACCACTATTCAAAAATGGCGCTCCTGGATCTGAACGAAGAAGTCGAAGGGCTTTCAAAACCTGGAGTCAGCAAGAACATTGTCAGAAGAGAGCCCGTGGGAGTCTGTGCTCTCATCATTCCATGGAACTTCCCTCTCAAGATGGCAATATGGAAGCTCGGCCCCGCACTGGCAGCCGGATGCACTGTTATTCTGAAGCCCGCAATGGAAACGTCGGTCACGGCGATGGAACTGGCGCGCTTAATAGACCAGACGGACATGCCGAAAGGAGTCGTCAACATTATCTGCGGACCCGGTTCGAGCATAGGAACAGAACTGACATCGAATCCCAAAGTTGACAAGGTTGCATTCACGGGCTCGACTGAAGTTGGAAAGACCATAATGAAGAGCGCTGCTGGAAATCTCAAAAAGATCACGCTTGAATGCGGAGGCAAGTCAGCAAATATTGTGCTTGATGATGCAGACCTTGAGACGGCAGTTGACGGGGCCATCTATGCCGGATTCTACCATCAGGGACAGTGCTGTGAAGGCGGAACGAGGCTTCTTGTGCATGAGAAGATCTATGAACCGTTTGTGAATCTGCTTAAGGAGAAGATTGAGAGAATGAAGATCGGAGACCCTATGGACAAGACCACAAATGTAGGACCGGTGGTGAATGAGTCACAGTTCAATTCGGTCATGGATTATATCAGGATCGGCAAAGAAGAAGGAGCGGAAGTTCTGACAGGAGGAAAGAGATACGGCGAGAAGGGATACTACATTGAACCGACTGTCTTCATCAATGCAACAAATGACATGAGGATATCACAGGAGGAGATCTTCGGGCCGGTTGTTACGCTGATTAAGTTCAGGGATGACGATGAAGCTGTTAAGATAGCCAATGACTCTGTTTTCGGCCTCGGCGGCGCAGTCTGGTCCGGAGATGATGCACGAGCACTGAGACTTGCAGAACGCCTGAGAACGGGAACCGTCTGGATAAATGAGTATCATCTGCTCAGCGACAGGGCGCCGTTCGGGGGCTATAAGCAAAGCGGCATTGGAAGGGAGTTCGGACTTGACGGCCTTAAGGAATACACGGAGGCAAAGCATATTCATATAGATGAAATCAAAGACAGGACAAAAAAAACCTGGTACGCAGTCGTTGTCCCGCAGGATAACGGTAGTTAAGGATCAGATCAAAGGCGAGAACTGCTCCTTAAGGCGATTCCGTATCAGAGACAATGATCTTACGGGAGTCTTATTAAAGATATTCACCGAGCCGGAAGTACAGCCTTTCCTTAACAGGGAGTACACGGTAAATGACAACTGGGCGAAGGTCAACAAATGGCTCAAGAGCAAAGTTAAACATCCCGTCGAGGTCTGGTATTCAATTGTACACAAGAGAAGAAACGTCGGATATGTTTGCTTCAAGTGGAGACGGCACTTCGACGGTGCATGCGAGATATCAACGGGTATCTGCAAGCAGTACAGAGGTTTGAAACTTGGCTTCGAATCATCCAGGCTTCTTGTTGACCACATAAAAGAGCTGAACCATTTCAGGCATATTGTAGCTTATGTGCATGTGAAGAATAAGAAGGCGGAGGCCAATATCCGCAAACTCGGATTCAGGAAGACAAACAGGCTTCAGAAGACCATCACCAAAGAGTTCTACGGAGAACCTGCAAAGAGCAGTAAGGACCGCATCTACGACCTTTACAGCATTCCGGGCACAAGTGCCTGACTTCAGACGGAATGCTGAAGTGATTCGCGTTTTATGGACTAATAAGTCATGCTCTTAATTTATATATTGCACTCAACAATTTGACAAACTGCTGAAATAATCAAAGGCCAAGGATTTGAATAATATTCTATCGCTTCTGATCTTTCTTCCGGTAATACTTTCTCTGCCGATACTTTTTTTCAGAAAACAGGACGAAAAACTCATAAAGTCTTACGCATTTGCCGTATCTCTGATACCATTTGCAATTGCAGTTTACCTGTTCTTCATCTTCAACCCGTCTTTGCCGGATTATCAGTTTGTTGAAAAAGTGAAATGGCTGTCATTCTCCAACACCTATTACTATCTCGGGATTGACGGGATTTCATTGCTTCTGATACTGATGTCAACATTTATGTTTCCGCTGAGCATACTTGCTTCCTGGACTTCCATCACAAAAAACATAAAGTCTTATTACTTCCTGCTCCTGATGCTGGATGCTGCGCTTGCAGGCGTATTCTGCTCTTTGGACCTGATCCTTTTCTATATTTTCTGGGAGTTCATCCTTATCCCCATGTACTTTATTATTGGTGTATGGGGAGCTGAAGACAGGGTCTATGCTACAGTGAAGTTCTTCCTTTACACGATGTTCGGAAGTCTGCTCTTGCTGGTTGGAATTGTCTGGCTCGGGTTCCTTTGTTTGCCGAAGATAGGTTTCTTCACCACAGACCTGAATCTTCTTATACAGCATGCACCCGAACTTCCTCTTGATACGCAGATCTATTTATTCATACTTTTCACACTCAGCTTTCTCATCAAAGTGCCTTTGTTCCCTTTCCATACATGGCTGCCGGACGCTCACGTTCAGGCGCCGACCGCCGGCAGCGTCATACTTGCGGCAGTACTGCTGAAAATGGGAACTTACGGTCTGCTGAGATTTTCACTGCCTCTTTTCCCTGCGGCTTTCATCAAGCTTACTCCGGTGATAGCAGTGCTCGCTGTTATCGGAATTGTTTACGGAGCTTTGTTATCCATTGTGCAGAAAGATGTAAAGAAACTGGTGGCATACTCCTCTGTAAGCCATCTGGGTTTCATCGTCCTCGGAACTTTCGCCGTGACAGACGTTGCACTTCAGGGAAGCGTTATACAAATGATCAACCACGGGCTTTCAACAGGGGCGCTCTTTATGATCGTCGGAGTGCTTTATGAGAGAAGGCACACGAAGAAGATCGCTGACTTCGGCGGAATAATGAAGGTCATGCCGTTGTTCTCTGTGATCTTCACTGTTGTGATGCTCTCATCGGTGGGCCTTCCCGGGCTCAACGGATTTGTGGGAGAGTATCTGATCCTGCTGGGTTCATTCTATTCACCGAATCTCGCTTCACATGCATACTCAATAATTTCCACCGTAGCAGTGATACTCGCTGCTGTTTACCTGCTGTGGATGTTCCAAAGGGTAATGCTCGGGCCTGTTGCTAAGGAAGAGAACAAGTCACTCAAGGACATTTCCATGAGAGAGTTCTTTTCGTTCGTACCGATACTGATCTTCATTGTCTGGATAGGTGTTTATCCGAACACGTTTCTTTCAAAGTCAGAGGCCAGTGTTAAAAAGATCGTAAAGACATTCAACGAATTCTCCGCGAAGAACTGGAGCGGTTCAAACGGAAACTTACCTGTAGCAGGCCAGAAATAGCCTCAGTTTTCTTTCAATTTTAGCGGACCTTCAGTGGGTTCAGCGCCGTTGTGTTACCTGATGCGCCCGGAATTTCCAGAACACCCGGTCTTATACTCATTTGAGACACAATTTGCTTCATCAGAAATCAATTTGAGATTTATTCTTACGGGTTCATTGGCTAATTTCATTTCAATATGAGCAGATTCGAAGATACATTCGCAGGCAAGCTTCTTCTTGCACCGATGGAAGATGTGACCGAGCCACCCTTCAGACTTTCGGCAAGGCGGCTTGGTGCGGATGTTGTCTATACAGAATTCATAAATGCTGAGGGGCTCATACGCGATGCAAGGAAGGCAAAGGCCAAACTTTTCTTCCATGAGGAAGAACGCCCTCTCGGCATACAGATCTACGGAGGAAATGAGGAGAACCTCGCAGAAGCGGCAAGGATCTCTGAAAGCGCCGGGCCTGACTTCATCGACATTAACTGCGGATGCTGGGTGAAGGATGTGGCAATGAGAGGCGCAGGCGCAGGACTGCTTAAGGATCTGCCGAAAATGGGACGCATTGCAGAGAAGATCATCGGCACTGTAAGTCTCCCGGTAACCCTGAAGACACGGCTTGGCTGGGATGAGAATTCGATCGTGATAGTGGATGTGGCAAAGATGCTCGAGGGCATAGGCATCAGAGCGCTTACAGTCCACTGCAGGCTAAGGTCGCAGGGAAATAAAGGTGATGCAGACTGGAGCTGGATCAGAAGGATCAAAGACGAAGGCGTAAGTATTCCGATAATTCTTAACGGCAACATCAAAAGCCCGGAAGATGTGAAGCATGTATTTGATAACTTCGGGCCGGATGCGGTTATGATCGGGCAAACTGCGATCAGCAACCCATGGATTTTCAAACAGTCAAAGCAGTATCTGAGCTCCGGTTTTTTTGATGAGCCGTCTGTTGATGAGAGAGTTGATCACTGCATTGAGCATCTCAGGCTTTCAGTTGAATATAAAGGCGAGAAATACGGTGTGAAGGAATTCAGAAAGCACTATTCAGGTTATCTCCGCGGACTGCGCGACGTGTCCAAGTTCAGGCTTGAGCTGATGCAGTACGAAGAGTTTGAACCGCTCGCGGAAAGACTCAAAAGGTTCAAGAACGAATACAATGAGCCGGAATTGAAACAACGGGAAACTGAGCAATATAACCTTTAACAATAACACATAAACCAACAGCCATGGAAGTATTGGGCGGCCTTATAGTGGGCCTCGGATTTTTTGTCGGCTTCATATTACTGATCATGTTATTGAGGTCATTCCGTGTATTGAATGAGTATGAGCGCGGAGTAATTTTCCGGCTGGGAAAGTTCAACGCAGTGAAGGGACCGGGACTGATAGTCCTCATACCCATCTTTGACAAAATGATCAAGATCGGGCTAAGAACGATCGCGCTCGATGTTCCATCGCAGGACATCATCACCAAAGACAATGTGTCAGTGAAGGTCAATGCCGTTGTTTACTTCAGAGTGGTTGATCCGAACAAGGCGATCATACAGGTTGAAGATTACATGTACGCTACTTCCCTCATCTCGCAGACCACGCTCAGGACCGTGCTTGGGCAAAGCGACATGGACGACCTTCTCGCGCACAGGGAGCTTGTGAACTCAAAGCTGAAGGATCTCATTGACCATGAGACAGAGCCGTGGGGAATCAAAGTTATGAATGTTGAACTGAAGAACGTCGATCTTCCGAATGAAATGATCCGTGCAATGTCGAGGCAGGCTGAAGCGGAGCGTGACAAGCGGGCAAAGATAATCAACTCCGAAGGCGAGTTCATGTCGGCACAAAAGCTCGCGGAAGCAGCAAAGATCCTCGGAAGCACTGAGAATGCACTTCAGCTGAGATATCTTCAGGTTATGACCGAAATTGCCGCAGAAAAGAACTCGACCATGATAATACCTTTGCCCATGGAAATAATGAGATACTTTTCATCAATGACAACTAAGATTGATAAAGAAAACAAGTCGTAACAGCTTATGACAATATTGCTCTCAAAAGCAATTCTCACATTGATCTTCATGACTTCCCTGCTCAGCGGCAAGGCTGGCAGTGATGCAAACAATCACAACCTGAGCGCTCCGGTTAACAATCTCCCTGACCTTAATGCAAAGAATCCTTCAGTGGAGTCGAAGCTTACTTCAATGAGTCTGAGGGAAAAAATTGCGCAAATGATCATTTCAAATTCCGACGGCTTTGACGTAAGCGAGAATTCGGATGAATTCAGGAGGATGAAGACTCTTGTCACAGAAGACAAGATCGGAGGATTCATATTCTTCAAGGGAAATTCCGTTCAGGAGGCGAGGCTCATTAACAGGCTTCAGGAGCTTTCAGAGACTCCCCTTCTCATGTCAGCTGACTTTGAACGCGGAACAAAGATGAGGCTTGATGACGGCAGTCTGTATCCGAGCAACATGGCTCTCGGCGCCACAAGAGAGCCGGGGCTTGCATACAGGATGGGACAGGAAATTGCAAAAGAATGCAGAGCGATTGGAATTCATCAGAACTATTCCCCGGTGATGGACGTCAACAACAACTCTCTGAATCCGATCATAAATGTACGGTCATTTGGAGAAGATCCACTGCTTGTTTCGGAGATGGGTGTAAGCATGATCAGAGGATTGCAGGAGGGTAATGTGATCGCAACTGCAAAACATTTTCCCGGGCACGGTGATACCGATATAGACTCGCACAACGACCTGCCCGTGCTTAAGTTTGATATGGAAAGACTTGATTCCTTAGAGCTTCTCCCTTTCAGGAACGCTGTAAAGGACGGCGTATTGTCAGTGATGATCGCTCATCTCTCATTTCCGGTCGTGGATGACGAACCCTTTGTGCCTGCATCACTCTCGAAAAAGATCATTGAAGGACTGCTCACAGACAGACTCGGTTTCAAAGGGCTTGTTGTAACCGATGCGCTGAACATGGCGGGAGTCGTAAAACATTTCTCAACGGAAGAAGTCGCGATAAGGTGCGCCGATGCGGGAGTTGACCTCATTCTCATGCCTCAGGGCGAGCGAAGGACAATAGACGCGATCGAGTCCGCCGTTAACCAGGGCAGGATCAGCGAAGAGAAGATCAATTCATCCGTGAGAAGGATCCTCAATGCTAAGGAATGGCTTAAGATAAACGAAAGGAAATTTTCCAGCGAAACGGAAGTGAGAAGCACTGTGAATTCGGAGTCTGCGAACAATCTTGCAAAGGAAATAGCGCGGAGATCCGTAACTCTTGTGAAGAATGAAGGCACACTGCTGCCGCTCAAATCCGGAGACGGTACGAAATGCCTTGTGATATCGCTGAACAACGGCAATGAAAAGGCGAACTCGGACTATTTTCTGAGCCGATTGAAGGATTCCGGCAATTTCAGCGAGTATTCTTTCTATGACATTTCAGGAGAGATAAGTAACGTTTACGAATTGACAGAAGATGCAAAGAAATATGACTATGTTGTCATTCCGGTTTATGCCAAAGTGAAGATCAAGACAGGCACGGTCGGACTGCCTGCTTCCCAACTTGAACTGATCAACGACCTTTCATCATCGGGAAAGACGGCTGTGATCTCGTTCGGCAACCCCTATCTCATACAGGGTTTCAGCAGTGTACCTGCATACGTTTGCGCTTACTCAGATTCTGAAGCTTCGATATCAGCCGCAATTGACGCACTGCTCGGCAATGCCGGATTCTACGGCAAACTTCCTGTGAAAATCTCTGAAGACTTCAAGTACGGACATGGAATTACAAATTAGGTCATTGCTAAGAATTTTTTTCATTCTCTTTATTGCAATCTCAGTTGGTGAAGATCTGAAAGCCCAACCTTTCATTCAGAGATTTGACGGAATAAGATTCAATGTAAACGGAACAGAATCTCCCGCACCGTTTAACGGCGGCATGAACAATGCACGTTACCAGTTAGTTGACATAGATGCAGACGGCGACAAGGATCTGTTCACTTTTGACAGCGACACGAGCCTCTACTTTTACAGGAATACCGGCACACCTCAGGTTCCTGCCTTCAAACTAATTAGCAACAGGTATCAGGCGCTCAGCTTCAACAACTGGTTTGCGTTTGCAGATATGGACGGCGATTCAGACTTTGATCTGTTCACAGGAGGAGCAGATCAGACCGTCAAATATTACAGAAACTCAGGCACGCCGGCAAATGCATTATTCGAGCTTATTATCCCTGAACTGAGGACCGTCACTGACACCGTCATCTACAGTGAGGCTAACTGTGTTCCCACTCTGTGCGACATTGACAACGACGGCGACAAGGATTTTTTCACGGGACAAAGCCTTGGCACAATTACATACTATGAGAACATCGGAGGTTCATCAGGATTCTCTTTTAAATTCATCAGCGATTTCTGGCAGAACCTCATCATAATCTCACCGGCGTTTGACAACAGGCACGGTGCAAACTCCATAGAGTTTGTTGACATAGACAACGACCTTGACTTTGACCTCTTTTGGGGTGATCTCTTTTCCAAGGGTATCTACTTCATAAGAAATGACGGTAATCCTGCTCAGCCGAATGTGGTGATTGTCGATTCACTTTATCCTCACAACTCGCCTTACATTTCAAGCGGGTACAATTCCACGAGGTTTGTTGATATGGATGCTGACGGCGACAAGGATCTCTTCATTTCCGTGCTATACCTCTCGCAGAACTCTAAGAACTTCAGCTATTACAGGAATGACGGGACCTCGTCTTCCCCGGTTTACACGAGGATCACGGACAATTATCTGAACAATGTTGATGTGGGAGGCAACAGCAACATTGCCTTTGCCAATGTGCGCGGGGGAGAGTCAACCCCTGATCTTTTCATCGGCAATGACTTTGCCAGGCTGTCCTTCTTCAGCAATTCAGGTCTTACCGGAGCTCCTGAATTCAGCCTTGAAGCGGATTCACTTAACATACTTTCTGAAAGCTTCAACTACTCCCCTGCTTTCGGAGACCTTGACGGCGACGGTGATCAGGACATGATACTCGGCAGCTATATCAAGGATTCCCTTTGGTTTTTCCGGAATGCGGGAACCTCAACCAATTTCAGTTTCGTGCTTGAGGCAAGGGGACATCAGATCGGGCTTACAACTATTGGACAGAGCAGTACGCCGGCGCTCGTTGACATTGACGGCGACAGCGATCTTGACCTGTTCATAGGCGGCACTAACGGCAGAATAATTTATTACGAAAACACAGGATCACCCAACTCATTTACATTCACCTTCAGAAGCAACTTTTATTCCAACATTGACGCAGGTGACGAAAGCATACCGAGGTTTACAGATATTGACAATGACGGAGACAAGGACCTCTTCATAGGAAAGCAGGACGGGAAGATCAGTTTCTACAGGAATACGGGAGATCCAAACTCTCCTTCATTCGCGCTTGTGAGCGATACTTTTGGCAACATAAACGTTGACCGCAATTCATGCCCTGATTTTTTCGATTATGACGCAGACGGGGATAAGGACCTTTTTGTAGGCAACTCCAAAGGCGGAATATTCTTTTTCAGGAATGATGAAGTAAGTTCAGTCAGTACTGCATCTGTCTCGGTCCCTGATAATTTCAGCATCAGCCAGAATTTTCCGAATCCCTTCAATCCATCCACCAGAATAAGGATTGAACTTAAGAAGAGCGTACTTGTCCGGATCAATATATATGATATCAGCGGAAGGAAAGTTGCTCCGGCAGTTCAGTTGAACCTGAACGCCGGGACCTATGATCACATTTTTGATGCGTCAGGGCTTTCAAGCGGCATTTACTTTCTCGAAGCGGCTTCAGGCACAGAGGTTGAGAGGATAAATATGTTTTATGTTAAGTAGAATTGCCGTATTTTTCGATCAATCCCAAGAGAATAATCTCAAAAAACAAATAAGCATGAAAATCAAATTACCAATTCTGGCTCTTGCAGTCTTCGCACTGATTGCACTCGCTTCTTCATCCAATGCGGGCGACAGAAGAGTCATGGTTGAAAGGTTCACAAGTTCAACTTGCGGACCTTGCGGATTTTACAATCCCAACCTTGACGCATTTCTCAATTCTTCAAATCCGAACGATGTCGTAAGTATAAGTTACCATATGAACTGGCCTGCTCCGGGCAATGACCCTATGTATCTTGCAAATCCCAATGACAATAATACAAGAAGGTCGCATTACAATGTGAACTCGATCCCGAACTGGAAATTTGACGGTGTGATTAACATCAACAGCTTTGCCGGCGGAGAGCTTTCATCCGCTCTTGCACAAAGGAAGGACATACTGAGCCCGATCACCATCATTGTAACGGAAACGAGGAACGGTACAACTGTCAATGCAAAGGTTGACATTTATTGTGAAGGCCCGGTTGACAATCCCAACGCGACAGTCCAGTTTGCAGTGGTTGAGAAGATGGTTACCTATTCCAGCCCTCCCGGAACGAACGGTGAGTCTAACTTTGCAGATGTAATGAGAAAGATGCTTCCTTCTGCTTTGGGAACCCCGGTAGTCTTGCTTCCGGGCAGGAAGATCACTCTGGAATACAGCTACACGATCAGTTCTGCATGGGTTGCCGACCAGGTCAGGTCAATGGTATTTGTTCAGTCATCACCATTTGAAATCCTGAATACTGCTATCCCGACCCTTGACTACAATCTCATCTCGTCGCCTGCATACAAGACAGTTCAGCAGGGACAGGCAGGAAGCGCGGATTTCAAGGTCATCGTTCCGTCTGTTGCAAGCAATTACAATTCTGCAGTCACTTTCACGACTGAAGTTCAGCCGGCTACATCCGGCATTGAGGCAACATTCACAAACGGTAACACTCTCAGCAACTTCCCGGATTCTCTGAATCTTCGGGTTGCCTCAAGCTCGACAGTTCCTGTCGGCGAGTACAAGGTCATAATCACCGGTACAAGCGCAAACGGCGTAGTGCACAAGACTATGGTCAACTACCTTGTCGGAAAGAACTACGTCATTATCGGCCCGGACAGAAACCTTCTGACTTTCCTTGTTGACGGAGCTTCTTACAATTCAAGCAGGTTGTTCACATGGGATCTCGGTTCCAGCCACACGATCAGCGCAAATTCACCCCAGCAATTCGGAAATGTTAAGTATGTGTTTGAGAACTGGAGCAACGGAGGTACGCAAACGCAAACGATCAACATCACTGAGAGTACGACTTCATTCACGGCCAACTACGGCGCACAGTTCAGAATGTACGGAACAGTTGAGCCTATTGGCCTGCCTGTAACTGTCAACGGAGTCGGATCATTCTATGATTCTGCTTCCACACAAAGCGTCACTCTTTCTGCGCTTCAGGTACAGCACAACGGAAAGACATATTATTTCAACCGCTGGGAAGGAAACGGACTCGGTTCATACTCCGGCACAAATCCGGAAGCAATCGTTAACGTTAATGCGGTGATAGTGCAGAAGGCGGTGTTTGATACTGTGAACGTCGGGATCTCAAACTACAGTTCACAGATTCCGAACAAGTATGAGCTTTATCAGAACTATCCGAATCCGTTCAATCCCGTAACTTCTATAAAATTCGATCTGCCAAGGGGCTCATTTGTAAGCATAGCTGTTTACGACAACTCCGGCAAGCAAGTGGCAGAACTGGTCAACAGCGAGCTTTCAGCAGGCGCTTATAAGTTCGATTTTAATGCTTCGTCACTCTCAAGCGGAGTTTACTATTACAGGATAAACGCGGGAAGTTTCGCAAGCACCAAGAGGATGATGCTGATAAAGTAAAATTGAATTTTGACAAAACCGGAAAAGGCAGGCAAAGTCCTGCCTTTTTCATTTTATGTCAGAAGGCATTCTCAATATGCTCGATCTCAAACACTTTGCCGTCTGACATGATGGAGACTACGTCGATCCTAACATCGTGGCCCGAGTACTCGGGAAAACTGTAGATGAAACCCTGAACTGCCCTGAGTATATTTGCCTGCTTCGCCGGTGTCACAGATTCCAACGGTTCACCGAAATTCTTGTTCCTCCTTGTCTTGACCTCTGCAAAAAGCAGCAGCTTTGTTCGATCGTCGCATGCAACAATGTCAATTTCAGCTCTTTCAAACCTGTAATTGCGCTTGACTATCCTGAATCCCTTAGATTCGAGAAGATCGCATGCGGCGGACTCTCCCGCCCTGCCGAGCCTGTTCTTATATATGCATTTGCTCATCTCTTATAATCTGCTGTGAAAGAAACTTCCTGCAAAACGAGACCCTGTGCAGACTGCAGATCCCGGCTGACCTTATCACCTCAATATGGCTCTTTGTCGGATATCCTTTGTTAGACCAGAATCCGTATTCCGGAAAGGCCTTGTGGTGCTGTTTCATTATTCTGTCTCTTGTGACTTTCGCAATGATGGAAGCACATGATATTTCATGTACAAAGGCATCCCCTTTCACGACTGTCCTGTAGTTCATTGAGTCTTCAAGTCCTCCCTCAAGCCTGAAGTAGTTTCCGTCTATAAGATACAGATCGGGCTTCATTCGAAGGCCTGAAATGGCTCTTTGCATGGCTTTCATTGTTGCTCGCAGTATGTTGATCTCATCAATTTCGTTGTTTTCAGCAGTCCCTACCGAGAGATCTTCAGCGCCGGCGACAATTCTTGCGAACACTTCCTCTCTCTGGCTCTCATTAAGTTTCTTGGAATCCGCCGCCCCTTCTATTCCCGCACCGTCCTTCAGTATTACCGCGGCTGCCACAACCGGGCCTGCCAAAGGGCCCCTTCCTGCCTCATCTATTCCGCAGATCAGCATTTTTTCCTGCAAAATAGTTTCCCCGCAACAGATTAGAAACCCCCTTGAACTTTCTCTCAGGATGCCAATTGTACAGTCAATATCCTTGAATAAGAAGGGCATGATTGGTATCTTGAATGCCGTAAAATATGCAAACAGTTTAAATTACATCGTTTTGTTTGACGATCTGACCAATAAATTCGATACTGTCCTTAAGAAGATCAGAGGGCAGGGAAAGATCACCGAGGCGAATATTGACGAATCGCTGAGGGAGATCAGGCGCGTATTGTTTGATGCGGACGTGAATTACAAGGTTGTTACGAAGTTCATAAACGATGTAAAGGAAAGATCATTAGGGCAAAATGTACTGACGAGCATCACTCCGGGCCAGCTGATCGTAAAGATAATTAATGACGAGCTGATCAGGCTGATGGGTTCTGAGAAGTCTGACATTAAGTTTTCGGAGAGGATCCCTTCGGTCATTATGCTTGTCGGGCTTCAGGGTTCGGGTAAGACCACATTTTCGGCCAAGCTCGCGCGATTCATCAAATCCAAGGGAAGAAACCCGGTGCTTGCGGCATGCGACATATACAGGCCCGCGGCCATTGAACAGCTCAGGATACTCGGCAAACAGATAAATATTCCGGTCTATTCGGATGACAATGAAAAGGATGCGCTGAAGATAGCCGCTGAGGCGGTTCAGTATGCAAAGAACAATGCACGCGATACGCTGATAATTGACACCGCAGGACGGCTTGCAATAGATGAGGAAATGATGAACGAAGTGACACGTCTCAAGAATGCCCTTCAGCCCGAAGAGATCCTGTTCGTGGTGGATTCAATGACGGGGCAGGATGCTGTTAACACGGCCAAGGCATTTCACGACAGGCTTGCCTACAGCGGCGTTGTGCTTACGAAGCTTGACGGTGATACCCGCGGCGGCGCCGCGCTCTCAATAAAGGCCGTGGCTGATGTTCCAATCAAGTTTGTGGGTATAGGAGAAAAGCTTGACGCTGTTGAGCAGTTCCATCCTGACAGAATGGCTTCGCGCATACTCGGCATGGGAGATATTGTCTCATTTGTTGAGAAGGCGCAGACCGAATTCGACTTGTCCGGAGCAGAAGATATTGAATCAAAGCTAAGGCGCAACAAGTTCGACTTTGATGATTTTATGATGTACCTCGGGCAGATCAAGAAAATGGGTTCTCTCTCGAGCCTTCTTTCCATGATACCCGGCGCAGGCAAGGCGCTGAAGAACCAGCAGGTTGACGACAGCGTGCTTGTGAAGATAGAGTCTGTGATACAGTCAATGACAAAGGCGGAAAGACGCAATCCGGCCCTGCTGAACGGACAAAGGAGAAGGAGGATTGCAAACGGAAGCGGGAATACAATTCAGCATGTGAACAAGGTGATAAGGCAATTCGAAGATATGCAGAAGATGATCAAGCAGTTCAACCGTGACAAAGGCAGAGGCATGATGAAGAAGATGAAGCTTCCGGCACAACTAATGAACGAATTCAAAATAAACTAATAAGCTAAACTCGTAAGGAGCTCTAAGACAATTGGTAAAAATCAGACTGAGAAGAATGGGCAAGAGGCACTATCCTGTTTACAAGATAGTTGCCGCTGATTCCCGTTCACCAAGAGACGGGAGGTTCATTGAAGCTCTCGGAACTTACAATCCAAACCTTGACCCTATCGGCGTGACACTGAAGGAGGACAGGGTAATGCACTGGCTTAAGGTTGGTGCAAA